>PLCO01000055.1 GCA_003134815.1 Acidobacteriaceae bacterium | reverse complement strand
GGCCAACCCCGCTAACCCCGCCAGCTCCGCTGATTCAGTGCAAATGCAGCCGCCAAAAGGTGTAACTCAGAATCTCGTGGGCAATTCGCTCCACTTCGAGCGTTTTATCTTCAACCGCCGGACGCGGGCGCGGCGAAGTCAGCACATCCAGCCCTTCGGCCTCGCAGATGGCATGGATGCGGAACATGTGTGTGTCATCGCTCACCACCACCAGTCTATGCAGCCCATTCACGCGAGCGATCACGGCGATTCTGCGCGCCGATTCTTCCGTGTTGCGGCTTTCGGTCTCAGCGATAATGGCCTGCTCCGGCACGCCTCTGCTGATCAGATAATCGGCGCCGACTGACCCCTCAGTGTACTGATCGCCGCCCGGGCCGCCAAGTGTAATGATCAGCGGCGCAATGCCGCGATGGTAAAGGACCAGCGCATGGTCAAGCCGCGCGCGATAGACAGGCGAAGGACGGCCATCGTATTCCGCCGCGCCGAGTACCCCGATGGCGTCCGCGGGTGCGGCCTGATCCTGCCCGGCGTAGCTCTCAATCTGTATGTAAACCCAGCGGCACCACGCAAAAGCGCCGGCCAGCAAAGCAAGAACCAACACCAGCGCAGTTCGCAGCGCCCAGTTGCGGCGCTTCGGTTTGGACTTGCGCACCATGCGCACCATCTTATCGCTGCAGGGTCATCACAATTTCGTGAGTGGGGATTGCGCCCTCGCGCAGCACCTCCCAGCGCCCCTCGCCAAGTGTCAGATCGACGATGGTGGTTGGCTGCGCGCGCCCCGTCGGCCCGCCATCCACGATCAGCGGAATCCGGTCGCCAATCTGGTCCCGCACACAGGCGGCGTTGGTACACTCCGTGGCGCCCTGTAAGTTCGCCGACGTGGCCGTGATAGGCAGGCCGAAGCGCTCCACAACAGCGCGGGCAATTGCAGCATCGGGCACGCGCAGAGCCACGTTGCCTGTGTTGGCTGTTGAGCGCAGCGGCAGTTTGGTTCCCGCGCGCACGATGATGGTCAGCGGCCCCGGCCAGAAGCGGTCTGCCAGCTTGTCCAGTTGCGGATCGGTATCGCGCGCCAGTTCGTATGCCTGCGACAAGCCGGAGATCAGCAGCGAGAGCGGCTTGTGCTTCTGCCGCGTCTTGATCTGGTAAATCTGTTCCACTGCGGCAAGGTTCACCGGGTCCACGGCCAGGCCGTAGAAAGTGTCGGTCGGCAGGGCGATGACACCCCCTTTGCGCAGGCAGGAGACGATGTAATCGATCCGGTCTGGTTGGGGTTCATCGGGATGGACGCGCAATATCTCCGCGGACAAGCAGGCTTACCTCGGGTCCCGAATAAAAGTAGACGCTACAAAATCGGAAGCTATCACAGCACTAGCTGCGGTGCAAGTTCGGTTCACGCTGAGCGATCGGCGCACGACTGCTCGCAGCCGCCAAAACGCCGTAGAATCTCGACAGTGGTAAGAGGATTCCAATCGATGCCGGTCCGCATAGTGGAAAGCAAGCAGAATGCGCGCCTCAAGGAGCTGCGAAAGGCGCTCAGCGCACCGGGCCGCGGCGCAGGTGCGCTCGTAGGCATCGAAGGGCCGAATCTGATCCAGGAGGCGTTGCGCGCGGGTTTGCGCGTCGCCACTGTTTTTGCAGCGCAAGGTTCTGAGCGGCTGCTTGACGCACTAAAGCTCCCGCCTGAAACCGAAATTCTCGAGCTACCGAAGAAACTCCTCGACCAGGCGCTGGCCACCGAAACGCCGCAATCGATCGCCGCGCTGGTCGAGCCGCCGAATTGGTCGTGGACGCAAGTTCTCAACCAAAACCAGGAAAAAGTCCCGCTGGTCATCGTGCTTGCCGGCCTTCAGGATCCCGGCAATCTGGGCACGATTCTGCGCTCCGCTGAGGCATTCGGCGCAACAGGTGTCATCAGCCTGCCGGGAACCGTAAGCGCGTGGAATGCAAAGGCCGTCCGCGCCTCGGCGGGCAGCGTGTTTCGTGTGCCGGTGATCTCGTCAGAAATCGACGAGTGCATTCCCCGCTTGCACGCTGCCGGCCTCACAATCTTTGCCACCCTCTCGCGCGCCGCTCAGGAAGCAGACTCCGCCGGCCTCGCCCGCCCCGTTGCTCTCATCATCGGCAACGAGGGCAACGGCGTACCCGGCGCTCTCGCCGCACGTGCCGACAGCACGATCGCAATTCCATGCCCCGGCCCGGTGGAAAGCCTGAACGCCGCGGTCGCTGCGAGCGTGCTGCTGTATGAAGCGTCGCGCCAGCGCGCAGCGCATAAGGGCAACACTCGGCACGAAAGAGGCGTGCGATGAGCCTATTCGACATCGAGCCGGAAGCTCCACAGCTCTCCTCCAAAGCGCTAAACCCCGGAGGCGCCCCGCTGGCCGAACGTATGCGGCCGCGCAGCCTCGACGAATTGCTTGGGCAGGAGCACCTGGTCGGCCCGGGCAAACCTCTGCGCGTGCAGATCGAGCGCGACGATGCCAGTTCGATGATCTTCTGGGGTCCGCCGGGCGTGGGCAAAACCACGCTGGCCAAAATCATTGCCGAAACAACCAAGGCCAGCTTCATTGAGTTCTCTGCTGTCACCAGCGGCATCAAGGAAATCAAGCAGGTGATGGTCACGGCGGCCAAAGCCTCGCAACTTCACTCGCGGACAATCCTTTTTGTCGACGAGATTCACCGCTTCAACAAGGCGCAGCAGGACGCGTTCCTCCCCTATGTGGAGCGAGGCACGATTCGCCTGATCGGCGCGACCACCGAAAATCCTTCTTTCGAAATCATTTCCGCGCTGCTCTCTCGCTGCCGAGTCTACGTCCTGGAGCCGCTGAAGGACGACCAGGTTGCCGCTCTGCTCCGACGGGCGCTCGCCGACAAGGAGCGCGGATTGGGCGCTCTCGATCTGACTGCGGACGACGACGCGCTCGAATTGATCGCAGGCTATTCCAGCGGAGACGTCCGCAACGCATACAACACGCTCGAAGTCGCCGCACAACTCGCCAGCGCAGACGGCAGCAGGCACATCACGAAGACCGTCGCCGCCGAAGCCGCGCAGAAGCGCGTGCTGATGTACGACAAAGCAGGCGAAGAGCACTACAACCTGATCTCCGCGCTCCACAAGAGCGTGCGCAACTCCGATCCTGACGCGGCGCTTTATTGGCTCGGCAGAATGTTCGCCGGCGGCGAAGATCCTCTCTATCTCGCGCGCCGCATCGTGCGCATGGCCATTGAAGACATCGGCCTGGCCGCGCCCGAGGCGCTGCATCTTTGCCTCTCCGCAAAAGAAACCTACGATTTTCTCGGCTCTCCCGAAGGCGACCTGGCGCTGGCCGAAGCAGTTGTCTATCTCGCGCTCGCGCCAAAATCGAATGCGGTGTACACGGCATTCGGCGCAGTGCAGAATGACATTGAGCACACGCGGCAGGAGCCGGTGCCACTGCACCTGCGCAACGCGCCCACGCGGCTAATGAAGGAGCTCGACTACGGCAAGGGCTACCGCTACGCGCACGAAGAGGAAGGCAAAGTCGCCGACATGGACTGCCTTCCGGAATCGCTGAAAGGCCGCAGCTACTACCACCCCACGCAGGAGGGCCGCGAAAAGCAGCTCGCCGCGCGCATGGAAGAAATTCGCCGCATCAGAATCGGCAAGCAGAAAAAATAGCCTTGTCCTCCCCACATACTTTCTTTAGCTTCAGAACCGGTCAAGGCCACGATCAAAACATTGAATGGTAGAATTTGCTCGCGCCAGTCAGATTGCCTGTGCGGGGGGACCGGGGGTGCAATGAAAGCAATCCTGTCATGTCTGGTAGTTGTCGCTTCGCTTTCGAATAGCGGGCAACTGGCAGCCCAGGCGTCGTGTCGAATTAGCGTTCCCGTGATCGCGCTCGCTTCCGCGCCAACTGACGGACTCACTGCGAATGACCTCCGCGCGACCGTGAAGGGCAATGAAATAACAATCGAAGAGATAAATCCCCCTCCTGCGTCACGGCGGTTTGTTTTCGTCAATGACCGCAGCGGAAGCATGGTGGGCGTCCGCAACACGCCTGATTCACTTGCGCGCTACGATCTCAACCGAATAGTGAGGCAAGATGTGGAAGAAGCCCTTGATGCCATTCCAATCGGCGATTCCGTTGCGTTTCTTGCTTTTTCCGGCAAAGGCTCAACGCGAACAAACTTCGCGAGTCAGGCCGCGGCCCGTGCGGAAATACCTTCGATATTGGCTTGGTGGCCCGGGAAAGGGATACACAAAACACCGCTTTGGGACAACATTGAGATTGCGTTGCAAATGCTGGGGCCGCACGAGGCGGGCGACGTAATTGTCGTTGTCTCGGACGGACGCGACAACATGAGCAAGTTATCAATGAATAAAATCGAAAATGACTTACTGAGAATCGGCGTGCCTGTCCTGGCAATCCTCATCGCGAGTCCCAGCACCCCCACGCCCGACAGGCTCACTGATCCTCGCGACTTTGTCCGCCTCGCAGAGGTTACGGGCGGCGCGACTGCCACGGCCGGCGGGAGGCTGGATACCGCCTTCCCATCGGGTACCCTGCTCTTCCGGCGCACCCAATTGATCTCGCTTCTCGCCCACCAATACGAGTTGGAGATGAAGACTCCGCCAATTCAAAAGCGTGAGAAATGGGAATTCAAGCCCAACCCCACATCCGCCGGAGGCAGGTTGAACCTACTCTATCCGCGCTACCTGCTCCCCTGTACAGAAACGCACTAATCTTCTCGCTTCGGGGTGTTGTTCTTCTTCGCGTCGCCGGTTTCCTTCTTTTCGTCAAGTCCCGTCGAATCGGCCGGATCGATCGTCCCCAGCGAATCGTTGACGACGCCGTCATCTTCCTTGTCTTCCGTTTGGCCGCCCGGCATCTCGTGCGTTGGCCTCGTTTTCGCGCTCATTGCGCCTCCTCTGCATTAAGATGCCGTCGGTGCTAGTCGCGTTCGGTGGCGAGAATCATCGCGTCCCCACAGGCGCGCCCCTGCGCCTGTTCCCAGGTTCTCTGCTCTTACGCTTCCCACGGATTCACGACCGACTTCGCAATGTCGTCGAAGTGTCTCACGTTTCGTGTTGCGAGAGCGGCACGCGAGGCGAGCACGATCCCGGCGATCATCGTGTCGCGCAGTTCGCCGGGACGGCCTCGTTTCTCGCGTTGTGACGCTAGGTTTGCCGCTGCACGCGCCGCCGCTTCGTCGTAGATCGCGATCCGCTGCTGGACAACTTCGACCAACCAGCCCTCGAACCAGGCCGCAAGGCTGGCCTGGCGCTTCCCAGCCGGCATCGTCTCCAAGCCAAAGCGAATCTCAAAAACAGTCACGGAAGATGTCCAGATCGAGGCACGAGGCTGCTCGTCAAGCCAACGAATAACGCGCGCATCCGGTTTCGGAAGCATGAACTCCGAAACGACGTTCGTGTCGAGAACGATCATTTGTCAAAGCTGATCGGCTTGAGAGGGTAACCACGCCACTCGCGGATCGGTTTGTCAAGATAAACGCCGCTACCGCTAAACAGTGCCACCGACGCAGTGCCAAATCCGACCTCCGGAGTCTCTTTCTCCAGAGATGCTTTACTGATCATTTCCCTCAATTCGGCTTCCACGCTGCGGCCGTTGCGCTTGGCGCGGCGCTGCACGCGGGCTTTCACCCGTTCGTCGACTTTGCGGATGAGAAATTGGGCCACGATTTCCTCTCCCAGTGTGTACTTTGATAGCATGATAGCACAACTGGAGAATTCCGTCACTTCTTGAGCCTTCGCGTCCCTATTGCTTCGCTGCTCCATGCGGCAGCTTGCTCACCGCGTCCGTCACAATTCCCGGCGTCAACACCTGCGGCAAGAGTTCCGGCGCGCTCTGGCCCGGCGTGTACAGCGCATAAACAGGCACGCCGCTGCGGCCAAGGTCAGTCAGAGCCTGCGTAATCGCAGGATCCTCGCGGGTCCAGTCGGCGCGAAGCAGAAGGACGTTTGCGGACTGAAATGCCTGCATCGCTTCGGGCCGGTCGAGTGCGACGCGCTCGTTCACCTGGCAACTCAGGCACCAGCTCGCAGTGAAGTCGACAAAGACGGGCTGCCCTGCGGCGATCGCTTTCTGAACGGCATCCGCGGACCATGGCTGCCAGGTACTGCCCGCACTCGCACCGGCAGAAGAAGCCGGAGCCGAATTGGAAGATGGCGCTGCGCCAAACTTTCTCGGCGCAACAACGCACGCGGCCACAACAACGAGCACGATAAACACAGCAACCGCAGTCGCCCATCGCTTCGCCGGCCAGCGGCCGAGGAACCATCCCGCAATCGCGAGCAACAGAAAACTCCCGAGCAATGCGGCCAGCAGCACCGCTCCATAAGCTGTGGCAACCAGCCACACCAGCCCAATGACAGTAGCGAAGATAGGAATCGAGACTGCCTGCTTCAGAATCTCCATCCACGCGCCTGGCTTCGGCAGCAGGCGGGTCCACGCGGGTTGAAGTGTAAGCGCGACGTAGGGCGCGGCCAGCCCGAGAGCGAGCGCGGTAAAGACGGCGAAGGTAACGGCAGCGGGTTGCGCGAACGCGTAGCCGATCGCCGCTCCCATAAACGGCGCGGTGCACGGCGTGGCAACAACAACGGCAAGCACTCCGGTAAAGAAGCTGCCCGCGTAACCTTGCTTCGCAGCCAGTGAGCCTCCGGCGCTGGTCAGCGTCAGGCCAATTTCAAACTGTCCGGCGAGCGAGAGCCCGAGAAAGAAAAGCAGGCCAGCCATCAGCGAGAGGAAAACCGGCGACTGGAACTGGAATCCCCAGCCCAGCGTTGCGCCGGCCGCTCGCAAACCGAGCAGCAAAGCCACGAGCGTCCAGAAGGAGACAAGAATTCCGATGGTATACACGAAGCCATGGACGCGGAGTTTGTGCTTCTCCTCGTTACCGGAGTTGACCAGCGCCAGGCCTTTCAAGAACAGCACAGGAAAGACGCACGGCATCAGGTTGAGCAGCAGTCCGCCGAGAAAAGCGAGGCCAACGATGCGCGCCAGCGCGGCAAGCGAAAATGCGGACGGGACAGCTACGGCTCCAGGCATCGCCAGGATCTCGTAGTTCCTCCCGCCGTTCAGCTCGATCACGCCCTTCAACTGCGCGGGGTTCGCGGTTAGGTTGGCGTCCTTTTTAAGATCCAGTACTAGGCCCGTTGCAGTCGGAGTCACAGTCTGCGGCGCGGGATTATTCAGAACGTCTTGGTCTTCCGGAAAAAACTCCGCCTGTGTCTCCCGCTGGCCGGTGGAGACTGCGAGGTGAAAGCCCGTTGCGGTCGGCTGGAAGACCGCCGAATCGCCCGCTGGCAACGGCTGCGGAAGCTGGTTGAGAAACTGCTGAAAGAGGGGCGGCTGAATTAGTCCAAGATCGTAGAGACCGCGATAGACATTCCTCGTGAGCTCCAAGTCAGCCTTCCCTGGGATACAAACCTCACGGCAAACGAGCCAATTGACCTTTGCATGTAGAACAGCTGGCCCAGCCTTGACACTGTCATCCAAATGAAAGTTGAAGGGAAACAACACTTCATTCTCGTAACCGAAGTCCATCAACGGACCAAGGGGCAGCCGCTTTGGAGCCGGAAACTGTATCTCAGTGGCGCTGATTCCCTTGGGCAGTGTCCATTGGATGTGCGCAGGCTCGCCGGAATCACCTGCGTTCTCCCAGTAGATGTGCCATCCGGGCTCGAGCTTGAAATGGAGCCCGGATTCGTTCAGTTGGTCGCTGTTATATTGGTCGCTGCTATAGAGATTGTCGCGAGGTACCAGCAATTCGACGCGAAGGTGGAGCGCATCAAATGCAGCTTTCGTGTCCTTCGCCGAACTGGCGGGAGCGGAAAGCTGGGCCGACGCGAAAAGCCCGGAAGCGAGCAACAGCGCGAAAATGAAACGCGAGAAGCGCACGAAAGTTGAACCCTGCCCTCTCAAACCTGACATCTGAAACCTGATCCCTGTCTTTAAGACTCAGTCTATCGAACGAAGGTTACAGAAATGTCGGCGCATCCCGGCAAGGTCATTGCGCCATCGCCGCGTGCCGCCGATAGATGCAGTCATTCTGGACACATTTCACCCCGGCAGCTTGGGCGCGGGCTACGGCTTCGGCGTGGATGACTCCGTCCTGCAACCAGAGATACGGAATCCCGAGGCGGATCACGTCGTCGACGATGGGCGGCACATTTTCTGAGGCGCGAAACACGTCGACGAGATCGATTCCGTGTCCTGTCTCGCCAGAGCTAGTGTCTTTAAGGGCGGCGGCCTGCGCGGCATCGAGATCCGCGTAGCACGGCCCTCCCAGCACTTCCTTGATCGCTGGGTTGACCGGGAACACGCGATAGCCGTGCTCGGCCAGGTAACGGCCAATGTTGTGGCTCGCGCGGTGTGCCTTGTCGCTCATGCCGACAACGGCGATGGTCTTCGCCTTGCGCAGCATCTCGTCAATAATCGCATTGTCGTTGGCCATAGTTCTCTGTTCTCTGTCGTGCGCGCTACTCGTCCAAATCATCGTCGGCCTCCGGCTCTGTCGCCGTGCCCCGCCGCTTCGCCAGCAAATACCCGCGCAGAAACGGCTCCAGAAAGCCGTCCAGCACCTTATCCACGTCGCCAACCTCAACCTTGGTGCGATGATCCTTGGCAATCCGGTAGGGCTGCAGCACATACGACCGGATCTGCGAGCCGAAATTGATTTCCAGTTTCGAGTCTTCAAGCTTTTTTGAAATCGCCCGCTTCTTTTCAAGCTCGTACTCGTAGAGCCGTGAGCGCAGCATCTTCATGGCCTTGTCGCGGTTCTTGTGTTGCGAGCGTTCGTTCTGGCACTGCACCACAATTCCCGTCGGCAGGTGCGTCATGCGCACGGCGGAGTCAGTAGTGTTCACATGCTGGCCGCCCTTGCCTCCGGAACGATACGTGTCAATGCGCAGGTCTTCGAGCTTCAGGTCGACATTGATTGTTTCGTCGATCTCCGGCGAAACATAAACCGAAGCAAAAGACGTGTGGCGGCGCTTGGCGGAGTCGAACGGCGAGATGCGGACCAGCCGGTGCACTCCACTTTCGCCCGCGAGCTGGCCAAACGCATACTCGCCGATGATGGTGAAGGTGGCGGACTTGATTCCGGCCTCTTCGCCGGCCTGATAGTCGTTCATCTCGGTTTTGAAGCCCTGCTGCTCGGCCCAGCGCAGGTACATGCGGAGCAGCATCTCGGCCCAGTCCTGGCTTTCAGTGCCGCCGGCGCCGGGATGCACGGTGACGATGGCATTGAGCGCGTCAGCCTCGCCGGAAAGCATCGTTCGAGCTTCCAACTCTTCGGCAAAAGCGCCAAGCGCTTTGATGTCGCGCTCCAGATCGGCCAGAACATCTTCGCCCTCGCGCGCCAGCTCAATGTAGGCTTCAATGTCGCCCGTGCGGCGAACCAGTTCGTCGTCGTCGTGGACCAGCGCTTCAAGCCGCTTGCGATCGCGCATCATCGGCTTCGACGCGGCAGGATCGGACCACAGCGCCGGGTCGGAAAGCTTCTTTTCTATTTCGGAGAGTTCCCTGCGGATGCGGGCAGGGTCAAAGATACTCCCGCAGGTCGCGCACTTGATTGCGCACGGGAGCGTAGGCGAATTCGAGATCGTTCAGCGACATTGTGCTTGAAACCTGACCTTGGGTTGGGCGGTGATTCTTCGTCTTCTTGACAGACTTCAGATTACCACTGCGACAGCTGGGCTAGCTTCCTTGGTCAAAGCGATCGGCATCCCGTCTCAAGGGTAAAAGTTCAGATCGGGCATCGGGTAGTGCTTGCGGTTGCGCGTCCACAGAGCGGAGTTCGACTGCATTGCTGATGCCGCAATCAGCGCATCGCCAATCTCTACGTTGTGGCTCCTGGCGTATCGGAGCAGATACTCACCCGCACGATGGCCGATGAGCGCATCGATGGACACACAGATGAGCGGGGCGAACAGCCTGGCGATGACCTCCTTCTCCCGGGGACGTGCTCCCGCACCCACCTCGGCAATCGTCACTGGTGAGATAAGAATCGCCACCTGAGAAGCAGCGAGCCGTTGCCAATTTTCGGTGAACGCACGATTTCGACCGCGCAAGACTTCGATGACCACATCGGTATCGATGAAAACAGTCATTTGGCGCGCAGTCCTGCTTGCGCACGCTTTAGCCGAGTGCCCCCGCGTAATCTCCTGACCATGGTTTCTGTATCTTCAAGATCGTCTCGGTCCTTCCACAAACCGATGATCCCCAGCATCGCTTGCTTGCGCTCTTCGAGGTTTCCCAAGTAACGTTCTCGCACAGCAACCCGCACCAGCTCTGAGACAGTGGCTCCCTCCAGCCGTGCCTTGGCATGAAGCGCCGCCCATAGGTCCTCTTCGAGATAGAGTTGAGTCCTTCTCATGATGTATAGTATACATCACTCAACATTGCTCTGTCATTGTCTAGGGGCAGCGGGAGCGAAGCCTCACGAATGCAGCAGTTTAGCTCCCGCCCAGCCCACCACCACTAGACTCAGCAACGCACACAGCCACGCAAACACGTCGCCATGCGCGGTGTAGAAGGTCACGCCGTCGCGGAAGCCAAACTCGGCCGGCAGCGCATCCACCTGATGACGAGGTATGCTCTGCCGCACGCGGCCATACGGATCGATGGCGGCTGTGACTCCAGTATTGGTGTCGCGCAAGAGCCAGCGGCGATTTTCAACGGCGCGCATGCGAGCCATGTTCAGGTGCTGCCACGGAGCGCTGGTGTCGCCGTACCATCCGTCGTCGCTGATGTTCACCAGCACCTCCGCGCCGTTACGCGCCAGCTCGCGCACTTCGTCCGCGAACACCTCCTCATAGCAGATGAAAACTCCGTAGCGATGACGCCCGCCGCTCTGCGTATCGAGAACAAAAACCTTGTGCTCACTCCCGCGAGTAAACAACCCGACTCGCCCGGTCAGTTTATGCGCAAATGTGAGCAGATTTTGGAAAGGAATGTATTCGCCGAACGGTACGAGGTGGATTTTGTCGTAGCGTCCGATCATCTGTCCGTCGGCCTCGACGACGAACGCGGAGTTGTAGTCGTGCCAGACACTTTCCTGCTGCGAAAATTCTGTGCCGATGCCGCCCACCACCAATGGCGCCTGCGCCGTCTCAGAAACAGTTCGCAAAGCCTGCATGAAGCCTGCGTCATCCTCGATAAATGGCGCCGGGGATTCCGGCCACACAACGAGATCGGGATGCGTTGGATACGGCGGACAGACGACCTCACCGTCTGGCGCGCCGGTCTGCGGAATTCCGGCAATGTAGTTCTTGCACTGCTCGCCGGCCAGCCGCGTGAATTCGGCGATGTGGCGGTCCCACTCCGGTCCCTGCCAATTGTTGCCCGCGCCCACGTCAAGGTTGGGCTGGATAAGAACGGCGGTTGCAGTGGGATCAGTGTTGGGAGCCGAAACAAAGACTCCGGCGAAACCGGAGATTAGCAAAACTGCACCGCAAGCCGCCCACGCCCAGCGTCCCGCGAAGCGGCCTTTCGAGCCCGCCGCGGAGCGGCCCATCGATTCTTGATCAACCAGCAGCGCCCCGGCAAGCAGCGCGTTGACGGCGACGAGTACGAAAGTGATCCCATACACGCCCGTCCACGGCGCGAGCTGGTTCACGAGCGCATTGTCGATCTGCGAGTACCCAAGCTGGTCCCACGGAACGCTCGTGATCCGCGCGCCTGCAAGCTCCAGCCCGGTCCAGAGAAATGGCGCAAACGCCAGAGCCATCCGCACGGACCCCGTCGCTCGCCGAACGAGCACAACTCCAAGGCCGAAGAAGCCGAAATAGAGTCCGAGCACCAGGCTGAACCCCAGCGTCAGCAGTTCCGGCGCAAGGGGCGGCATATTGCCGTAGCGCAGCATGGTGTCGCGAATCCAGTAGCAATTGCCCACGTACCAGAGAACACCGCAAAAATATGCAAGACCAAAAGCATGCCGCAGCGGATGCCGGCCATCGGATTTCCCGCCTTCCGATTGATGGCCCTCGCTCTCGCGCCCTTCGCCTTCGCGACTCCCGCCTTTGCGCCCTTCGCTCTTTCGGCCTTCTAATTTAGTTCCGTCGTCTTTGCGATCCGCCAGCAGCGCCCACAGCAACGGAACGAGACCAACCCACGCAAACCCTGACCGCCACGGAGGCATTGGCCCGGCCAGCGGGAACGGCAACTCGAGCAGGACTGCGGAAAGTCCGGCTGCGGCCCACTGCTTCCATCCCCAATGCTTCCAGCCCCTATTCTTCCCTGACGATTGCATACAGGGGCGAGTGTAAAACATTCGGGTTGCGCTGGGGTTGCGCTGGACTTGCGCTGGAGTTGCGGTAGACTCGGAACATGATCCTCGCGGTTGTTGCAATTCGTCTGCTGGAAGCGATGTTCTTTCTCGGCATGATCGGGTCAGCGGTCGTTGTCCTGATCAGCTTCGTTGAGGACGGCAAAGAGCTTTTCGGCAAAGACTAGCTTCCTCAAAGAGCCCAATCATGCGACCGTCGGCCGGTTGAATCAAAGGCCATCTCGCCAGGCCGTCGATCCTCGCGATTTCCGCCGCCTTGGCTGAACCTGCGCATCTCAAATCCCTATGTATTTAGAATCCCTATGCCTCTGAAATCCCTATGCGTTTGAAATCACCCACTTGCTTCCTCGCTCGTGTGCTGCCGGCCGCACAAAAGTGCGCCCGCAAGTAAGCCTTGAATGAATGGATTTTTATTTCGTTGACACTGCCTTAATTGAAAATTAAACTCGTCGCAGAGCGGTGGTTTCGCTCAAACGATTTAAACCACCGGCTGCGCCTCGCCGGACACTTCGCGATGGCCTCTACCAGAACCACCGTTGCTCCCCCCAACGACCGAGTGCGACTGATCGTCGCCTCCTCGGTGATGCTCACCTTCATCTCCTTCTGGCGCGCCGCGGCCATCGTCCTCAATGATCTCGGCTCCTCCGCTTTCTACGCCGGCGGCATCGCCGAACAAGCGGTCGGAGCAGCCGCACCGTGGTTCATTCTCGGCATCATGCTGTTCAGCTTCGCGGTGCGCGCCGTCTACGTCGAGAGCTGCTCCATGTTCACCCGCGGCGGCGTCTACCGCGTCGTCAAGGAAGCACTCGGCGGCGGATTCGCCAAGCTCAGCGTCTCCGCCCTCATGTTCGACTACATTCTTACCGGCCCCATCTCCGGCGTCTCTGCCGGCCAATATGTCACTGGCCTCATTAACGAGCTGCTGACCGTCGCCAACCAGGCGCACTGGCTGCCCCCGGCCATGATTGCGCACGGCCAGCCCATCCAGTTCAACATGGATTACACCTCCGCGCTGCTGGGCGCGCTGGTCACCATCTATTACTGGTGGCAGAACATCAAGGGCATCGAGGAGTCCAGCGACAAGGCCCTGCGAGTCATGCAGATCACCACCGTGATGGTGGTGATCCTCTTCATCTGGGGCACATACACAGTGTGGATCCGCGGCGCGTCGCTGCCGCCATCGCCCATCCCGTCTCATCTCCATTTCAGTGACGACGCGCTCGGCTTCCTGCGACACAGAGGTTTGCCGATCTTCGGCTTCTTCGGCATCCTTATGGCCTTCGGCCACTCCATTCTGGCCATGAGCGGCGAGGAGAGCCTGGCCCAGGTCAACCGCGAAATCGCGCACCCCAAGCTCAAAAACCTCAAGCGCGCGGCCATCGTCATCGCCATTTACAGCCTCATCTTCACCGGCGGCGGCACGCTGCTGGCTTCCATGCTCATTCCCAACGGCCCGCGAACCACCATCTACCAGAACAATCTGATCGCCGGCCTGGCCATGTACATGGCGGGACCGATGTTTTGGCGCATTGCCTTCCGCATCTTCGTGGTCGTGGTCGGATTCCTCATTCTTTCCGGCGCCATCAATACATCGATCATCGGTTCAACCGGCGTGCTGATGCGCGTGGCGGAAGACGGCGTGCTGACAGACTGGTTCCGCAAGCCGCACAACAAGTTCGGCACCAGCTACCGCATCGTCAATTTGGTCTTCATCCTGCAGATGTTCACCATCATCGTCAGCCGCGGCAACATCATCATGCTCGGCGAGGCGTATGCCTTCGGCGTCATCTGGTCGTTCACCTTTAACGGCCTGTCCATGCTCGTGCTGCGCTGGAAGTATCACGGCGAGCGCGGCTGGAAGGTTCCGCCCAATATCCGCATCGGCAAAATCGAGATTCCGCTCGGCCTCATGTCGGTCTTCATGGTGCTGCTGGCCGTGGCCACCGTCAACCTGTTCACCAAGTCGGTAGCTACCGTCAGCGGTATCTTGTTTTCCATCGCGTTTTTCATTGTCTTCACCGTCTCGGAGCGCGTGAACCTGCGCCGGCACGCGCTGACCGCGCGGCAGATGAAGGACCACTTCCAGCTTGAGCACCAGGAAACCATCAGCCAGGAGTCGACCGCAATCCGGCCCAACGGCGTCATCGTCACCATGCGCGATGCCGCCAATCCGCTGGCGTTGAAGTGGACGCTGGGACGGACAAGCACGGTCGACCGCGACGTGGTCGTCGTCAGCGTGCGCATGATGGGCGCCGGCGGCCCCGAGTACCTTAGCGCCGAGCAGCAAAGTTTCAGCGAGCACGAGCAAATGCTGTTCACCAAAGCTGTCTCGGTGGCTGAGAGCTTCGGCAAAAGAGTCTCCCTTCTCGTGATACCGGCGGGCGACGTGTTCGCCGCGCTGGCACAAACCGCAAACTCGCTCGAGGTCGAGTCGGTCGTTGCTGGGCAATCCAGCTCCATGTCCGCCGAGGATCAGGCCTTTCACATGGGCCAGGCCTGGGAAGCGCTGTCCGAGCCGAAGCGCCAGTTCAACTTTTATGTCATCGGCGCGGACGGCCAGACAAAGGTCTTCTACATCGGCCCGCACGCGCCCGCGCTTGGTCCCGAGGACGTCGAGCTTGTGCACCGTCTGTGGCTGAGCATGCGGCGCGATCCCTTGGCGGCCGATCTGCACCACAGCGACATCATCACCTACGCTCTAACGCGGCTGGCCAGCAATTATGCGCGCGAAAAGCAGGAGATCCTGCGCGATATCCGCAACTGCCGCGCCGCCGGCTCCAGCGCTCCCATGCGCCTCGGCGTCAACGATTCACGCGGGCCGGGCGAAGTTGTGCAATCGCCGCGCGCCATCAAGCAGACACGGGATCAGTAGGAACAGTTCTCGGTTCCCTGCTCTCCGTCCCCCTACCAATGAAGTGTCATCCTGAGCGAAGCGCTTTTCAGCGGAGCCGAAGGACCTGCTTTTGCTTTTCGCGACCTTCTCCCACCCACAGGAATCGATCCGGGTTCCCTGTTCCCTGTTCCCTGTTCCCTACACGGAGATTTCGTCCCCCGGCTTCCAATGCACAACCTTAACCTCCGGCCCCACAAGCGCCGCCAGCTCCGCCGGAGTTCCCGTCAACGCCGGAAATGTTCCCCAGTGAATCGGCAACACCGTCTCCGGCTCAAGCAGGCGGCACGCGACCGCCGCCTCCTGCGGCCCCATTGTGTAGTAGCCGCCGATCGGCAGCATCACCACCCGCGGCTGGTATATCTCGCGTATCAGCGCCATGTCGCCGAAAACACAAGTGTCGCCCGAGTGGTAGAGCACTGGCCCTCCGGCAACGGCGAGCACGAAGCCGACAGCCACGCCCACGTAGTGCGTGCCCTTCTCGTCGCTCGCGGCAGCGGAGTGCTTCGCGTCAACCATCGTCACCGTCACGTCATCCAGCGTTACCGTCCCGCCCAGATTCATTCCCATCGTCTGCGTCACGCCCTGGCCGGCGATGTAGTCCGCCAGCTCATAGATCGCGACAACCGTCGCCCCGTGCTTCTTGGCCACAGGCGCGGCGTCCCCGATGTGGTCCCCGTGCCCATGCGTCAGTAAAACAAAATCAATCTTCTCCGGCAATTCAAAGTCTTTCGGGTATTTGGGATTGTGCGCAATAAAAGGATCGATTAGGATGTTGGTTCCCTGCACGGTTTGAATCAGCACGGTTGCGTGGCCAAGCCAGGTAATGCGCGTTGCCTGCGATTTGCTCATGGGCCCCTCCGCTCATTTCGATGAGCCTTCAGCTCTCAGCGTTTCGATTCTAATTTGCATGCTCTGGCCGTCCAGCCACCCCCCTCTTTGCAATGTGGAAAAAGCCCTCGGCCAACCCGCTTACCGCCAACCGGCCAACTCGCCAACTCGCCAACT
>PLCO01000018.1 GCA_003134815.1 Acidobacteriaceae bacterium | reverse complement strand
CAACAGCAGAATCAGGACAGGCAGAACCAGAACAACCAGAGGCAGGCGCAGCAGCAGGATCAGAGACAACAGCAGCAGCGCGACCAGCACCAACAACCTCAGCGCACGCAAGAGCAGCAGCGTGCAGAGCAGACCACCTGGCAAAGTCATCGCGCAGGGAACTGGCAGTCCGACCATCGCAATTGGCAACAACGGGGCGGCTACAACGGCTACCGTGTTCCTGATGCCCGGTTCAATGTCTACTTCGGGCAGCGGAATATGTTTCGGATCTACGGTCTTCCGTTCATGGTTTTCGAAGGATACCCACGCTTCCAGTACAACGGCTATTGGATTACGCTTCTCGACCCCTGGCCGGGAGACTGGTCGAATGACTGGTATGACACCGACGACGTCTACGTGGTTTACCAGGGCGACGGTTATTACATGTACGACGACAGATATCCGGGGATCGGAATAGCGATCAGCATCTCGATGTAACGACGCTGAATGCGCGCCGCCCTTCGAGCGGCAAGGCCGGTTGTGGGCTCAGGACACGCATTCGATTGCGTTCGGTGCACAATTGGCGGCGATTGTGCGCCGCACTCGGCACGACAATGCAGACGGATGTGTTCGTGGTATCCCACCCATCGTGCGATGGAGCTGCGCGATGGATGGGGTCCCCCTGGTTAAGGCTCGTGCTTTAGTTTTCTCTATGTTCTATCGTGCTGTAATGTCCCGCCCCTTCCAAGGCAGAGACGTCTGAGCGGCCAGCGATTCGCTGGCCGCGGATTCTTTTCCCTAACTCATGAAGCCGAGATAGGGATTAGTGCCGAAATTCCCGAAATTGGGAAAGACGGTTCGGATCTGACTGTCGGAGAGGCCGAACCAACTGGCGAGCGTGCCTGCGTACTGCTCGACGGCGGTGGTGGGAATCAAGCGGCCTGCACCCAGGTCATTGGCCTGATTGACTCCGACGATCGGGTATTGGCCGTACATGTTTTGGCCCTGCACGGCGCCGCCGACGACGAAGTGGTGGCTGCCCCAGCCGTGGTCGGTTCCGTTGGAGTTCGAGGTGAGCGTGCGGCCGAAGTCGGAGATGGTGAATGAAGTGACGTTGTTGCCCAGGCCCATGCCGACCATGAGGCCATCGAAATACTCGAAGGCTGCGCCAAGCTGGGTGAGGAGCTGCGCGTGTTGAACTGCCTGGTTGTTGTGGGTGTCGAAACTGCCGAGCTGGACGTAGAAGATTTGGCGAGTGACGCCGAGCTGGGCACGGCCGGCTATGATGCGAGCGACGGTTTGCATGGAAGTGGCCAACGGGTTGTTGACGAGCATGTTGGTCATGGGATCGAGATACTGCGGCGGATTGGCCACGCCTGCCGCACCCGCGGGCGTCATTGCAGTTGCAAGCATGGCCTGCGCCTGCATGGAGCGGTTGATGACGATTTCGTATTCCTGCGAGAAGAGATTATTTTCATCGGCCGTAAGGATGGAGTTGAGAGGGTTGGCTGCGGCGGGCAGGCCAAATGGAGGGTTCTGGAGACCGTAAATGGGGATGGGCCCGGCTGAGGTGACGTTGAGCTGAAACGAATCCTGGCCGGAGAGGAAGAGCGCGTTGCCCGCAGTGGAGATGCAAGTGAACATGGAGTTGGAATTGAGGTTCATGGCCTCGATGGCATCGGCGACAGCGCCACCCCAACCGACGCGCTCGCCGCTGCCGAGGTTGGCGGCAATGGCCTGCCACGCGGCGGTTTGATCGAAGTGCGAGAAGAGCGAATCGGGCAGCGGGACGGAGTTCGCGTTGATCTGCGTTTTGGTGGCCGGAGCGATGAGGGTCCCGGTGTTGGCGACAATGGCGGCGCGGCCTGCGTTGAAGAGAGTCTGCACGCCGCCGAGAGATGGATTAAGCGCGAACGTGCGGCCGGACTGCGGAGTCTGGAGCGTAATGGGCAGCAGTTCGGCCATGGGATAGGCGAGGCCTGGCGCGCCGGAACGGGCACTCGTGAACGCGGCAAAGGATTCAGGATCGGTGGCGATAACGGTGCCGTGACCATCGTTGCCGCCCGCCAGATAGACGCAGACAAGGGCTCGATAGTCGGTGCCGCCGGTGCCCTGCGCCATGGCGGCGAGTGAGTTGAGCTCGACAAAGAACGGGCTCACGTAAAAGCCGGCCATCGAGGCCATGGAGGCCGTTCGAAGGAATTGCCGGCGGGATTGATGGCTCATGCTCATGGCTTGCTCCTATTGCTGCGCGGCGTAATCGGGCGACGCCACAGTGAGATAGATAGCGGTTTGTGCGCGCGCCAGAAGCGCGGCGTTGATTGCGTTTTGATTGCTTGCCGGAATGGGGATGGCCGTAATCGCGCCGAGAATCTGGTCGTAAAGCGTTGCCGACATCTGTCCCGACATGAGCAGAAGATTGATGCGATCCATAAGCTGATCGGGCGTCGCGGCGAGAGACATTTCAGTCGAGTAGTACGAGAAGACGTCAGGCCCGCCCTGGGCGTTGGCGCCGATGGCGCTTTGCAGATAGTTGATGTAGCCGACAACCGTTGAGACATTCGTCATCTGCATCTCGGGCGAAAGCAGCCCGGCGGCGGAGATCGGCGAATTAGGGGGCGTGTAGCCGGGGGCGAACCAGTTGAAGACACTGGGCGAACGCAGCCACATTTCGCCGAGGCCGTAGATGGGATCCTGCGTGTTGCCCACGTCGAACGAGCCTGTGCGGGATTGCGCAGTGAAGGCTCGCGCCCATTCGGTGTAGCGCAGCAGTGCCTCGCGCACCTTGCCGTATTGCGGATTAGTGGTGGCGGTAGCCGTATCGCGAGCCTCTGTATCCATGAGGACTGCGGTGATGACGGCCTGCATATTGCCCCGCACGCCGGTGCCGTCGTCTTTGAACGCTTGCGCGACGCGATTGATATAAGCCGGGCTGGGATTGCTGGTGACGAGGTGCTGGATCAACTGCTTCGAGACAAACGGAGGCAAACTCGGATGATTGAAGAGCGTGTCGAGAGCGATTTTGAGATCGCCCTCGGGATCGGGGCTGCCCGAAGCGGGAATGCTCACGCCGAGGAAGTCCTTTTCGACCGTGGAGTGGTGGCTGGGGAAACTCTGCATGGGCAACAGCTCTTCGCCGTAGCCGGGGCCGACGTAGATGCAGCAGTTGGACCATGCTGTGTCAGTCGAGTTGCCGGGAATGTTCCAACTGAAGCCGGTAAATACCGCAGCAAGGCCCATCACATCAGTATTTGAATAAGTGGGAATGGGTTGGCCGTTTGCGAGCTGCTGCGAGCCATCATCGTTCAGCTTCCACAGGCCAATGGTGAAGAGCTGCATCACTTCGCGCGCGTAGTTTTCGTCGGGGTCGGTGGTGGCGTTGCCCTTGTTATTGCCGAGCATTGAGAGGAACTGTCCCATCATCGGACTGAGGGTTACATCCTGCAGAAGCTGGCGGAAGTTGCCGAATGCATCGTTGCCGAGCATGTCGTAATAGCTGGCTTCGCCTCGCGGCATGTTTTGGATCGACGTGGTGTTGTTGCTGGAGATGACGAATTGCTGCGAGAGAGCATACTTGACGCGCTGGCGTAGCTCGTCAGGGGCGGTTAGCGACTGCTGCCAGAACGTATCCTGCACCAGGCTCTCGTTTTGGTTGTTCTGGACAAAGAGCGCGGCGTTGCATTTGACGTCGGCCGTGGCGCAGGGCGGATTGTTGACAATGAGCGATTGCTCAACGCCCGGCTCAGTGGGCGTAGGCTGGATGGCGAACTGCTCGTTCAGCCATGCCTGGTACCCGATGAGCGAGAGGTTGCGAATGTCGGCGTCTGTTGCGCCGAACGTAGCCTGCTCCAGGAAGCGCGCGGCGTCATTCGGGCTGACTATCGGAGTGGGCGGCGTGCCGCTGACCGTGGCAATTAGGTCATTCGATGCTGCGGGGCCGGGATTCGGATTGAGAACCTGCAAATCCAGATTGCCCGGCTGGGCCTGATCCACAGACGCCGTCAGTTGCGTTCCGCTGTTGAATGTCGTGGAGACTGGAGCTCCATTCACCAGCACTTGTGCTCCGGTAATGAATTTCTGGCCGGTCAATACAATGGTCGCCGGCCCGGGATTGAATGCCATCGGCGAGGCGGAAGTGAGAATCGGAATCGGATTCATCACTGAGATGTTTTGCGTGATGGAGACCGCAGGATTGTCGACGCTGGTAATGGTTAGCTGGACGATGTTGCTCGGCGTGGGAACAACGGGCGGCGCGGTATAGGTGATGGAACCATCGGCATTCGATACCGCGGTGCCGATTACGCCGTTACCGCCGGCAATCCCGTTCACCTGCAAAGTAACGGCGGGATTGTCGGTCCCGTTCACCATTAGGCCGAGGTTCAGCGTGTTCGATACTCTGACGTCGGTGCCGGAGTTTGGCTCAAGTGTCAGCACCACCAAGCCGGGGCCGACCTTCAAAGAGAGAGGCAGCGCGCTGGCCGAGCCGGGATTCGGGTTAGTGACTGTGAGCGGGTACGTACCGGGGTTAGGCGCGGCGATTTGCGCCACCAATTCGGTGCTCGAGACATAAGTGGTGGTAACAAAAGCGCCGTTCCAACTGATCTGCGCGCCGTAAACGAATTGCGAACCGTTGACGATGACGGTTGTCGTGCCCTCGGAGAATCCGTTGGGAGTGACTGTGCCGAGAACAGGAATCGGATTCCAAACCTGGATCGATACCGAGCCGGGAACGGCGGTCGGATATTTGGCAATGGAACTCGTGATCTGGACCGTGTAGGGACTGGGGACAACCGCCGGGGCTGTGTAAAGTCCAGAACTCGAGATCGTGCCGAATTTCGCGTTGCCGCCGGGGATTCCATTGACATAGAAGGTCATCGGCAGTCCGGAAGCCAGGTAGCTTGAGGTCAATTGCACGGTCTGACTCACGCGCACATTCGTGGCCGGCGATCCGATGGCCGCAATGGTATTCAGATTGACGGCGATGGACCCGCCACCACAGCCCGAGAGAACGGGGGCAACAAGAGACAACGAAACAACAAGCAGGAAGGCCGTCCGAAGTGATGGGATGCTTGGAGATCTGCGTGGGGATAGAGGACTGCGTCGAGACATGGAACAGCAGGCACACGCCACTCGCATAAATGCTCCTGAGGCAGGGAACTCCAAGGCAGGCAGATACGGAACACAAAAAGAGTGGCAAGGGGAATACGGCTGCAAGGTAATTCGATTCAGAGGTTATCGAAGTCACCAATTAAATGCAAACCAAAATGCGGTCTTTAATTACTAAGGTAATTATCTCCGGCGTTGGGAGCGCCTTCGGGGGCCTTCGGAGAGCGGAATCGAATCGGTGCCGACGGGAGAGGTCAGACGGGTTTTATCGGCCCGAGTGGCTTACTTGCTTCCGGCGATCATTTGGGCGGCGTGCTGCAAGCTGGTTTCGGTCACTTTGGCTCCGGACAACATGCGGGCGACTTCGTGGGTGCGGGCGCGGTCGTCGAGGACGCGAATGCGGGTTTGTGTCCGGCCATCCTTCTCGCGCTTTTCCACGGCAAGGTGCTGATCGGCGAAGGCGGCAATCTGCGGGAGGTGGGTGACGCAGAGCACCTGCTGGGCACGGGCGAGGGCCTTGAGCTTCTGGCCAACAGCTTCAGCGGCCCGGCCTCCGATCCCAATGTCGATCTCGTCGAAGACGAGCGTGCGTGGCGTGGTCTTCCTTTTTGTCTTGTTCGTGGATCCTTCCTCAACTGCAACCTTGAGAGCGAGCAACACGCGGGAGAGCTCGCCGCCGGAGGCAATCTCAACCAGCGGCTTGAGCGGCTCGCCGGGGTTGGTGGCGATGCAGTACTCGACCGAGTCCAAGCCGGCGGACGTCCACGCGGATTCCTCGTCGCTTGAAGTGACGGCGACTTCGAATTTGACTTTCATAGCGAGCGAGTTGATCTGCGCTTCGGCAAGCTTGGCAAGCTTGGCTGCGGCGGCTTTGCGCTCGGCGGTGATCGCTGAGGCCGCTTTGCGGTATTCCGCCGCGGCGAGATCGAGATCGGTGCGTAGGGCTTTGAGGGTTTCGTCGCGGTCTTCAACCTTAGACAGCTTTGCGGCGACATCTTCCCCAAATGCGATGATCTCGGCGACCGTTTTGCCGTACTTCCTCTTGAGCCGATCGATGAGGGCCAGGCGGTCTTCGATTTCCGCGAGGCGCTCGGGAGAGGCGTTGATGCTTTCTGCGTAGTCGCGGAGCGAGGCGGCGACGTCTGAGATAGTGGCGCGGGCGGAGGCGAGCTGCTGCGCGGGTTCTGTAAAGCGCCCGTCATATCGGGCAAGTTCCTCGACGTTGCGGATTGCGTCGCGCAGAGCGGCTTCAGCGCTGGCGCTCCCTTCGTAGAGCTGGTCAAAGGCGCTCATGGCGGCGGCATAAAGTTTTTCGGCATTGGCAAGGACACGCTTTTCGGTTTCAAGAGCCTCATCCTCGCCGCTTTGGAGATGGGCTTGCTCGATTTCCTTGCTCTGATACGCCCACAGATCAACCATGCGCAGGCGGTCCTGCTCTCCGTGAAGGAGATCGTTAAGTTTGGCGGCCGCGGCATGCCAGCGAGCGTAAGCCTCGGTGACCGCATCTAACGAAATGCCGGCGAAACGGTCGAGGAGGAGGCGTTGCTGCGCCTGGTCGAAGCTGGAAAGACTCTCGGTCTGCGCGTGGACGAGCGCGAGTTCGGGCGCAAGCAGCTTGAGGAATTGAACGGTGGCGGGCTGGTTGTTGACGAAGACTCGTCCCTTGCCGGTTGAGAGAATCTCACGGCGAAGGATGATTTCGGCGCCCTCTGCGTCGATGCCGTTTGCTTCGAGGATGGATTCGGCGCCGGGCGTCGACTCGAAGACGCAGGAAAGAGCCGCTTTGTCAGCGCCGTGACGGACCAGCTCTCCCGAACCTTTGCCTCCTAACAGGAGGGCCAGAGCGTCGACGAGGATGGATTTGCCTGTGCCGGTTTCGCCAGTCAGGAGATTGAGGCCCGGCCCGAACGAGGCGATGGCGTGATCGATAACGGCGTAGTTTTCAGCGCGAAGCTCGACGAGCATGGTTGATCCGTTTTACCACGGAGACCGAATGAGTGAACCAGGAAAGCCTTCCATCCAATCAATTGTCCATCAGAATCCGGGCGGCAGCATAGCTTGAACGGGAACGGCGCTGGCCGCAGGGCGGCGCAAGTGAATGCACCCAAACGGTCACTTGGGCAGCAGAAGGCAGTCTGGTACCGTGGAAACTGAGGTATAAGGTGATTTTTACCGCAGCATTGGCGTTGTTTTTGCAGACTGACGGCGGCGCGGGAAGTGGCGCGGCGCCATCGCAGGGCTTTGGCGCACTGGCTGAAATGATGAGCAACATGGGGCCGGTGGCGATCTTTGTGCTGGCGGTGCTGCTGTTGGCTAGTTTCTACTCGTGGACCGTGATTCTGGGCAAGATGTCGACGTTCCGCAAGGCGACGGCGCAGAGCAAGAAATTCGTTCGCGCGTTTCGCAAGGCAACCCGCTTGCAGGAGATTGCGGCGCTTACCGGCGACTACAGCGCGAGCCCGCTGGCGCAGGTTTTTGAGGATGTATACGAGACCTACAAGCGTCAGACCGGCGGCTCCGGACCTCCGAAGAACCTGACGCCGCTGGAGCGCACTGCGCAAACGGCGGCCAGTACCGCAATAACGGCGCTGGAGCGGCGCATGACCTGGCTGGCGACCATCGGGGCTACGGCGCCGTTTGTAGGGCTGTTCGGGACAGTGATGGGCGTGGTGGACGCCTTCCACGGACTGGGGACTGCGGGTGCAGCGACGCTGCGCGCCGTGGCGCCAGGCATCAGCGAGGCGCTCATTACAACGGCGGCGGGATTGTTTGTGGCCGTGCCGGCGGTGGTGGCGTACAACCAGTTCTCAGCGCGGATCAGGATTTTTGCTTCGGCGACGGACGATTTTTGCCGCGAGCTCTTGAACTCGCTCGAAGAGATGCCGCAGCGGACGCAGACGCCGCCGCGGGAACAGGCCGAGATGCCTCTCGAAGCCGAGCGCAGTCTATATAAGTAGGGGCTCAGACGGGGATCGAGTGTTCTGGCTCGAGCGGAGAATTCAGCTTGGCATTCACAACAATGAACGGACAAACTCGAAGTTCGCTGGCGGAGATCAACATTACTCCGCTGGTGGACGTGGTGCTGGTGCTTCTGGTGATCTTCATGATTACCGAGCCGGTGCTGCAGTCCGGGATTGAAGTGAATGTGCCGAAGACGCGGACGGTGAAACAGATCACTGAAGAGCGAATGGTGGTGACCATCGACCGCGATCAAAACGTGTTTCTCAACGACCAGCCGGTGAACGTGCACGATCTTCCGGCGCGCTTGCATCAGGCGGGCGTGGACCCCGCGCACCAGGCGATTTATTTGCGTAGCGACGAGCGGGTGCCGTTCGGCGCCTTCGCCAGCGTGATGGACGCGGTGAAGCTGTCAGGCATCACGAATGTGTCGATCGTGACGCAACCGCTTGAGTTGAAAGGCTCGGCGGGGAGCGCGAATTAAGCAGAGTGCCGACGAGTGAGCCTCGAAAAGAATCATGAGCAGCGTTCTTGAAAGCAGCAGACACCTGGAGCTGGAACTGACGCCGGAGCCGCTTGCCGGACCCGCGGCGGGTTCGGTGGGACTGCATCTGGTAATCGCGGCGATGCTCTTGTCTTACGCGTGGGCGATGGGCCTGTTTCATCACAACTACTGGGGCACCCCCGGCTCGGGCGGATCGATGCAGGTGACGCTGACGAATACAATCCCATTGCCGGCCGATCAGGTCAACCAGAATGTGTTGGCAACGGAGACGCCGAGCCAGGCGCCGGCAGCGCCGAGTCCCAAAGAGCAAAAACACATAGACGAGACAGCGATTCCAATCCCGGGCAAGCCGGTAAAGCCCACGGTAAAGAACATTCCGAAGACGCAACAGCACCAGCCACCGCCCAAAACGAATGTGGCGCAGTACGGCGAGCAGAAGGGTTCGGTGATGCCGCATCAGATGCAGCTCGGATCGGCCGGCCCAACGACGGTTGGCGACAACAACTTCGCCAGCTTGTTCCCGTGGTATGTTGACCAGATCAATCGCAAAATGTCGCAGAGCTGGGACAAGGGACAAGTAGATCCGCGAACGCCGAAGGGCGCGCGGGTGTTCCTGGTTTTTTCCATTTACCGTGACGGCAGCCACAGCGGACCGCAAATCGACACCTCAAGCGGAAGTCCGACGCTGGACCGATCCTGCCTGCTCGGCGCGCAGCGCGTGGATACGTTTGGGCAGCTACCGTCGAACTATAATCAGAGTACGTTGAAGGTCTCGTACTACTGCGAGTATTGAAAGGCAGTGGTTAGTGATTAGTGGTTAGTGGCTAGTCTGGTCGGTGGTGGAACGGCAGGAGTGGTTGGCTCGGTCGGCGGTGAAACGTCGGAAGTGGTTAATGGTTAGTGGCGTGCGCACAAACCTCTGTTACCCCAACAGGAAGGATTGCACATCGCATGAAGGCAACATTTTGGATCTTTTCCCGGCAATGGCCCCTGTTCTTAGTTTCACTGGCGTATATTTCTGCGCCGCAAATCTCCGCACAGGACTGGGTACACACGGGAACCAACCTGGGTAATGAGCGCATTCGCCTGGCTGCGGCCGACTTCAAGTCCGTGGGGAACGATCCTGGGACGGCGCCGCTGAAGGCGGTCTTCGATTCCACGCTTTATAACGACCTGACAAGCGCTGGCATATTCGACATGGTGTCAAAGAGTCTTGCGCCGCAGGCGATGCCGGGATCGCCGCAGGAGTTCGTCGCCGACCAATGGTCGGCTGCGCCAGCCAGCGCGGCAATGGTGGCCTTTGGAGCGCTTTCTGCCACCAACGGCAGGCTGGCCGTCTACGGATGGCTGACGGACGCACGAAATGCGGGCAGCGCGCCGGTGCTGGCCAAACAGTACAACGAGGCGGCGAGCCAGGAGATGGCGCGTACGGTTGCGCACCGTTTTGCCGACGAGATCATCTACCGGCTGGGCGGCGCGATCAATGGCATTGCCGAAACGAAAATCTACTTCGTGAGCAATCGCACCGGATCAAAAGAAATCTGGGTGATGGACTACGACGGGGCCAATCAGCACGCCGTTACGCATCTGGGCAGCATTTCGATCTCTCCGCGCATCTCACCCGATAATTCCCGGATTGCGTTCGCTTCGCTGGGAGGTGACGGGTGGGCGATTCGCATGTTTTCGCAGGACCTGAATCGCCTGGTGAGTTTTCCCGGCGGGTCCGCGGGAGGCAGCAACCAGTCGCCGGCTTGGTCGCCAGATGGGCTGCAGATTGCTTTCTCCTCGGCGCGCGGCGGCCATCCAGACATCTGGATCTCAGACGTGAGCGGCTCCAGCGCGCACAGTATCTCGTCTTTCGGCTCCGATGTTTCGCCGGTTTGGAATCCGCGCACCGGCAATCAGCTTGCATTTGTCAGCGGGCGGACGGGCGAACCGCAGATCTACATGATGGACAAGGATGGCGCCAATGTGCAGCGCATGACCGACGGCGGTTATGCCATCTCTCCCTCGTGGGCGCCCAATGGCGGCCTGCTGGCGTACTGCTGGAATCGCAAGTACGGCCCCGGCGATCCCGGCGGCCAGGACGTCTACATCATGGACATTGCCAGCAAGAACTGGCTGCAGGCCACGCACGAAGCGGGCAACAACGACTTTCCATCGTGGTCGCCCGACGGACGCCACCTTGTGTTTCAGCGGCAGATCGGGCACCGAACGCAGATTTGGACGATGCTGGCGGACGGCACCGGCCAACAGCAACTGACCTTCTCCGGCGACAATTCGATGCCAAATTGGAGCTGGAAGTGAGCTTTCAGGCGGCAGCCGGTAAGGCGCGTTCCCGGGAATTAACCTGCATCATTTACCAAGATCGTTAACCACGATGACAGATTCAATGAACTATCATTTTAGGGACGCTGATATCGGAAGGCGCGCCGAGAGAACAAGAAAATCCGATTGATCAAAAATGATCGGACAAGACTGATCGGAATTGATCGAATCGACTGAAATAGCGTGGTGACTTGACCTTTTTTGAGAAGGAGAATTCCCTTGAAGACACAGAAATCCATTTTCTCGATTGCTCTTTTGCTTGTCGCACTGACCGCTGTCTCGGGTTGCGGCAAGAAGAAGACCGCGACATTGCCCCCAGCGAATGAAACGGCGCCGACCGAGAATGGAGGGGTGCCGACAGCACAACTGACCGCGACTCCGACAGTGATATCGGCTGGAGACCAGGTGCAACTGCGCTGGGCGACGACCAACGCAACCTCGATTTCGATTGACGGCATCGGCGACGTTCCCTCGGTGGGTGTAAAGACCGTAACACCGTCGGAGTCGACTACCTATCATCTGGTGGCTCGCGGGGGTAGCCTCACGGCTGACGCATCGGCATCCGTAACGGTGAATTCGCCACCGGCGATCAGCGTGCCCAGCAGGTCCATGAGCGCGGAGGAAGAGTTCAACGCGCGGGTGCAACCGATTTTCTTTGATTATGATACGTACGATATTCGCGGCGACGCGCAGGCAATTCTGGCGAAGAACGCCGATTATCTAAATGCGCACCCCGAGATCAAGATCGCGATCGGCGGCTACTGCGACGAGCGCGGATCGGACGAGTACAACCTGGTGCTGGGCCAGAATCGCGCTGAAGCGGCAAAGACTGCGCTGGTGACAGCAGGCATCGCGACCGATCGCATTCGCGTGATCAGCTACGGCAAGGAAAAGCCGTTCTGCTCCGATTCAACCGAAGAGTGCTGGCAGTTGAACCGCAGAGACGGGTTCACGATCGACCGGTGAGGCAGCAAGAAGCTGCTAGCTTCTAGCCTTTTCCGTGGCGATGCAAAACTGGCGGTGGATTGACGGAGCGGGGTAAGCGCGGCTTGCGATGGGGTGAGGGTCCACTACAAATTAACGGCAGCAAAACGAATTTCAGCTGACGCGGTAGCCTCGCCCCGCATGGCCGGCTGCCGTATGTTCTAGTCAGGGATTCTTTGATTCAGGAAGGTCATTGAATATGCACAAATCAAGCTCTCTTCGCCAACGTCTGCTCGCGGTTACGGCGCTGATTCTTCTGTTTGGGTCCGCTGCAATGCCCGCGCACGCGGTCTCAAAGGAGACCGTCGAACTGCAAACCCAGGTGCAACAGTTGCTGGATGCGGTGCAGCGGCTGCAATCCACACTGGATGCGCGCATGGGCGTGCTGGAGCACCTGGCGCAGCAAAGTGCCGACCAGGCAACCCAGGTGACGGCGGCGATGACCGCGCTGCAACAGAAGATCAACTCGCAGAACGATTCAGCGAGCGCAAAACTCGACGCCGTCTCCGGGCAAACGCAGACGCTGAATGACTCAGTGGACGAGCTGAAAGCGCGCATCACCAAGCTGGACAAGACGGTGCAGGACCTGCAGACGCAGCTACAGGCAATGCAGGCGGCGCAGGCACAGCCGCAGCCGGGCGCGGCAGGACAAAGTGGGACAGAGCCAGGCGCCTCAGGGTCGGGTGGCCCTGGATCCGGTTCAGGATCGGCACTGCCAAACGGGACAACACCGGGAACCGGAACGGGCCAGGCTCCCGCGCAGCAGGCGCCGCCGTTACAGGAGACTCTGCAGGCAGGCGAGCGCGATTACAACGCTGGACGTTATCAGGTGGCGCAAGGAGAGTTCCAGGACATCGTGCACTTCTACCCTCTGGACGATGTGGCGGGAACGGCGCAGTTTTATCTGGGCGAGATTGCGTACCAGCAAAAGGACTATCAGACTGCGATCAGCAACTATAACGCGGTGCTGGAGGGTTTCAGCGGCAATGCCAAAGCGGCGGCGGCGCAACTGCATAAAGGGTTCGCCTTGATCGCGATGGACAAGCGCGAGGAAGGCGAACACGAACTGCGCTCGCTCATCCAGCGCCATCCGCAGACGCCCGAGGCAAGGGCCGCGCGCGCCAAGCTGACGGCGATGGGAGTGAAGACGACCACGACGGCGCCGGCGCGGTAGGGAAGACAGCTACTAGCTACTAGCTTCTGGCCTTTAGCTATTAGCTTTTGGCGCGGAATCACTGGTCCAACTACGCAACGAAAAAGCCCCGCGATGAGCGGGGCTTTTGTTTAGGCGAAGATCTGGGTTTGCGAAATCCGGGTTTGCGAAAATCTGCGTTTGAGAATATTTAGCGTCAGCTTTTGGCTGGAGCGGCGTCGATGGGCACAGTGCCGTCCGGATTCGTGACGGCAGGCACAGCCGGCGCGGTTTCGGCCGCCGCTGCTGCCGCTGCGGCGTTGGCGGCAGCTTTCAGCACGCTCTTATGATGGCGAACGTCGGCGCCCTGAACCCAGAAGATGACGTCTTCCGCAATGTTCGTGGCATGATCGCCCACGCGCTCGAGGCTTCGGCAGATCATGAGCGCGTTCAGAGCCTGCGGAGCAAGATGGCTCTGCTCCTCCATAACTTTTGTGAGCGCGCGGAAGGCAGAGCGGTTCATCTGGTCGACGGCATCGTCCATGGTGAGAACGCCGCGAGCCAGCTCGGCATCGCCTTCAATAAAGGACTGCAGACTTTTGCGCACCATGTCGGCGGCCATTGAGGCCATGCGCGGAATGTCGACGGGCAGGTCGACGGCGCCCAGGCGCTCCATGTGCCGGACGCGGTCGCTGATGCTTTTAGCGGCGTCGCCCACGCGCTCAAGATCGGCGTTGATCTTGATGACGGCGAGGATGAAGCGCAAATCGATGGCCATGGGCTGCTCCATGGCGAGCAAGTCGAGCGCAGCCTGGTCGATGTCGCGCTCCATGCGGTTGATGGCGATTTCGCTGCGGCTGACGAGGTCGCAGATGGAGAGGTCGCGAACTCGATAAGCCTCAATGGCGCGCTGAATCGCCTGCTCGGCGAGCCCGGCCATGACCAGGAGATTCTCCTTCAGGTCTTCGAGGCTCTGTTGAAAACGTATGCGTGTCATCCAAACCTGCCCGTGATGTAATCCTCCGTGCGCTTGTCGGAAGGATTGGTGAAGATTTTGTGGGTCGAATCGAACTCGACCATGCGGCCGTTGAGGAAGAAGCCTGTCTTCTCCGCCACGCGGGCCGCCTGCTGCATATTATGCGTCACAATCACGATCGTGTACTGCGACTTTAGTTGGAAGATGAGGTCCTCAATTTTGGAAGTCGATACGGGATCGAGTGCCGAGGCAGGCTCGTCCATCAACAGAACTTCGGGGTCGACGGCGAGGGCGCGCGCGATGCAGAGGCGCTGCTGCTGGCCGCCGGAGAGGCTGGCACCGGATTTCTTTTTCAGGTCGTCCTTGACCTCGTCCCAGAGTGCGGAGTTCTTGAGGGACTTTTCGACGACTTCGTCAAGGGAGCGGCGGTTGGAGTAGCCGTTGAGCTTGAGGCCGGCGGAGACGTTATCGTAGATGGACATTGTGGGGAAAGGATTGGGGCGCTGGAAGACCATGCCCACGCGGCGGCGGATTTCGACCGGCGTCGTGTCGTTATAAATGTCGAGGTCGCCAATGCGGACGGTTCCGGTAACGCGCGCGATGGGATTGGTCTCGTGCATGCGGTTCAGGCAGCGCACAAAGGTGCTCTTGCCGCAGCCGGAAGGGCCGATCAGCGCCGTGACCTGGTTGGCGGGGATATTCAGATTGATATCCTGCAGCGTGTGATTAGTGCCGTACCACGCATTCAGATTCGTTACTTCAATTCCGACTCCCACGTGCGCATTTCTCCTTCGGACCTTGGCTAAAAGCGAAACATTGCGGTGTCGATTTCAACAAGAAATCGACACATCACTCAAATCTCAAGACAGCAATCTCGAAGGAGAAATGCCGTCTAGCTTGCCCCTTTCAAGACGCCGCGGCTGGTGACAAAACGGACGAGTGAAACGGCGAGCACAATGAGAACAATTAAAACCAGCGCTCCCGCCCAGGCCAGCCGGTGCCAGTCGTCGTAGGGAGAGATGGCGTAAACATAAATTTGCAGGGGAAGAGCGGCAATAGGCTCATTGAGGCTGGTGCTCCAGAAGTCATTGCCAAGGGCGGTAAAGATGAGCGGCGCTGTTTCTCCGGCGACGCGCGCGAATGCCAGCATGCAGCCGGTGATGATGCCTGGCGATGCGGTCTTGATGGTGATGGAGAGTACCGCGCGCCAGTTGGGAACGCCGAGGCCCAGCGCTGCTTCGCGCACAGCATGGGGAACCATGAGAAGCATCTCCTCAGTGGTGCGGCAGATAGTGGGGATCATCATGATGCCAAGCGCAATGCCGCCCGCGAAAGCCGAGAAATGATGTTGCGGCACTACGATCAACGCGTAAGCGGCGAGGCCCATCACGATGGAAGGAACACCATTAAGCACATCGGCGGTGAAGCGGACGGCGTTAGCCAGCTTGGTGCCGCGGCCAAATTCGGCAAGGTAGACACCGCCACCAATGCCGATGGGAACTCCAATGAGGCTGGCGAGAGCGAGAAGCGTGACCGAGCCGACGATCGCATTGGCCATTCCGCCGCCTGTCTCGCCAACTGGCACGGGATTCTTGATGAAGAAATCGAGATTCAGCGAGCTGGCGCCCTTGAAGATGAGATAAATGAAGATTGCCACGAGCGGCAGAATGACCAGGACAGTCGACAGCACCGCCAGAATCGTTGCGGCCTTATCGACTAGTCCGCGGAATGTTGCCCGCAATTTGAATTCGCTCTGCACTTTCTTTCCAATCCCCTTCTTCGGCTGTTCCGGGCCAGACTTCGACTTCTTAACGTTGCGTTGCCGGGGCTCCGCGCGTCACCGCCCAGACCAGCAGGCGAGCGATTGCGTTCACAATAATCGTGACAATAAACAGCGCCAGGCCAATCTCAATCAGCGCGCTCAGGTGCATGTCTGTAACGGCCTCTGTGAATTCATTGGCAATCACCGAGGCCATCGAGCTGCCGTTGGCCAGCAAGGAACGATGAATCTCCGGTGTGTTGCCTATAACCATGGTCACCGCCATGGTCTCGCCCAGCGCGCGGCCGAGGCCGAGAATGACACCTCCCACGATACCCACGCGGGCGTTACGCAAGACGCCCATGCGAATCATCTCCCAGCGCGTAGCGCCCAGAGCCAGCACGGCTTCTCGCTGTGAGTGGGGCACAGCCATCATCACCTCGCGCGTGAGCGAGGAGATGATGGGCAGGATCATGATGGCGAGAATGACTGCGGAAGCAAAATAACCCAGTCCGGTGGGATTGGTGTCGTCAAAGAAACCGGTCCAGCCCAGAACCCTGGTGAGCACCGGGTTGACGTGCTCGCGCAGCAGCGGCACCAGGACGAAGACGGCCCACAATCCGTAAATGATGCTTGGAATTGCAGCGAGAAGTTCGGTCAAAAAGGCGAGCGGCGCGCGCAGAAGTCCGGGACACATTTCGGTTAGGAAAATGGCGACGCCGATCGACAGCGGGACCGCCAGCACCAACGACAAAAGCGAGGAGACCAGCGTGCCGTAAACGAATGGCAATGCGCTGAAGTAGCCGTTGACTGGGTCCCAATAGGAAGGAAGGCCGGTGGTCGGGTCGAAGTAGCTCTTGTAAAAGAATGAGAATCCGAAAGCGTGCCAGGAGAGCTGAGAACGCTCGATCAGCTGCCAGGCAATTAGCACCACGATGCCGAAGATGCTGAGCGCGCACAAAACCATGAGCGCGTGGAAGATGCGGTCAGCGACGGCGGAATTGCCGCGCGCCAGAAGGAACCGGCGAATCGCCGAGTGCTCCTGCGGTTGCGCCATCTTGGACGCGTCCGGCGGAACCGAGGCAGCTTCCGGTTCAGTATGAGGTTGAGAGATGCGGATCTCGGGCACTGTGGCGTCCACAGTGGTCAGGCTACCCGGCAATTATGAATGCGAGGTTACAAGGAAGCAAAATCAAGCGCATACGAGTGGAAATCGCAGGTAGATAGGCCGCCTGCAGAAGAGCTAGACCAAGTCGCCGGGGAGCGGAATCGAGCCCCTGTTTGGCAAAAGGAGGCAAAATCGGGCCTTTCCCGGGCTGGCGCGGGCCGCATTGTGAGAAGAAAATCGATGTACTGGCACGGAAACAACCTACCATCCTTACGGTTGAGCGTGGTACAACTCCAACATGACAAAGGGAAAGACGCCCCCGGCGCCAGGTCATGTGAACCTGCGTATGCTGGCCGACCATTTGGGGCTCTCACAGACGACGGTTTCCCTTGTTCTGAATAATTCTCCGAGCGCCAGGTCAATTCCCCCGGAGACCCGTAAGCGGGTGGAAGAGGCCGCCGAACGGCTGGACTACCGGCCCAACTACTTTGCTCGGTCGCTGCGGCAAAGCCGCTCCATGAGTGTGGGAGTTCTGGCGCCTGACCTGAGCGAAGGCTACTTTACGCGCGTGATGAGCGGCGTGGTGCAGGAGCTGACCGCAGCACATTACTTTTATTTCACCGCATGCCATGATTGGAAACCCGAGCTGATCGAAAAGTATCCTCGCATGCTGGTGGAACGAGCAGTGGACGGCTTCCTGCTGTTAAATACGACTGTGGACGAAATCGCGGTACCGGTACCAGTGGTTGCCATCTCAGCGCACTGCGCGGCAGAAAAGGTGACCAACATCGTTCTCGACCATCACCAGGCGGTGCAAAAGGCTCTCGCGCACTTGTATAAGCTGGGCCACCGCCGGATTGCCATCATGCGCGGCCCGCGCGTGATCCCCGACTCGGAGTTCCGCTGGGAGAGCATTCAGCAGGTGGCCAGAGAGATGGATCTCAAGCTCGATCCGGAGTTGGCGATTCGCATCGACACCTCTGGCTGGTCGACGAAGGACGGGCAGCACCCGATGGCGCCGGAGATCGGCTATAAACCGATGCAGGCGCTGATCGAAAAGACGCGCGACTTCACCGCGGTATTTTGCTTCAATGACATTGCGGCGATCGGCGCTATTCGCGCGCTGAAAGACGCTGGGCTGAGCGTGCCCGGAGACGTCTCGGTGGTGGGATTCGACGATATTATGTCGGCGGCTTATTCCACGCCTTCCCTCACCACGGTGCGCCAACCGCTGGCGGAGATGGGCAGGCGTGGCGCGAAGGTCCTGCTGGAGCGGATTGCGGACGGAAAGAAAACGTTTCCGACCGACATTTTCATGGAGTCGGAATTGATCATCCGCGAGTCGACCGGACCGGCAAAGAACGGACATTCTTAATGCGCGGATTCAACTGCAGGCGGCGGCAAGCCAGCGGCTGACGTAAACCTGCGCGTGAGCCTCGCCGCAATAGTGGCGCGCGCCTGGCGCGTCGGCGGCCTCCTTAGTCCATTTGAAGACTGTCAGTTGGGCGTCGTTGCAACGGACGACGATCCAGTGCTGCGGATTATCGCTCTCTTCGCCGCAGATTTCACATCGATAGATACTATCGATCACTGGTACGACCTCGCGTTAGGAACTTAGAGACATGGACACGTAGGGAATGATCGGCCGAGCCTAATCTGTGTCAGCTCCAAACCAATTCTACTCGAGCATCTGCAGATCGAGCGGCTCGACGAGCATGCAATCCATGGATCGGATGTGGGCGAGCGCGCGCTTCAGCGCGGAGGATTTGCAAGGCTCGACTGTGACCACAAAGGGCAGCGCATCGGAGGGATAGCCGGCCTTTTGCACAATGGCGCGAATGTTGATCTGCTCTTTAGCGAGCGCAGTGGTGATGGCAGCCACGATGCCGGGGCGATCCTTCACGAGGAAGCGGATGTAATGGGGAACCTCAAACTCGTCGCCGAGGCTCGCCGGGGCCGATGGAATCTCGACGCGTCGCGAGCCATGCGCGAGAGCGAGAAGATCGCTGACGACCGCGACGGCAGTGGGATGGCCGCCTGCGCCGTGGCCGGAGAATACAACGTCGCCGCCGTAGTGGCCACTGGCGATGACCATGTTTTCTGTTCCCTGCGACCAGGCAAGAGGCGAGCGAAGTGCAACCAGCATGGGACCGACCGCGGCCGCAATCCGGCCCTCGACCTGCTGCGCGCGTGACACCTGGCGGATGGTGCAGCCCAGATCGCGCGCATAACTGAAATCGACGGGCGTAATGAGAGTGATGGAACGCGGAACAATTTCCTCTGGTTCGACCTGTACGCGGAGCGCAAGGCGCATGAGAATGGCAAGCTTGGCGCGCGCGTCAAATCCGCCCACGTCCTCGGTGGGATCGGCTTCGGCGTAGCCTTTGGCCTGCGCTTCGGCCAGCACCGCGGCGTACTCCGCGCCTTCTTCCATTTTGCTGAGGATGAAGTTGCAGGTCCCGTTGAGAATGCCTTCCAAACGCTCGATGCGGTCGCCTGCCATACCCTGCTCGAGGCCTGGAATGACGGGGATTCCGCCGGCGACGGCAGCGCCATACTTTAGATGGCCGCCTTTGGCCGCAGCCAGTCGCTCCAGATCGATTCCATGATAGGCGATGAGCTTTTTATTCGCGGTGACGACGCTTTTGCCCGCTTCGAGTGCGCGGCGCACCCAGCTTCCAGCGGGATCGAGGCCGCCGGCGAGTTCCACGATCACGTCCACATCAGAAGCCAGCACGGCATCGGCATCTTCGCTCCAAACGATGCTCGCGGGCGCCCAGGTTACCCGCTTGCGCGCAACTTTGCGGTTGAAAACGTGAGTCAGCTCGAGGCCCTGCGGTTTGGATTCGACGAGGATGCGCGCCACGGAACTGCCCACGGTTCCAAAGCCAAAGATAGCGATGCGAAGATGGCGTGCGGAGCCGGCTTTGGGCGAGGGCGCGGCAGATGCGTCGGACGGCGGAACTGAGCTGTGCGCTTGAGGCACCGAATCTTCCTTTGCTTTGTGTCGACGAGGCGAAAACTGAGCAACAATTTGATGATACGCGAACGGACGGCTGCGATTGGGCGACGGGAACAATGCAGTTCCCGAGTGTCCGCCATTAATGAAAACGGCTTAGCTAATGGGATACGCCCGTATCTGGGGCTGGCTTCAGACGGACGAGAATATACATGCTCACTCCCCATGGATGATCGCCGTAAATGTTTATGAGAGCGTCACGGGCGGTCGAATTGCCCATTCCGTAGGCCGATACATTGGCGCCGATGCCAATGGCGGCGTCGTGCCAGCGGCCAACATCCCTCGTATATCCGGCAGTGTAGGCCGAGATATCGAACCAACGGGGCAGCGTGGATTCAAGCGCTGGTTGGTCGGCGAACAGCTCATCGCGCTGCGACCATTCAAAACGCCCGGTTAGATCATTCTTGCGCGCGATAGGCAGCACGCCTTCGGCCGTAATCGCATTTACAGCATAGTGGCCTGCGGTCTTATACGCGCGGCCCCAGATAACGCTCGCCGTGCGCTCGCCTGAAGCGTACTCAACCGACGCGGTTGTGCGTTCTTCATCACCGGAATTTATCGCTTCGGGATGATGAAGCCTGCCCGTCGATATTTGCGCCTGCCAGTTGCGAGCCGGAAGCCATGTGAGCCGGCCAGTCCACGAATCCATCGGGCCGAAACCGAGGTTCCAGCGGTTCTCACCCGGCTCACGTCCGCCGAAACCGCCAGCCTCAATGTGGACACTACGCCAGGCAAGTTCGGCTGTCGCAACGTCGTACGAGATGTGCGTGGAGTCCTCATAGTGATGGCCGAGCGTAGCCTGCGGTAACTCCGCGGCCGATGCTCGATGAGGAAATGCGGTCGGCCCGAGGGCGGGATCGCCTACCGGGGCGTAATAGACGTTGAGCACGGTCTTACCGATGGAGTGCGCGTACTGCGCTCCAATTTCCATAAAGAGATTGTGCGGGTGCTGCCCGTCAACGATGGGTTGGCCAAATGCGGTTTCGCCCACCTGAAACAGCTCCGGATAGCGGCGCTCCGTAATGGTTGCCGGTTCCAGACTCAGCATCGTCCGCAGCATAACAGTGCCTCCCGCGAGCGCATGCTGCGCGCTGAGCATACCCCAGTTGGAGGAAGAGAGTTTGTCTCCACCGCGCTGCAAGGCACCCCGCGGGGTATTCTCGTGGCTCTGCTGCACATCAACGATGAATGCCTGTGCCATCCACGAAAGCTGCCAATTGCCGATGTGAGTCATCACCATGGGCATTGCCCAGCCGCGCGGCTGTGCGCTGGTTCCTGAAGACACCTCCATCAGCAAAGCCGCCGAGGGGTCAACGGGCATTTGCATACCCGGCATCCCTGGCATATCCATCTGCATCGGCTGACCCTTGATCGTTGGCGATTGCTGCGTTTGGTTGTTACGCGACTGCGGAGCGGGCATCTGCGCCTGCGCGGCGGCGGCGATCGGAACGAGGAGCAGCAAGAGGATGACGATGCTGATCCGACAGAATGGGCTCATGCATAAGAGTCTGCCAGATTCCGGATGAGAAGACGAGCAAGAAATCATTTGGTATGCCCGAGGCCAACACGCATTTTGGCGCAACGGCGACTCCTTTCCGAGCCGGAAACTGACATGTCGCACGTAATAGTAAACAGTCGAATCAATCGACGGTTGCGATCTGCGAATCACCGTTTAGAGGAAAACTGGACCTTCGTCTGAGCAGTACGCGAATGGCCGTTTATCATCAAATTCAGATGCGGCGCGGATTCTCCATTTTTCTCGTCTTGTTTTTCGGCCTCGGGCCGCTGTCGGCTTTCGTCGATGGCAGCGAGAGTGCAGGCCTGCCACCCTGTTGCCGCCGGCACGGAGCTCACCACTGCGCGATGTACGCGCAGTTCAAGGCCGCGCAGGTCATGGCCATGAAGGCCGGGCGCGGAATCGACAGAACGCCGAGCTTCTCCGCTCCACTCACTTGCCCGCTGTATTCCGGTCTCGCGTTTTTCATGCTGATACCGGCTCATGCGCTAACGGCCGCACCGGCAAGTCTTCGAAGTGAGTTCGCGCATACTCCCGCTCCGGCGTTGGAACGGAGTGCGGCATTCTCTCTTCCGAGCCGCGCGCACGCCGGCCGCGGCCCTCCGGCGGCGGACCCAAGCTAACAATCGGGCTAAACAACACGCCCTGATTTTGCCAGCACGATGGCTTTCGTGCTTGACGAAATGTGTGCGCCGAATGCCGAGATCGCTTCCGCACCGGCGGTTGCAAGCGCCTCCCCAAGTGCTGGCCTTCATCGCGTAACTGCGTGCGCAGTCCGCGACGATTGTCTTTCTTCGAACGAGTACGAGGTCGTTTCTATCATGCAACGTCTTTATCTTCTCGCGGCGCTGCTGCTTGCCGCTTCCCTTCCCGCATTTGCGACGGTGTTCGCCACCGTGCACGGAGTGGTTCACGACACACAGCACCGGCCGATTGCGGATGCGATGGTCACCCTGCAAGCCGCGGACTCCGATTTTGCGCTGCATTCTACGACGAATACCGATGGAGAGTTCGAGTTGGCGCAAGCACCGATTGGCGTGTACCGGTTGACGGTGTCAGCGACCGGATTTGTCGGCGCGACGCTCACATTGACAGTAGCCTCGGGAACGAATCCGGTGCTGCACATTCCGCTGCAGGTGGCGGGAACAACGCAGTCTGTGATCGTGAATGGGACAGCAAGCTCGGCCGACACGGTAACGCCGACGACGCTGATCACAAGGCATACGATCGAAGAGACGCCAGGCGCGGACCGCACCACAGGCACGGAGATGATTACCGACTACGTGCCGGGCGCGTACATGACGCACGACATGCTGCACATGCGCGGCGGCCACCAGACGAGCTGGCTGATCGATGGCGTGGCGATACCGAATACGAAGATCGCGTCGAATGTGGGACCGCAGATCGATCCCAAGGACATCGGTTCCATGGAAACCCAGCGCGGCAGCTATGACGCCGACCAGGGCGACCGCACCTACGGCATGTTCAACGTGCTGCCGCGAAATGGATTCGAGTTCAATCGCAACGGCGAGGTAATGCTCTACGCGGGCAATCTCTATACGGGCGAAGCACAGGTTGCGTTAGGCGACCACTCTGAAAAGAGCGCGTGGTACGCAGGTGCGACAGGGTCGCGGTCGAATTACGGCCTGGCGACGCCGGTTGCGACGATCTACCACGACGCGACGAACTCCGAGAGCGGATTCGTGTCGGTGATCCGCAACCAGACGCCCAAAGATCAACTGCGTGTCGATGGGCAGTACCGGCAGGATTTCTTTCAGGCGCCATACGATCCGAGCCAAAACGATTACGAATGTCCCGGCGGCAATTTGGGCTACTACTGCTCCTGGGGACTACGCGACACGCAACGCGAGCGTGATTCGTTTGCGATTGCAAATTGGGTACACACCATCTCGCCCAATGCGCTGGTGTCAGTGGCGCCGTTCTACCACTTCAACCAGGCGAACTACGATTCGCTGGCAACGGATGATCCCGTGGCGACGAAGTGGCATCAGGCTTCAAACTACCTGGGCGCGCAGGCGGATGCGCGCCTCGATGCGGGCTCCAATGCATTCTTGAATAGCTTTTCTGCCGGGACGTACTCCTTCTACCAGAGAGAAAAAGACCTGTTCGGAGTGCTGGTGAACGACGGGAGCGGATCGTCACAACCCAACACGCCAGCCAACGAAAACGCGGGGATCGTGGAGTTTTCCGTAGGCGATCATCTGCATCTGGGAAAATACGTGACGCTGCTCGGCGGAGAGCGTTTCTCAATTTACCGCGTCGAGCTGAACGAAAGCGCTACCTATCCGCGCATCGGGGCGACGGTGCGGATTCCGAAGCTGAACTGGGTCCTGCGCGGATTTTACGGTCACTTCTTCCAGCCGGCGCCAATTCTCACCGTTTCGTCCTCTGTGCTCAACTACGCGAGCGGCCTTGGAGGCGGCGAAAATGCCTTCACGCCGCTGCACTCAGAACGTGACGAGGAGCATCAGTTCGGCATTGAGATTCCGTTCCGTGGTTGGATGCTCGACGTGGACACGTTCAAGAACCGCGTGAACAACTTTCTTGACCACTCATGCATTGGTGAATCGAACGCTTGCATTCCCATCGCCATTGATGGCGCGCTCGTGCGCGCGTGGGAGATGACGCTGCACTCGCCATCACTCTGGCGCTACGGGCAGTTTTATGTCACATACTCGAACCAGATTGCCGAGCAGCGCGGCAACATCAAGGGCGGATATACGTGCGGCATTGCCACCGATCGGGCTTGCGACCTTGGACCGAATTACATTCCGCTCGACCACGACCAGCGCGACACGCTCAACACGGGTTTCACAGCGAAATTACCGGCACATACCTGGTTCGCAACGAACGTGTACTACGGGTCGGGATTTACGAATGGGCTGGCCGGCGCGAACGAGGGTCCGTACAACGCGCCGTATCTGCCGGCGCACACCACGTTCGACGCGTCAGTGGGGCACGCGCTGGGCGACAACTGGAAGCTCTCGGCGACGGTGATCAATGTGACCAATCATCGCGTGCTGCTGGACAACTCGATCACCATCGGCGGGTTTCACTGGAACGATCCGCGGATGATTGCGGTCGAGGCGCGGTACAAGTTTAAGTTCTAGCAAGTTGGCGCCTGCTTCGCGGGCGTTAGCGAGTTCGCGAGTTGGCAAGTTGGCGGATTGGTGCCGGAAGGAATGAACAACAGGAGTGCAGGCGAATCAGGATTGGACGTCGAAAAGGCCGGGAACAACTTCGCCCGCTTTGCCCTCGACGATGTGGGTGAAGGCGGAGGCATTGAGCGGCGGCTCCGGGCCAATGTAGACGGTTTGCGCGCCATTCTGCCGCGCCCGGTGGACGAAACCCGCCGCAGGATAGACATTCCCCGATGTGCCGATGACGATCATCAGCGTGGATTCGGCGATCTCATGCTCGATGCGGGGCATTTCAAGCGGGATCTCGCCGAAGAAGACGATGTGCGGGCGCAGGCGGCCGCCACAGGCGCAGCGGGCGACTTCATCGAGGCTCGCGTAGACGGCGCGGTCGTCGACCGGCTGTCGTCCGCATTCACGCTCGCAGCGAGACTTGGTCAGCTCGCCGTGCATGTGGACAAGATTGCGCGATCCGGCACGCTCGTGCAGATCGTCAACATTCTGCGTGCAGAGAAAGTAGCGATCGGGCAATTGCGCCTCAAGCTCGGCAAGTGCGATGTGCGCCGGGTTGGGATTGGCTTTGCTGCCCTGCGCGCGGCGCGCCGAGTAGAACGCCCAGACTACGGCAGGATCGCGACGCCAGGCGTCGGGCGTGCACACATCTTCGACACGGAACCCAGCCCACAGGCCGTCTTCTGCGCGAAAGGTAGGTAGCCCGCTCTCGGCGCTGATGCCGGCTCCGGTGAGTATGAAGACGCGGTCTTTTTGCGTGATAGAAATTTGGCGCATTTAGTTTCCAGCTTCTAGCTGCTAGCTTCTAGCCTCTAGCTTCGATGCGCCATCCGGGACTTTCTTCTGTATTCAACGCAATGCGAATCGGCACGAACAGCTAGCAGCTAGAAGCTGTTCTACGGCACCAGCAAAATCTTGCCTGTAGTCTTGCGCTCTTCCAGATCGATGTGGGCCTGGGCGGCATTGGTCAGCGGATAGGTATGCTCAGTGCGGAGTTTCAGCTCGCCCTTGGCGGCCCAGCCGAGAATGTCGCCGGCGCGCCATTCGAGCTCGGCGCGCGTGGCGATGTAATGCCAGAGCGTGGGCCGGGTGAGGAAGAGCGAACCCTTGCTGTTGAGCAGACTCAGTTCGAAGGGCGGAACGGGGCCGCTGGACGCACCGAAGAGCGCCATCAGTCCGCGAGGATGGAGGCAGTTTAGACTTCCATCGAAGGTGGTCTTGCCGACACCGTCGTAGACGACGTTGACGCCCTTGCCGCCGGTGAGGCGCTTGACCTCGGCTTCGAAGTCCTGCTCGGTGTAGAGAATCACGTCGGATGCGCCGGCATCGCGCGAGAGCTCGGCTTTCTCTTTGGTGGAGACGGTAGTGATAACGCGCGCGCCGATTCGAGCGGCGATCTGCGTGAGGAGAAGGCCCACGCCGCCGGCCCCCGCGTGGATCAGCGCCGTATCGCCCTTCTTGAGCGGATAGGTGGAGAAGGCCAAGTAATGCGCGGTCATGCCCTGCAGCATCGCTGCGGCGGCGTGCTCCAGGCTCAACCCCTCGGGAAGCTTGACCAGTTGTGCGGCGGGAACGAGAGCGTACTCGGCGTAGCTGCCAATGACGGCGACGGCCGCAACTGCGTCGCCTGCTTTGAATCCGGTGACTCCGGGACCAAGCTCTTCCACCGTTCCGGCAGCCTCGCTGCCCGGAACCATGGGGAAGGAAGCCTTGTAGACGCCTTTGCGAAAGTAGACCTCAATAAAATTCACGCCGGTGGCCTCAATGCGGATGAGAACCTGGCCGGCTTCAGGCTGGGGAATAGGCAACTCGACGAGTTGCAGAGCTTCAGGCCCGCCTGCGGAGTGGATCTGGATGGCTTTCATGACTTGCTCAAGAATGAACCTTGAGGCCGGGCTACGGCAAGGGAATAGGAAGTAGAAGATCCGGCGCCCTGATCGAGGATTGTCGGCTTTGCTGATTAAAGATTGTCGTCTTTGCTCTCGGAAAGCATGGTCCGCTCGTCGGAGGTTTCCAACCGCACCAGGCGGTCAACGGTGTAGGAAGTGGAACGTTGGCTGCTGTAATAATGGCGCACCTGCAGCTCGCCGAGCAGTCCGAGAGCGAGCAACTGGACGCCGGAGACAATAAGGACCGAAGCAATGACGAACATGGGTCCATGCAACTCCATCAAATCCGCATGGGGATTGATTAGTTTCAGGCCGAGCAAAAATGCGGCCATGATGCTGCCGGCGAACATGGCCAGAATGCCGCAACCCCCAAAGAAGTGCAGCGGCCGGCTCATGTGCTTGAGCAGGAAACGAATGGTCATCAGGTCAAAGAAGACCTGCACGATGCGACCCAGGCCGTAATGGCTCTTGCCGCGCACGCGGTTCAAATTGCGGATTGGAATCTCGCAAATGGATGCGCCGTGCAAACTGGCGAGTGCGGGAATGAAGCGATGCATCTCGCCGTAGAGCGGAATATTCTGGATGACTTCGCGGCGATAGGCCTTGAAGGTGGTGCCGAAGTCGTGGATGGCAACGCCGGACAAGCGCGCCATGATCCAGTTGGCGCAGGCAGATGGAACGCGGCGCAGAATGAAGTTATCAATGCGCACTTTACGCCAGCCAGACACGACGTCATATCCCTCATCGAGTTTCTCAAGAAAAGCAGGAATGTCATTGGGATCGTGCTGCAGATCGCCGTCCATGGCGAGAACATAATCGCCCGAGGCGTGGTCAAAACCGGCAGCCAGCGCAGAGGTCTGGCCAAAATTGCGGCGCAGCTTGACGACCAGTACACGGCTGTCGACAGCAGCAATTTCCTCCAGCAGTTTATAGGTTCGGTCGCTTGACCCGTCGTCCACCAAGATCAGTTCAAACGACTCCTCCAACTGCTCCATGACCTGCTTTAGCCGCGCATACAGGATGGTTACATTCTCCTCTTCGTTGTGGAAGGGGACAACGATCGAGTATTTCGCCATATTGCTCCTTTTGACGTTTTAGATGCTCGCAGGGTGCCCGGGGCAATTGATTTGAAATCCTAAGAATGCAGTTTGCGCCCAAATCCAAAACCTTGATTTGCAGGCTTGAAGCAAAGGCGAGACCCGCCGGTTCCAGCGGCCTTGGCCCTATCCCTACGCCTCAAGTTGCCCGAGGGTCGCCTGCATCTCATTGAGGGCATGGCTGTTGCCGCTTCGCGCGGCGCAATTGATGCCGGCCTTGAGCCGTTCGATCGCCTGATGCGTTCTGCCCGCACCTGCCAACGTTTGTGCGGACATAAAGTAGGCAGCGGTGTAGTCGGGATCGTTGGCCAGAAGCTCATCAAATTCTGCAATTGCAAGGTTGGTTTCACCCCGGCTCGCCAATTCCATGGCGATTCCGTATCGGGCGAAGCTGTTCTTAGGGTCGAGTGCCAGAATCTCTCTCAATCCTGCTATTTTATCCATTTTGCCTGCGTCCGGCCTGATCCGTTTTGATCCGGGTGAATCAGACCGTGGGAGATTTGCGGTTTTGACTCGGAATGCCCAAACTGGAATATGAAACTGAAACGTGAAGCTGAAACATCAAAGAAGTTCAAAACTCAAGTGACAGTGTCGCCACGATTTCTATTTTAACTGGCGCGCGATGAGGATGGTAAAAAGAAGCAGTGGAAACAGAGGCGGCATGAGCATCCAGAATCTCCACCCCAAAATCGATCTCCACCCCAAGGTGCGGACGGTGGCCAGCACACAGTCAGAAAAAACGGAGATTGTGCTGCCGAACGACACCAACATGCTTGGCCACCTGCTGGGCGGGCGGCTGATGCACTTTATTGACCTTACGGGGGCAATGGCGGCCTATCGTCATTCGCGCGCCAACGTGGTGACCGCGGCGATGGATCACATCGACTTCATCCGGCCCGTGCGCCTCGGCGATCTGGTCACGCTGAAATCGAGCGTGAACCGCGCGTTTACCAGTTCGATGGAAGTGGGCGTGAAAGTATGGGCGGAAAACACGCGGACCGGCGAAGTGGCTCATGTGGCCAGCGCCTACCTGGTGTTTGTTGCGCTCGACGAGCAGGGACGCGTGGCGAGGGTTCCGCAACTGCAGCCGGAGACGCCGGACGAAGTGCGGCGCTATGAAGACGCGCTGCGTCGCCGGGAACATCGCGAACGAGAGAGCGTGCGTCGCACAGCGGGCAAGCTGGCCGTTGCGGCGCTTGAGGCCGAGCAGGACACTTCGTCCTGAAGTTGCAGTCAACAGGCGTTCGCCGGAATTTTCGAGAATCACGAGCCAGCAAAGCCTCAATCATGGACTTGTCTATGCCAGCTTCCCTTCCCTCTTTGCCGATTTGCGCCGAATTCCCTCGCCGTATTGTCTGCCTGACCGATGAGACGACGGAAATTTTGTATTTACTCGGCGAACAAGACCGCATCGTAGGAGTCTCTGGCTACGCGCACCGGCCGCCGGAGGCGCGCAGCAAACCGCGAGTTTCGGCATTCCGCGATGCGAACTTCGAGGCGATCCTTGATCTCAAGCCGGATCTGATTCTGACGTTTTCCGATGTGCAGGCGGAGATTACGCGCCAGCTTGTATTGCGGGGCGCGACCGTCCTGAACTTCAACCAGCGAAGCGTTGCGGAGATTCTTGACATGATTGCTCTGCTCTCCCGCATGGTGGGAAAGCAGGAGGCGGGAAAGGCGCTGATCGAGGATCTGCGGCGCGGGCTGGCGGAGATTGCCGCGTCGGCGAGGGTATTCCCGCGCCGGCCGCGCGTATTTTTCGAAGAATGGAATGACCCTTTGATCAGCGGTATCCAGTGGGTTGAGGATTTGATCGAGATTGCCGGCGGCGAAGCGATCTTTCCAGAGCTGCGCTCGTGTAGCAAGGCGCAGGACCGCATTGTCGAATCAGCGGAAGTTGCCCGGCGCGATCCAGAAGTGATTCTGGCTTCCTGGTGCGGCATGAAAGTGAACAGGGACGCGATCTGCTCGCGCGCGGGATGGTCAGAGACGAGCGCGGTTCGAAACGGACACGTCTACGAGATCCCATCCGGGATAATTTTGCAGCCGGGCCCCGCGTCGTTAACGGACGGCGTGAGGCAGATGCACGCGATTCTGGCTTGTGTTGCGGGCGCTCTCGAAGCGACAAGCATTGAAGCCGCGAAGGCCTGACGCATCGCTACTGTAAAATTTTAGAGAGACTAAATTGAGAGTCGCTGTGAGCCGCGAAAAGTCAGGCGAGCGCGCAAACAATGCGCCGCGGACCGGATTGCGGGAAAAGGAGTAAATCCGATGGCGCATTCCCAAGCCATGCCTTCGCCGATTGCCTTACCCGGCGTTTCGAAAATTGTCGCCGTGGGTTCCGGCAAGGGCGGCGTGGGCAAAACCACTGTGGCCGTGAACCTGGCCATCGCGCTCAGCAAGCTGGGCCAGCGCGTCGGGCTGATGGACGCCGATGTATACGGACCCAATGTGCCGCTGATGATGGGCAGCTCGCAGGCGCCAAAAATCGGCGCGGGCAACATTATCGAGCCCAACCTGACGCACGGCCTGAAGACAATTTCCATCGGGTACATTTCGCCTGGCGACAAGCCGCTGGTGATGCGCGGACCGATGCTGCACCAGATCATCCGGCAATTCATCCAGCAGGTGAACTGGGGCGAGCTGGACTATTTGATCGTCGACCTGCCGCCGGGTACGGGCGACGTGGCGATTTCGCTGGTGCAGACTGTTCCCTTGACCGGCGCGATCGTAGTCTCGACGCCCAGCGACGTGAGCCTGGAGGACGCGCGCAAGGCTCTGGGGATGTTTGCGCAGGTCAACGTGGAAGTGCTGGGCATCGTGGAGAACATGAGCCACTTTACCTGCCCGCATTGCAACCACGAGATCGACATATTCTCGCGCGGCGGCGCGGAGCGCACCGCCAAACAATTCAATGTGCCGTTTCTGGGAGCGATCGAACTGATCCCCGCCATTCGCGAGGGCGGCGACCGCGGGTTGCCGGTGGCGCTTGCCGGCCCGAAGAGCCCGCAGGCAGCTGCTTTCTATGCCATCGCGGAAAAAGTAATGGAGCAGGCCGAGAAAGCGGCGGCAGCGGCGACCGACGTGATCGAGATCAAGTGACCGCCGATTCACGGTAACCAAATTGATGCTTCTGAAGACAGAAAGGCGGGGCTCGCGCCCCGCTTTCCCTTTGTGAACCGCCGGCTACTCCCAGTGGCCCGGAACCAGAACCCAGTCGCCATTTCGCTGCTCCCAATGATGGCGAACCCAGACGGCGCCTGGATGCGGTGGATGCACCCAAAAGCCATGAACCCAGACGTAGCGATGGCCGTCCCAGCGATGGTGGCCTTCGACCCATATCCATCCGTCATGCGGTGCATGGTCATGCTGCTCAACGAGAGGTACGGGGGGCGCAACATGGCTGGCGTCCTGAGCCATTGCGCCCGCGGGAATGAGACACAGAGCCAACAGCCCTGCCCAAAATGTCGTCTTCACAGGAATTTTTACCTCCGTGGTTCGGATCTGCCGGAATCGGGGGGCTTTTTCCTGGCGATTAATCATATCAACTCAAGGGCCGGAAATTCGTTGCGCTGTTGAAAAAAGTTCCCCCGGAAAGCTTTTCCGTCCGATTACGATGCGCGTTCAGGGCGGACGGTTAACCGGCGACCTCAGCCGGATCTCTTGGCGCAAAGACGTTGCCCAGCCGCTGGATCTGCGCTCCGACGCCGATCAGTTTCTCCTCGAAGCGCTCGTAGCCGCGATCCATGTGATAGACGCGGTCGATAATCGTCTCGCCCTCCGCAACCAGAGCAGCCAACACCAGCGACGCAGAGGCGCGCAGATCGGAACACATGACGGCGGCGGAATCCAGTCGCGTCGGACCGCGCACGGTGGCCGTGCTCCCGTCCACTTTGATATTGGCCCCCATGCGGACCAGCTCCTGCACGTGCATGAAGCGGTTCTCGAAGATATTCTCGCGGACCAGGCTGACGCCCTCGGCCTGCGTGGCCAAAGCCATGTATTGGGCCTGCATGTCCGTAGGAAAGCCGGGATATTCCTCAGTCGAGATGTCGGCGGCGCTGAGTTGGGCGACGGCACGCACGCGGACTGCATCGGGACCGAGCACGTCGATGCGCGCGCCGGCCTCCTGGAGTTTGGCAATCGCGGCGCCGAGGTGAGCTGCATTGCAGTTGGAGACGATAAGGTCGCCCCCTGTTATGGCGCCGGCGATGAGGAAGGTTCCAGCCTCGATGCGGTCGGGGTTGATGCGGTAGCGTGCGCCGTGAAGGCTGCTCACTCCGTGCACGCGGATAGTGGCCGTGCCGGCGCCCTCGATCCGCGCGCCCATCGCGTTCAGCAGCGCGGCAAGGTCGGCGACCTCCGGCTCGAGGGCACAGTTTTCCATCAGCGTGTCGCCCTCTGCCAGCACCGCCGCCATCAGCAGATCTTCCGTGCCGGTGACAGTGATCTTGTCGAAGACCAGGTGCGCGCCGCGCAGGCGTTCCGCGCGGGCTTCAAGATAGCCGTGCTCCTGCGTGATGACCGCGCCCATCTTCTCCAGGCCCTTGATGTGCAGGTCGATGGGCCGGCCGCCAATGGCGCAGCCGCCGGGCATGGCCACGCGCGCCGCGCCGGTGCGGGCGATCAGCGGGCCCAGCACCAGAGAGCTGGCGCGCATGGTCTTGACGATCTCGTAACGCGCAACGGGATCAGAAAGCGTGCGGCAACAAATTGTGGTTTGGTCCTGCTGCTTGCCTTCGCGCAGTTCAACTTCCGCGCCCATTGACGCCAGCAGCCGCCGCTCGGTTTCGATGTCGCGGACCTGGGGAATATTTTCGAGGGTGACTTCATCCTCGGTGAGGATGGCCGCGGCCATGCAGGGCAACGCGGAGTTTTTCGCGCCGGAGACGCGAATGGTGCCGACCAGCGGATTGCCGCCGCGAATGACGAACTTGTCCATGTTAAAAGGCGGCAAATTGCCGGGTTGAGAGCCGGGTAGGTGCCGGTTCTTGCGCTCCCGGCCGCTTGCCGTTAGCACTCAGTGTAAACGCGTGCGGCAGCTTGCGCCCAGTTCTACGCCTTCAATGGGTGCGCAGTTCCGGGCACGAAAGTTTGCCCAATCGACGAGAATCTCACCGCGCTCCAGCGATAAGACTCCGTAGTCTGCGGCTCGGCGCGCTCAGTGAATTCCCGAGCCGGTTGCGCGGGCCGTTCCCAATTCGTCGTGGTTCGCCGTTCAAGTAATTGGCTGCAATTCATTGTTCGCCTCCTGAAAACCGGGAAGAGCGGCTTGCGCGGCGCTCCCAGTCGCTTTAGTTTCCGGCCACTCTTAGTTCCCAGCCCTTTAATTCCCAGTCTGAGCCGCGGGTACAAGTTGCAGCGGCTCGTTAAGCGTGAACAGCAAGACTGCGCCGTCGTCCAGCGTAGCCTGAGGATGGTCCACTAACAGATGCACTGTGATAACACTGGCGCCGACGATGCCGCCTGCTAGTGCACCGCCGGGCCCGCCGATAAGAGCGCCTGTAACCACGCCGGCTCCCGTCGCGCCGCCGTATTCGATACCGACTTTCTTCAAGCGCGATCCCGGGGTAATGTCGCCCTCGCTGCCAACTCGACTCGTTGATCCAGGCGCGCCGCTGGTTTGGGCGAAAAGATGGAAACGCGAACCGTCGGCGAGAATCACGACCTCCGGCTGAAGGCGCATCGACCCGTGGCCGGCGAAGTGGCCGCTCGATACCGACGCAACTTTGCCGTCTATCTCCGCCCCAGCGGGAATAAGGACCTGGCCGTCCTGGATCACGTCAGAAACAACGCGCGTGCGAAACGCGTCGCCGCTGTGGTTCACGGCGGTGGAGAGCCGGTCCATCAAGCGGACACGAATGACAGCGCCGTCGCCGAGGGTGCCGGGCGGCAGCGGACCCACATGAACAATGTCGCCATCGGGATCGTTCGAGGCAGAACGCGATCGCTGATTCAAAGCGGGCGCGGCAGTTGTGTCGGGCGCAACCTGCACGATGCCGTCGTCAGTGCCGTCGGCCGAATTCGCCGGACGAGAGTTTACCGGGACCGCATCGGCCGGACGGCTGGCCGAATCGGTCGGCCCGGAGTCGGAGGGAACTGTGTAGAGCGACCCATCGAGAGAGCGCTGCCCTGTCTGCGGTTCGGCTGCCGGTTGCGCAACCATCGGATGACTGGGAGATGGCTTGGCAACCGGCGCAGTTTCAGGCGCGGGCGTAGTGATGGTGTCGTCGGGCGGAGGAGTAGACGTGCCCGTGTATGATTTCGGCTGGCTGGCCTGCTGCGCTCCCATTAAAGCCGCCGCGCCAGCGAAAATGCCGTAGACAAGAATCGTTCGTTTCATCCCGATCTCCTTTTCATCCGACCTTGATCGAGCAAAGGCCACCTTACCTGCCCCCGCCCTATCGTATTTAGACCCTTCGGAGACGGGAAAGTTCTGCCCCCGCAACTTCCATCAATTCGGTGCGGGAGAAAACCACCCAAATTAAGCGTAGCCTGACATTCCGCAATGGCGAATAGGTGGACAATCGCTGTGTGTCGCCTATGGCACGAATCAAGAAAGTAATATCCAGCAGTTCCCGTAATGGCACCGCTGCCTGTGACCGCCGCCACACAGCCGATCCACACCTCGTTTGCTAAAATCCGAAATGAAACAGCCATTTTTTCCACACGCACTTTTTTCACTGGACGGGAGATGACTTTTGCGCGGACAGGAGCTTTTGGGCACCATTCAAAGCGCCGCCGGAGAAGCCCTTACCGTGGATCGCCGTCCTAAACTGCCTAAACTTAACGACCGGTTGCAGCACCGCATTTTGAGGAGCGATATGACTGAGATTGTTGCTATTCGTGCCCGCGAAGTTCTTGATTCACGCGGCAACCCGACCGTAGAGGCGGACGTCATTCTGGAAAGCGGTGCGTTGGGCCGCGCTATCGTGCCTTCGGGAGCTTCGACAGGCGAGCATGAGGCCGTCGAATTGCGCGACGGCGATAAAAGCCACTACCTCGGCAAGGGCGTGCTGCAGGCAGTCGCAAACGTTGAGACCGTGATTGGCCCGGAGCTGGAAGGCATGGACGCCGCGAATCAGCGGCTGCTCGACCAATCGATGATCGCGCTCGATGGAACTCCGAACAAAAGTAAGCTGGGCGCAAATGCGATTCTCGCGGTCTCAATGGCCGCGGCGCGCGCAGTTGCACTGACGCTTGAAATTCCGCTGTATCGCTACCTCGGCGGCGTGAACGCCAGCGTGCTGCCCACGCCGATGCTCAACGTGCTGAATGGCGGTGCGCACGCCGACTCCAACGTCGATTTTCAGGAGTTCATGATCATGCCGGTCGGAGCCGAGCGCTTCAGCGAAGCTCTGCGCTGGGCTGCCGAGACCTTTCACACGCTCAAGACCGTGCTCAAAAAGAAGGGCTACAACACCGCGGTCGGCGACGAGGGCGGATTTGCGCCCTCGCTCAAGTCGAACAGCGAAGCCGTCGAGTTGATTCTCGAGGCTATCGAGCAGGCCGGCTACAAACCCGGTGAACAGATCGCCATCGCGCTCGATCCCGCGTCGAGCGAGTTCTACGACAAGGAAAAGAAAAAGTACGTCTTCAAGAAGGGCGACAAAAGCGAATTCACAAGCGAGCAGATGGTCGATTTCTATGACAACTGGGCCCGGCAGTATCCGATCGTCTCGCTCGAAGACGGCCTTGCAGAAGACGACTGGGAAGGCTGGCGCATCCTCACCGACAAGCTCGGCGGCCGCATCCAGCTTGTGGGCGATGATCTCTTCGTCACCAACGTAAAGCGTCTGCAGCGCGGCATTGAGGAGGGCGTCGCCAACTCGATCCTGATCAAGGTGAACCAAATTGGCACGGTAACCGAGACGCTGGAGTCGATCGAACTGGGCCGCCGGTACGGCTACACTTCGGTCATCTCGCACCGTTCCGGCGAAACCGAGGACACCTTTATCGCCGACCTTGCAGTAGCCACTGGCGCGGGCCAGATCAAGACTGGCTCCGTCAGCCGCACCGACCGCATCGCGAAGTACAACCAGTTACTGCGCATTGAAGAAGAGTTGGGTTCGGGCGCGGTCTATCTCGGACTGGAGAGCCTGAACTACATCGAGTAGTCGACAGAAGACGCCTCTAAGGAAATGCGGCCAGCAACGTTCCGCATTCCCTGAGGCGATCGCCGCAATTCCTAATCGAAACGAGCTGAGATGACGGAGCCCAAACGAGTCAGTAGAAGGCTGAAAATTCTACTCTACGTTGGCATAAACTTCGGAAATCTTGTTTGGCGCGGAGCAGAACTGCTGGAGCGACCTTCGGAATTCCGGCTCACAGTCCTCCTTCTCACGCTTGCCTTCTGGAACCTACTGTTCTGGTTATGTTTCGGATGAAGGACAAAGAAGTAGACGCGTTCATTGCGAAAAAGGCGGGAATTAACGACATTCGCCGGCTTGATCCCATCTGAGCTAACGCCATCTGAACCTGCGCGCATGCTATTCTTTGCGCGGGACTTTCAATCTTCCCAGGAGGCTGCATGAGCGCAAGCACCGAGCCTGCTCGTTCAGCCCGCTTTCTCGGGATTGCCGAAAGCATTTCCTTCCCTGCAATCCTCGCAGTGTTCACCCTGGTCACGCGCATTCTTTGTCGCGGCCCGCTGTACTTTGGCGATGGTCCTTCGGAAATTGACAGCATCGCGGCGAAGAGTTACATCATTCAGCCGCCGGGCTATTGGCTATACATTTGGACCGCAGGCCGTTTTCCCGATCCAGTCATGGCGATGACGGTGATGAACATTCTGTTTTCCGTCGCGGGGGTCGTCGTTTTCTACTACACCGCCTGTTTCTTCACCAGACGCCTGAATGCATTTCTTGCGGCTTTAGCTTACTCCACGGTCTTCTATATCTGGTTCTCAGGCGAGATTCATAGCACTTATGCGTCGCAGATACTATTTCCTGTCGCAACTTACTACTTACTTTTATCTTATGATCGCGAACGGGCTAAGTGGATGTTATGGGTGGCAGCGTTGCTTTTCTCCCTGGGCGCGGGAATAAGACCCACCGACGGAATGTTTATCATCCCGCTGATATTGTATTTTGCTGCATTCCGCATGCCGCGGAAGGATGCAGTTGTCTTTCTGTCGCTGATTACCCTTTTCTGTCTTGGCTGGCTTATCCCCACATGGGTTGCATTTGAGCGTTACGACGACGGCCTGCGGGCATTCAGCACTTATGTCGAGCTAGTCTCGAAAAAGCAGTCAGTCCTGACCGGAGTGAGGATGTACACGCTGGCGAATCCTGTTCGCTACGTCTTGCCCCTGGTCGTCAGTATCTGGCCGGTACTGGGCCTGGTCGTCAGGAACGCTATCCGCAATCGCAACGACTGGCGCATCCAATCGCTGCTCATCTGGATCGTGCCGGGGTCGCTCTTCTTCATCTTCAGCCTGATCTCGGACGCGCCATATCTCAATTACCTTACCGCTGCAGTTCTTTTGCTCGCCGTATCGGCCCCGAATAAGTGGACTGGCAGATTATTAATAGTGACCGCGCTCTCGAACGCCTTTGTGTTTCTGGCGCTCGGTCCGGTCCCTTCGCAAAAGCTTTCAGTGAACATCGTCAATGGCTTCGTGCTGCGCTGCACGCGCGGCGGCATCGAACAGCGCTACAACAAAACCTTGTCGCAGATGCAGCACTTCGATAACGCCCAATAGGCGCTTAGTACGAATTCTTTGGAGCGATTAGCGCCCCGCTCCCCCAGTGCTCGCAGCCTTGTTTACTGCCTGCTCAATCTGTGCGGCGTCTCCCAGATAATAATGGCGAATCGATTTCAGATCGTCGTCGAGTTCCTGCACCATCGGCACGCCCGTAGGAATGTTGAGGTCGACAATTTTGTCATCCGGAACGTCTTCAAGATATTTCACCAGCGCCCGCAGGCTGTTGCCATGGGCCGCGATCAAAACCTGTTTCCCTGACCGGATGCTGGGTGCAATCACCTCGTTCCAGCAAGGCAGAACGCGATCAACGGTGTCCTTGAGACATTCGGTGAGTGGAAGCTGCTGCTTCGTGAGACTGCTATAGCGCGGGTCTTTCCCCGGATAACGCGGATCGGCCTCGTCCAGCGCCGGTGGCCGAATGTCGTAACTGCGACGCCAGATTCTCACCTGCTCTTCACCGTACTTCGCCGCCGTCTCTGCTTTGTTCAGGCCTTGCAGCGCCCCATAATGGCGTTCGTTCAGCCGCCAGTCGCGCTCTACGGGAATCCACATCAGATCCATCTGGTCCAGCGTGACCCACAAAGTGCGTATCGCGCGCTTCAGGACTGAAGTAAACGCAATGTCGAAAGCAAATCCCTGCTCCTTCAACATACGTCCCGCCTGTGCCGCCTCTTCTCTGCCCTTCTCCGAAAGGTCAACATCTGTCCAGCCGGTAAACAGGTTTTCCTTGTTCCAGATGCTCTCTCCATGACGAATTAGAACGACCTTATACATCTCAATACTCTCTTTCTTCAGCCGAAATCTCTTTTTTCATTCCTGATTTACTCCAATTATACGAACGCGCGCCGCCCGCAAAATGAAACCGCAACGCAAAAAAGCCTCCCGCTTGCAGGAGGCCTTATTACGTGAACCGAAATTCGCCGTCAGCGAGGGCGCAGCGCTTTGATCGCCGCTACGCGCTCTTCAATAAGACGCGCATGCTCGGCTGCGATGCCGCCAAGGTACGACGGAGCCGGCGTGGTCATCAGCACCAAGGCCATTGCGATGAGCGAGAAGCAAAGACCGGCGACCCCCGCCGATATCAACATGTGGTACATGTCGAAGATGTCCAGCCCAAGGATTTTGAAGGCGACATGCTCCAGCGGCTTGATGTGCTTCAAAACCGCGAGCGCGAAGAGGAAGAAAAGCGCGGCCGTCGACGTGAGGACCGCCAGCGAGACGTCAAGGCTGCGATGGAATTTCTGGCGGGCGCGGCAGCGAGCGCACTCCGCAAAATGACTCTCGTAATCCCGCCGCATCTCCGGGGAGATCCCTGAAATGTCGTAACGCCAGCTCGCCAAAATTGCGCCAACCACTCGGTCGGTACATTGATTTGCCGGTGTGGCCATCTAGAATCACCCTGCAAAAAAGTCAGTTGAACAACCGAGCTTCCACTTGGTGATGCGGTGGGGAAGCTAACAATTGGACGCCGAATCCCTGATGACAGATGCAAAACGTCCCGAAAATGCACTTCACCGGGAAAAGCTTCCCAGCGCCTTGCTCCGGCCCATCTAACGTCCTTTTCTGGCCGAAACTTACTTTAAGTTTATCCTTTTTGGCTAGAAACGGATAGCTGAAAGCGGCTGGTGTTGCTCGGCTAGTAACAGGCGATTGGCAAGAAGGCTGGCGCGGCCCAGAAGGGCGCGCTCGGCCGCAACCTTGGCCAGCTCTGGAAGATTATTGTTTTCAGATAGATGAGCAAGAATAACGTAGGCGGCCTGACCGTCGTATGCGGTCGAAAGGAACTCGGCGGTTGCGTCATTCGAGAGGTGACCGACGCGGGAAAGCACCCGCTGCTTCACCGACCACGGGTAGGGCCCGTCGCGCAGCATTTCCAGGTCATGATTTGACTCAAGCAGCAGCAGGTCAAGGGCTCGAAGCTGCTCTTTGACATTGGGCGGAATGTAGCCGAGGTCGGTGGCGAAGCCCATCCGGATTCCCTCAGCGCAGAGAACGAAGCCGACAGGATCGGCGGCATCGTGAGGAATCGTGAAGGGACTGAGGGCGATGTCGCCAATAGAGAAGGGTTCTCCGGCGCGGAAGTACTCAACCGCAGGCAACCAGGTGGGATCTTCTTTCATGGTCGGCGGGTTTGTCAGCGCAAGATTCGAAAGGCCTGCGGGGGCCGGATCAGGCGCTGGGCTCAGCTCAGCGACGCTTTCCACCTCGACTTCTTCGGGATCGCCCTGTTCGCTCGCGGCTTCCAAGCTCGCCGCTTCCGGCTCAGCCTCGCGTTCAGCCGCCTGCTTGCGGCAAAGCTCGAGCCACTGCTTGTAGGTCATCTGGCGGCGCGGAGTGAGCCAGCGCATCCACGCGCGATGCGTTGCTTCGGTAAAGTAGACCGGAATCCCGAGCCTGCGCGCAGTAACGGCCAGTCCATTCACGTGGTCCTGGTGCTCGTGCGTGATCACGATCGCGTCGAGGGTCCCCGGGTCTTCTTCGGCGAGCTTCATGCGGCGAAAAAGCTCACGGCAACTCAGGCCTGCGTCGACCAGGATGCGCGTTCGCCCACCGGAGACAATCGTGCTGTTGCCTTTGGAACCCGAGGCCAGCACCGTGAAGCGCACCATGCATTGAGAATACAATCAACTGCGCCGGTCGAAGAGAGAATCTGCCGTTGTGTTCGGTGATGACCGGTCATCCGGCTGGTTTCCCCTTAGCTGCGATTGAAATCGAAGGGATTCGCACATGAGATTCCGAAATGTTCTTCTGTTTCTGGCGGCCTTTGCCGCGATTCAACCGGCCGGCGCCAGCGCGCAAGCCGTTTCTGCTCAGGCCACGAAACCGGCCGCCGCACAGGCAACGATCGTTTATCGCAACAATGTGTACGGCTTCTGCTTTCGGCTGCCCGCGGATTGGAAGGGGTACACGATCGTTACGGAAACGTGGAGCGGCACCGTGTTCGACACAGGGCAGAAAGAGAGCGGACCGCAACTTCTCATTCGCAATCCCAAATGGACCAAGGAGAAACCATTCCAGGACATTCCGATCATGGTCTTCACGCCGGCGGAATGGCAGCTGGTGAAGGCGGTGACCATGTCGGTGAGCGCGGCCCCCATTGGGCCGTCTGAACTGGGCCATAACAGCCGCTATGTCTTTGCGCTGCCGCCGCGGTGGACCGGTTTCTACGACGCCCTTGGACAGGACGAATTGAATTCCTGGATGCAGCAGAATCGGTTGCAGGCTCCCTGCGGGAAGGCCGCTGCACCGCTCGGAAAAAACATTCCTTGAGAAGTTGGTCTGCGGCCCTTCCGCTGCCGGGTTGCTCAGGATGAACTGGACATGGACGCCGGAAGCTCAATGGAAACAATGGTGCCGCGGCCAGGATTGCTGACCACGTTGAAGCTGGCCTGATTGCCATAGAGAACTTCCAGCCGCTCCTGCACATTTTTCATGCCGATGCCTGAGCCGGTGCGGCGAATCGCGGACTCGGGGCGGCCAGTCATGCCCACGCCGTCATCGGAAACTTCGATGGAAATTCGGCCTCCTTCAAGGCGGCTGCGCAGGGTGACAGTGCCGCCGTGAATCCGCGGCTCAAGCCCGTGCTTGATGCTGTTCTCAATCAACGGCTGCAATAGAATGCTGGGCACCAGAATATCGAGCGTACGCGGGTCAATATCCTTTTCAACGCGCAGCTTGTCTGTGCCAAAGCGGACGACCTCGATGTCGAGGTAATCGTCGGTGAACTTCAGTTCCTCGCGAAGCGGCACATACGCGTCGTGATCCTTCAGCAGTGCGCGAAGAATATTCGCCAGCTTGACGGTCATCGTCCGGGCCATCTCCGGCTTGCTGCGCACCAGCGACGCGATGGAGTTGAGTGTGTTGAACAGGAAGTGGGGATTGATCTGCCTCTGCAGGGCGTCGAGCCGCGCTTCAAGCACCAGGCGCTTCTGCTCTTCGAGCGACATCTCAACGCGCAGGGCATTCCACACCTTAATCGCGACTCCGACCGAGATCGGCGCGCACAGCCAGACCAGCGCCTGCAGCCAGAGATTGCTGGCGAGCAACGCGAAGAGGCGATGCGGGAAGGCGTGGGCGATCCAGTCGCGAGCCATCTCCATGACAGCGATGAGAACCAGGAGAAGGAACTGGCGGTCGATGCGCGGCTTGATCAGGTTGCGGCGCACCCAGCGGTAAAGGCTGAGATCGATGAAGGGAGTGAAGGACCAGATTTCTTCCCGCTCGGCGAAGCGGCTGATGGCGCCTGCGGCAAGGCCAAGGAGAATATTGAAGGGCAGAGCGAGATATTCGTGGTGCAGGACGGCTGGCACGGATAAGACGCCGCCGCTGAGCATGGCCCAGCCCGGCCCAACGAGCAAGCCGAGGAGAATGACGGTTTCAAAAGAGATGTCGGCAGCGAGAAAAGCGTGGTTGGGAACCCGGAACCGAAGCCAAACCCCGAGAGTAAGCGGCACCACGAAAAAAGCCAGCAACGCAAGCGTTTCCCGATGAGTGCGCCTCTCGGCAAAAAACAGGTGCCGGAAAGTGGAAACGCGCGCCAGTACACTGGCCACCGACGCCACCACGCCCAGTTTGACCAGCAGCGTGATCCAGATCAGGTTATCCGTCACAGGATCAATGTATCGCGGCGCGTGCCTGGGAATCTACTTAGGCGCGATTTGGTGGTAATCCGATCCGAGACGACTTACGTCGAACCGCGTTGCAGGGTTGCCTGCGCGGAAGTCTGGCCGTGGCGTGTTGAGCGGTCACCCGTAAAATGGACGCATGGCATTGGAGATCGTGAAAAAGGTTGCCGAGGCGGATTTCCCCACGCGCTGGGGCAGCTTCCGCATCCTCGGCTTCGAGGGCGTGCCAAGAGCGGCGACGCCGGGCTGCGAGCCAGCCCAGGCCGTCGAGGAACTGGTGGTGCTGGTGATGGGCGACATCCACGCCGCGCCGCCGCTGGTGCGCATTCACTCACAGTGCCTCACGGGCGACGTTTTCGGCTCGCTGCGCTGCGATTGCCGGCTGCAACTGGAGATGGCGCTCAAGAAGATCGCCGAAGAGGGCGCGGGAATTCTGCTCTACGAACAGCAGGA
>PLCO01000035.1 GCA_003134815.1 Acidobacteriaceae bacterium | reverse complement strand
CGCCGCCACCACCACCGCCGTGGTAGCCGCCTCCACCACCTCCACCGCCTCCACTGCCTCCGCCGCCGCGCGACCCACCTCCGCCACCGCCTCCGCCGGAAGAGCCGCCGCCGGAAGGATGGTACTCTGACCCACCATTCGAAGGCCCACGTGAGGGCGAAGGCTGAGCAGGCGGCGCAGGGCGATACATCGGCTCCGGCGCAGGGCGATACGTCGGCTCCGGCGCGGGACGGTATGTCGGAGCCGGCGCTGGGCGATACATCGGAGCCGGCGTCGGCTCTGCCGGGCGATTCGTTTGACCCGGCTGCGGCTGCACTGGACGAGTAAATTGACCCGGCTGCGGCTCAATGGGCGCAGGTCGATTCGGCTCACCCGGCGGTTGCACCGCCGGACGGTTGTAGTTGTAACCGGGCCGATTCGCAGTCACGGGCCGATTTGGTTGCGGAGTCCCTTCACCACCAGGTTGAGGATTACCCGGCTCTCGATTCCCTGGCTGATAACCACTCCGCCGCGGCTGATTTCCACCTGCAGCCGCCGGAGGATGAACGTTGACCTGCCGCATTGGCAACGGTTGGAGCGCCACAACCGAGCTGCCACCGATGGTCACCGGCGCGGTCCTGTTTCGCGCCTGGAATGTGGTGCTCACAATCACCGGACTTCTCCTCACCGGAATCAACTCAACAGGTCTTGGGTTAATCGGGTGCCGCGGCAGAATCGGGCGCGGAATTGGCTGATATCCATGAGGCATATGGCCGTAATTCGGGCCGCCATAGTAGCCCTGGCCCCACCACGGCCTGCAACCTCCCATTCCTGGCGCCCAGCCCCATCCAAAGCTGTCGTAGAAGTTCCATGCTCCACACTGGAACGGCAGGTAGCCCCACGAATATCCCGAAACCCACAGGTAGCCGTAGCCTGGCGTCCACATCCAGTCGCCGTTGCCGTAGGGGTCAAAGTCCGCGTTCGCAGCCTCGTTGGGCGACCACACATAACCCTGGTTGGGCACGTCGTACCAGTTGCCGTCGGCATCCAGATCGTTCCATGCGGGGTTTTGGCTGTCGCCCAGATTCGCCGCTGCGCCGGTCTGGGTTGCAGCTTCGGCGGTCAGCGCCTGATCGCGATCTGAGTTCCACGCGTCCCACGAATCCGGCTGGATCGACTCCGCTACCTGATAATTGCCGGGACTCCCACCATTCAGGGCAATACTCTCGCCGCCATGCAGATCAACTGAAACTGCTCCGTTGGCGGCATCGACGTGCGCGTTTCCTGAAAACACGGCTACCTCGCCCGGAGGGTTGTCCATGTTCACGCGAACAACTGTGAATCCACTTGTGGTGACTTGAGCGTCGCCAAACGCTACGCTCACTTGGCCGGACTGGCCTCCGCCCTGAAATTCGAAGTAAGCCAGACCGCCGTTCAGCAATATCTGGGTGCTGGCCGTTGTTCCCGACCCGCTCAACACTTGCAGCGTCATGGAACTGTCGGGAGAAAGCCGTGCCACGCTGCCGTCTTCAAACTGAATCTCAGCCTCTCCGTTGTCTGCGCTGGTCAGTTGCATGCCCTCTAAGAGCGGCGCGTTGGCCACAGCCTGCTGGGCCAGAATCTGCCCGCCCTGCGCGAGAGTCACCTGGCCATCCACATAACTAAGGCGCTCGGCGCGCGCCGGCTGGCCCGGCCCCTGCCCCTGATCCGGCCCCTGACACTGCGCGTACTGCGCCGAGCCCAAACACATCGCGAAAACCACTGCTGCCAGCCAACTGAAATTCTTCATGAGCTTCATGGCGCCCAGCCTTTCTTGTCGCCCCCAAAGGCGACCCACCCCGCAGATCGGGAGCCCTGCATTGAGTTGGACACTACCCAAAGTGAAAAAGTCGCCGAAAAACAAAGATTTATCCGACATGGAAGGATAAATGGAAGGCTTTATGTTGATCCGCAGTCCAGCAGAGACCGCGCGCGCTTTCTCACCCGGTCGAGGACGGAGTCGTCCTGAGCCAGCCGTTGCAAAATGTCACGGATAGCGCAAACCTGTTGCGCGCGGCCGTCTTGCACTGCCTGGGTCAGAAAGTCCATCTCCGAGTCCAGGCCCAGTCGGTCGTGTTGCAGCAACACCTCAAGCCGAGCGCCCTCCAGAATCGTCTGCGACACCGCCACCATGGATTCGGCGAGCGCTTCAATTTCCCTGTCGCGGGAATAGTTGAAGGTGCACGATCCCTGTCCCTGCGGCCCAACGTAGGCAAATGTCTTCCAACCCTCGAATGCGACCTTCAGGTGGCTTTCACACGGCTCACCAAACCACTTGTGGCTGCGCGCGGCATCAAAGACGTGGGCGGCGAACCCCTTGCTCACCTGAATGTCGCGATCGATGCCGGGAGCTTCAATCTCCTCCATTGCCCCTTTTGTAGTACTTGCCATCGGCGAGCGAAAATGGCCGCTGCCATCAGGGTGCAGAATGAGCGTCCATTGCGGAGGCGATAGTTCGGGGTTGGAAAAGTCCACCTGGACGACAGGATCGGGCACAGGCGCAGCGTGAATCCCGGTCGCCAGCATGAACGCCGCAACTACGGTCCGGCCCATCCCGCTCATCCATCCCGCTCTCCTGACAATCCTCCCCATCCAGTTCCCCGTCCTCAAGGTCATCGTCCGATCCCTTGAAGTCCGATCCCTTGAAGCGCCAGCGTCTGTGCCGTGTGAATGTGGCAGATCGCGATGGCCAACGCATCGGCCGCATCGGATGGTTGGGGCAGCTCGGCCAGCCCCAGCAGCCGCGCCACCATAAATTGCACCTGCTCCTTCTTCGCCAGTCCGTAGCCAACGACGCTCGATTTGATCTTCAGAGGAGCGTATTCGGCGAGGGGAATGCCCTGCCGGGCCGCGGCCAGCAGCGCTACGCCGCGCACCTGGCCGAGTTTCAGCGCCGATTTTGCATTCACTGAATAGAAGACTTCTTCAATGGCAACAACATCGGGCCGCCAACGCTCGAGCTCCGCGGTCAGTTCCTTGAAAACCTGGTCGAGGCGATTCGGCAAAGCGTGCGATTTTGGCAGGCGGATGGCGCCCATTGCCCGGAACTGAAGGGGCTCGTCACGCGGACCCTCGCCGGAGTCAACGACTCCGAAGCCGGTCACCTCGGTTCCGCAATCGATGCCAAAGACCCTCATCCGGTCCAAGTGTACCCCAGACCGGCGCACCGAAGACGGGCGTACCGCGAGCTGGTTTGCCGCAGACTGGATCGGTCGACAACCAAAGCATCTGACCCGTATCTGGGTCGTATCTGGGTCGTATCTGGGCCGCATCTTGGCCGCTTTGGTTCCGAAGGCAGGTAACACGTTTGTGCCATTCGAAAACTCAGCACATCTTGCGATTTGGCTACATCCTATTTGATAGTGGCTTGGTCTTATGACGAGTTTGATTCCTTTGAAAAAGTTTAATCCAGAGGAAACCAAACGGCGATTCGCGTGTCGATAAGTTAGAAGGAAAGAATTTGAGCGTGGAGGATTCGGTGGGCAGGATTCCGGCAGCCGCAAAGCGCAAAGCGGTTCTCTGGCTCAGTCAGGGAATCTCGCCTCGTCGCCTGGCAGTGACGCTGGCGCTGGGATTCGCTGTCGGCTGCATTCCCGTCGTTGGAATCCCAACGGTTCTCTGCGCCGGGATTGCATTGGCGTTGCGCCTTAACCTGCCCGCGATTCAAGTTGCAAACTACGCGGCAATGCCCTTGCAACTGGCGCTGATTGTTCCCTTTGTGCGATTCGGGGGCTGGATTGTGTCTTCGCCCGCTTCTGCGCATCCGGCGCGGTTTCTGGCGCCGCGGGCATTCGAACATCTTTCCGCATTGAATCTCGCCACGCACATCAGCGGATTGGCCGGCGAGGCTCTGCTGGCTTGGCTGGTCGCTGCCATTCCCGCTGTCTTGCTGATGACGGCCGGACTCAACCTGATGCTTCGCCGCATTCCCATCCTGAGAAACGCCGAAGCCGGCGACTAAGCCTAATCTTCTCTTTCTCGCAATTCTCGGCATTCCGCCGATTTTCGGGCGTGCAACTACTTCCCCGCGTACGGATCGGGCACCGGCTGAGCGCTATCGATCCAGGCTGTGTAGATCATGTCGCGTAACATGCTCGCTCCCGCTGCCAGTCGCGCTGCGGTAAAATCGCGCGATTCTGGAGTTCCCGCGCCGACGAACGCGCCGGCCTTGTCGAACTGGTAGACCTTTTCGACATAGGTCGCCGTGTGGCGAAGATAGGCAAGGTACGCGTCGAACATATCACCCTCGATGATTTTCGGCGGCGTCATTTTGGCCTTCACTTCGGGCGCATGCATGTTGGCTGCGACAAATGGTCCCTCGAACTGGTGGTGGATCTGATGGCCGGTGGTGTAGCCATTCGGATTGGGGCCGATCCAGCCGTTGTACTGCACCGATACATGCAAGGGTTGCGACCCATCGCCGACGTAGTGGCCGAGCCAGCCCGCGTAGAAGATGATCGAGGCCTCGACGGGTTTGGTGTCCTGGCCGGCGGCTGCAAGAGTCCGGTACTGCCGCATGGCGGCCTTCAGCCGCTCCCAAACTTCATCTGTCTCCCACGGCTGTAGCCCGATCTTCTCAGGTCGCTGGCCGGCGGCGAAGACCATAGCCTCGAAATCGAGGCGCTTATGAGGCAGCGGACCCAGAGCGTCAGCCAGCTCCATATCAATAAAGTGCTCCGGCGCCTGTGCGGCGACCAACTCCGGCTCGGCAGCCGAGCGCCAGCGGTCGGGCTCCGGGCCCAGGTACTCGATTTCCTCGATGGCCGCCGGCGTCTGCAGAAACGCGGGCATATCGGCAGGAAGAGTCGATGCAGCCAGGCGGTTGATCATGCGATGGCCGTCGCTCTCCCATGCGTAGGCGGCGGGCATCACGGCAACGAGGCAAAATAGTGCGACAGCCGGGAGGAAAAAGCGAGGCAGGCTTGAGGCGTAACACGGACGAAACATGCAGTCAGTATACGGCGGGACTTGATACGACATGACTTGACGGGCGCATAAAGGCAGCGCAGCCCAAGCCCACGCCATTGCGCGGAACTGAAAGAACCGATTCAAGCGAGGGCCGTAACTTGATTGTTTCGCCTATGGGTGCAGCGGACCGATTTGCCTAGAGAGTCCGAAATCAAACGAATATACTACCTGCACATCGCATTGCCGTCCGCAAGAAGCCGGTTTGCGCGGGCGGAACGCGAAGCATAAACATGTCTCCCGAGGCACATTGCGCCGATTCGACTGTGGACCCCGGGGCGGGCCCCCGGAGCGTAATGGATTGCGGCTGCAGCAGTGGCCCCATAGCCGTTGAAGTCCGGGTTAAAGTTGAACGTTGCAACAGGCGTTGGAAGAGGAGAGAGCGCCGATGAGCGAGCGGCCGGAGGCATTGAGCCAGCAAGCGCAGCCCGCGCCAGCGGAGCTCGGCGGAATCTCGCAACTCTGGCTGATCCTGCCCATTGCCATTCTGTTTGTCTCCGTTGGTGCTGCACTCGCACGCGTGTTTCCCCATTTCAAATGGGAATCGCTTCCCGTGGTGGCAGCCGTGGTGGCCACGGCTCTATTTGCGTTCTTGCTCAATCGGCGACTGTTGCGCGCCGGAGCCGGTCCGAATGCAGCGCCGATCGCTGAAGGGCTGAGGGAATTGCTGGATTCGGCTGGCCCGGCAGTAGTGGCTGTAGACCTCGCTGGCAGGTTGATCTACTGTAATCCGGCCACCGAGCGCGTGATTGGCTACCGATCCGCGGAGCTGCTGGATCGGTGGGGTGACGTGGAGATTCTCGCGCCCGGTGAAGCGCTGCGGCTCGTGGCCGAGATGCTGAAGCTGTGCCGCGTGGAACGCCCCGCAGAAGCGACCGGCGCCGGCCTGATGGCGGCCTATCTGCAATGCGTGCGTATGCTGCCGCCAAGCACCGTGCCCAGCTTTGACGCCAAGGTTCGCCGTAAAGACGGCGTCCACATTCCGGTGATGCTGCATATTTCGGCGCTCCGCGACGCGGCCGGCGAGTTAACGGGGATGGTTGCGGTGGCCGTGGATCAAAGCGACAACCTGCACCGCGAGCAGGCGCAACGCGAGTCGCAGGAACGGTACCGCGATCTATTTGAGCATTCCACCGAAATGATCGCAACCCTCAGTCCCGCTGGGCAGTTTCTCTATGCCAACCCGGCGTGGAAGCGGTGCTTTGGATTGGAGCAAACGGCGCTGCTCGATTTGCGTTCGTTCGAAGATCTTTTCTCTGACGGCGTCAAAAGCGAAGTAGCAGCGCTTTTTCGGCGAGCGCTTGATGGCGAGAAGGTGGAACGAATTCCGCTGCGGAACTACACGCAGGACGGGCGCGTTCTCGAATTGGAATTGAGTCTGAGCCGGCGGCAAAAGACAGGCGTTCCTCTGGCAGTTCGCTGCCTGATGCGAGACGTGACGGCGCAGAAGCAACGCGAGAACCGGCTGGCGCTGCAACTGGCGGTAAGCCAGATTATTGGAGAAAACACATCCGGCGAGTCGACAGCCATGCGCATCCTGGAGGCGCTTTGTATCTCGCTGGGATGGGATGCGGCGATTGAATGGACGGTCGGCGCCGACCTGAATCATCTCGAGTTTGGAACGGCATGGGGAGCGCCAGGGAGAAATGCCGAGACACTCATCCAGGGCAGCATGGGCCTGACGCTTACGGGAACTTCCGAGTTGCCAGAACGTGCCTGGCGAGAGGGGCGGCCATTGTGGGTGACCGACCTTGCCGAGGCGCCCGCATCCCTGCGCGCTGCTTCGGCGTTGCAACAGGAGATGGTCTCAGGCTGGGCGTTGCCCGTTCGCGCAGGCAGCAGAGTGCTCGCGGTGCTCGAGTTTTATAGCCGCTTCAGGCTGCGCGAAGATCGCGAGGCAATGGCCGCCATCGAAACTGCGGCGGCTTCGCTGGGGCAATTGCTGGCGCGGACGCAGGAGCGCGGGCGGGCGGAGGAACTGAGCCACCAGCAGGAGGTGTTGCTCGACGCGGTGGCGGAGGGAATTTGCGGGCTCGACCGAAAGGGGAATGTGACGTTTGCCAATCCGGCGGCTGCGCGGCTCCTAGGTGCGCCCGTGGATGCGTTGATCGGCAAGCAGGCCCATGACCTGCTGCACGGCGCTGCGGGCGCAGATCGCGTGTGCAGCGAGGATTGCCCGTTGCGCAGCGCGGCGACACAGTCCGGTGCGGCAAGCGGCGAAGAGAACATCTTTCGTGCTGACGGCAGTTACTTCCCTGCCGAATATGCACTGACGCCGATTCGCTCGCAGGGCCGGGTTTCAGGCTCGGTACTGAGCTTCCGTGACATCAGCCAGCGCTATGCTCTTGACCGCATGAAGGACGAGTTCATCTCTACGGTGAGCCACGAGTTGCGCACACCGCTCACCTCCATCCGCGGAGCGCTCGGGTTGCTCAGCTCTGGGATTCTCGGTGAGGTCAACGAGAAGGCTACCAATCTGCTGCGCATCGCGCTCACCAATTCGGATCGCCTGGTCCGATTGATCAACGACATTCTGGATCTCGAGCGAATTCAGAGCGGACGCGAGCCTCTTGACTTCCACGGCGTGCAACTAGCGGACATCGTGAAACAGGCCATTGAAGACATGCAGCCCATGGCAGACGCCGCAGGCGTGCAGCTCATTCACGATTCCACCAAGGTGGAGATTTCCGCCGACCCCGACCGCCTGCTGCAAGTCATAACCAACCTGCTCTCGAATGCCGTTAAATTCTCGCCGCCTAATTCGCCGGTGAGCGTGATGCTGCGGCCTGGAGTCACGGGCGTGATTCTTTCGGTCATCGATCACGGCCGCGGAATTCCTGCCGACAAGTTGGAAACGATCTTCGGTCGCTTCCAGCAGGTGGACGCCTCCGACTCGCGCCAGAAGGGTGGCACTGGCCTGGGGCTGGCCATCTGCCGGACCATCGTGTTGCAGCATTCAGGCCGCATCTGGGCCGAGCGCAATCCGGTTCGTGGATCAACTTTCCGTATCTTTCTGCCTTATCATCCTGCTCCAGTGGCCGCCCCCGGCAGCATGGAAATGGAACCCGGCCATGGCACGGTTGTGCTGGCCGACTCCAACCCCGACTCGCGCCCCAAAATCGCGGCGCAACTGGCGCGGCATGGCTACTCTGTGGTGCAGACCGCAACTGTGGAGCAAACCTTGTCCGCTGCCCGCAACGATCCTCAAGCCATCCTTCTCGATACTGGGCTGGACGGCATGAACGGGTGGGAGATTCTTCCGCTTCTGCGCCGCATGGATGCATCGGCGCATACGCCTGTCGTTTTGATCAGCGTAGAAGATCCGCAGAATCCGCGAGATCTGCCGGTGGGCGCCGACGGTTGGGTCTCCAAGCCGCTCCGCGAAGATGCCCTGCTCACCGAACTGGCACGCGTGCTTTGCGGTGCAGGCGAGAAGGCGCGCATCCTCATTGTCGAGGACGATCACGATCTCGCAAATGTGATCAGCGAAGTCTTCTCTCGCGACAGCATCTCCGTTCAAACGGCGCATTCGCTGCAGGAGACGATCAAAGCATGCAAGACTTTTCAGCCGCACCTTTTGTTGCTCGATATAGGGCTTCCCGACGGCGACGGCTTCAATGTAGCGGATTGGCTGCGCCAGCACGAGAACCTGGCGCGCCTGCCGCTGGTTGTCTACTCCGGCCGCGACCTTTCGCAGGAAGAGAGAAGCCAGCTAACTCTAGGGCCCACTTATTTCCTCGCCAAAACCCGGGTGCAGCCGCAACAACTGGAGGCACTGGTGCTGACCATGCTGCGCTCATCGCGCCAATCCGAAGAGAATACACTGCCTGAATCGGCGGTACCCAATTCATGAAACGCCAATTCATGAATCAATAGAAACGATCGGCGCCTTCGACAACGCTGCGGCTGCGCTTGACAATGAAATTAGAGGGAGTTCGCTTGTGGCCCGCAAGATTCTGATCATCGACGACGAAGACGACATTCGCGAGGTTGCCTCGCTGAGCCTGGAAACCGTGGCCGGGTGGGAAGTGATCAAAGCCAGCTCTGGAGCGCAGGGCATAGCCCGCGCCACAGAACAGCATCCCGACGCAATCCTGCTGGACGTGATGATGCCCGGAATGGACGGACCTACCACGTTTCGGGAGCTGCGCAAGAATCCCGCCACGGCGTCGATTCCGGTCCTGCTGCTCACAGCAAAGGTTCAAGGAACAGATCAGCGGCGATTCGCCGACCTCGGCGTGGAGGCTGTGCTCTTCAAACCATTCGATCCGCTCACGCTTCCGGCGCAGATTTCGCGCGCGCTCGGCTGGAAGTAACCGCGATTCGCCATGACAGGCCCGACATGAAAAGCCCCAACCAATCCGCCGACCCGATAGACGTAAGAATTTCCGAGGCTCTGGATAAGATGTGGGCCAGCCACCGGTCTCAGATTCTCGAGCGCGTGGCCGTTCTTGAAGCCGCAGCCTCCGCCGTCATCGCGAAAGACCTTACTGCATCCGAGTGCGCATCTGCCCACGCAGCCGCGCACAAGCTGGCCGGCACCCTGGGAATGTTCAATCTGGAGCGCGGCACCGATCTGGCTCGCGATTTGGAACTCGCATACTCGCCGGAATCCGCTCCCGATGCTGCGTCCGGCCCACATCTAGCCTCCCTTGCAGCGAAGCTTCGGACCATGATCGGGAGGCGCCAAGCAGGGATCGAAAATCGCAAATCGGGCAGTTGATGTCAGAACCGTTAAACTCATCAGCAGTGACTCCACTCGATCCATTCGCGCCAAAGCACTTCGTGCCCGACCACTTCGCACCAGAGCACCTCGCGTCAGACCGCGACGAAACCCCACAATTGGAGTTCCGATTTGAGGAGCCGCGCCCGTCGCGCCGCATCTGGCCTGTGCGCGATCTTGTATCGCAGGTGCGGGAACTGGTGGAGCAGGAGTACGGCGACGTTTGGGTCGAGGGCGAAATTTCGAACTACCGCCCCGCGCCCTCGGGCCACGTTTACTTCACGTTGAAGGACGCCGAGGCGCAATTGCCCGTCGTTCTCTTCCGGCGTCAGGCAGTGCTCCTCCGCTTTCGGCCTGAAGACGGCCTGCACGTCCTCGTGCGGGGCCGCGTGAGCGTCTACGAACAGCGCGGCCAGATGCAGCTCGTCGCGGAGACAATGGAGCCGGTCGGCGCCGGCTCGCTGCAGCTTGCCTTCGAGCAATTGAAGCAGCAGCTCAGGGTCGAGGGCCTCTTCGACGCCGAACGCAAGAAACCGCTGCCCATGTTTCCGCGCACGGTTGGAATCGTCACTTCGCCCACGGGCGCGGTCATTCGCGACTTTCTGAATATTGTCAGCCGCCGTCATTCCGGCCTGAATGTGCTACTCTCCCCAGTCTCCGTGCAAGGCGAATCCGCGCCGGCCGAGATCGAAGCGGCGCTCGTCGAGTTGAACGCGATAAATCTGGTGGACTTGATTGTTCTGGCGCGCGGAGGCGGCTCACTCGAAGACCTTGCCGCCTTCAACAGCGAGCGCGTTGCGCGAGCCATCGCGGCATCGCGGTTGCCCGTTGTCTCCGCCGTCGGACATGAAACCGACTTCACCATTGCCGACTTCGCCGCCGACCTGCGTGCGCCCACGCCTTCCGCCGCGGCCGAACTCATCACCGAAGCCCAGCATAAAATCGCCGATCACCTTGCTACTCAATCGCACCGGCTGGAACGCTCAATCGGCTTTCAGATTCTGCAGGCCCGCCAGCGCCTCGCGCATTCGCCCATCAGCCGCGCCGAGTCGCGCGTGGTCACCTTGCTGCATCGGCTGGAGCAGCGTCTCGACGACGCAACGCAGCGAATGGACGCCGCGGTTACAAATCAACTTCGCCGGGGCCAGAATCGCATCGCCGAGCTTGCCGCCGGCGTTCTTCATCACGACCCCCGACAGAGACTCGCTCATGCGCGCCAAATCCTCGCCGACTTCCGCGCCCGCCTTTATCGCTCCCTCGAACGGCTGATCGAGTCCTCGTCCTCTCGGCTTGGCGCACTCGACGCACGGCTCCGTTCGCTCTCGCCACTGGCTGTGCTCGACCGCGGCTATGCGCTGGTTCTCTCGAGCGACGGCACGCTCATTCGTTCCACAGCGCAAGTCGGCTCTGGCGATCAACTTTCCACGCGCCTGGCCGACGGGTCATTCGCGAGCCGCGTAGAGGCCGTTTCACCCGGCACGCACTCCATTTCCGATACGCGCAAAACCGGCAAACGAGGCAAGAGATCGCCAAAATGACCTCCAACGGCACACGCAAACTATTCGGCACAGACGGCATTCGCGCCGTCGCGGGAGAGGCCCCGCTGGATCCAACGACAATTTATAGCGTCGGCCTCGCGCTCGCGCATTCGCTGCGTAAGAAGTCGACGCGGCCCAAAGTTCTCATCGGGCGCGACACACGCGAATCGGGTCCGTGGATCGCTGCCACTCTGGCCGAGGCCCTGCGCCAGGCAGGTGCGACAGTCGAGAGCGCGGGCATCGTGACGACCCCCGCCGTCGCGTTCCTGGCCAAGACTCACGGTTTCGACGCAGGCGTGGTCATCTCCGCGTCGCACAATCCTTGGGCTGACAACGGCATCAAGCTCTTCGGCGCAGATGGATTCAAGTTCCCCGACGCGGCGGAGCTGGCCATGGAAGAGGAAATTCTCTTTCACTCCGCGCAGGTGCAGATCGCCGATCCGCACTGCTTCGCGCCCGTCGAGGACAACACTGCTCTTCAGAGCGATTACATTCAGTTCCTCATCGACTGCGTGCCGGGGCTTTCGCTCTCCGGCCTGAAGATTGTGGCCGATTGCGCCAACGGCGCCGCCGCGGCGATCGCTCCCGAGCTTTTGCGTCGGCTAAGTGGTTCCAAAGTATCCAAGCTGAGATTCGGACATTTAACTCCTGAGATAGGGGAAGAGCTCTTGCGCCGGCTGAATGCCGACGCCCGCACTGAAATCACATTGCTGAACACAACGCCCGACGGACGCAACATCAACGCGAATTGCGGCGCGCTTCATCCCGAGTTCGTGGCCCGCGAGGTAAAGTCTCGCGGAGCGGACCTCGGTCTGACCTTCGATGGCGACGCCGACCGCTGCATGATGGCCGGCGCCGAAGGCAACGTGATCAACGGTGACGCCATTCTGCTGATGGCCGCGCGCGACCTGAAAGCCCGCGGCCTGTTGACGGGCGACTTGGTGGTGGCCACAACCATGTCGAACATGGGCCTGGAAGCCGCGCTCAAGCGCAGCGGAATTCGCATGTTGCGCGCGCCGGTAGGCGACCGCTACGTGCTGGAGGAGATGCAAAAGACGAACGCCGCGTTGGGCGGCGAACAGTCAGGACACATTCTCTTTCCGCATCTCGCCACCACCGGCGACGGTCTCCTGACCGCGCTCGTTGTGCTCGATCTCGTGGCGCGCACCGGCAAATCGATCGGCGATTTAACAGCGGATCTCAAAGTCTTTCCCCAGGTGATCGTGAACGTGCAGGTCCGCGAGAAAAAGCCGCTCGACGGAATTCCGGCGGTCGTCGACGCGATCCGCGCGGCAGAGACTGAGCTCGACGGCACGGGCCGCGTGGTCATTCGTTATTCCGGAACTGAGCCGCTGGCACGAGTGATGATCGAAGCGGAGAGCGAAGAGGCGATGCGCCGCCACGCCGAAGCCATCGCAGCCGCCATTCGCAACGAATTAGGTGTGTAAAGAGGACGTCGGTTGTTCGTTCAGGCGCGCAGATCGGCAGCGCTCGTCAACCCAACGCGCGGAATATCGATTCGGCTCGCGGTTTTCCGCGTCTGCGCGATGTCATAGGCGCTCTGCATGCGCATCAGCGTGTCCATCTTCACCCCAAAGGCCTTCTCAATGCGCAAAGCCATCTCGCCGGAAAGATCCGCGTTGCTGTTGAGCAGGCTGGACAATGCGGGCCGCGAGACATGCAGTGCACGCGCGGCGGCCGTAACGGTCAGCCCGGAGGCTTCAACGATCTCCGTGCGAATAAAATCTCCGGGATGCGGCGGGTTCTTCATCGGCATACTGCATCCTCCGTCGGCTCTAGTGTACGCTTTCGCGCGCAGCGGACTGGAGGTTGGCTGCGCAAGCTTGTATTCTCGCTTCATGCCCCGCTTCCCCGCCGGCCAGACGCTGCTCATTGACGCCGACGATACGCTGTGGGAAAACAACATCTATTTTGAGCGCGCGATCGCCGCGTTCATCAGCTTCCTTGATCATCACGAGCACTCACCCGCCGAAGTGCGGCAAACCCTCAACACAGTAGAGCGCGAAACAATCCTGGCGCATGGCTACGGCCTGACCAGCTTTACGCAGTCGCTGGTTGATTGCTTTGAGCGGCTCAGTCCTTTGCCGGTGACGGATGAAAAACGGGAGCGCATCCGCGGATTCGCGCGGTCGATCGCTGAGCAGGAGATCGAGTTGCTGCCCGGCGTGGCGGAAACGCTCAAAGACCTCGCCCGTCGCCACCACCTCATCCTAATGACCAAAGGCAACCACGCCGAGCAGGCTGATAAGCTCGCGCGCTCCGGGCTTGCACAATTCTTTGCCTCCGTTGAGATTGTCGCTGAAAAAGATCCGGTTGCTTACCGTGAAGTGCTTCTTCACCAAAACATTGAAGCGCGGAGCGCTTGGATGATCGGTAATAGTCCCAAAAGCGACATCAATCCCGCGCTCGCGGCCGGCCTGCACGCGGTCTTTCTCTTTCACAAGGACACATGGATTCTGGAGCACGCTGCAGTGGACGCCGCTCCCGCAGGCCAGCACCTCATCGAGCTTGACGCGTTCGCAAAGCTCTGCGACATCTTCTGACTCGACGCACAGGCCGGCGCGCGGCAGAATCCGGCTCAATCATCCAACTTGACGAGATGTAATTCGGCAAATATCATCGGCTAACCCTCGGGCAGATTCGTTTTTCGCTCGATCACGATCGCCGTTTTCGTTTTCCGGATTCATCGCTCTCTGAGGAAGTTTTCCCATGTCAACTCCACGCATCATCGCCTGTCTTTGCGCCCTTGCTTGCGCCCCGCTCCTGAATGCGCAAACGCCGCCCACGGCCTACATCATCACCCAGTCGGTCAGTTCGACGGGCTCCACATCCACCATTTACCGCAGCGGCTCCAAAGTTCTGATGGAGGTAAAACAACCGGCGCAGAGCGGAACTCCAGCCAGCCGATCCTTCAGCCTCTATGACCTTAAGGCCGGCACCACGGACTCCTGGGACCCCGACGCCCATCCGATTTCGTGCGGCGCGGGCACTTTTTCCGGAGACTGGGGCGACCCCTTTGCCTCGACCGCTGACTTGAATTCGAGCGTTGCCAAAGGCGACATCAAGCCTGCAGGTGCCGAGACCATCAACGGCATCGCGACACAGGTGTTCACGGGCACCACGCAGGGCGCAAATGTGAAGGCCTGGATCGACATGAAGGACAGTCTCGTGATCCGCATGGAACTGAGCGCAGCGGGGGGCGCTTCGATGACCTTGGTCAACATCACCAAAGTCTCATTCGCAACACCGCCCGCTTCGCTTTTCCTTCTGCCGGCTGCCTGCGCAGGGATCAAGCCGCCGCCCACCCCAGCTGAGCTCATAGCCGCCGAGACCGGAGACGACGCCGCAAACTGGGTCAACGCCATCTACGGCCCCGGCTCGGCGAACTCATGCTCTATCCTTGTCCGCGTCGTTGCCGCCAAAACCATGGCCCCCATCAACCGCCATTATCAGGCCGCTATTGACACAACCTACGACCAGAACAACCCGACTGCGCCACATTACGAATTTGGCGTCGGCAACGATGGCACTTCAACCTATGCCGGCGGCGGACTTCACGAGATCACGAATGAGATCCATAACGGCATGCTCCGCATCGACAATCCGCCCGCCTACTTTATGTTCGGCGTAAACATTCCCACGCCTAACCACGGTGCCGATGTCGGCCTTATCTACCGCCAGTGCTTCGCGCCCGTCACCATGCTCTATTACGTCGTGAAAGATCCTGCCAATCCAGGCGATGGCGGCGACTGGCTCTACGCCAAATCCGGCAAGTACGCCGCTCCGCCAACGCAGTAGGCGGCGAGGATTCTTGTTACGATCGGGCAGAGCGCCTTCATGAACGAGCCAAATCGAACGATCTTGTCCACGGCCGCAGGGTACGATATACAGCGATCAGGGGTGCAGAAAATCCTTCTAGCCGCGGGGTTCAGTGGAGTCGTTTTCTTTTCCGTCTTCACAATTCTCGGCGCACTTGCTCCCAACTACAGTTTCGCGCGCGACACCATCAGCGCCCTTGAATTCACACCAATGAGCGTCGCTCAGCGAGCAAACTTTTCCGTATTCGGACTGCTGCTTTGCACGTTTGCTGCGGGACTGCGCCGGGAATTGAACCATGAGCGGGGCGCGCTGCTGATCCCGCTATTCCAGCTTTTCTCCGGAATCGGCGTGATTGGCGACGCGATATTTATTTACAACCCCCTGCATCTCGTCTGCGATCTGATCGCATTCGACTCTGCTCTGCTCGTCCTGTTCACATTTGCCTGGCGTTTCCGGCGTGATGTCCGATGGAAGGGCTGGGCCGCCTATTCACTGATCACTGCAATCCTGATGATGGCGCTTCTCGCCGCCTTCGGAGCTGCCAACCATCTTGGTGGACCCGCAGGACTGCTGGAAAAACTAGCCGCCTCCACGCGGACTTTGTGGTCAGCCTTTCTCGCCGCCAAACTTTTGGGTGGCGCGAGGCTTGATCAGGGCCAAGAGTCAGCGCTGAAAACTCGGTGAGCCCCAATCGGGCCCCTCCTTTCCGAGTCCCCGGTCTTACAGAGTTTCCGCACCGCTGTGAGACACTAAAAGTGCGGAAGTGAGCACCCGTTTCGGGGCAACGTTATATGCCCCAAACCCACTTCAAAATCAACCTCAACTGGCCGGTGAAGCTAGTGCCCCACTGCGGCTTGGGTGCAGCACCGGAAAACACTCACAGGAAATCGACAAGAATGATCAGCGTCAGCAATCTGACCATGCGTTACGGCTCAAAGCTCCTCTTCGAGGACGTCAGCACAGCCTTTACGCCCGGTCGCCGTTACGGATTGACCGGGCCGAACGGCTCCGGAAAGTCAACCTTCATGAAGGTTCTCTCCGGTGAGCTCGAGCCGCAAAAGGGCACTGTGGTGCGCCCGCGCAAGCTCGGCGTTTTGCGCCAGGATCAGTTCGCCTTTGACGCCTATCGCGTCATCGACACGGTCATCATGGGCAACAAGCCGCTGTGGGCTGCGCTCGAAGAGCGCGACCGCATCTATGCCAAGCCCGAAATGTCAGACGACGACGGCATGAGGCTCGGCGAACTCGAAGGCACCATCGGCGACGAGGACGGCTACACCGCCGAAAGCGATGCCGCTGTCCTGCTCGATGGCCTGGATATTGCCGAACCGCTGCACGACCGCAAAATGGGCGAACTGCAGGGCGGCCAAAAAGTCCGCGTACTGCTGGCGCAGGCGCTCTTCGGCAAGCCCCCGGCGCTGCTGCTGGATGAGCCGACCAATTACCTCGATCTCGACTCAATCCATTGGCTGCAGGACTTCCTCGCGAGCTACGACGGCACAATGATCGCCATCTCGCACGACCGGCACTTTCTCAATTCCGTCACCACGCACACCGCCGACATCGACTACCAGACGATCATCACCTACACCGGCGGATACGACGACATGGTGATGGCCAAAACGCAGATTCGCTCCACGCTGGAATCGCAAATCGCGCAGCGCGAAAAGAAGATCGCGCAGCTCAACGAGTTCATCGCCCGGTTTGCCGCGGGCACGCGTTCCAGCCAGGTCACCAGCCGGCGCAAGGAGGTGGAGCGCCTCCAAACCAACGAGCTGGCGCGCTCCAACATCCAGCGGCCGTTCGTCAAATTCGATCAGGTCCGGCCCAGCGGCAAGCACGTATTAGAGCTTAAACATCTGACGAAGATTTACAGCGATCTGAAAGTCATTGATGGCTTTACCGCGAATGTCCTGCGAGGCGAGAAGGTCTGCCTCATGGGCCGCAACGGCGCGGGAAAAACCACTCTGCTCAAGAGCCTGCTGGCTAATTATCCCGGCTTAGCAGAAAAGGACTTCACGCTCGATTCCGGCTCGGTTTTCTGGGGCCACGAAGCGCAGATCGGCTACTTTCCGCAGGATGTGGGCGCAACCATCGAGCACGGCCTCACCGTGGCCGACTGGCTGCACCAGTGGAACCCCGGCGCACACATCGAGGACATTCGTGGCATTCTCGGCCAGATGCTCTTCTCCGGCGAAGAGGGCTCCAAGCCAACGAAAGCTCTGTCGGGCGGCGAGCAGGCGCGCCTCGCCTTCTGCAAACTCATTCTCACCAAGCCCAACATTCTCATCTTCGACGAGCCCACCAACCACCTCGACCTCGAAGCCATCAACGCGCTCAACATCGCGCTGCAGCGGTACGAGGGCACGGTCCTGCTGGTCACCCACGATCACGACCTGATCGACGAGGTTGCCACGCGCCTCTGGATCTTCAATGACAGCGGCATCGAAGACTTCCAGGGGGCGTACGAGGAGTGGAAGGGCAAGCATAACTAAACAAGCTCGAAGATAAGCACCGATTTTCAGGCCAGCGAAATCAGCTAGTATCGTAGACAGGATTCCAGTTTGGGGGGCACATGGGGGCAGTTCCTGTCAAAGTCACAATTGAACCCAGCGAGAGCAATGGCGAGGCGCTATGGGTGCGATACGCAGATAACTTGCTGTGGAAATGGTACGGTTCGCGCCTTGACGCGTGTGTCGAAGCCACACAACTTGGACTAGCGGATCGCCAGGTGCAGCCCAGCGGCGAGCGATGGACGCTGGTGGTACGTTATTCAGCCAAAGAAAACCCCGTAGTAGACCCTGAGGAGCTTGTTCGCTTCGGCTTTCAGTCACCCCCTATAAATACGGCCGTGCCCATTTGAAGTCGCGCCACGATTTCGGATTAGCGCCGATCATAGACACTACTTTTTTGGACTCAAGAAAAATCTTCATCTGAATCCAGCAAGTCCAGTACGGGCTATTGCGCATCGACAATGAAGAAAGGGGATTCTCGCTCCCCGACTTTTATATAGAGCTTATCCTTCTGAGTTCTCACTTTGAATTTCAGTCCGGGCAGTTGCTGTTCCAAAACGCTGTTCCGGTTCCAACTCTCAGGTGCATGTTTGATGACAAATGTGGTGTCTCCAACCTTGATGGTGTAGAGGCGAACGCTGATGTTATAGCAGGAACCGTTGCTATTATCAGTTCCCTCAACATTTCCGCTGTCATCGACCGCCCCCTTCACCGAACCAGAGGATGAGCAGTTGCTTCCAGCCGCAACGGTCCGGAAGCTGACCAAGACTCCGTCTCGATAATCACTATCCGGTCGATCCTTCGTCTTCGCAAATACAGCGGTCACCACGGCACAAAACATAATGCACAAGAACAGATGTCTTAGCGGGGATTTCATTTTCGGCTCCGATTTCTTTGAATTGTACGACTCCCGGGAGCCGTAGGCCAGCACTGATATATTGCAAAAACGGTATAATCCGCGTGAAGGTGAAGGAGGTTCAATGAAGACGAAATTCATCCCCGTGGAAAACTCGTTTAAGAAGTGGAAGAAGGACCCTCAGTACGTTGCAGCCTACAATGCGTTGGAAGCGGAATTCGCTCTCGCCTCCGCCATGATCAAGGCCCGAGCGGACGCCGACATGACACAGGAACAAGTTGCCAGGGCCATGGGCACCACCCAGGCCGTAGTCGCGCGTCTCGAAAGTGGCAAGGTCCTGCCCTCGACCCGCACACTGGAGCGTTTTGCCAAAGCCACCAAAACCCGCCTGCGCATCAGTTTCGCCCGTGAAGCCCTGAGCCGCCAGGCCGCTCGCTAGATCCCGCCCACGTTTCACCCAGGTCCGGCCCCTGGGCCCTCGAGAGTAGAGAACTTCGCGGCCAGGAACAAATTGCAGCAATTCAAACTCGTTCGATTCTAGTAACATGGTGAAGAATGGCAAGGCTGGGCGCTTTTTGTTTTCCAGGAACGGGGCACTTGAACCCTCTCACCGCGTTGGCGCGTCGCCTCCAGCAGCGCGGACACACTGTAATCATTTTCGGAGTCGCCGATGTGGAGGCCAGAGTAAAGGCTGCAGGAATCGATTTCTGCCTGATTGGCCAGAGCGACTACCCTCCGGGAACGCTGCCAAAACTTGACCATCAATTGGGCGAGATGACGGCTCTGCAGGTTCTCCGCTTCACGATGAAGCGGATCGGCGATACCGCTCGCATGGTGCTTCGCGACGGACCGGAGGCGGTTCGCAACGCCAACCTCGACGCCTTGTTAATTGATGAAGTCGAAATGGCCAACAACGTCGCGGAATATCTTGGTCTGCCCTTTCTCTCGCTCGCGCTCATTCCGCCCATGGTGAAAGACAATCGTTATCCGCCGTTTTACTTTGGCTGGTCGGGAAGCCAGAAATGGTGGGCCCGCCTGCGCAATGAGATTGCAATTCGCGTCCTCACTCGCGTAGCGGCGCCAATCTTTGACGGAGTCAACGAATACCGCGCGGCGTGGGGACTGAGGGTGGGGGTTCCGGAAGACGGACTATCGAAGCTTGCGCAGATCACGCAGTTGCCGCGGGCGTTTGAGTTTGACATCGACCCCCCGCCTCCGCACCTCTATTACACGGGACCGTTTGTTGAGGCTGCGCAGCGGGCCGCCGTGGACTTTCCATGGGATCGGCTGGATGGCCGCCCACTCGTCTTCGCATCTCTCGGTACGCTGCAGAATCGATCTCGGGACATCTTCCGCAAAATCGCCGAGGCATGCGCGGGACTGAGTGTCCAACTGGTGATCTCACTGGGCGGGGGCCTGGAGCCGGATCGGCTTGGCGCTCTCAGCGGCGATCCGCTGGTCGTGCGATTCGCCCCGCAGTTGGATATCGTCAAGCGGGCATCGGTGGTCATCACGCACGGTGGAATCAATACGGTCCTCGAGTCGCTGTCTGAAGGTGTACCACTGGTGTGCATACCATTGGGCAACGACCAGCCGGGGGTCGCGGCGCGCGTCAAGGCGCACGGAGTAGGTGTGGTTGTGCCTCCGCGCCGGGTCAATCCAGAACGCCTCCGCTCCGCCGTGCGTGCAGTCCTCGATAACGATTCGTATCGGGCCGCCGCCCGCAAAATGCAGTCTGCTATTGCCCAGATCGACGGGCTCGAGCAAGCCGCGGACATCGTCGAGGATGCGCTGAAGATTCGGATGCTCACTCCCGCCTAAGCCCCAAACTGCTGCAGGTGGTGGTCGACGTGCAAATAGCCCCAGCGCAGCCATTCTTTCTCAGTCATCTTGCCGAAGAACGGATGCGCCTGTTGCTCGAGTCCGTTTAGAGGCGTTGTGAATTGATCGAGCAGTTCAAGGAGCTCGCCTTTGTCGCGCTCCAGCTCCGCCGGCGGAGTTCCTCCGATGTTGGCATCGCACTCCGGCACCGTGGGGACCCCATGCGTCCACGGAAGCGGAAGCCACAACGCCAGCCACTTCATCGGCCAGCGTCTTCATCGCTCACGGCTATCTCGCGCTGGCCGGCGGCACAATCCCATTCATTCGCAGATACTCCACCATCTGCCCATAATGGTCGAATGCGTGCGCAACACCGAACCCAGCAAGCGTTCCTCGCGTCCACATGCCCGGCTCGGGCAATTTCACCACTTCAAATGCGTTGGCTGGCGTCAGCGTCGCAATCGCCTTGTGCGCAAAGGCAAACGAGCCTGCCAGCGCAGCCACAACGTCGTCCTTCTTCGTCAGCTTCGGCAGTCCCTGCATATCCACGTCCGGCTTAAGCCCGCTGACCGTGCTGTAGAAAAAGTAATTGGCCTGCGCCACGTGGGTTGCCTGCTGCGCAAAGGTCCTCACCGTGGCGAATTCGGTCTTCTGTCCCGGCACAAAGATCGCCTGGCTCGGAGCGAAATCGAATTTATCTGCTGGCATAGCCTTCACCGCGCTCATCATCTCATTCTCGATGATGCTCAGCTGCGAATCGTAGCCTTGCGCCGGCGTGGCAATCGTCCCAGCGGCCGGCCCGCTTCCCGCGCTACCCGCCTGCGCCGCTGCGCCAAGTGAACTCATGCCCATCAAACAACACACCGCCATCCACCGAATCTGCATTGCAATCCTCCGAATAAAGTCTGTCCTTCAGGACTTCTCAGGTTAACAGAGAGAAGCACAGGCGGGAATTCATCTGCTCCGCGCGGCTTCCTCATACACCCGCACGTATTCCTTGGCCGGACCTGACCAGCTGTAGTCGCGGGCCATGCCATTGCGCATTAACTGCGTCCAGCTCGTTTTGTTACGGAACGCCTCGATGGCGCGGTCGATCTCGGCGAGCAGGTCTTTCGATTTCAATCCCTCGAATTTAAAACCCGTACCCGTACCTTCCCTCGCGTCCCACTTCTCGATCGTGTCGTCGAGTCCACCGGTGGCTCGCACGATGGGTACTGTTCCGTACTTGAGCGAGTAAATCTGGTTCAGGCCGCAGGGCTCATAGCGCGACGGCATCAGAAACATGTCGGAGCCGGCCTCGATCTTGTGCGCCAATGCCTCGTCGTAGCGAATCTGCACCGCAACGTTAGCCGGATAGCGAAAGGCCCATTCGCGGAAGAGATTTTCGTAATAGGGATCGTGAGTTCCCTGCGCCACCACCGCCACATCGCGTTCGGCAATCTCTTCGGCGATCTCAGCCATGATGTCGAAGCCCTTCTGCTTGGCAAATCGCGACACAATGCCGATCACGGGCGTCGTATCCGCGACGCCCTCCAATCCAAAAGCGTGCAGCAGGTCGGCGCGGCAGGCGCGCTTGCCCTCCAGATTCTCCGGAGTGTAGTGCGCGGCGAGATGGCCGTCAGTGGCAGGATTCCACAGCTCATAGTCCACGCCGTTGAGGATGCCGTGCAGGTCGGCGGCGCGCTTGTGCAGAACGCCGTCGAGCTGTTCGCCAAACTCCGGCGTCTGAATCTCCTCGGCATACTTCTTGCTCACTGTTGTCAGTTGATCCGAGAAAACTATACCGCCTTTCAGAAAGTTGAAACTGTCGTACTGCTCCAGCTTGTTCATGGTGAAAACTTCCCACGGCAGAAGCAGATCTTCAGTGGTCTTGGGCGAAAACGTGCCCTGATACGCGGCGTTATGAATCGTCAGCACCGTCGCCGCGCTGTGCAAAGCGGGGTCGGTCAAATAGGTCGTACGCAGGTAAACGGGAATGAGCGCGGCCTGCCAGTCGTGTACATGAAACACATCCGGCACGCCAAGCTGCTTTGAGGCCTCGACAACGGCGCGGCAGAAAAGGCCAAATCGCTCGGCATTGTCCGTGTAATCGGCGCCGCTTGGACCATAAAGCTCTTTGCGATCAAATAGTTCTGGGCAATCAATAAAGTAGTGCTGTACCCCATCGAGCTTGCCCGCATCCACCACGCCGGCGAATCGATTGTAGGAGCGGAATGGGATAGTGAGCGATTGAATCGCGTATTGCGGCTCGCCCCCCCCATCACTTTCGATCTGCCGCGGGACGCGTGAATAAAACGGGAGGAAGACCGTCACCTGATGCCCGAGCTTGATCAGCTCGCGGGGTAGCGCGCCCACCACGTCCGCCAACCCGCCGGTTTTGGCAAACGGAGTGGCCTCCGAAGCGGCAAACGTAATCTTCATCGAGCGGCTCCAGGTTCAAAAACCAAGGCCCAGTCTACTACGCGCCACTATGCGAAAGTCGCGCCGGAACGTAAGCGCAATATGGAATAGCGAGCCTGCGCCGCTCGAGTCCCGCGATCCGACCAACCGTCTCTATATCATTGCCATCGGCGAAAGCGAACGATGGTCGACTTATGAAACAATTAAGAGAACCTTTCGGACTGAGCCTTGCTTTCACCCGTGAAGAACAAACCAATTCCCCGCCCTCAAGAAAGTTCGGGCCCACCGGCGAATCAGTTCGGCTGGCTGCGTCAAATTCTTCCTGCGCTCTTGGTCGCATTGGCCATCCGCATGGTTGTGGTCTTCTTCACTTTTCGCGACCTGCCTGACGCGGACAAGCACTATGAAGCCTTTGGCTGGGAGATGGGCTGGATTGCGCGCGCGCTCGCCACCGGGCACGGCTTCTCATCGCCTTACTACCCCTTGAGCGGTCCCACCGCCATTATGTCCCCGCTCTATCCCGGCTTGCTCTCCCTCGTTTTTCGCCTCTTTGGCGTCTATTCCCTCACCTCAGCGTTCGTCATTCTCTCCATCAATAGCGTTCTCTCTACGCTCACCTGCATTCCTGTTTATTTCAGCGCCAGATACTCGCTCGGCCCCCGCGGAGCCAAAATCTCCGCCTGGGCATGGGCACTTTATCCCTTCGCGATCTACTTCTCCGCCGGCCGTGTTTGGGAATATGCGCTGACCAGTCTGCTGTTCACCACATGTTTCTGCATTGCCCAGCGCATTCACCAGTCCGTCAGGCCGCTTGCGTGGATCGGATTCGGCGCGCTCTACGGAATCACCGCGCACTCCAACGCCTCCATCATGTCCACGCTGCCGTTTCTGCTCGGTTTTGCACTTTATCAAGCGCATAAGGCGGGAAAGCCCTGGGTACTGAACGGCGCGCTTACCATGGTCACTTTTTTCCTGGCGCTCACTCCATGGACCATCCGCAACTATCGCGAGCTCGGTGTCATCGTGCCCATCCGCGACAACATCTGGCTTGAGTTATACGCTGACGATTTTGGCAACGCTCCTAACGACCACACTTCGCCGCCAACAGCCGGCGACCGCGGGTATCCGGCCGACAGCCCGCGGGAGTTGCAGAAGTATCTCACCATGGGCGAGATTCCCTATCTCGCGGAAAAGAAGGCCATGTCGCTCGACGATCTCAGGAATCACCCTCATTACGAGTTCCTGGTCGTCAAGACATTAAGACGAATCGTCTACTACTGGACCGGCTATTGGAGTTTTTCCGCCGAGGAGCTGCGCGATCAGCCCTTCACTCCCGAGAATGTCTTTTACGTCTCCACCGTAACCCTGTTCATGCTGCTCGGTATTCGCAGCCTGTGGCGCGCAAATCGTACCGCGGCCATGCCATATCTGTTCAGCATCCTCATTTTTCCCATCACCTATTACCTCACGCATCCCATGATGGACTACCGGCAGCCGCTTGAGCCGGCTGTTGTTGTCCTCGGCGTCGTCGGCGCACTCTCGCTGAAACGCGCCAAGAAACGCAATCCTGCACCAGCCGGCGGCGGTTTTGTCTCCCCGGCCAGGTAACTGCACTTTGGCCACAGCGCGGTCGCAGGCGATACCATCAGTTTCGATGGCTCCAAACGGCTACAAACCGCTGACTATGTCTTCCGGCTATCTGCAATCTCGGCCAGATCCGGCGCTGCTCTCGCTCGTCGTTCCCTGTTACAACGAGGAGCAAAGCCTTCCGCTGTTTGCCGAAGAAGTGACGCGCTTCATGAGCGCGTCGCCGTATCCGTGTGAAGTCGTCCTGGTGAACGACGGCAGTGTCGATCGCACTATTGAATTCCTGGCCGATTGGAGCGCGCGCGACAAACGCATCAAAGTGCTGAGCCTTTCCAGGAACTTCGGCCACCAGCTCGCAGCTACGGCAGGCGTCGACTACGCCACCGGCGACGCAGTCGTTCTCATGGATGCAGATCTGCAGGACCCGCTCGACGTGATTCACGAGATGGTCGCGCAGTATCGCAATGGTTACGACGTGGTGTGCGGTCAGCGCGCGGTTCGCAAGGGCGAGAATTTTTTCAAGCGGGCCACTGCATGGATTTTCTATCGCATGATGCAGATGTTCTTTCTTAAGTCGCTGCCTCATGACGTGGGAGATTTTCGCCTCATGTCGCGCCGCTGCGTTGATAACCTGCGCTCCATGCGCGAATTGCATCGCTTTCTGCGCGGCATGGTGGCCTGGGTCGGCTATCCGCAAATCTGCGTGCGCTATGAGCGCCAGGCGCGGGTTGCTGGAGCCACAAATTACCCTCTCAGCCGCATGATCCGCCTGGCGTGGACCGCCGCTATTTCCTTTTCTCCTTTGCCGCTGCGAATTAGTTTCTTCGCCGGCGGATTCATGTCGTTGCTGGCCATCGAAGAAGCAGTCCGAGCCCTGGTCGCACATCTCTCCGGCCGAACCGTCCCCGGTTGGACATCGCTCATGATTGTGCTCTGCATGAGCAACGCAGCATTGCTCATCACCGTGGGTATTCTGGGTGAGTATGTCGCCAAAATCTTTGAGGAAAGCAAAGGGCGTCCGCTCTACATCGTTGCAGACACCTGGAACGTTACTCGCCTCTCCGAAGCGGAAGCGTCGGCGCATTTAGCTGAATACCAAAGCCACCCAGCCGCGAGCGAACAGCGCTAGCGGCAACCCGCCCATCGGCTATTCTGTCATTGCACCCCGGAGGTTCGCCGCATGCTTGCCCCCACTGTCACCCCGCCGGCCACTCCAACGCCGATCGAAGAGATCGCGGAAGCCATCGATCACATCGGCCCCTTGCATGGTTTGCCGCTCGAGGACCGTCTGTGGCTGGCTCGCCACGGCCAGGAATACATTGCCAATCCAGGGGACACTTTGTTTGAAGAAGGCGCTCCCGCCGAACACATGGTCCTCATTCTCAAAGGCGAGATTCACGTGCGCCGTCAGCGCGGAGGCCCGATGGGGCTGTTCATCGGCCGCGCCGGGCAGATGACAGGCATACTCCCCTTCTCGCGCATGAAGAGCTATGGCGGGCAAGGATTCGCAGTCTCGCCGGTGTGGACGCTGTTAATTCATCGCTCGATCTTTCCTGAGATGCTCAATGCCATTCCCTCCATGACGCAGCGTGTGGTCTCTACCTTGCTTGACCGGGTGCGCGAAGTTACCCGTATCGAGCAACAGGCGGAGAAACTCGCGGCGCTGGGACAACTGGCCGGAAATCTGTCACACGAGCTCAACAATCCCGCATCGGCCGCACAGCGCGCCGCAGCAACCCTGCTCGCTGCCTTTCGAGCCAACCGCAGCAATCGCATCAAGCTTATCGGCCTCGGTCTGACTGAAGAAAAGATGGGAAGGATCGAAGCATGGGAGGAAAACATCTTCTGTCGCTCCGGCGAAACTCTCGATCCGCCTGCCGAAACCGACGCACTGGGATTCATTCGCCGTGAAGAATCGCTTCGCGCGTGGCTCACCGACGCTGGATGCGGTGACGCATGGGAAGTGGCAGCGCAATTGTCCGAACAACGCGTGTCCACCACCGACCTCGACGAGCTTCGCTTGTTCCTCAGCCCGGCCGAGTGTTGTGTTGCCCTGCAGTATTTCGCGCGCTACCTGCGCTCCGCGCGCGCGGCAGAGACAATTGTGAACTCAACCGCGCGCATCTTCGATCTCATCGGCGCGGTCAAGGACTATTCCAACATGGACCGCGCCCCGATCCTCGAGGTTGATGTGCCGGCAGGCCTGGACGCAACGCTGCAGATGCTGCGCTCGCGGATTGGGCAAATTGAAATCGAGCGCGACTACCAGCCGGACTTGCCGCGCATCAGCGCCTACAGTGGCGAGTTGAACCAGGTATGGACCGCGCTCATAGAAAACGCACTGGACGCGATGGGCGACAAAGGCCGCCTTCGTGTCGCCTGTAGGCATGAGGGAGACATGCTGTTGGTGGAAATCTGGGATAACGGGCCCGGCATTCCGCCCGAGCTGCAAGAGCGCATCTTCGAGCCGTTCTTTACCACCAAAGCGCCGGGCAAAGGGCTTGGACTTGGGCTCGACAATGCGATGCGCATCGTACGCAAGCATCGCGGCCATTTGAGTGTAAAGTCGGAACCGGGTTCAACCTGCTTCCGAGTACGGCTTCCCCTTGATCAGCTTCAGGCGTACTAGAAAAAAGAAATCGGATACGAAGTGGATGATCCGGCAGGGCCAGGCCACAATCCAAGCGGATGCAGTAGGCGCCACAGGCATCGGATTACAAAGGCTCGATGTTCATGCAAATGTGAAGCTCACCTGACCGCAACACAGTGTAGCGAAAACCGGCCAGGGCATCGAAGAATGCCTTCTCGCAGTCCTCGCTATGCAGCTCGATCGCGATGTTCCTGACTTTCGGAAGCCAGTCTCGGGTGGACTCGCTTCGAAACAACTCAAGCTCGCTGCCCTCAATGTCGATTTTCAGAATGTCGATCCCATCGATTTTCTCCTGTTCCATCAGCGTCGGGATATCGACCGCAACCACATCCGCAGTCTCCCCTTGACCGGAAGGGCGAACCTGCGTGGAGTCTTCGCGGCCATCTCCGTACGCTCCGCGCAAGAGGTTAAGGCGCGTCGCACTTGTCCATACCGCGGCAAGGCGGGCGCTCGATCGGTCCCGAAATGGCTCCAGATTGAGCTGGCAAATCTTGAAATTCTCCGGATCAGGCTCAATGGCTATGAGCCTGGAATTCGGGAAGGCATCAAGGAGATATCTGCCGACATAGCCGACGTTGGCGCCACAGTCGACAATGACGCGGGGCTTTGCAATCGCTCGCAGAGGCTTGTATCCTTCATCAAGAAAGATTTGCGTAAAGACCGCAAAATCGCTGCTGCTACCGATACGCATGGACAATGCGCGGTGAGTGCCGCGCAGGTTCAACTGCTTCAGAGAACGCTCGGCCCAGCCGAACCGATACGCCACGCGCCAGGAAACAAGTCTCGCCACAGACAGCAATGTGAGGCAGCGAAAGAGCCGGAAAATACGGTATACCCCAATGGCCGCGCGCCAGGCCATAACCCGCAGCGTCGATCCGAATGGCAGGCTAACGATGAACCGGCTTGCAGCGGTTCTTAGCCTTTTTGGGAAGCTCAAGGTCGTCTCCTGACATAAATTCGATCACGCCGACGGAAACAAATGCAATTCTTGCAAATGCGAATCACTGAAGACCACACCTTCAGGATGACACACGAGAAGGATCGGCGCGGTTAGAAACTCACGTCGGCAGGCTCGGTGACGGCCAGGGCCGACTGGTCACCGGTGCATTGCTTCCAGGAGGCACGTACCGCTTCAATCCTGCCGCTATCCTCTTGCGTGTCGGAATGATCGATGATGAGCAGCTTCAAGCGCAGCCTTTCGGGAGAGGATTGCTTTTTGTCCTGCCACCGCCCATAGACATCGAGAACGCTCAGCCCGGCCGGAAAGCGCGGCGTGACTTCCTTATTGAGAAAATCACGCCATTGGGCGTCGTCGATTCTCTTTTCGGGATGGTCGGCTGGACCAAGGCCAAAGTAGAGTCTGGACTCAACCCACCCTTGAGCCTGACCGGGATGTGCTTGATCGCCATGGAGTGCGGGTGGCACGGGTGCGGGCGTTCCCGCCGGAGGGTGCACACACCCTGCTAGCGTAAACAACGCCTGATTGACAACAAATGCGATGATGAACGTAGGATTCGTTTTTTTAGCACGCTTCGCATGCTTTCATAGCAGATGAGCCTTCAGTGGCCGCACCCGTTAAAAGGGGAACAAAAGTGCGTGTAAAGGAACTCGATGGGCTGAGAGGCATCGCCATCATCTCGGTCATTTGCGTGCATTACTTCAGCTGGGTTCCCCTGCCGAGGCCTCGACAAGGATGGCTGATCAATTTACTTCTTAAGCCAGTAGATTTTGTCGTGCTTCTGCCCCGAAGCGGTGGCCAGGGAGTAACTCTCTTTTTCGTGCTATCGGGATTCCTGATTACCACAATATTGCTCGAATTGCGTCATCAGAAATATTTCTTCGGTGTCTTCTATTCGCGACGCGCTTTCCGCATTTTGCCGCCTTACATGCTCGGCATGTTCGTCTATATCGTGAGCTCCTTCGCCCTTGGAAAACCGGGGAGCTGGGGCTTGTGGCTGCGCTATATCTTTTATTACAGCAGCCTGCTCCCACAGCTTCCGCGTGAATTAACAGCTGTTCCCCCGCTTTTGCCGATTGCAGTTTGCGGCGGGCTCATGCCGCTCTGGTCACTCTCGGTTGAAGAGCTGTATTACACATTTTGGGCCCCGGTGATTCGATATATCTCAGAGAAGGGACTGATCGCGATCATCGCAGCTATGCTGCTTTCCGCGCCCCTTCTGCGCTATTTGCTGTTCGTCCCTTTAAATGGCTACGCGGGGTACACCTTTTATTGTGAGATGGATGGGCTGGCCTGCGGATCAGGCGTGGCCCTGCTTCTGTATGCGCGCCGCCGCAACCCAGACAGATGGTTGCCGGCAGATGGGACCTTCGACCGACTGTGCGCCATCTCGGCGGTCTCCGCGGTCCTCTTCAACGTTCTGGAAAACTATGGCGCATTCAGCGCCCGCTTTTTTTACACTTTGAACACGTCTCTGACAGCCCTGTGTTTTGCTTTTGTCGTTTACGCAACGCTTCGCAAGTCCGGCGGCGATAGACTTTGGCTCCGATCGCTGCGAGCTCCATGGCTGCGCTCAGTGGGCAAGGTTAGTTACAGCCTTTACCTCTTCCACATCGCTCTCTTGGATCTTGTCGAAGGGCTTCTGAAGAGAGTCCGCGTGGAGGGGCATGAGCTACTCCTGCTGGGACACGTGTTTGCTCTTCTGCTCAGCTTCGGTGTGGCTTATGGCCTGTGGTATGCGTTGGAGTCACCGATCCTGCGATGGAAAGATCGACTGGTCCCTAGCCGGTCGCCGAACTTCGAGGAATTGGAAAAAGGTAAACTGAAACCGCCGATTCGCGTCTAGTTCAGAGAGCTGCAATGCGAAGGTTCATTTGGGCTGATCTAGTTTGCGGGTTGTTCCTTGCCACACCAGCCAGCGCTCATGTTTCGCGACTACTCCCTATTCCCTGCTCCCTATTTGCTTTCTTTTTCCACTTCCACGCCGCGCCAAAAGCCTACGTAGCCCTTTACCTTCCGCGCATGCGGCTTGGGATCGGGATAGTACCAGGCTGCATCCTGGTTATCCTGCCCGTCGATTACGACCGTCAGAAACCGCGCCTGGCCTTTCAGGGGATGTGTTGAAGTGGTAGAACTGGAGCGAAAGAACTCGCGCTTGAGACTGGAATCGGGAAAATAGACATCTCCATCCAGTTCCAGGGTTTGATCGCTCTCTGCAATAACTCTGCCGTTCCAGATTGCTCGCGCCATTGTTATCAGGATGCTCTCGGTCAAATCCTTCCCTTACTCCGGCACAAGCTTCAAGGCCAGCCAAGCGGAAGGAATCCATACGACACTACCAGAGTTTGCCCCGTATGGCGAGTACCAACCAGATTCGTCTTGCCCAGGCCGTCAACGTTGCCGCTGGACCGGTCCAGTTGTTCGCTCGATGATTCGCTGAGTCTTAAGGCGCGCTTACTTCCCTGCGCGAGCGCTCCGCGTTGCCTCAACGCGCTTAAGGGTCACTTCATAACGCTGTCCCGCTGCTGAAAAGCGGTTAATCAGCTCGGTGGTCTTATTAAAGAAAGTCGGGTTCTTCTCACGGATCGCCTCCAGGAGATGCGCGAACTTGGCCATCAGGAAAAAGCCCTCGCCGTTGCAGTCGACAAACAGCTCGGCCGAGACTGCGCCGTGCAGAACCATTGCCGCCCCCATCTCCCAGTACGTGAGCACCTGGCGAAGCCACGGATTGTGCGGATCGCGCGGATTTTCATAGACAGCGTAGAACTCGTCCACCGTCTGCGGCCAGAATTCGCCGCCGACCCAGGCCCGCGCCTGGCGCATTACCGCCTCAGTGCGCAGTTCGTAAAGTTTAAGAATAATTTCGGCATCAGCCGCAGTGGCCAGCATTCGTTGCATTGGGCGTCTCCGCTGCCAATGGTACAGGATTCGGCGGAAATCATGCCGTGCTATTTCGCACTAACGAAAAATGTTCCGATTTAGCGGGAATTGGAGCAGGCGTTCTCAAAGTAGGGTAATGGAGAGAACGCATGAAGAAGCAACGGAAGCACTACACGCTGGAAGAAAAAGTCGCCATCCTGGGGCGGCATTTGCTGGACGAGGAGCCCATCTCGAGGCCTGCGATGAACTGGGTTTGCAGCCCACGGTATTCTACCGCTGGCAAAAGGAGTTCCTAGAGAACGGGGCGTCTGCCCTCGAGCAGAAGGCACGGCCGAACCATTCAGCCGAGCAGCAGCGCATCGCCTATCTGGAGAAGAGGATCCACGTTCACAGTCGCGGATGAAACGCATAACTTCCGAGTGGCCGGCCACTCCTCAGCCAACAGTTGCTCCTGGCTGACGTCCGGGGCCAGTGACTCGTAAATGGCTCCTACTTCTTTTCCCACTGCTTTGTCCAGTTCGTCAGCACGTGGATACTCTCCTGCACCTGCGGGCTGGAGAGCACCAGAAACCGCTGGCCGTCCGTCGAAACAGCATAGCTGAATGCATTCTGATCGGGATTACGTACCCGAAGAGCGTGATTGAACAACGGCAAAGGTTTTCCAGCCACGAACGCTCCGTTGGCTCCGCCGGTCACTGGCGTCGCCATAAAGGTCCAACCAGATCCCGCTTGTTGGCGGTCGGATGGGGATTCCAAATAGTAAAGTTCCCTGCCGTCGCCTCGCCAGCGAGGTTCCATGCCTCCCTTGACGGATACCTTCCACTGTCCTTCGCCGGTCGGAAACGGCCGCACATACACCTCACCTGTGCCCGATTCATTCGACGTGTATGCCACCCACCGCCCGTCGGGTGAAAGTTGTGCCTCGGATTCGTCGGCTGCCGTCTGCAGAAACCGGTAGGGCTTGCTCTCACCGGCCGCGCCCAAGGGGTTCGGCAAAACCCAGATGTCCCCCTGCGTGTTGGCGCCGGCTTCCGTATACAACAAGAAGCGCCCGTCGCGGGACCAATCGGAAGCGTGCTTCACGTTTTCGCTCTTGAGCAACAACTCTTCGTTTCCGCCGCCGGACGCATCATTCCGGTAGAGATTCCCGTCTATTCCCGTGAACACAATGATTTTTTCGTCCGGCGACCACACCGCAGTCGCGCCGCCAAGCGGTTCATTCGTCAACCGCGATTCGTTGTCGCCCGTTACGGCGCCGCCCGTCGCCTCGCCCAGCCAGATCTGTGGAAGAATCTGATCGGCTCTTGTAATCGCAATCTGCCGGCCGTTCGGCGAGAGCGCAACTCCGACCTGCTTCACGATGGGACCCGCTGGCGCCAGCGGCTTGCCTGTGCGGTCAAGCCAAAGCATCTGTAAGTTTGCCGGTGACCTTCCGGTCCCGTAGACCAGCACACCACTCCGAGCGGCCGCAACCATGACGCGTGCGCTCTGGTCGATGGACACGCCGTCCGCGATCTTGGAGACTTCCCCGCTCACTTCGAGCGTCTTCGCATTAAAAGCCTGTGCCATCAGCGCGTCGTCCCGCTGGAACAGCAGGTACCCGTCTCCGCTGGAATCGGCCGGTGCGAAAACAGTGGAGGAATCGTCCGGGAGGAGCCGCTTCCCTGCGGCGGCATCATCCAGTGAGGCCACATAGACGCCGGTTTTGCTGGCAGCAGCAAGGTCCGGCCCGCTGGGATAGCCGTTGTACAGAAAGTGCTTGCCGTCGGGAAGAAAGTAAGGACTGCTTCGCGCCAAGGCTGGATCGCCCGGCAATGGAGTGCAACCGCCGCCGGAGGCAGATGTCTTCAGGAGTTCTCCTTTGCCTGTTCCAACAAGAATGACGTCATCCTGATTCCATGTGCCGCCACTCACGAAGCCGCTGCACAGTTCCTGCGCCGGCCCGCCGCTGGCGGATATGTACTTCAATTTTCCATTCTGAAAGAACGCGATATTTTTCCCGTCGGCGGACCAGAAAGGCGCCCTCGCGCCGGTCGTGCCGGCCAACAACCGAAACTGGTCCGAGCCGAGCGGCCGCAGAGCCAGGCCGCGTTGGGCTCCCAACAGGTTAAACGCAAGAGTCTGGCCATCCGGCGACAACGCCAGAAAACCGGCCGTCGTCTGATCCGGCATCTCCAATGTTGTATTCGTCGTAGGCCCTGCGCCCGCGCGCGGTCCCCAAAACATCGACCGTCCCATCCACCCCAATCCCGCGGCCAGCACGAGAGCGGCCGCAGCCAGGCCGGTCTTCCAACGCAGGGCCGGCGAGGTCGACGCGGAGTCGGGAACGGTTTGTGACGAACTCTGGCCGGCAATCCACTGCAACTCGTCTTTCAGATCGCGCGCCGACTGCCAACGCTCATCGGGATCCTTGGCCAGACATTTTTGCAGCACCCGATCGAGCGCGGGAGGCGCAATGTGCGCGATCGAAGGCGCAGAACGTTCGATAATCGCCGCAATCACGCTCGCTGAGGAGGCGCCGTCAAACGCCCGCTTGCCGGTCAGCATTTCATACAGCACCAGGCCGAAGGAGAAGATGTCGCTGCGGCCGTCGATCTCACGGCCGGTGGCTTGCCACTGCAACTGCTCCGGCGACATGTAGAACAGCGTGCCGACAATCTCGTTCTTGCCGGTAAGCGCCTTAGAGACCGTGGCGTCGTCGAGAGGCTTCTGGGCGCTGGCGCTCAACTGCGCAAGTCCGAAGTCGAGCAACTTGATGCTTTGCCTGGTGACGAGAATATTGGCGGGCTTCAGGTCGCGGTGCGTGATGCCCTTCTTGTGCGCGGCGTCAAGGGCATCGCAGATCTGCGCCGCAAACTTCAACGCCTGGTCGAGCGGCAGCGGCCCCTTAAGAGGCGTGCCATCGATGTACTCCATCACCAGATAATTGGGCCCGACATCGTACAGATGGCAGATGTTGGGATGATTCAGCGCCGCGACGGCGCGGGCCTCCCGCTCGAATCGTTCACTGAATTCGGTCCTGGAGGTCTTGATAGCGACAATGCGGTCGAGGCGCGTGTCGTTGGCCTTGTACACCTCACCCATGCCGCCCGCGCCGATGGGCGCGAGAATCTCGTAAGGTCCGAGTTTTTCGCCAATGGATAGAGACATGGAGAAGACTCAACCAGTCTACTTGACGGGGAGTTGATTGCGCCCGAATCACGCGCCATCCGGATGTTGGCCGCGCTGGTCGCGGCGGCGCGGCAACGATTCTGCCGCGCGAACGGAAGCGGCACTGCGGGGACGCAAGCATGCTGAGGGATAACTCTGTGGGCTCATCGAGACGATGTTCGGCGCGCGGCGGCTTCGCCTCCGCGCTTTTTAGTTGAGCTACATCGGATCGAAAGACCCCCATGCCTTGAAAATTCTTGCCTGTTAGGGCGGAATACTCACCAACGGAGCGCGCCCTCTCTCCATCTCACGCCAACCCAACACAAGAAAGGCGCGCCATTTCGGCGCGCCTTGTTTTCCGTCGGAGTCCCCATCGGGTACAAATCGCGCGGCGGGGTGGCCATTCCCTATTAGCTACTCCCTATTCCCTGTTTTTACGCCGGCTGTAGTTCGTGCTTCTCTTCCTTCTTCTCGGCGATCGGGCCATGAGTTTCTGCAGTAGGCGGCGGCGGTGCATCGCCGATGCGCTTGGAGTATTCGCAAACCACCTTGGCTCCGTCATCCGCTACCGGCGCCTTCTTGCCGCGCCGCTTCGTCGCGGCCTCTTCCTCGGTTGACTTCTTCAAATTCGGGCATACCAGAAACACTCCTGACTTCAGCGTCTTTTCAAGCAGGTACGGGCTGCCGCACTTGGGGCACTTCTTCGCCACCGGCTTTAGATTCGAGGTAAAGTCACACTTGGGATAGTTGGTGCAACCCCAGAAGACGTTGCCCCTGCGCGCGCGGCGCTCAGCCAGGTCGCCCTCGCCGCACTTCGGGCATTTCATCCCCTCGATCAGGTTCTGCTTCACATATTTGCACTTCGGATATCCGGAGCACGAAACGAACTCGCCGTACGCTCCCTGGCGCAGTACCAGCGGCTTGCCGCAAACCGGGCAAGGCTCGCCGGTCGGCTCAGGCGGCTTTTGCTGCTGCTTCTGGCTCAACTTGCGAAAGGTCTTGCACGGAGGATCGGCGTTGTAGTCCGGGCAAGCCATGAACGGCCCAAAAATGCCACGCCGCATTACCATCACCTTGCCGCAGTTCTCGCAGTACTCCTCGGTGTCGCCTGCCTCCTGTGCCTCGGGCGTATTCAGGTCGGGCTTTGAGGCGATGTTCTCCTTGGTGAATGTGCAGCTTGTCGGATCCTTTTTGTTATAAGTCGAACAGGCAAAGAAGGTGCCGAATTTGCCCCACTTCAGAACCAGTGGCGCCCCGCATACTTCGCATTTTTCGCCGGTCACTTCTTCCATGCGCTTGATGTTCCGCATTTTCTTGCCGGCGTCTTTCAGTTCGCCTTCAAAATGGTCGTAGAATGCGCTGAGCAAATCGGTCCACTTCTCCGTGCCCTCTTCAATGTCGTCCAGTTCGGTTTCCAGCTTGGCCGTGTACGCGGTGTCGAAGATGTACGGAAAGTTCTCGACCAGCAAATCGCATACGACGACGCCGATCTCGGTCGGATAGAATCGCCCGCGTGAGCCGCCGTGTTTCACTACGTATTCGCGATCTTGAATGGTATTGATAATCGACGCGTAGGTCGAAGGTCGCCCAATGCCGCGCTCTTCCAGCTCTTTCACCAGTGAGGCTTCGTTGTAACGCGGGGGCGGCTGCGTGAAGTGATCCTCCGGCAGCAACTCATCGAGCCCCAACTCCTTCACTCCGTCAAGATTTGGCAGCCGGTTCGCACTCTCGTCGTCTTCGTCCTTCTTTTCTTCTGAAACTTCGTAAACCTTCAGGAATCCGTCAAAGCGCATCACCGATCCGCTGACGCGGAAGTCGTATTTTTTGCGTGTCGTCCGCGAAACCGCGGCGATGTTTGCTGTCGTCACGTCGTAGACTGCCGGAACCATCTGCGAAGCCACAAAGCGCCGCCAGATCAGCGTGTACAGCTTCAGTTGCTCATCGCTCAGGTAGCGCGCAATCGACTCCGGCGTGCGCGATGCATCCGTCGGCCGGATCGCTTCGTGCGCGTCCTGCGCTTCCTTCTTGCCTTTGTACGTGTTGGGAGTTTCGGGCAAATACTTATTCCCCAGCTCCTTTCCAATCCACTCGCGCGCGCCAGTTATTGCGTCCGGCGAAACCCGTGGCGAATCGGTACGCATATAAGTGATAAGGCCCGTCGTTCCTTCGTCGCCGATTTCGACGCCTTCGTAAAGCCGTTGCGCAACGCCCATCGTGCGGCGCACGTTGAAGCCCAGCTTGTTGGCGGCATCGCGCTGCAACTGACTCGTGATGAACGGCGCCAGCGGCCTCCGCTGCTGTTCGCGCGCCTGTACGCCGATGATCGACCAGTCCGCCTTTTCCAGCGCGGCCACCACCTCGTCCATTTGCTTCTTGTCGGGCAGCGCGTTCGCGATGAACTGCTCTTTGCCTTCCTTGTCCTTGCCGGTAGGCACTCGCACCGGCTCGCCGCCGATCCCGATAAACTTTGCTTTGAATTTCTGGTCGCTTTGCTTCTCCGGGTGCAGCAGAGCTTCGAGCGTCCAGTACTCGACTGGCTGAAACGCGCGAATCTCGCGTTCGCGCTCGACAATCAACCGCAGCGCAACCGTTTGCACTCGCCCCGCGGAAAGTCCGCGCCGCACCTTGTCCCAAAGCAGCGGAGAAATCTGGTAGCCCACCAAGCGGTCGAGCACCCGCCGCGTCTGCTGCGCGGCCACTAAATTCTGGTCGATGTCGCGTGCATGCTTGAATGCTTCCTGCACCGCCTTCTTCGTAATCTCGTTGAAGGTAACGCGGTGAATCTTCTTTCTCTCTTTTGCGTTAGTCCCCAGTTGCAACGCGAGGTGGTAGGCGATCGCCTCGCCTTCGCGGTCCGGGTCGGGCGCAAGATAGATCTCGTCGGCCTTCGCGGCGGCTTTCTTTAATTGATCCACCACCTTTTCTTTGCCCGGAGACACGATCAGCTTGGGCTCGAAGGTGCGATTCTTCAGCTCTACGCCAAGTACGTTCTTGGGCAGGTCCATGATGTGCCCCACTGAGGCCTTCACATCGAATCCTTTGCCCAGATATTTTTCGATCGTCTTCGCCTTAGCGGGCGACTCCACGATCACCAATGATTTTGTTGTTGCCATTCCTTAACCCGATTCCCTCTCTGACCCCATTCACTCTCTATTTACTACTTGCCTGTTTTACTACTTGCCTGCTCTTGCCCGGCTCGTTCCCATGTTTGACTCACTTACCGGCAATCCGTTCCAGCGGCGTAATCTCGTCAATCAGTTCGCGGCCAATGCGTCTGCTACCGGTGCCGGCAAAAATTGGCCACAAGGCTTGCACCGTAGCACGGAATACCCCCTCATTTCTAGCAGCACGGCGACTTTTTCGTCGATTTCCATCCCGATTTCGACTACAGAACCACCCCTCCGCGGCCCGCAAACCCGCCCAAATCCGCCTCTTTACGTCGATATATGGAAGCGCACCCGGAAAGTAACTGCCACAATTCGGGCGTCTGCCACTTGAAAGCGGCATTTTGCGGAATGGGCTAGTTGCCGCAATTTACGCCCTACTGGCTACGCCCCATTGCGTGACCTTACATCGTCACATCGTCCGCACGTAATTTTTCCCCGGCAATTGCCGTATCCGGCCCGCCATTTCAAGCTCAAAAAGTGCGGTAAATACCTCAGAGGAAGTGAGTTGCGTCTCGAGCAGCTCGAGAATCTCATCAATCTGCAGGCTCTCGTCGGCGCGCAGAACCTCCAGCACCATCGCCTCCTGGGGCCTCAGCACTGGGTCGGCTAGTAGAGATGCGCCAGCTTCTGGTTTCGATGCAGTTTGCCCCTCAGACTCCAGCTCCAGCCGCACCTGCGAGGGCAGCTCCTCCCACACGTCTTCCCAGGTGGCCACCAGCTTAGCCCCCTGTTTTATCAATGTATTAGGCGTCCAGGAGCCTTTGTTGGTCACGTTGCCCGGCACGGCAAACAGGTCGCGATTCTGCTCCGCGGCGCACCGTGCGGTCACGCGTGTTCCCGAGTTCTCGCCAGCCTCGACAACCAGAACCGCAACGCACAGCCCGCTCAAAATGCGATTGCGCCGGGGAAAATTCTGCGGCGCGGGAAAAGTCCCCATCGGCAATTCGCTTACGATCGCCCCGCCAAGCGCGAGAATCTCTTCGGCCAGCTTTTTGTTCTCCTTTGGATAGACCACGTCGATTCCCGTACCCCACACAGCAACCGTGGGCATACGCGCCGCCAGCGCTCCCTTGTGCGCCCAGGAGTCGATGCCCCGCGCCATGCCGCTTACGATCAATAGCCGCCGCGCCGCCAGGTCCCGCGACAGCATCTCTGCGATGCCCGTGCCGTACGGCGTCGGATGCCGCGTTCCCACCACGGCAATCGCGGGCCTGCTTAGCAGCTTCGCGTCGCCGCGCACCCACAGCACCGGAGGTGGATCATAAATCTCGCGCAGCCGCTCGGGATACTCCGGGCAGGAGTAGCTGACGAGCGTCGCGCCCTGCGCGACTACACGTCCCCACTCTTCTTCAGCCGCGCGCCGTCCTTTACCGTCGAACAGGAACTGCGCCGCCCCGGCCGGAAACCTGAGCCCTTCAAGAGCCGTCAACGGCAGTGTGAAAATCTGGCTCGCCGACTTCAGTTGCTTCACGGCGTCCAGAATTCGTTTTGGCCCCAATCCCGGCGCCAGCGTAAGCGCCAGCCAAGCCAGCCGATTCTCGTCGAGTTGCTCCCGCAGCGCGGGCTCTTGCGCGGCGTAACCCGCTTCCGCCCCGCCTGTACGCGCCGCGACCACAGCCGCGCCACTTTCGAGGCCCACGCCCTTATCCGAACCTGCGCCATCATCCGATATCGATACAGTATCCAAAATTCGCACACTCCGGCCGTCGCATTAAGAAACGCAAACGCAGTTCAAGGGAAATGTTGGCCCAAGTTACATGCATGTCTGCCTGAAGTCAAGTCTCGCGGTCACGAGATCGCGCCTCAGCTTGAATCTCTTCGGAGACCATGAATCCGCAACGAGCTCAAATTGGCCTTGGTTCGCCAACATCGTATAGGTTTAGATCTCGCTCCCCAATGCAAAGAGAGGGCCAGGTCGCACGCCAAGTCGCTATGTGAGCGGACTTGAAATGCTCGTCGAGCGCTACTCGATCTGTCCAGCGTTCCTTTACATGGACGAGGCCCGGATCAAGCACGTCCTCCGCATAGCAATATTCCAGGCATCCAGCCTCCGCTCTGCTGGCCTCAATCATGGATGCCATGCTTGGCCGCGCCGCGCCTAATCGACCTGCAGGAAGCCTCAGTGTCCCAACAATCAGGAGCATTTAATCTCTTCAACCTCCGCAGAAACCCTCTCAACCACCCTAACGTTATCCTCAATGAACAAAACGCAAAATTCATCCACTACGGCGCACCCAGCCGCTCCCGCAGCCACTCCTGCATCGTAGGCGAGACTCGCTCCAACGACGCCAAACGAAACGTAATCTTCTCCGCCTCGATGATGTGATCATGCCCCGCCAGCTCAACCATCGCATCCATGCGCTGCGCTACAAGATCGTACGAAGACTTCTCGTTCATCCACGGACTGGTCGCCGCACAAAGGCAAACGTCGGGCCGCAAGTGGCGCAGCACGCTGTTCGATTCGAAAATCACGCCGTAAGGGATCACACCGGACTGGATCGCGCCGGCACGCATCGCGCCATCATTGCTTTCGCCAGCCCTGCTTTCGCCAGCCCTGCTTTCACCAGCCTCGTCCGCCCCGGACCTACGAATTTCGGACCTGACAATTTCGTCCGCTTGCATATATTCCCGCAGAACTTGCTGCACTATTGGTCCAAGCGTATCGTCGTCCGGTCCCAGAGCATCCTCGGATGCTCTCACCAGCAACGCGCGCCGCGCGCCGGCCGCTAGGTAGCGTCCTGTGTCGCTCCCCTCACCCGGCTCAGTTTCTTCCCAGATCGGAGTCGGCTTTCCGTGCTCGTGCGTTGTCACCTTGATGGCAGTCCATGCGATCTCCGGCAGCGCGCGCATCAGGCCGCACACCAGCGCTGTCTTCCCCACGCCGCGCCCGCCCCCGCCAACAACAATCACCGCCATTGCACTAACCCGATCCGAGCTTCTAGCCCCTGGCTTTTTCTCGCGAGAGCCAAAAACGCTGCTTCAACCGATGCAAAGCTAGAAGCTAGAGACTAGGAGCTAGTAGCTTTCTTCTGCTTTCGCGCCATCCGCGCCAGCGTCGCCTGCTCGCGCAAAACTTCTCGCAACGGTCGCGCAGGCGTGCCCCAGTGCACCGTTCCCGGCTTCAGGCCGTCGTTGGTCACCGTCGCGCCGCTGAACACGCCCGCCTGCCCGCCAAGAATCACGCCCGGCCCAACATGCGCATGGTCGCCGATTCCCACCTGACCCGCGATCACCGCGCCATTGCCCACGGTCGACGACCCGCTGATGCCGGTGAGCGCAACGATCACCACGTCCTCGCCAATGTCGCAGTTGTGCGCCACGTGAACCAGGTTGTCGAACTTTGCCCCGCACCGAATGCGCGTCTCGCCCAGCGCGCCGCGATCAATCGTGCAGTTTGCGCCAATCTCTACGTCGTCCTCAATCACCAGTGTTCCTTGCTGCGGGAACTGCGTATACGCGCCTGTCGCTTTGTCGCGAACGTAGCCAAACCCATCCGCGCCCAGCACCACACCTGCGTGAACCATCACGCGATTCCCGATCGTTGTTCCCGAATAAACCACGACCCGCGGATAAATGCGGCACTGCGCGCCGATGCGAACGCCATCGCCAATCACCGCCCCCGCTTCAATGCGCGTGCCAGCGCCGATCTGCGCGTGATCGCCAATCACCGCGCACGGGCCCACGGTCACCTCGGCTCCAAGCATCGCCCCTTCGCCAATCACCGCCGTCTCGTGAATCCACTTGCACTCTATTTTGGACCGCAGAATCTTTGCGGCGCGCGAAAACCACAGCTTCGGCTGGTCGGCCTCGATCACCGCAATCGCCGGATTCGCCGCATACGAGGCCGCCAGTCCCGGCTTCAAAACCACCGCCGCCGCGGGGCTCTTGAGCGCCGCAGCGGCCGCAGCATCATCCTCAGCGAAAAGCAACTCCGTGGGCGTCACGCTCTCGCGCCCGTTCACGCCGGTGATCTCCGTCTCCGGCCGGCCCTGCGCCAACGTCCCGCCGAGCGACTGTACTAGATCTCCCAGCATCATGCCGTCCTCCTCGAGAGACTAATTTCCCTGCTCGGTCGCCCGAAATGGAATTGTACAGGCTGCAACGGACGAGAAGAACCTGTGGCCTGACCCTAGAAGGAGACGATCAACAATCCCGGGATCATCTGAAAGTGGCGAAGGTTGGCAGTCGCCACCTTGTACCCAAGTTCCAAAGCAGTGGCCCCGATGAGCAAGTCGGAAAGCGCGAGATGAATTCCCTTTGATTTGCTCTCCCCGTCTATCTCTCCCGCCTTTAGGGCTGCGGCGGCTGTAACCGGTGAAGAAGGGATAACGGCAATTAGCTCTTGGATAAAAAGATACCGCGAGGCTTTTCGAGTTGCAGTGTCGGCACGCGCTGCACCGTGCGCAAGCTCGGTCAGGGTGATTACCGAGATGGCAGCCTCTTCACCGGGAAATCGCAGCGATATCGCGGCCAAAGCCTGGCGCGCGCTCAAGCCTTTGCGCTCCGCTTCAATGAACACAGTGGAATCGACGAGGATGCTCACGAGCTATTCCCAGGATGGCGGATCAAGGGCTTCGCGATGAAAAGCGATCGCTTCTTCGACGTCGCGTGCAAAGTCCGCGCCCATCACGAGGGATGAGTCCTCAGGCAGCAAAGCAACGCACTCCTCGATCGTTCGGAGCGGTGGATCTGGGCGGCGCATCACAGCCACCGGGCGCTCATCGGATTCGATAACAACCTCGGCTCCCGCGCGCACGCGAGCCAGCAGCCGCGAGAAATCTCGGGCAGCATCGGCCTCGGAGATACGGAACGTTGCCATAGAAGAATCATACCTCGATTCTGCCCTCAGTACAGCCCCGGCTCTCCCGCCGGCCGCGTCTTCCAGCGCCGGTGAATCCACAGCCACTGGTCAGGATAGCGCCGGATCCACCGCTCCAGCTCCGCTGTGCATCGCCGCGTGCCTTCCAGAATATCCGCGCCGCGGTCTTCCGTGTGTGGAATCTTGATCTCCGGCCCGAAGTGCAAAACGTACTTCCCTTCACCCGACTCCCAGAGCATGAAGCCCGGCAGCACGGCGGCTCCAGTGTTGCGCGCCACATGCGCCAGGCCAGTGCCGGTGCAGGCATCAATGCCAAAGAACTTCACGAACTCGCCTCGTGGCGGCGTCATGTTGGTGTCGATCAGCATTCCCACGGCCCCGCCTGCGTGGATCGCCGTGAGCAGCCCGCGGCCGAAGTCGTCCTTCGACAAGACAAAATTGCCGTGCATGCAGCGGATGCGGTTCACATACTCATCCAGGCGGCGGTTATCGAGTCTGCGGATCAACATGCCCATGGGATAACCCATGAGCGAGTGATAGAAACTCGAAAGCTCCCACGCTCCCAGATGCCCGGTGAGCACAAGCACGCCCTTGCCGCGAGCCTTCGCACCAGTAAAATATTCCAGCCCCTCGGTGCGCACCCAGTCGCTCGTGTTCTCGGGCGTGTAGCGAGTCATGCGGCAGAACTCGACAAGCTGCCAACCCAAATGGATATAAACTCGCCGCAAAATCTTTTTCCTGTTGTTGGATCGGAGCTTCGGCAGGGCAAGCTGGAGATTGCGCATACCCACGCGCCGCAGCCGCCCAAAGCTCCAGTAAACTCCGAACGCGATGCAGCCGGAGAAGAAGCGCGCTACGCCGCGCGGCAGGCGGCCCAGGCAGCCCGCGACGGCTACAACTATCCCATACTCAAGGTTTTCCCACATGAGCAAGCATCAGTGTAGACGCTCAACGTAGCCCGAAAGGCAGAGTAACCCGACACAAAGCCGACTACGGCTCATCCTCTCCGCGAATGAACGAAAAGGACAGGCGAAGCAGCTTAGAGGGAGGGAGGCCCCGGAGAACGCGAACCAACTACTGGGCTCTCGCTTCAACGAAGTATTGCGCAACGTCCCGGACAAATGGAACCGCGCCTGGTGGCACGCCAACGTCACCGCCCAAAATCGCCTCGAAATGGTGAGGCGTTCCGTAATACACTTCCGTGTCTTCCTGATTCTGGCTCACGCTCGTGCCGTCCAGGTCGATGCCGGCAAAGATGCCCTTGGTGCGCGAGTAGCTCAACAGCTCCGCGCTCATCTTCCAATCCGTTGAGGCCGTTCCCGAGCGGCCCACCGGTCCAGCGGCTGCTGAAGCGTCGGCGCCGATCTTAAATTTGTTCTTGAGCAGATCCTGCATGCCGCGGTCATTCACGGCAATCAGAATCAGGTCCGTCGCCTGGCCGCCCCACTGAAATCCGATCGATCCACCGGCCATGCGGATAAACACGGGCGCGCTCCAGCCGTGACCCGTGCGGCAGGTAACCACGCCCTGACCGTACTGAGCGCCGACGAAAAAAGCGCCCTTCACCATGCTGGGCACCACCGCTACGCAAGTGGCCGATTTCAAAATGTTGCTGGGAACCGTTCGGTCACCGGCGTTCATGATCTGGTCGAGAACCACCTTCGACGCATCGACGCGAGCCTGCAAATCCTCACGTGTCGAGGCTGCAAAGACTGTGGATGGGAGCAGAAAACTGACGCAAATCAAAGCAAAGACTTTTTTCATCTGCATATCCTTTCCGGCGGCTGGCGCCGCGGATACAAAACTCTGTGTCGGGGATTCATCTCTCTGCCGCAGTCATCCAGCCAGAGGACTCTTGGGAACGGTCGCATGGCAGCCTGCGCCGAATCCTCCTCGATTAGGCTACAGCATTCATGGGCACAGCGGTTCCACAATTGCCATACCCGCGCCGATAGAGTAATGGAATGTTAACGAACCAGTAATTGCCAAGCCCGGCGGTCGCTCACTCGCGATCTAGGAATGGATACCGATTAGCTGCAACCTTCGACAAGTGCGATTGCGCTTGTGGTCCCTGCGTAGTAGCGCGTTATTTTGCCGTCTTCGGTCTCAAACCGAATTCCGAGTTTCCGATCATTGGAGAGCAGAGTCAGGTAATGTCCGTTCTCTGGCTCATAGTAGTTCGGCTCCGCCTCGAGCTTCTTTCCGTACACCTGCAAAGCGTGCGCTTCGGAGTCTCCATTGTGAACGCCTTCGCTAGTGTGAGTGGATCTGTTGTCGACATCCACCCGTGCGACAAATCCGTCGAGGATCATCAATCCTATCCCAGGCTGATGGGGCACTTCGACATAGGTGCAGGCTTGCTCATCCGGATCTGTTGGTTTTGCGTAAGAGGTGTGTAGCGCCTTGTTCAATTCTAAGAGGTTCATCCCCACCCGGACTGGCCCAATGCCGTCGAATCGGACGATTGAGAAATCTACTCGAGCAGCGCTTTCCGCAGCCACGAAAGTGCAGGCGAAGAACAGAAATGAGGCACGAAGCATAGAAAGATTCTAGCTCTTTCTTGAGCGTTTCTTGCGCAGCTGGTGTGTAGTCACCCAACCGGAAGTTATAGATCGGTAAACATTCCGGGCTGGCGGACCCTACGCCATATCTCCTTGTACGGCCACAACTTCGACATTTTATTCAGGACTCAGATTGCCGCCGCTCGATAACCTGCATCGAAGCAGAAGGTAGCAAACTTGACGCTCGTGCAAGTTTGTCAAGACGCGATAAGGCGTGCGAATCCGAATCAAGGAGGATTGGATATGAAAAAGTGGCTTGCGATATTGCTAATTGCCAGTTGTGGGGTTGCGGCGCGTGCCGCCGACGACCATGATCGGTTGGATGGCCGCCTGGACGCAGCCCGATCCGTAATCGACTCGATTATGTCTGTGCCTGACAAGGCCATTCCCGATGGGATCGCGCGGCATGCAAAATGTATCGCCGTGGTGCCCGGCGTGCTGAAAGGGGCGTTCATTGTAGGCGTCGAGTACGGACAGGGCGTGGTTACGTGCCGCACCAGGCACGGTTGGAGCGCACCTGTGTTCATTCGCCTGGCCGGCGGATCATTCGGCTTCCAGGTTGGTGGGCAGGGTACCGATCTGGTGCTGGTAGCGACGAATGACAAGGGCTTTCAGTACTTGCTGCATGACAAGTTCAAGATCGGCGCCGACGCGTCGGCAGCAGCCGGGCCCGTGGGACGCGACGCGCAAGCCTCAACCGACATCAGCATGAGAGCTGAAATGCTTACCTGGTCGCGCAGCCGTGGCCTTTTTGCTGGCATCGACCTGAATGGTGCAACGGTGAGCCAGAATCAGGAAGACACCGATGTGCTCTACGGCGGACACCATCACTTCGACGCCGTTCTCAGGGGAGAGGTGCCTCCGCCTCCGCAGGCCGAGGGATTTCTTCACGCTGTGAGGGAGTATTTCGGCGAAGCTAAAATGCACGACCACGATTAAATGCGCCGCTGAGCCGTATCGCAGCTGGCTCTCGTTACGCACGGCCCGATCCAGGCCGCAAGCTTTGCTGTTGAAATGCGTGAAAGTTGTGGAGGGGGAGGGCTGACAAGAACGAGACAACCAGGATCGGGAGATTTCTAAGGCAAAAAAGAGGAGTTCTCCAGCATCATGTTTACATGCCGCTGAGGAACTCCTTTCCCCAGATCTGCGTTGTTTCTAAAACTAAGATCGCCGATAAAGGGCGACCATACAAGAGTACTTAGGGGACATGACATAAAGTAACCAGTGCCTCAGCTATCCTGTTGCATTTTCGAACGCTTTGTCGCGTCTGCGTTCCCTGTGGCATTTTGGAAGCCTTGGCCCGCTGGAGCAAACGAACGGCCCAGCGCCGACAAGGATAGTTTGATGCGGTTGTCGGCCCCTGACTTGCGCATCAGGCGGCCTACATAAACCTTCACAGTGCGTTGATCGATTCCCAGTTGCCGGGCAATTTCGCGCGTCGAATGAGCCCGCAGAATGAGTTCAAGCACATCCTGCTCTCTCCTTGTAAGCGGTTCATTCGCAGCGGCTTGAGATATACCAGGAACCTGGAGCAGGCGGTCGATGACTCGGCAAAGCAGCCGGCGTGGCGCCCAGATCGACCCTGATGTCACCACGTCGATGGCGCTGCGAACCAATTCAGGCCCAGCAGATTCCCCCAGAAAGCCTCTGGCGCCGGCAATAATCGCACTTAAAACAAGCTCATCATCGCTGTCTGGCCCAATCACAATTGATCGAATGTCGGGACGCTCGCGCCCGATCATCTCCAGCGCCCCTAAACCACCCTCGGCGGAATGAAGATCCACAACAATGTAATGGATGTCGATGAGCTCGAGCAGATTAGTCAGGGGCGCGATCACCGGAACGAGCTGGGCCTGGGTCTCCTGCCCGGGCAGGTCAAAGATGCTCGCCAGGCCGGCCACGCGAACCGGCTCATCCGCCGCCACTCCGATTCGAATTGTGTCAGGTGCTCGCCTTGACGATGTCATCCCCACATCCGCCCCAAAACCCGTCCACGCACGGCCGAAGTCGCGACTGCGTTGTCCGACTCTGTCCGATTCTGGTCAGATTTTGCTTGATGTCTTCATTTGATCCGGGAAGAAAAACGTCAGTGCAACCGCTCTTGCGAATGAACAAAGCCGGCGCGCGCACCCCAAATGCCGCCTCGGCCTTTTCTCGATGTGCCCGTCAGCGTGGCTACACCGGATTAGGAATTGCTGTAAAGGAGGTTGATGCCATCAAGTGCCGTTTTCCTTAAGAAAACGGCACCTTGCACAGGCTTTAATTCCTCGCGCAAATTCCTAATCCGGTCAAAGCCACTGCGCGACGCGTCTGCATCGTTTTGCCTTACCCTATCTTTGTCCGGCTCTCAGTATCTCATCGCACAGAGCCAGTCCATCGAGACCACATGGACATGAGATCGCCCGAGACCACTTCGACCCCAAGCGTCTGGCCCGAACGTCTGAATTGAGTTCTGAATTGAATCATTGTCCCCATGAGCTAAAACGGAAATACCACCAACATCCAGCTTGCTAAGAGATAGGTGCTAGGACTCTGACCCTAAGGTGGCATCGGGAAGTCGTTCGTCATCGGGGGCCCTCCCGAATCGATCGTTTGCCAACTCTTGACCGATCCCGGGTTAGTGCTTGATTCCTCTTCACCTTCATCGCTCCGCCGTGGCGGAACTACTGCCAACTCTCACAGCTTGGGCAAAACGATTCCCTGCTGCTTTTGATATTTGCCCTTGCGATCAGCATAGCTCGTCTCGCAGGGCTGGTCGCCGTGAAAGAACAGTATCTGGCACAGTCCTTCGTTGGCGTACACCTTCGCCGGCAGCGGCGTGGTATTTGAAATCTCAAGCGTGACAAATCCCTCCCACTCCGGCTCGAAGGGCGTCACATTCACAATGATTCCGCATCGCGCGTAAGTCGACTTCCCCACGCAGATCGTCAGCACGTCTCGCGGAATCCGAAAGTATTCAACCGACCGCGCCAGCGCAAACGAATTCGGCGGAACAATCACCGAATCCGCCTGGACAGAAACAAACGACCGCTCATCAAACGCCTTGGGATCGATGATCGCGCTGTTCACATTCGTGAAAATCTTGAACTCGTCGGAGACTCTCAGGTCGTAGCCGTAGGAAGAAAGTCCATAGGAGATGACATTGCCGGCCACCTGCTTTTCGCTGAACGGCTCTATCATCCCGTGGTTAAGAGCCTGTTCCCTGATCCATCGATCGCTCTGAATCGACATGCGTCTCCTGTTCCGGGTGTTGCGCCCGGCTTGCTGCGGCTTTTCCAGTCTCGTTTACGACCCCGATTCACCATCTTAAACCACCACGCCGGTCGACAATTCGCTGCCCCGTTTCCTGCTGTTCCGATCCCTTATACTGTCGGTCCCCCGTCGCTCCCTTCGCTCGGCCCTTCCGCTCCATCACTCATTCGTTCGCTCGCTCAACGTTTTTCTGATCCCTGACCCCTCACCTCTGATCCCCACTCCTTGTTCCCTGCTTTTCTATTCCCTAATCGCAACCAAATCTGTAGTATGGGCAAGGTTGTGGTAAGATTCTGAGCAATCGGTTCGTGGCAGCGAAGATACTCTCCAACGAGGTTACTGCATTGATCAAACAGGACATCGTTCACAACGTGGTTGAGCGCACGGGCCTGCCGCGCACCAAGGCCGAAGCGGCAGTGGACACGGTCTTCGAGGGCCTCAAGCAGGCTTTGAAGGCTGGCGAGCGCATTGAACTGCGCGGATTCGGCGTCTTCAGCGTCCGCGCCCGCAAAACCGGCATCGGCCGCAACCCCCGCACCGGCACTGAGGTCAACATTGCTCCCGGCAAAGCCGTTCGCTTTAAGCCGGGAAAGGAACTGCACGCCCTCGAGCCGGGTGCTTCTGCCAGCTAACACCGTCGCTGGATGTCGAAACTAAATCGCCCAAGTCGGCGAATGACGGCGACTGCCCAGTCGTCGGTTTCTGCGCTTGCACCTCGGACCTAGCCTTCGAGCGAACGCAAGCCCGCGTAGCGAGCTAGAGAGCGTAGTCACAAAGGCAGCCTGAGGCGAAGCCGCGCCAATCCTCTGACAGCCCCGCCTCAGCGAACGAAAAGATCCATCCTTCCCTCGCATCGCAGCTTACTGCTCCCTGCCGGGGCCGCGCAGCGGGCGACCTGTGCCCGATGGGGTGGCTATTCCCTGTTCTCCCACTCCCTTCAGAATCCTTCGACCGTGGCCGCGTCGAACTGCAATGCATGCAACTGGCAAACATCGAGGCCCTGCGTGTATACCTCAGAGGTTCCGTCCTTGAAGACCAGCTTGAAATCCTCGTGGCACACACCGCGCCATTCCGGCGGAAAGACGATCAACGTGCCCATCCCGCCAGGCAGTGTTGCGCGCCCCAGCACATCCGCGCCCCACGAACCCTGTGAGTGCGGCGAGACATACAGGTTGTTCAGATCCTTCCCTGTGTTGTTCAGGAACCAGAAGTTCGCCCGGCTCTGCGGGCTCGCATGCTGCGGAAGCACGCAGACCAGCAGAACGGCAGGCAGAATCGCAGTTAGAAGCAGTCTCGTAAAAGTACGCATATTGTCCTCCTCAAATCGACGGCAACCGTTCATGGCGTGCTGCTCATGTCCGCTCCAAGGGAAATGGAACTTCACGCCCATCGACAGAGCCCGCGATTTGTTAAAACGGTGAGGCAGTTGGTTGACGCCCTCATCGTTGCTGCGCCAACATTTGCCGTGGGGAGGGACTGCGATCTGCCGAAGGGCTGCTTCCAGAGTCCACAGACCGCGCTCATGACTGCACGGAAGCTGCCCCGGATCATACCGGCACACTCAATTCCCCAGCAAGTGAATAATTTGTCATTCGCCAGGTTGGTCATCTCGCCTTCGCCGGTGGCCTCACCTTCCCCCATTGTTCTATCCTCTTTACTCTGTTCTCTGTTCTCCGTTCTCTGTTCTCCGCTCTCAGTCCCCCCAGCCGTCTATTTCCTTCCGGCAGTGCCGGTCATCGTGCTATAGCTTGCCAAGGCCACTCCAGTTTCCCCGTCGCCGCATGAAAAAGTCTCTTCTGCTCCTTTGGGTCCTCGCACTGTTGGTGTGCGCTCCCGCGCGCCCGCAGACCTTCGACCTCAAGACCGGCCGGGAACCAGTGGCCTCGCTCGACGGCCTGTGGCGCTTCCATACCGGCGACAATCCGCTATGGGCAGGCTCCAGCTTCGACGACTCGCAGTGGTCGCTGTTGCGGTCGGACGAAAGTTGGGACGCGCAGGGATACAAGGGCTACACCGGCTCCGCCTGGTATCGCTTTCGCGTGTCTGTTCCGGCCGGGATGAATGGCCTCTCGATTTACCTGCCCGTCATTTTTACGAACTATGAAATCTACGCGAATGGCCTTCGAATCGGTGGCATCGGCAAAATGCCGCCCGATCCCATTCCCTACAGCAACTATGCCAGCCAAATCTACGCGCTTCCGCTGGCCGGCGGGTCAGCCAGGCAGATTGAAATCGCGATCCGCATTTGGCATTGGCCCGGTTGGGCCGATTACGAGGGCGGCGGACCTGGAAATGGCGGCTCGATGATTGGAGATTCCGATGACATTCAGAGAATCTACGCCGAGTATCGAGCCGCTCGAAGCTGGAGCTATTCAAGCACCGTAATCCTATCGCTGTTGCAATCCCTGGGTGCAATCGCCGTCTTCCTGCTCTTTTTGCTCCGGCGCTCGGAGCGCGAATACCTGTGGTTCTCGCTTTTCCTCGCCTTCAGCGCGGCGCAGGGCTGGGCCATCCTGTCGGAGGGTTTGCAGGTATCGCCCATGTTGCTGATCAACACCCTCATGTACACATTTGGCTTCCCCTGTGCCGGACTTGCCCAGCTTGCCTTCTATCGCCAATTGCTCCAGGCCCGCCGCTCGCCGCTTTATTTCGCATCTCTGGCCTGCCTGTTCGGTGCCCTGGCTTACGGCCTTCTGGTCATGCTCTTCGCGGCCTTAGCCGCCAGCCCGTTTCGATTCTTTCTGGTGTTTTCGCTGTCCTTGTTGCCCGGCTACATCTGGATTTTGTCACTGCTCTTCTCTCGCGCGCGTCAGAACTTCGTCGATGCGCGCCTTCTACTGGCGCCCGTCCTACTCCAGTTTTCGGCCGTACTCATCCAGTGGTCCGCGATCATCACCTTTGTGCTCGGCTGGCAACGCCGGTTGCAGTTCCATATCACCCTTTCCGACCGCCCCTTCCCAATCGAGCTTGTTCAGGTTGGAAATCTGCTCTTTCTGCTGGGCGTCCTCGCCATCTTGATTCTGCGTTTCACCCGCACGCGTGGCCAAGAGGAGCGCTTCGCCGCCGAAGTGCAGTCGGCGCGCAACGTTCAGCAGTATCTGATTCCCGAGCACCTGCCCGACACGCCCGGCCTGGCCATCGAAAGCGTCTATCGTCCCTCCCGTGAAGTCGGCGGCGACTTTTTTCAGGTGCTTCTCCACACAACCGACGGCAGCGCGTTGATCGTGGTGGGCGATGTAGCCGGCAAAGGCATGCAGGCCGGCATGCTGGCCACGCTTATCGTTGGCGCAATCCGCACCGCCGCAACCTTCACTTGCGACCCCGCACAGATTCTCTCTCTGTTGAACGAGCGCATGCAGGGCCGCGGCCTGGCCACCTGCCTCGCGCTGCGCATTGAGAAGGACGGTAGCGCACTGCTGACGAACGCCGGTCACCTGCCGCCCTATCTGAACGGCAAAGAACTGCCCATCGAGGGCGCGCTTCCGCTCGGCGCAATCTCCGGCATCGACTTCTCTGTTCTGCGCTTCAAGCTGGCCGAGGGCGACTCGCTCATGCTCATGACTGACGGCGTGGCCGAGGCTCAGGACGCGGCCGGCCAACTCTTTGGCTTCGATCGCATCGCCGAATTGCTCCGCAAAGGAGTGGCTGCGGCGGCGCTTGCAACAGCCGCACAGGAATTCGGCCAGGAAGACGACATCACCGTGTTGACCGTAGTGCGGATGGCGGAAGCCGTCTAAACATACCCGCTCGCCGGGTGCCCCAACCTTCGTAGTCAGCGCCTTGAGCCCCCAACCGCATCCTCACATTAAGCGCAGCGCATCCACATCCACGATCAGATTCCGTCGCGGTACATTCTGGGCCGCCGCGTGCGCCAGCATTCCGCGTAGCGCATCGTTCAGCGCCTTGCGCGTCGCGCTCTTGAGGATCATGTGGAAACGGTACACGCCCTTAATGCGCGCAATCGGCGCGGTGCACGGCCCGAGCACCCGCACAGCTCCGCTGTTCTTGTTTTGGAGGAGATACTTGCCTAAGACACCGGCCCACCCTGCAGCCTCTTCCAGCTTTTGCGATTGCACCAATACATTAGCCAGCGCGCCGAAAGGCGGATAGTGCATCCACCGCCGGTATTTCAATTCGCGCTCGGCGAATGCCTTGTAGTCGTGCGCCGTTGCGGCAAGGATCGCATAGTGATCGGGATAATACGTCTGCACTACCACGCGTCCCGGCAGATCGCCCCGGCCCGCGCGCCCGCTCACCTGCGTCATCAGTTGAAAGACGCGCTCCGCCGCGCGAAAATCCGGCATCGAGAGCGCATGGTCACAACCCACCACGCCAACCAGCGTTACGCTATGAATGTCGTGGCCCTTGGCGATCATCTGCGTGCCCACCAGCAGATTGATCTCGCCCGAGTGCAGCCGCGCCAGCAGATGCTCAAGATCATAGCGCCCGCGCACCGTGTCGCGGTCCATGCGCCCGATGCGCGCACCCGGAAAAATCTCCGCCAGCCGCTCTTCGCCTTGCTGCGAGCCCGCGCCAAGATAGTACAAATGCTCGCTGTCGCACTTCGGGCACTTCGCTGGTACCGTTCGCTTGTAGCCGCAATAGTGGCACTCCAGCCGTTGACCAGCGCGCGCCTCGCATGCGTCTTCGGCTGGCGCTTTATGGTGCGTCAACGCGATCGCGCAGTTCTGGCACTCGAGCTTCTCTCCGCACGACCGGCACATCACGGCAAACGAGTAGCCGCGCCGATTGAGCAGGATCAGCGCCTGCTCACCGCGCTCCAGCGCCGCCTTGGTCTGCTCCACCAGCGATCGCGAAAACAATTGGTCCTGACCGGATTCCTTGAACTCGCGCCGCATGTCCACAAGTTCCACTTCCGGCAGCGGTCGATTCATCACGCGGTCGCGCAACTCGATGCGCGTGTACTTGCCCCGCTCCGCATTCTGCCAGCTTTCGAGCGAAGGCGTGGCCGAGCCCATCACCACCACCGCGCCGGCCAGCTTGGCGCGCATCACGGCCACGTCGCGCGCGTTGTAGCGCGGCGTCTCCTCCTGCTTGTAGCTCTGGTCGTGTTCCTCGTCCACCAGAATCAGTCCCAGATTCGGCGCCGGCGCAAAGATCGCCGAGCGCGTGCCCACCACAATCGGCGCATCGCAGCGGCGAATCCGCCGCCACTGCTCGCTGCGCTCCTCGGGCGTCAGCGCGGAGTGCAGCAGCGCCACTTTTTGCCCGAAGGCCTGGTCGAGCAACCCGGCCATCTGCGGCGTCAGCCCAATCTCAGGCACCAGCAGAATCGACGTCATCCCGCGATCGAGCGCCTTCTGCATCGCCGCCAGATAAACAGCCGTCTTCCCTGATCCCGTTACGCCATAGAGCAGGAACGGATGGAATCCCTCCAACGCGTCCGTAATCGTCGCCAGCGCGTCCGTCTGCGCCGCGTTCAAACTGTAGAGTTCCGACGAAGGAGTCAGCCCGCCCAACCGGAACGCCTCAGGCCGCTCATCAATCCGCACCAGGCCGCGTCGCACAAGTGTTTGCAAAGTTGACGAAGGCAATTCGCGTCGTCGCAACTCCGCCAGCGGCAATTCGCCGCCGCTAGCCGCCAGCTCGGCCAGAATCGCCGTCTGCTTCTCGGTCAGCGTCGGCAGCCGCCCGTCGCTGGTCAGCACGGCAAACCGCTCCATGCGCCGCGCGTCGCGTTCTGCTGCTGCGGTCTCGCGCGCAATCCACTTCTTGCGCGCCATGCTGGCCAGCAGAGTCAGCGAAGCAGCCGTTGAAGTCCTCAGCGTCGACACCTTCACCGGCTCACCCTTGGCCAGCCGCTCCAGTACTCGCCGCTCCATGTCCTGGTCTTCTTTTGAGAGCTTGCCGCGCCCGCGTCCACGCGCCGCGATTCCCTTCCCCTGCTCGCCGGGTGCCACCGGTCTCGATTTTGAGACCGGGGAAGTCGTACCGTCCCCGTCCATGCTCCGCGCCAGCACATCGCGGCCCACGTCCGTCAGCCGGTAGTAGACCGTCCGCCGCACCTCCGCCGCCAGCGGCAGCATCGCGCGCAGAACCTCGCCGAGCGGCGCCAGGTAGTATTGCGCGGTCCACTCCGCCAGCTCGAGCAAATGCTCGCTCAGCAGCGGCTCTTCATCCAGCACCGCTTCGAGATACTTGACCTCGACATCGGCAGGAGCCTTCGCTTCAATCGCCGTCACCACGCCGATCAGCTTCTCATTGCGGAACGGCGCGATCACCCGCGCCCCGCGCTGCGGCCGCTGCCCCAGCCGCACGCCGTAGGTAAACGTGTGGTCCAGCGGCACCGGCAATGCGACTTCGCAATATGCAGGCATGGGAGACAAGTTTCAGTGTAGGGGATGCGGCGCGCCGCTGCGTCGAAGCGCGCCGTTTCGAATGGAGCATCGCGGCCAGGAGTATCGCTTACGCTTTCGCCGGTGCTTTCAATCCCAGCTCTTTCATCGCAATCTGCAGGTCAGCCCACGCTTCCTTCTTCTGCCTCGGATCGCGCAGCAGAAACGCCGGATGATACGTAACGATCAAACTCATTCCGCGAAATGCGTGTACGCGTCCGCGTAATCCGGCCAGCGGTTGCCGCGCGCCCAATAGATAAGTTGCCGCTGTCGCGCCCAGCGCAACCAGAACCTGCGGCCGCACCACATCGATCTGCCGAAAGAGAAATGGCGAGCATGTGTTGGCTTCATCCGGCTCAGGCGTGCGGTTGCCCGGCGGCCTGCACTTCACGATATTTGCGATGTAACACTCTTCGCGCTGTAGCCCCATGGCGGCGATCATGTTGTTCAGCAGTTGGCCGGCGCGCCCCACGAAGGGCAATCCCTGCGCGTCCTCATCGGCGCCCGGCCCTTCGCCCACAAACATCAGCCGTGCGGCCGGGTTGCCCACGCCGAAGACGATCGTGTTGCGGCCCTTGTGCAGCGCGCAGCGCGTGCAATCGCCGAGGTCCTCACGGATAATCTGCAACGCGGCAGCGCGTTCCTCCACGGGGACGACAGTCCCGACTTCAGGGGCCGCGGAAAAGTTTCTGCGAGTCCTAATTGTAGCTTCCTCCCCGGAAAAGCTCTCCTGCTGCGCCGCCGGTTCAATCGCAGATTGCCCCGCCGCCGCAACCGCAGCCTGCAAGAGCCCATCTCGTTCCGCCAGTTCTTCAGCCACGCTTCGGCCCAGCTTGGGATCGTCGACTGCGGTGACTGGCTCCACATCTCTGCGGTAGAACTCGGTCACGCCCAAATCGCGGTAGAAGCGCATCCGCTCGGCCAGAGCGTCGCGAGTGGCGGAATCAAGTGCGCGCGGCAATCTGCTTACTCCACGATCAGTTGCCGGCGACCTGCGCCGATAGGAACGCTCTCATCCAGCACGCGATCCTGAATGGCCTGTTTCTTCCACGCTCCCGCATCCCGCTCATCGTCGAGCTCCACCACAACGGATTGCGGCCGGCGTAGCGTGAGAATTTCGTCGAGAATGCGGTCAGCCAGTTGGCGTTTGGCCATCTGCGGCAGTTCCTGGGATGTCGTTCGAGTAAGAAATGTGGCCGCATTGGTATCCGCGTCAATGCCCACGCCCTCACCCGTCACATTGTTCACCACAATCGCGTCCGCGCCCTTGGCCAGAAGCTTGGCGCGGCCGTTCTCCATGCGATTTTCGGTTTCCGCGGCGAAGCCGACAATGAGTTGCCCGGGCCTGCGCCGACGCACCACTTCAGCCAGAATGTCTTCAGTGGGCGCGAGCTCCAGGGTAAGCGGTCCGGTGCGCTTGAGTTTCTGCTCCGACACTGCGATCGGTCGATAATCGGCCACGGCGGCAGCTTTGATCACCAGCGTAGCTTCGTTCATTCGCTCGAGCACAGCGTTCCGCATTTCGTCAGCGGTAATTACCTTTACGAATTCGCAGTGCGCGGGCGGATTTAATGCCGTCGGGCCGCTGATCAGAATCGTCTTAGCGCCACGGCTGCGCGCAGCCTCGGCCAATGCGTAACCCATCTTGCCGCTGGAGCGGTTGCCGATAAATCGCACCGGGTCGAGCGCCTCGCGCGTGCCGCCCGCAGTCACCAGTACCACCTCACCGGCCAGATCGTGGCGGCGTCCAAGTGCGGTCTGCACTGCTGCGGCAATCGTCTCCGGCTCCGCCATGCGGCCTGCGCCCACCATGCCACAGGCAAGCTCGCCCGTTCCCGGCTCGATGATTGCCACGCCGCGCTGCCGTAGTGTTTCAATGTTCGCCCGAGTGGCCGGATGATTCCACATGTTCACGTTCATTGCGGGCGCAACCACCACCGGCGCGGCGGTGGCAAGATACAGCGTTGAAAGAAAATCGTCGGCAATGCCGTGCGCAAACTTCGCCAGAATGTTAGCCGTGGCTGGCGCCACAACCAGCGCATCGGCCCACTGTGCCTCGGCGATATGCTCGATGCCGTTTTGCTCCGGTGCGGAAGCTCCCAGGTCGATCCCTCCTGAATCGCCCCGTCCTGAATCGCCCCCCCCTGAATCGCTTTCGTCCCAAAGGCTGGTGATCACTCTATGGCCGGTGAGCGCAGCAAAGGTGAGCGGCTGCACAAACCTCTGCGCTGACGCGGTCATCACCACATGCACCTCGATGGCCTGGCGCTGAAGTGCGCGCACCAGTTCAGCCGCTTTGTACGCGGCGATTCCACCCGAGACGCCGACCGTCACTCTCATGTTTAGATTGTAGTTCAGCGAACAGTCGACAGGTGGCGGGCATCACCGATCGGTAAGATCGCAGGCGGACACTCATTCTCACAGGGGGCGCAGGAAAACCGCCGCGTCAATTCACGACGGTCTTTCAGGTCCCCGACCACCAATCCCTTACCCCTGTTCTTCAGCTCAGCAGGAAGGGAATGGCCGGCCCTTCAACCAGAGGCTTCGTGATCTCGACCTCATTTTTCACGTAGGCAATCTTGCCGGCGTTGATCTCATCCTGCGCAATCCGGCACGCTTTGCTGGATCGGGTCGCCACCAGCGCCTGGGAGCCGTTCTGTATCTGCCGGGCCCGTCGCGCGGCCACCAGCACCTTGCGGTAATTGGAATCGAAGTTCGTCTCAATCGTCATCGGAATCGTCCCCAAACAGAAGTTGTTGCTGGCCGGAAGTCCCATCGATCCCGAAAGCCTCCAGCACAGGTTTGAGCCGCTCCTGCGAGTTCGCTTGCATGCAAGCCGCGGCGACCTCCAAAACTCGACGGGAACGGAAAGCAATCGCTTCGCCATTGCGATAGAAGCGCTCTGCCAGCACAATGGCCTCCAGTTGCGCTACCGCCCGGTCGAGAACGTCATTGACCAAAATATAGCCGTACTCGCGATATTTCTCAATCTCCCGGCTGGCCTCTCCCAGCCGCCGGTACAACTCGCCTTCGTTCATAACCCCTTCGGCGCGGCTGCGGTTGCGCAAACGCGTGCGCAGAACCTTGGGGTTAGGAGGCAACACAAAAATCCCGATAGCCTCAGCCATCTTTGCGCGCACTTGCGCCGCGCCCTGCACGTCAATGTCGAGCATCAGGTCGTGGCCGGCCGCGAGCGCATCGTCGAGAGCTTTGCGAGGAGTGCCGTAAAGATCTTTCCCAAAGACCTCTGCATGCTCCAGAAACATTCCCGCGTCAATCATGCGCTGGAATTCCTCGCGCGTTGTGAAATAGTATTCGCGCCCGTTTTCTTCAGAGCCGCGCGGCGTGCGCGTGGTCCACGAGATGGCAAAATCCACGCCACTCACCTGCTTGCGCAGTTCGCTCACCAAAGTGCTTTTGCCCGACCCCGACGGCGCCGAGATGATAAATAAGATTCCTGCCAAAGTTCTCCTCTTCAGAGTTCCTAGCTTCTAACTGCTGGAGCTTGGTTCAGAAAAGCATCCCCAACCATCGTTGTGGCCTCCTAAAGGATCTGCGACAGCTTGCAGGGAAGCCTCAAATTCCCCGATCCCTCGGTGCGAGGGCACCATATGCTTGACGACGTTCACATTCCAGGGAAACTCCTTCATCTTTTCAGAAAAATAGACCGACGCTGCAAAGCCTTGTGCACGGAAATGTTCTGCAAAGCGTTCAGCCGTGCTCTCGACCGAGAAAACCACGCTGAAATCGATATTTCGCGCCTTATCGAGGTCATCGCCCTGTTCTTCCATTCGTCGGAGAACATCGCCATTTTCGTCATCCGGATGAATCAAATCCTGGCGCGCCATCCGCTCTCCTAATGGCTATTCTCGTTAGCTCCAGCGCTGTCGCCCCAGCTCTGCTTGAGCTGGAGGCTAGCAGCTAGTGGCTAGAAGCTGCCTTACTCCACATTCTGAATCTGTTCGCGAGCCTTTTCGATCTCCGCTTTCATGGCCAGTCCCAACTCGGTAATGCGGGTTCCCTTCCCGCTTACACCCGCCGTCTTCGAGAGTAAAGTGTTCGCCTCGCGGTTCATCTCCTGCAACAAGAAGTCCAGCTTCTTTCCCACCTCGCCGCCCGCACTCAGCAACTCGCGAAAATGATCGATGTGCGTGGTCATGCGCGCCAGCTCCTCGCTGATGTCGCTGCGTTCCACCAGAATCGCCACTTCCTCCAGCACTCTTTGCTGGTTGAAATCCGGCCCCACGGCCGCGGTGAGCCGCTCGGTCAGGCGCTCCTGGCAACGCTGCTCAATCTCCGGCCGAAGCTCCGCGATATTTTCAGTTGCGGCAGCAAGCCGATCCAAAGTCGCGCGGAGTATCGCCTCCAGCGACTCGCCCTCTCGCGCGCGCATCGCCTTCAACTCTGCAATCAACGGAACCGCCTGCTCCAGCACGCTCGCCGAAAGCGCGCTCAGGTCGCCGTTGCTGCGATCCTCCAACTGCAAGGCCCCCGGCAGCCGCAATGCTGCGTTCAGGTCCGGCTCGCCGTTCAAGTGGTGCTCGCGGCGCGCCGCATCGAATGCCGCCAGATAGCCTGAGATCAGCTCGCGATTGTATCCCGCTTTGGCCTGCGAGGCGCGGTCGACGGAGAGCGTCAGATCGACGTGACCGCGGATGAGCTTCTCCTTCAGCACGCGGCGCAACTCGAGTTCTAGCGCATCCAAACCGGCCGGCAGGCGGAACTGCAGATCGAGAAAGCGATGGTTCACGCTTTTCACGGTGAACGTGTAGCTCAGCTGCTCTTCGCCGCCACTGGCGGCACGCGCCTGCACCCGCGCAAACCCGGTCATCGAAGAAATTGTCATGCTTACTCTTTCGCGCCCGCGGCGATTGCGGCCCTCTGGTCAAACGGCAGATACATCTTAGAATCGGTAGCCTGCGGTTCGAGCATGTCCAGCGTCTCAGGCATGTCCATAAACTGCAGCTGATAGAGCTTCTGGTAAGTGGGTGAGGAGTTGAGCAGTTCGTCGTGGGACCCGATGGCGGTAATGCGGCCGGACTCAAGCACCGCGATGCGGCTGGCGCGGCGTATGGTGGAAAGCCTATGCGCAATAACAACCGTGGTGCGATTCTGAATCAAGTTGGCCAGCGCCGTCTGCACCAGGGACTCACTCTCTGCATCGAGCGCCGACGTGGCTTCATCGAGGATAAGAATCGGCGCATTCTTAAAGATTGCGCGCGCAATGGCGATGCGCTGCCTTTCTCCTCCTGAAAGCCGAAATCCCTTTTCGCCGATCATCGTCTGGTAACCAAGCGGCATATTCATGATGAAGTCGTGCGCCAGTGCGTTGCGCGCCGCCTGCTCAACCAGTGCGCGTTTGGCATCGGGCTGCCCGTACGCAATGTTGTTATGCACTGTGTCGTTAAAGAGAATGGTCTCCTGCGTCACCTGCGCCACCTGCCGGCGCAGCGAGCCCAGCGTCAGATCGCGCAGATCACGGCCGTCGATCAGAATGCGGCCCGAGGTCACGTCGAAGAAACGCGGAATCAAATTCACCAGCGTCGACTTGCCCGCGCCGCTGGGACCAACGATGGCCAGCACCTCGCAGGCTTTTACTTCCAGATCGACATTGTGAAGGATCTGGTGCTCGCCCTCGCCCGTCGAGTAGGAGAAGCCGACATCCTCGAACTTGATTGCCTGGCGAAAGCGCGTAAAGGTGGCGGCGCGCGGACGCTCTTTCACATCGTCCTCCGCATCGAAAAAGGCAAACATCGATGCCGATGCGCCCATCGCCTGCTGAAAGCTGTTATAGAAGTAAGCGAACTTGCGCACCGGATCGTAGAGCTTGAAGAGAAGAATAATGAACGCGCCAAACAGGCCCATGGTCATGTGGCCGTGCCGAATCTCATTCCGCCCGATGAACAGAAACATCGCGATCGCAATCGCGCCAATCGTGTCCATCAGCGGAGAACTGATCGATTGAATCCGCACGCTGCGCAGGTTGGCGCGGAACAGGCGTTTGGCCGCATTCTTGAAGCGCAGAATCTCCCATATCTCCGTATTGAAGGCCTTCACGATGCGGTTGCCCGTCACCGTTTCATGCAGGATGTTCTGGATCTCCGCAAGTTTGTCCTGGCCTGTGCGGGTGCGGGTGCGGACTTCGCGGCCGATTCGGCGCGCCGAAGTGACAACCACCGGGATGAAAAGCAGCAGCGCCCAGCTAAGGTGCCCGCCCAGGTCGATCACCAGCACCACCCCGACAACAAACGTAAAGAATTGCTGCAGGAACTCGCCAATCACCGAGCTCAGCGCGGTTTGTACCCGATCCACATCGTTAATGAGCGTGGAAAGTATGGTGCCGGTGGGATGCTTGTGAAAGAAGCTTGAAGAGCGGCGCAGCGTAACTTCGTAAAGATCGTTGCGCAAATCGGTGATTGTGCCGAACCCCGCATAATTCACCAGATACGTCCCGAAATAATCGCACAGCCCTTTCAGAAGCGTAGAGAGTATGAGCGCGATGGCCACCACATCCCAGGCATTATGGATTTTCAGATTTCCGATATGCGGGATCAGAGTCCTCAGGTCGAAATGCCACCGGCTATTCGCAAGACCGAGAAGAATGGGGCCTTCGGGTGCGTCCGGTCTCAGAACCTGATCGAATATCGGTTGCAGCAGGAGGACTCGAAAGGTGTCCAGTATGCCCACAAGCGCCGACAACATCACCCCGGGCAGCCACTCCAGCGTATAGGGCAGCCCATAGCGCAGCAGGCGCAAGAATCGACTCATGCGGCTCGGCCTGCCCTGCGCGTCCAGCGCGGACTCCTGTTGGAAAACCCCTGCTGGAAATGAGTACTGAAGTCCATCCCAGTATTGTATCCGCGCCAGACGCAATCCGCGCTTCGCGCGCAGGCCTCCAGCCATGTGCCTCGTATCTCGTCAGTTACGGAAAGCCGTTTTGATTCGCACAAGCCAAAAGGGCGACTTCTCACTTTGGCTTGCGCAGGTATTATGACGATGTGAGCAGCGGCGCATGTACCTTCCTCCTGCCCGCAACCACCAATACTCCGCTCGAGGTCGAATCATGCGATTAATTTTCCGCCGCGTCCAACTTACTAACGATCAAGTCGTAAAGCGCCTTCGCTGGGTCATGGTTGGCACAATGCTTTTCAGTGCGATCGCTACGCTTCTCGGCCAACCGCAAAGCTTCTGGCGCAACCCTGGAACCGCAATGCGCGGCGACGGACTGTCCATCTACAATCCCACCAACCACACATTTGACTTCTTCCTGGGACACGGTTGGCTGCCCTACATTGCCGCCTGCATCGCATATTTCGCAGCAGCGTTTCTGCTTGTGTCCATTCTTCCCAGTATGTCTGCGCTCATCGCGGCCTTCTCCTTCATCTTCGGTCATGTGTTCGGTGCATCCCACTGGCTCGCCGTCCGCTGGCATTTGGGATTTACTGGTGTGACCTTGTACGTGCTGGCGATAAGCGCGGCGATCGCCTGGGCCGTTTCTCCAATTTCCGGTCTATTGGGCCATCAAATGATCAGAAGGCTTCGCTGGGTCATGATCGGAGTGATGACCATTGATCCCCTCGTCACACTTATTGGCCAGCCCCACTCGTATTGGGCGCATCCGGCGACTGTCCGCGAAGGCAACCCCTTTTGGAGCGCGTTTTTGATGCGTGGTTGGTCCCACTACGTTTTGATGGACCTGACTTACTGCCTGGGCGCGTTTTGGCTGGCGTCCAGCCTCCCCAGATTTCCCGCTCTGCTATGCACACTTTTATTTACTTTCGGCCATTTTACCGGCGCATCGAATTGGTTTTTCTACGACTGGAGGCTCGGCATGGCAACACCCGTTCTATACGGATGATTTTAATTAGGAGATGCCGTCGAAATGTAATCAACTATGACCGTTTGAATGTCTTCCTTCTTGGTCCTTAGCGTTAGACCGAGTTGTTCTCGAAGTGCCGTAAAGAGCGATGGTGAGCTAGTTGTCGGCTCCTCAAGATCTGACGTCCAGCTTAGATCGAGATCATATCGCCCAGCAAGACCGGTATCATTGATCACTGGTTGTTGTAGTTTATCGGAAAGAATGAGAGCAAGATCGTCCATTGAGATATGTCGAGCAATGAAGCTAGTCCTACCCGTTCCCCTCACGTCTGTTCCAAAGTCATCGTTTTCGGTCGACGGATGAAGGAGCTTGTGATTCGCCGGATTTGACTCCAAACTATAGGCTCGGAGCTTTTTTAACCCATGATGTGCCCGCAAAGAAAAGCGATCTTGCAGCATAGCGAGGATCATTTGCGATTGCTTATTTCTTAGTGCTTCTATTCTCTCCGGGCTAGGATCAAGAAGCTTCGCGCTAATATCAAATCGCTGATTGCCAAGGCGATCTGGGATGCCATATATTAGAAACTCTTTTGTTTTATAAGCCTGTGCCACGAGTGACGTAAGCCGAATATTCTTTGTGGTGTAAGTGTCCAGATCGCTATCGACATCTACGTGTTGATCACCCGAATTGTTCGGCTTGATTGATACAACATCGAACCCAACCGCCTGTGAATCAGGGAGAGGCTTAGGCGGCCTTTGCGAACTTAAAGGCGAGGCAGCATACAAGAATACGGCTACGACAAGCCAGCCACATGAGCTCATCTTAATCATATCTTGACCCTACCTCTGGCATAGCAATGAACGACAAATACTGCGTCGCTAAAGCATATGGAATCGTACTGAGCTCGATCATGGTCCGGTCTGCCTTCCCATTCGCGAAATCGGAAGGCGGAAAGGTCGTCGCGGAGCCAGTGCATCAATGCGCGGCATGCTTCAGTACCTCTTGAGCTCCACAATGGCCTTCAGAATGTTCTCCGGCTGCGGCAGAATCGCATCTTCCAGCTTCGGCTGGTAGGCCACAAATGTGTCCATCGCGCCGATGCGTCGCACGGGAGCGTCGAGATCGTCGAAAAGTTCATCGGCAATCCGCGCCGCGAGCTCAGCGCCGTAACCCCAGCTCAGCATGTCTTCGTGCGCCACAATCACGCGATTGGTCTTGCGCACCGATTCGGCGATGGCCTCCCAATCGTACGGATTGAGCGTTCGCAGATCGACAATCTCCGTCTCGATCCCGTGCTCTCGCTGCGCTTGCTGCGCGGCCTGTATCGCTCGCGGCACCAGCGCGCCATACGTCACCAGAGTCAGATCCTTGCCCGGACGGACGATCTTCGCCTTCCCGAATGGAATCGCGAACTCTGGCCCTGGGTACGCCGCGCGGCCATAGGTCTCGCGATAGAGCCGCTTGTGCTCCAGAAAAAGCACCGGGTCGTCGCAGCGGATGGCCGTCCGCAGTAAACCATTGGCGTCGAGCGCGTTCGAAGGAAAAATCACGCGCAGTCCCGGAGTGTGAGTAAAGATGCTTTCGCCCGATTGCGAGTGATAGATTGAGCCTCCGGTAAGGTATCCGCCGATAGGAACTCTCATCACGACGGGCACCGCCCATGCCCCATTTGACCGCCAGCGCATCAACGCCAACTCATTACGAATCTGATGCATAGCTGGCCAAATGTAATCAAAGAATTGAATTTCTACAACCGGCTTCATTCCCCGCAGAGCGTAGCCAATGGCGCGGCCAACAATATTCGCTTCCGCCAGCGGCGAATTAAAAACCCGCTCCGATCCGAACTCCGTCTGCAGGCCCGCCGTGAGCTTGAAAACTCCGCCCTTGCCCTTCACTTCCGATAGAGCTTCAGCGCGGCTCGCGTCTGCCACGTCCTCTCCGTAAATCACGATGCGCGGATCGTGCCGCATCTCGTCGCGCAGGCAGCGGTTGATCAGGTCGGCCATCGTATGCGCGCCCGCACCTTTCAGCCTGCCAACCGATCCAGCACCGTTCGATTCTGCTGAAACTTGCGGCTGCTCCGTGGCAAAAGCAGCGCGCGTCGGATCGAGATCCTCGGAGTAAACGTGTGCGGTGATTCCCTCCACAGCCGGCATCGGCGCTTCCAAAGCGCGCTCGGCAGCTTCGGCGGCTTCGTTTCCGAGCCTCCGTTCCAGTTCGTCGATCTCTGAGACCGTCAGAACTCCCTCGCCGATCAGCCGCGACCGCATTCGCGCGATGGGGTCGCACATCAGGTCCGCCTCACGTTCTGCGGCCGACCGGTAGATTTTGTCGTCGTCTGAATCCGAGTGAGAATACAGCCGCACGCAATGGCCGTGAACCAGCGCCGGTCCGCGGCCGGCGCGGCAATGCGCAGCAGCCTCCTGAAAGGCGCGCAGGCTCGCCAAGGGGTCATTGCCGTCGATCTCGGCAAAATGGAAATTGGGAAAGTTGGCCACCAGCCGGGAGATGTTTCCCCCCGGCGTGTTCACTTCCACGGGAACGCTGATCGCGTACCCGTTATCTTCTACGCAGAAAATCACCGGCAACTTCTGATTCGCGGCCGTATTGATCGCTTCCCAAAACTCCCCTTGCGAGGTCGCGCCTTCGCCCACGCAGGCCAGCGCCACTTCGTCCCCGTGAAACTCCACATCATGAAAGGCGCGATAATCGCCTTGAGCTTTGGCCGCCGTCTCCGGATGTTTGCTGAATGCGCGCCCAGCCTCGGCGCAACCCACGGCATGAAGCAGTTGCGTCGCCGTCGACGACGAAGTGCTGACGATATGCAGCGGTCGGCTGCTCCAGTGCGTTGGCATCTGCCGCCCGCCGCTTGCCGGATCGGTCGCCGCGCCCACGGCCTGCAGCATCATGTCGTAGGGCGTAACGCCCACGGCCAGGCACAACGCGCGATCGCGATAGTAGGGAAAAAACCAATCGTAGCCCGGCCGCAACGCCAGCGCCGCGCCCACCTGCAGCGCCTCGTGCCCTGCCGCTGAAATTTGAAAGAAGATCTTCTGTTGGCGTTTGAGAAGAATTTCGCGGTCGTCCACCGCGCGGGAAAGAAACATCAGCCGGTAGATCTCAACCTTGTCTTGCGCTGACAGCTCATCCCAGGCCGGAAACGTTCCGGACGAACGAGCGCTGGAAATTGCCACTTCCATTCCGGTCGACCCCCATACGCAAAACCGGAGCCATACTTTCCCGGCGTCGCGACGACCTTGCGCCTGGCCAATCCGGGCACAGGGCCTCCCGCCTTGCCGGAAGAACCTACTTCCGGATACCACCTTAACCGATTGTAACAATTTGCCAGCCCTGGATGACTTCCAACTTGTCGGCCCCGGGCGCTTTTCAACCCCGGCCATGCAACGCACAGCAATCTAAAATCTAATCGGCAGGATGCAAATTACCGATTGGGGTACATCGCGGGTGCCGATACCGACGGTCCCGGCTGTCCCGCGCCGTCGGCCATCTTTTCCTTCACGCTGCGCGCGAGCTTCTCAATCTCGGCAATCTTGTGCACCTGTTCCGGCGTCAACCCGCCTGTGTCTCTTACCGCAATTTCGTCGTTCACCTCTTTGGCAAGCTTGAGCAACTTGTTCGTGTCAGAGACCAACTCCTTCTGGCGCTCGTTATTGAGCGCGGTCATCCGACGCTCCATCATGACGGGATCATATTCGCCCGCTGATGATGGGTCCGTCGGCATCGGAGCGGGACGATTGATGATGTCCCTGGGCGGACCCGACTGGGATCGCACCGTCAGTCCGGAGACAACGACAAACATAATCGCCAAGCCTAAACCCCAACTCAGAGACGGTGTCCACCTTCCGAACCAGCCGCTTTTCACCGCGCGTCCTTCTTCACGCATTTTGCACCGTCCCAAAAACAAATTGCATCGTTTGCCTCAGCTTTTCCCGTTCGTAACTCTTACCTTGTGCGCCAATTGCTCAATTTCGCCGGCCTTGCGGACCACGGTCACCGAAAGCGTACCTGCGGAAGTCTTATCGACCGCGCTCTTAAGTGCAGTCGCCATCTTCAACAGGTCGGCGCACTGTTTCGCGATCTCCGATGCGTCCGCATTTTCGGCAGTTGTCCCGGCCGGCTTAGCGCCCGCTGGCGCCACTGCGACCTGTGGTGCGGCCTGAGCCCCGGCCTTATCCCCTGGTGGCCCCGCTTTCGCTCCTGGTGGATCGATCGCCGGAAGAGGGAAAGCCTCTTGTGCATCCGTGCGAACCAGCCCCAGGCCCGCCACAACCATCAGCACGGCAACGCATACAACAGCATAGAGCCCCCGTCTCGGGCTTCGCCCCCGGCTCCATGCCCGGCAATTCTGGCTTTTTGTTTCGCTTCTCGCTCGTCTCATCCGGTTCACCATCCGCAATGGAGCATTTCGGAAGAGCAAGGCCGCAGCGCCGGCCAATCCTGCGCACAGTTTAGTCTAGAAAGTGGAGCTTTTGCATGTCACTTCTTTGTCACGCGGCAGAATTCGTCCTCATGTTGCGCTGGGGGTGGTTCCAGCAGGGCCGCTTCCTCGGCCGCGTCCTCGACGAATGGACTTATGACAGCCAGGAATTCATCCACACAAGGCTGCCGCGCCTGCTGGTAATCGCACTCATCGCCTTTATTCTCAGCCGCTTGCTGCGTCTCGCCACTTCTCGCATGATCCACGTCTCCGAAAAAAGCGGCGCAGGCCTGGTACGCCGTGCCGAGGTCCGAACCATGGCAGGAGTCATCCGCGCCACAGGCCTCGCCATCATCGCCGTCATCGCCTTGCTGCAGGCGCTTGACTCAATGGGATTCAACCTCGCACCGCTCCTGGCCTCAGCCGGAGTCGCAGGCATCGCCATCGGCCTGGCCGCGCAAAACATCGTCAAGGACATGTTCAACGGCATGTTGTTTCTGCTTGAGGACCAGTTCAACGTGGGCGACACCGTCCGCCTCGCCGGCCTTACCGGCACCGTCGAATCCATGACCCTGCGCAAAACCATGGTGCGCGATGGCGATGGAACTCTCTACATCATTCCCAACTCGCAGATCACCACCGTCGCCAACCTCAGCGCCGACTTCTCCGTCGCCACCGTCAACGTAAGCGTCGACTTCTCCGCCCATCCCGACGAGGTCACAAAACTCCTCAAGCAAATCGCCATGGACGTCCGCAACAGCGCCGAATTCAAGAGTGTCATTCTCCAGGATCCGCAGGTTCTGGGTGTGGACGCGGTCAAAGGCTCGCAGGTCATCTTTCCCGTTGTCTTCAAAACCATCGCCACGCAGCAATACGGCCCCATGCGCGAATTCCAGCGGCGCGTCCGCCTGGCCCTCGAAGAACACCACATGCTTCCCGGCGATCCCTATCGCGTATTCAAGCCGTCAGGCGAATCGGCCCCTTCAGAATCTGTCCCCTCAGAATCTGCCCTCTCAGAATCGGTATCATCTGGCCAGAAGCCCGAAGAAAAAAATCCCGCGCCTGCCCACGATCCAACCACGCTCAAGCCGCCCGATTCGAATCCCTTCACCGGCGAATAGCCCGGCACGGAATCGAACGGGCAGCGCCAAATTGAATGGGCAGCACCAAATCGAACGGGCAACTGCATTTGCTTTTCGCGCCCCTCACCCACCACAAAAAACGGGTGCCCCTGGTCCCTCGCACTCGGGGACCAGGGATCGCACGAACCCCGATCCGGCTCTTTCAACAAGGCACGAAAATGGGTGCCCCATCCTAAACGCGCACCTTGCGTTTAGGGTGGGAAAGCACGACCCCATTTTCGCCGTGTCATCCCGAGCGAAGCGTTCTTCAGCGGAGCCGAGGGACCTGCTTCTGCTTTTCGCGACCTTCACCCACCACAAGAAATGGGTGCCAGGTGCCCCATCCTGGCTACGCTAGGGTGGGAAAGCACGAACCCAAACCGACGGTCTTTGTATCAGGGTTTGACCGGTAGGTCGGGGATTCATCCCCGACTGCCGCGAACCCACCCACAAGAATCTCAAAAACAAAGCACGGCCCAGCGAGCCGTCCTCGCTGGGACGATGAAAGTTCCGCACCCCGACGCGCCGCGCCGTCGGTTTCCGTAGCAAGCCGATCCCGTTTCTTGCGGCGACCACGCCCCAAACCCGGCCCCATCTCCGGCAACCGCGCCCAAGATTCCATCCGACAAACCGACATTTGAGGACCTATCCGAGTTCGGTGAGTGCCCAGGAGATTGCGCGCTCATTTACGCCCCTGGCAGCTCTATTTCTTCGCAGCCTGGAGGATTGCCTGGGCTCTTGCTCCTCTCACTGCGGAGAGGAATGACCTTGCGGCAGGCGGCGGTGGCACTCGCCCCAGCAGCAACGCCCGCGTAGTAACCCTTGGCCCGTACAGCGCGCGCCGGGAGCCGTTGTCTTGGCGGACCACTGCGCCGTCGAATGTCATCCCCAGATAAGCGCCTTGAGCGCGCGAGTAGGTCAGGATCAGCGCGTTGAAATTCACGTCTGTATTTTCAGAGGAATGCCGTCCCAGCGGGCCCACAGCTACCGATGCATCCCTTCCAATTTCGAATTTGCTCGACAGTAGCTTCTGCATGCCTCTGGTGCCCTTGATCACCATCACAAGGTCAACAGCTTCCGCGCCGATCTGCGTTCCCCAGCTGCCACCGCCCATTTGGATAAAGGCTGGCGCACTCCAACCCCTTCCGGTCCGGCAAGTGGCTACTCCCTTTCCTTCTTCGGCTCCAAAAACGAATCCCCCTTTGATCAAATGGGGTACGACAGCTACGCACCTTGCCCGCCTCATGATTCGGTCGGGAATGCGCTTGTCGGATGCGTCCATGATCTCGTGCATCACTTTTGCCGCGCGATCGAGGCGGTTGACAGCATCCTGGCGGTCTGACGCCGCCCGGCAAAGCGATGGGCAACACAACATGGCAAGGAAGAATATCCATTTTTTCATTGGGAGGACCTCATTCCCCTGCCAGTGCGCCGGTTCCGCATATCAAAGCTTGGTGAGTTGGATGCGGGAACCCGAAGCCGGGTAATAGGGCCGGCCACCCTCGATGATTTGCGGCGGGATAAGGCGGCTCGGCGTCTGCCAGTCGCCGGCGATTTACTGGTAACCGGAGGTAATTCTCACTTGACGGTAAAAGTCAGGCCAAGCCACACATCGAGCTACGTTCGCGGCAGATTGAGGATGAGTCCCGATAAACGCCGTTTCCGCCGGGTGCCCTATCCTGGCTACGCTAGGGTGGGATCGCACGAACCTCGAGTTTCCCTTTCTTCACCCTCCACAGACTGGGTGCCCCTGGTCCCTCGCACTTGGGGACCAGGGATGGCACGATCTCAAACTCACGCGATCTTTCAGCTCCCGGAGGGAGCGACGGATGTTAGCCCAGGACGGAGTCCGCCACAGCGGACGAAGTCCTGGGAAAGCCCCCGAAAACAACTTCAGCCCCGTAGGGGCGACAGAACCCTGGTGAAGGGCACGGGCTGGTAGGGATGGGTTTTAACCCATCCATTCGTCGCAGACGCAATCGAGTACATCAACCCACCCACAAAAATCTCGAAAACAAAGCACGGCCCCAACACACCGCGCGCCAAAAAAACCCGTCCTCGCTGGGACGATGAAAGTTCCGCACCCCGCCGCGGCGCGCAGTCGGTTTCCGTAGCAAGCCGATCCCGCTTCTTGCGGTGACCACGCCCCAAACCCGGCCCCACCTCCGGCAACCGCGGCCAAGATTCCATCCGACAAGCCGACTTAGCATTACCGATCGGCTGTCGATGAGTGCATCGGCGGGTTCGGCGCAAATCGAGAAGGACCGCTTGGCGGGAAGCTCTTCTGCGGGTTCGATCGTGATAGAGCGTGGTCCGTTTGCGCTGGTTGAGAACCAATCATAGATTCCTTACAGCGAAGGCGAGCAGGAATCCAAGGCCGAGTAGAAAACTGGCCTGCGCAATCCGACCGAGCCACTGCCACAGATGTGTGTAGAACGTTTCTCGGCGCTTCGCCGTTCCTGCTTTCTTCTTATATATTCCCGCTGCCTCTAATCGGTTAGATCGGAAGTCTTCTATTTCCTTACCGGAAAGAGGTGCCCTGGTTTGTACGCTATGCGTCCCCCGCGCCAACGTGGGATACTCTTTGGCTTCGATTTCTAATTTCTCTTTGATTGCGTTCGCTGTTTGCCACTCGTGAAAGTAATGGCTGTAGTATCCGTAAACAAACGGCCAGAACAAGGAACACGCGGCGCAAATCATAAGGCAAATCCAACACGTAACTAGCCAGTGCGGATGCGCTAGAGGTTTTGGCAGGTTCTTCAGGTACCCCATGAACGTTACACTGAGCGCTATCGTGCCACTGGAAAATAGGGCAAGGCTGTTGTAGAAACGCTCGTTTGTGCTTTTGGTTTCCTCGCCGCTCTTTCGCTGTGCATCCGAAACGGCAGTTACAGTCTCGGCTGCGCGGGTCGTGCGTTGCAGAGCGAAATGCTGTTCGGGGCCTTGCGGTTTGAAATCGGGCATTTTCGACCTTGCTGGATAGATCATAGCGCGCGGACACTGCTTAGAGATCGCGGAAAACTCGGACCGGAAAGAGGGGACAGATGGAACACTCCCCCGGTTTTTCGATGATGGAAAGTAATCAACGCCCCGGTTTGTCGCCACTTATTTAGCCATGCGCCTGCCAATAGTGCCACTAGAATTTGTTAGTCTACTTTCGTGCCCGTCTGCGCATTTTGTACCGCCGCTGCCAATATGACCGGGGAACATATTTGGCCAGCGTGGCTAAGCAAGCTTCTGCCTAAAACACGCTACCGAAATGAACGAGTAGACGGCGAAGCGAAAAGTACCTGGACGACCACTAAGCTCGACCAAACCGCCAACGTTGTATGTAAGAGATGCAACGAAACCTGGATGAGCGAGCTTGAGAGCCACGCCAAAAGTCTACTTGCTGATGTCATCATCAACGGCAAGCGGACAACGTTCGGCTACGACGATCTGAAATTCCTTGCCGCATATGCCTTCGAAAAGTCAGTCATTGCCAACTACCAGACGCTAAGTATTCTCGGGGAGCCCATCTCGACGCGCGCGCAGCGCGAACGCTTCAGAACATCCCTCGAACTCCCGCCCGACATCCGTATCTGGGTATCCTCATTCCAGGGCCACGCGAGATATTCCGGCCGCTCGAATCCCCGGTATGCGAGAACAACGGCAGACCCTCCGCCATTCAACGACCTGGACATCTACACCCATACCTACGTCGTCGGCCATCTCGTCTTCCAGGTGCTCGCATATCGGTTCAACAGCATCTTCAATCGCGCTCTCAAAATAGAATTGCCCAAGCAAGCGGAAGTCTGGAGCCAAGCATGCCAGCAAATCTGGCCCATCGAGACGGAAACGATCAATTGGCCAGCAAAGTATCTTGGCCCGCGAGCCATAGAGCTGTTCGTTGACCGATGGTTCGGGAAAATCCCTGTGGTCTTAGTCCGCCCCCCTCGTGTCCTCTAAGGCGGGTGGCCCGGGCATCAGAATCGACTTGAGCGGTAAGAAGCTGTGCCCCGTTCATCGCAGTCTTATCGCGATGAGCGGGAGGGCGCCGGACCATGATTTATCAGGATCAGTCCCGATAAACGCCGTTTCCGTCGCCGATCACGCCACGCCCGATCCAGACCGACCTCCGCTCCCAACCCGGCCAACCTAACCCCGCCAACTCCGCCATCGCGCTCCCACGGTCCCCGTCCGCCTATTCCCTATTGCCTACTGGCTACTCCCTGTCTTTCCCGTCAACCCCTGCATCCGCCTCATCCCACCCCAACCCCCTCATTCCAAACCAAATAAATATTTCGCAAGTTTGCCGATTAATTCTGCCGGGGCTGTCCTAGATAACTAGCGAAGAGCTAGATTTTCTAGGATGGCGAAGATGCACAAGAGCCGCCTGCTCTGGAGCCAACAGTTACGGCTGATGGAGCACTTTGTTGCGGGTACGACAGCCCGCACGGCGGGCGTTCTGGTGGGGGTCAACAAGACGACCGCGGCGTATTATTTCCATCGTCTGCGGCAGCTCATCTGCAAGGCCAGCGAGGATGCCA
>PLCO01000043.1 GCA_003134815.1 Acidobacteriaceae bacterium | reverse complement strand
AGTTATCTAGGACAGCCCCATTTGTTTTAGCCAATTGCGCGCTGCTGGCATAATGGCCCATGGCCAAACCGGAACACTTAGCCAAGCTGAAAGAGGGCCTTAAGGCGTGGAATCAGTGGCGCAACGATAACCCCAATGTCCGGCCCGACCTCAATCAGGCGCATCTTGAAAACGCAAGTCTTCAGAGACTAGATTTGTCTTACGCTAGGCTCTCTCACGCAAGCCTCATGAGTGCAGATCTTGGCAACGTCAACCTCCTCGGCGCGAATCTTTCCCAGGCCAATCTTAGTCACGCAAACCTCTATAGGGCGAAACTTCACCTAGCGGTGCTTACCGGGGCGAATTTCAGCCGAGCCAAGCTAAATGTGACTGACCTCTCCGACTGCATCGCCTACGGCGCTGATTTCGTCGAAGCAGAACTCACAAATGCGTCTCTCTACAATGCATCGTTGGTTCGCAGCAATTTCTTGCGGGCCAAAATTCAGAATTGTCTTCTGCGTGGATCGGACTTTAGCGACGGCGATCTAGGAAGTGCAAATTTTCAAGGCGCTGACCTAAGCGGCGTAAATTTCACGCGTGCCCATCTTAACGACGTGGTCTTCGGTGCAGAGGTAGATATGGGACAAACGGTTCTAGCCGACGTCGATCTCAGAGAAGTTCACGGCCTTGAGACGATCTTGCATCTCGGCCCGTCAACAATCGGCATCGACACGATCTACAAGTCAAGAGGCAAGATTCCGCACGCCTTTCTTCGTGGAGCCGGCGTCCCTGAGTTCTTCATTGAGAACATGGCCGGACTAGCCGGCGTGGGGATCGAATTCTACTCTTTGTTCATCAGTTACTCGACAAAAGATCAAGCATTCGCCGACCGGCTCCATGCCGATTTGCAGGCAAAGGGGGTCCGCTGCTGGTTCGCCCCACATGAGATGCTGGGCGGAAAGAAAGTCTTCCGTCAGATTGACGAAGCCATCCGCATGTACGACAAGCTGCTGCTCATCCTTTCACCGGCGAGCATGGAGAGCGAATGGGTTAGAACCGAAATCGCGATTGCGCGCAAGCGAGAGAAGGAGCAGGACAGAGAGGTCCTATTTCCCATCGCCCTTTGCCCGTTCAAAAGGATTAAGGAGTGGGAGTATTTTGACTCCGACATTGGCAAGGATTCTGCGCGCGAAATCCGCGAGTACCACATACCGACTTTCACCAAATGGAAAACGGATCAGGATGCCTACCAAAAGGAATTCAGCAAACTCCTCAAAGCTCTCCAGGGTAAGGCCAAGCCAATTGGCGCCTGATCCGTGTTCGCTCTCGGTAGCCGCCACAATTTAGCATTCCTCTTGTGCCTGCCCTAAATGATCAAGTGCAGTACGTGCGCGGCGTCGGCCCCGGCCTCGCCAAGATGCTCGCCGAAAAAGGCATTCTCACCGCTGAAGACCTGCTCTACCACTTCCCTTTCCGCTATGAGGATCGCCAGCATCCGGTCAGTCTCGACGAGCTGAAGCCGGGCGAATTGGCCAGCGTGATCGCCGAAGTGCGCAACTCGTCGCTGGTGCGCACCCGCCGCACTCCTCTTTTCGAGCTGACCCTCGGGCAGGGCCGCCATGTGCTCAAGTGCGTCTGGTTCAATTCGCCGTATCTCAACGGCAAATTTCTGGCCGGGCAAACCGTCGCCGTCTACGGCAGGGTCGAGCCGTCGCGCTCCACCAGTAACTTCAAAATGATTCAGCCGCAATTCGAGATCCTGCCCGACTCGACCGCCGACGCCGAAACTCAGATGCTTGAAGTGGGTCGCATCACGCCGGTCTACGAATCGCTGGGCGGCAGCCGCCTGGCTTCGCGTTGGCAGCGCAAAGTGATCTTCAATCTGCTCGAATCCATGCGCGGCGCGGTGCCGGATTGCCTGCCGCAATCGATGCTGCAGCGGCTCGATCTTCCCGATCGCGAGACGGCGCTGCGCGAAGTCCACTTTCCGCCGGAAGGCACGCCGCCCGCGCAATTGCAAAGTTCCTCAACTCCAGCCCATCGCCGCCTTATCTTCGAGGAGTTTTTCTTTCTGGAGCTGGGCCTCGAGCTCAAGCGGCGTCGCATGAAGGAACGCAAGGGCATCGCCTTCGCGGCCAACGATAAGGTGCGCGAGGCCATCCGCGAGGTGCTTCCCTTTCATCCCACGGCGGCGCAAAAGCGAGCGCTTGGCGAGATTGTGGCCGACATGCGCGCGCCCAGCCCCATGCGCCGGCTGTTGCAGGGCGACGTCGGTTCGGGCAAGACCATTGTCGCGTTTCAGGCGATGCTCGTAGCCATGGAAAACGGCTACCAGGCAGCACTGATGGCGCCTACTGAGATTCTGGCCACGCAGCATTTTCTCGCGGCGCGCAAACTGCTGGAGCGATCGAGCCGCAAGCCGCGCATCGTGCTGCTCACCGGCTCGCTCGATGAGGACCGCAAGCGGACCAACCGCGGCCTCATCAACCGCGGCGATGCCAACCTGATCATTGGTACCCACGCGCTGATCGAAGAGAAGGTCGAGTTTGACCGGCTCGGTCTTGTCGTCGTCGACGAGCAGCATCGCTTCGGCGTCATGCAGCGCTTTAAGCTGATGAAGAAGCCCGGCCCGGATGGAAGGTCGGGGCCCGAGCCCGACGTGCTGGTGATGACGGCCACGCCCATTCCGCGCACGCTGGCGCTCTCGCTCTACGGCGACCTGGACCTGAGCACCCTCGACGAGCTGCCGCCGGGGCGCGTCCCCATCGTCACGCGGCGCATGCCCGGCGAGCGCGCGGAAGAGGTGTGGGATTTTGTGCGCAAGCAGGTGGCCAAGGGTAGGCAGGCCTACATCGTCTACCCCGTCATCGAGGGATCGAAGGACGACCAGCCGGAACTTGATTTCTCGCACGACGAAGGGCAGCCTGACGCGGCTGCCTCGTCGACGAATCGGCACCGAACTACTCCAAAGGTTAAAACAACGGAGTTGTTTCCTGCGTCGGCACACGAAGCCGCTCCCAGCGCAAAATCGGGGCTCAAATCCGCCGTTGAGATGCACGAAAAACTTCGCAAGGGACCGCTCGCCGGTTTACGCGTCGGCCTGCTGCACGGCCGGCTCGATGCGGACGAAAAGGAAGTCATCATGCGCCGCTTTCAGCGCGGCGAGATTGACGTGCTGGTCTCAACGACAGTCATCGAAGTCGGCGTAGACGTCGCCAACGCCTCCGTAATGGTTGTCGAGCACGCTGAGCGCTTTGGCCTGGCGCAGTTGCACCAGTTGCGCGGGCGCGTGGGCCGTGGCGCGGCTAAAAGCTATTGCATCCTGATGACCGGCGAGCGAATCTCCGACCTCGGCGAGGAGCGGCTGAACGCAATGGTCAGCACGCAGGATGGATTCGTGCTAGCCGAGACCGATCTTCGTCAGCGCGGACCGGGGGAGTTTTTTGGCACGCGGCAGGCGGGCCTGCCGGAGTTACGCGTGGCCGATCTGCTGCGCGACCGCCAATTGCTTGAGCTGGCCAAACACGAGGCGGCGCGCTTTGTCGAAGGCCCTGAACCAGCCGTCACTGAAGCCGAGCGCGCGAGCGTGCGCACGCAGCTCAAGCAATCATGGCAACGCAAATATGGTCTGGTAGAAGCAGGCTAAAATTCGGTCTGAATTTCCGGCTCTAGGCCACTCCCGCAAATTGCATGAGGTCGGCAGTCTGGGGAGGGAAAGTCTGAATCTCCAGGTCGAGGCTCGCAATTTCCGCGCCGCAATCCCTTGGCTGGCTGCGCGTGCACTGGCAAAGCTCCGTCAGGCGGTAGTGCCCAATCTGGCTCAGCTCCACGCCTGCTGCGATCAGCAAGGTGTAGATGTCAACGCACGCATGGCGCTCGAACTCGAACAGCATGTTCAAGCGTCCGGAATCGTTGCTCCTGCGGCTTAGCACCCAGCCGCCGCAACCAAGAATCGCGCCGGTCAGCGATTGCACCAGCCGAGACGGATCTTCGGTAGAAACTGCTTTCATCTGCATCGCCCAGGGGATACACAGGTCCTGCTCTCCACTCGGTATTGGCATCCTTATATTCACAAACTCTTTATCGGTGACAGGCCCCCGCGAATGAAGGCTGTTGCGGAGTCGAACGCCTGCTGACCGCCATTGACGCACTTTGACACACACCGGCCAGCCGGAAGGGTGAAACGGCTGCCGGAAGTCATTGGGATTGTCAAAGGCGATTTGCCCCAGTCGGTTCGATCCAGGAGGTTTGGCCCAGTGGCCTCGGCATCAGACGAGCGGAATGGGGGCTATGCTCCTCGCTGTCCGCAGCCGCCCGTGGGCCGGCACCAACGGAAATGTTGTAATTTGATAAACAAGATGATCGTTGGTTCAGGAATCGATGTAGTCGAGATTGGGCGCGTCCAGCACGTCGTGGATCGCTTTGGTGCGCGCTTCCTCAACCGCGTTTACCTTCAGGCGGAGCAGGTCTATTGCATGAAGAAGCGCAAGTCGGCAGAGAGTTTTGCCGCGCGCTTTGCCGCCAAGGAAGCCGCGGCCAAGGCGCTGGGCACAGGCATCAGCTTCGGGGTCAACTGGCTTGAGATCGAGGTGGTTCGCGAGCTGAGCGGAAAGCCCACGATCCGGTTTCACGGCCGGGCCGCGCAGATTGCTGGCCGGTTGGGCGTTGTAAGCTCTGCCCTTTCGCTCACCCACACCGCTCAGATTGCCGTGGCCAGCGTGGTGCTTGAAGACAACCGGTAAACCCGGCTACTCTGCTATCCTCAAAACGCCGACCCCCTCGGCTCCCCAAGAGGAGTGACGTGCCAAGCCGCAAAGAGATTCAGTGGTCGCAACTGAAGGTGGGAGCGCTGGTTTTGGTCGCGCTCGTGCTTCTGATCGCAATCATGTTCCTCATGACCGCCTCGTCCGGCGGCCTGTTTGCCCACCGAGTTAAACTGCGCTGCTACTTTCCCAATGCCGGCGGGCTCAAGGTCGGCGCTGAGGTCACCCTCCAGGGCGTCACCATTGGCAACGTTATCCGCATGCGGGTGGTGCCGGACCGCAACCCAAATCCTGTCGAAGTGGTCATGCAGGTGGGCGAGAAATACCTGTTCGATCTGCACACCGATTCGACGGCCTCCATCCAGGCAGCCGGCGTTCTGGGCGACAGCTTTGTTGACATCGACTCCACCAGCGCAACCGGCCCCCGGCCCGTCAATGGCTCGGAACTGAAGCAGTCCGGCTCGCCAACTATTCAGTCCGTCATCAATACCAGCCAGGTCTCCATCCAGGAAGTCAACGTGCTGGTCCACAAGATTGAGACCCTGGTTGACGGTCTGAATACCAAGCGCGGCACGGTGGGCGAACTCATCAACGATCCTGCACTGGCTCAAAAAATCGTGTCCATCGCCGACAATCTCCAAACAGTGACGGCGGCCATTGCACAGGGCAAAGGCTCTGTCGGTGAACTGGTCAACGACAACACGCTCTATACCAAGCTGAATTCTGCCGCGGACCATCTGAACTCCATCACCGCCGACCTTGATGCGGGCAAAGGCACCGCGGGACTGCTGCTGAAGGACGAGACGCTCTATAACAACGTGAACGCGGCTGCGGCCAATGCGAATCAGTTAGCGGAGCAGATCAACTCCGGCAAGGGCTCGCTGGGCAAGCTCATCAAGGATCCAGACTTTGCCAGGAAGCTGGATGACGCCGTGACCAACCTCGACACCATTCTTCAGGGCATTAACGCCGGCAAGGGCACGGCCGGCCAGTTGGTGCAGAACCGCTCGCTCTACGACCACCTGGATCAGACTTCTGACCAGGCCCAGCAGCTCCTCAAGGCCATCCGCGAAGACCCCAAGAAATACTTCGTCATTCGCATGAGGATTTTTTAGCTTGCTGAGCCGGTGGTTTTTAAGAAATCGCAAGGAACCGTCGGTCGAGAGATCGCGTATATCCCCGTCATGAGAGATCGTGCGCTTCCCAAATTCCTCGCCGCTGGAGCCACCGCTTGCCTCCTCGCCGCCTCCTGCGCGCTCTTCAACGCTTATGAACACTCCCCGGCCGTCGTGGCCGCTGCTTCAGATTCTGCGCCTGCCTATGCGGCAAATGGAGACATGCTGCCCCCCACGAATTACCGCGAATGGATTTATCTGAGTTCCGGAATCGATATGAGCTACAGCCCCAACCCCGCAGGCATGACCATGTTCGACAATGTGTTCGTCAATCCAGAGGCGTACCGCAGTTTCGTGGCTACCGGCACATGGCCCGACAAGACCGTGATGGTGCTTGAGGCGCGTGAGGCCTTGAGCAAGGGATCGATCAATCAGCATGGCCACTTCCAGGGCACTTCGGTCATGGGGATTGAGGTGCATGTGAAGGATGTCGCGCGGTACCCCGGCGGATGGGCATTCTTCGACTTCGCATCACCGACTGCGAATGGCAAGGTCTTTCCGCCGGTCGCCCCATGCTACTCATGTCACCGGGAACACGCGGCCGTGGACACAACATTTGTGCAGTTTTATCCCACCCTGTTGCCCATCGCGCAGGAGAAGAAGACGCTGAGCGATGCGTTCCTGAAGGAAGAGGCTGCGGCGCCCCCGGGCAAATAGCTGACCAAATAGCTCACGCTGCTGCATTGCCCCTGAAGATTCGCCAGAACTCCACAAACGCTTTGAGTCGCACTACCTGAAAGAAGTCGTTCGCGACAAGGAAGAAGAGGGCAGATGCGGCAGCCACCAGGTGCATCGCGCCTGGACCAAGCTCGTCGCTGAACGGCAGCGGCGCGGCGGAGAAGACCATTGCCACCACAAGCAGCGCCAGCTTAACGATGCCGAGAACGAGATTAATTTCAGCCAGTTTTCCGGAAAAGCCCTTTCCCAGCCGCAAAGCTTCTCCAAGACTTGAAACCATGGAATGCTTTTCAAGCAGAAGCAGAATCGGCGCAATCGTCAGAACCCAACTGGTCACCGCGAACACCGTGAAGAATCCAAGCGCCAGAAAAATCGTCCAGATGAAGTAGCCAACGAGGTCCGGTTCCGCGCCCGCGGTGATGTGCGTTGCCGCCGCCCATTGCATGGAACTTAGCCAGCCCCACAGCGTGAGACCGAAAAGCGCCAGCCATGCGGCCTGCAACGCAATCATGGTGACAGGGCGAAAAGCCGCGCGGGTTTCCATGCGCATGAACAGGAGATTGCGGCCCACGCCTGAAACGATCACCCAGACCAGCGCAGCGGCCGGCAGCAGCCAGCGCAGCACTGCAATCACGTGCGGCTCATAGAATGCCGCGATATTCGAGAGCTGCACGGCGGCAACCCATGGATTCAGCGTATCGAGCGAGCCTGCGCCCGACGATTCGAGCGGTAATGCATTGAGAATGCCCTGCCCTTGCTGCCAGCAAATGAGAAGAAACGGAATTCCGAAGAGCCAGCGCCACGCTATCTCGATGGCGACGAGCGAAGGCCGACCGAAGACCTCGCTCATGTGCTCAACCAGCAACTGCGTTCCGCGCACCGGAGCGTTGCCGTGGGCGTCCGCCCCGGAACCTGCCCTCACTTTACGACCAGCCCTCACTTCACGACCAAATTGACGGCTCTGCCCGGCACCACGATCACCTTGGCGACGCTTTTGCCTGCGACGCGTTCGCGGACCTTTTCGTTGGCCAGGGCAGCGACCTCGATCGCTTTGGAATCTGCGCCCGCTGCCACGCGCACCACGGTGACCAATTTTCCATTGATCTGCACCGGAATCTCGATCTCGTCTTCCTTCGCCAGTCCGGGATCGCTTTTCGGCCACGACGCACGCAGCACCGCGCCTTCGCCACCCAGCTCTTCCCAAAGCTCGGCAGCAAGAAACGGGGCAAACGGCGCCAGCAACAACACCAGCGACCGCAACAGTTCCCGCACCACCGGCGCAGGAATCTCGCCCGCCGCAAATTGCGCATCCGCGGCCTGCATCTCGTTAACGAGCTCCATAATTGCCGCGACGTCGGTATTGAAGTGCCAGCGGCCTTCGAAATCGAGACTGACTTTGGCGATGGTCTGATGCAGCTTGCGCAGGAGTTGCGTTCCCTTGTTCGTATTGCCGCCCGTCTCATCCAAAGCGCCAGAGCGCGGAGCGCCACCCCGCGCCATCTCCGAATGTCTCGTCACGATCCGCCAAACCCGGCCCAAAAACCGGCTCACCCCGGCGACGCCGTCCTCCTGCCAGTCGAGATCGCGGTCCGGCGGCGCGGCGAAAAGCGAATACATTCGCGCGGAGTCGGCGCCGTAACGCGCCACCATGTCGTCGGGCGAAACTACATTGCCCTTCGACTTCGACATCTTCGCCCCGTCTTTGATCACCATGCCCTGCGTGAAGAGGCGCTGGACTGGCTCGTCGTTTTTCACCAGGCCCAGGTCGTACATCACCTTGGTCCAGAATCGCGAGTAGATCAGGTGCAGAATGGCGTGCTCCACGCCGCCAATGTATTGGTCGATGGGAAACCAGTACTTAACGATGGCCGGATCAAATGGGGCCTTCGCGTTTTTCGCATCCGTATAGCGATAGAAGTACCAGCTCGAATCGACGAACGTGTCCATCGTGTCAGTCTCGCGCTTCGCCGGCCCGCCGCACTTCGGGCAGGTGGTGTTCACAAACTCCGGCACGCGCGCCAGCGGCGAACCGCCCTGCTGCGTAATTTCAATCTTCTCCGGCAGAAGCACCGGCAATTGATCATCTGGCACCGCAACTAAACCGTCGCGTTCGCAGTTGATCATGGGAATCGGCGTTCCCCAATAGCGCTGGCGGCTTACGCCCCAATCTTTCAAGCGAAAGATGACCTTTGCCTCGCCAAAGCCGCCGGTTTCGGCCGCCTTTTGGAGCCTCCGTTGCGCCTCGGCGCAACTCATTCCGTCGTACTCACCGGAGTTCACCAGCACGCCGTCTTCGGATATAAACGGCAGCGTTTCGCATCCTTCAAACTCCTCAACCGGCTTAATAACCCGCCGAATCTCGATCCCGTATTTGTTTGCAAACTCAAAGTCGCGTTCGTCGTGCGCCGGCACGCTCATAATCGCGCCCGTCCCGTACTCCATCAGGACGTAGTTCGCGACCCAGATGGGCACCTCCTGGCCGTTATACGGATTGATGGCGAACTTGCCCGTCGGTATGCCGTGCTTTTCGATCGCGCCAAGATCGCCGGCTTCGCGCGCCTTCCGCTGTTCCTCGATCAGCCCGTCGATCTGGTGCTTCAGAGCCGAATCCGCTGCACAGAACTCAGTGACGAGCGGATGCTCCGGCGCCAACTGCACGCTGGTCGCGCCAAATATCGTGTCCACTCGCGTGGTAAACACGCGAATGCGTGTCTTTGCCGTTCCCCTGGTCCCTTGGTCCCTCGGTCCCTGCTTTTCCGCTCCCTTGTTCCCTTGCTCCCCTGTTCCCTGCTTTTCTGATCCCTGATCCCTGATCCCTGATCCCTGTCTTTCTGTTCCCTGTTCCCTGTTCCCTATTCCCTGGTTGATTTCTTCCAAGAAGAAATCAACCTCCGTCCCCTCGCTGCGCCCGATCCAGTTGCGCTGCATGGTGCGTACTTTTTCCGGCCAGCCGTCCAGCTTGTCCAAATCGTCGAGCAGTTCCTGCGCGTAGGCAGTGATGCGAAAGAACCACTGCACCAGGTCGCGTTGCTCCACCTTCGTGTCTTCGTGCCGCCAGCAGCAACCGTCGATCACCTGCTCGTTGGCCAACACGGTCGCGCACTCCGGGCACCAGTTCACTTTGCTCTTCTTGCGATAGGCCAGGCCTCGCTCGTACATGCGCAAAAAGAACCACTGATTCCAGCGGTAATAGTCCGGCAGGCATGTCGTAACTTCGGTGGCCCAGTCGAATCCCATGCCGAGGCGCTCAAACTGCCGCTTCATGTCGGCGATATTCCTGAGCGTCCACTCGCGCGGCGGCGTGTGATTCTTGAGCGCGGCATTCTCGGCCGGCAGCCCGAAGGCATCCCACCCCATGGGGTGCAGCACGTTGTAGCCGCGCATCCACATTTGCCGCGCCAGCGCGTCGCCGATGGCGTAGTTGCGCACATGTCCCATGTGCAGTTGCCCACTGGGATACGGCAGCATCTCCAGCACGTAGTATTTTGGTTTGCTGCTCGTGGCCGGCTCAGCAGCATAGAGCTTGGGATCGGCAGCCCAGCGCTCCTGCCATTTCTGCTCGATCGCCGCCGGATCGTAACGATTTTCTTTTTCGTCCGCCATCACTCTTCAGTGTAAACGGGCGGCAGCTACTGCGGCGGTACCGCGGCAGGTTCCACATCGTCCTCGTTCGGGCACCAATCCATTGCGACTTCCCTGTTTACGATCTCGTACCCAGGCGGAGATTGGAAGATCGACGAATTCGGTTCGGCCTCGCTGAATTTCACCAGCGTCTTGGTCATCTTGCCAGACTGGGGATCGTCGCGCACTTCGAGCGTCAGCAGGCCCTTCAATCTAGGGTCGACTGCCCTCCACACTTCGAACGTGTTTACCAATGGCTGATTCTTTCCGAGCGGCCCTACTGGCGTTGTGGTCGTCGTCGTTCGCCGTCCTCGCGCATCAACGCCCTGAAAGGCCTGTGTTCCCAGATCTTCCACTGCGGTTTTCACGCTGGGATATTCCACTTTACCGTGAGGGCCGATTTTAAAGACCCCCGTCGACGCCCAGGCATAAGAGCATTGAGTCGCTGCAGGTATGGGGATCGCCGATACCGCCGCTTCCTTTCCTGGAGATGTCCAGCTGATGCTGGTATGAGTCACGGGATCGACGACCGTGAAGCGCGTCTCCGGCGCTTGGTCTGCCGGCGACGGAACGTTCCTGGTCGCGGTCATCCGCCTGCCTTGTGAGTCAACGGCTACCACCTCAATGGTTACATGGTTGATGGTGCTGCCATCGGGAAGCATTCTCACTTGCGTGGTTTTGAATTCCGCCGTGTAAGGCTCGCGCTCATGCGTCCCGAAATTTGCGTTCGAGGGAGACGCAGGACTCTGACCGCACACCGGGTACGCCAAGGCAACGAGTGTGAGAATTGCGAGAGAACGGCAGGCGCTCATCCGCATCGCGCACCTCCAAAGGAGAAGGCTGGCCGACGAAACCATCTTAACCCGAAGCGCCCGGTCCTGCACCCGCTATTTTGGGCCCCTTCACCAGCCTCTTTAGCGCCTGCACGTTCCGTTCCTCGTCGCCTTCTTCATCCACCGGAGTCTCCGCAATAAAAGTGCAGTGATCAAAGCGTGGATCATTGAGCAACCGCCGGAAAGGTTCGAGGCCCATCCGTCCCTCCCCGATGTGCTCGTGCCGATCCAGCTTCGATCCGCGCTCCGCCTTGGCGTCGTTGCAGTGCCACACCCGCACGGCATCAAACCCCACTGTCGCGCCGGCCAGCTTCATCGTCGCCTCGTATCCCTCGGCGCTCACCATGTCGTAGCCGGACACATGCGTATGGCAAGTGTCGAGGCACACGGCCACCGGCGCATGGTTCTTCAGCCGCGTCACCAACTCCGCCACCTGCTCAAAGCTGCCGCCCAGCGAGAACTCCGCGCCCGCCGTGTTCTCAATCAGAATATGGAACCCCGTTCCCTGCCATTGCTGCCCGTCAATCGCGCGCTCAATCGAGTTCGCAGCAAGCCTCAGTCCCTCATCGCGCGTCAGCCCTTTCCAAGAGCCCGGATGCAGCACGAGGTACTCTGCGCCCCATGCCAGCGCCCGCTCAATCTCGCCACGAAAAGCCGCCACGCTCTTCTCGCGAACCTCATTCGACTGGCTGCACACATTCACCAGGTAGCTTGTATGGATCACCAGCGGCCCCACGTCGAGCTTCGTTCGCAGCTCGCGCATCCGCACCGCCTGCGCCGGGTCCACCTTCGGCGCGCGCCACATCCGCGGGCTCGATGAAAAAATCTGGAACGTGTTTGCGCCAATCTCCCTCGCGCGCTCAACCGCGTTCGACGCTCCGCCCGCCGTCCCTAAATGCCCCCCAATCCGCTTGGCCATGCGATCAGTCTACAAGGCGTCGATTCTGATTTAGGTCGCTCGACCAACTGCGTCAGAACTCGCCTAAAAGCGCGCGAGCTATACGAACTCAGCGATCGCATGGGAATCAGAGTTGCAACTGAGCACAGCCGTTTGTTCTTGACATCAATTTCGCGATATTCCTAACATCCTTGCATCCGCCGAATCTCTACCTTCCTCGCTTCCTACTTCTTTGGCTTCATCAGTCCACTGAATTCCACAAGGAGACACCGTGAGCCGAATATTCCGTACACTCATTACGACCGCATTCGCCCTGTGCGTCATCGTCGCCGGCGGCAAAGTTGTACTGGCTACCGCTATCTGTCCGCCACTTTGTCTTCTGCCGCCTGACCCACCGCCACCCATGCCGCCGATGCCCGTAGATGATCCTCCACTCAGGGCAGAGGCCCCCACCATTCCCAGCAATAATGGCACCCATCACGCAACCGCCGTGCCCGCATCCGCCGTCACCATCACCGGCAAGAAGCAGGCAGGCGGCGAGTGCAAATCCGGCAACGTAACGGGAACGATCGTGTTGACGAATGGCAAATACTCCTGCAATTTCATGCCTTCGGCGCTCCAGGTTGGCGCCGCGTGTCACGCCAACAACCAGGTGGGAACAGTCACGGTCGTGGATGGAAAGCGCTATTGCAAGATCTAACCGGTGAGGCGCAGGCATTCACAGCAACATCAAGGGCGCGGATCATTGATTCCGCGCTCGCGCCTGAACTCTGAGCGCTTTCTGTTGCCGGATGAGTGAAAACCCCTCTGATTCGCAAGAGTTTTGAACTGCGACTGCGGCGAGGCGTTCTTGAAAAATGAACCCCGCCCCCGTATCATGGGCCTTCCCCAACTCGCGGCCCGCAAAGTTCTTTCCGCTTCAAGAAGTCTTGCTCATAACCTGATTCTTCCTTCTGAGGTCAACTCATGGCGTCACCGTTTCCCCGGATTGATGTGCCGCGCAAGTGGTTCCTTTCCGCAGTTGCCGTCCTGTTTGTCGTCTTTGCCCTGGAGCTTTATCTCTCCGTTCGCCTCGAGTCGCAGACCTTCGATGAGCCGGCGCACATGTACGCGGGCTACTCGTATTGGCTGCGCTCCGACTTCGGCATCAATCCCGAACACCCGCCCCTGGTAAAGCTCGTGGCGACGCTGCCTCTGCTGGTGGATAGGCCGAAGTATCCCGATCCGGCCGAAATCTTCTTCCGCGCTCAATCTGGTTTCGGCGGATTGCAAATGATGAGCCAACCCGGCTCCGATGCGATCCTGGCCCACGTGCGCGCCGCGGTCAGCATCTTCGTCTTCGTGCTTGGTTTGCTGGTGGTGCTGGCCGCGCGAGAAATGTTCGGCGATGCCGCCGCTCTGCTCGCTTTAGCGCTCTTTGTCTTCGACCCGCTGATCCTCGCCCACGGGCCCCTGCTCGGAACGGACATGGGCGCGACATGTTGCATCTTCGCCACGATTTATGCGTTCTACCGCTACGTCAAGCGTCCGACACTCTTGCGCCTCGCCATTTGCTGCCTCGCGGCCGGGCTGGCGTTTGCCGCAAAGCACTCAGCGGTTCTGATCTTTCCCATGCTATTTATGCTTGCTGCGCTCGATCTGCTGATCTCTCCGCAGGCCAAAAATCAACCGCCCGCAGCACCGGGATCTAAACGGCGTGTCCTCCGAATGGCAGGCGCCTACGCAGTAATCGTGGTCACCTCAATCGTGATTCTGTGGGCGTTCTACGGCTTTCGCTACGCTGCGCGGCCGGGCGGAAAGCAGATTGTGCCTCCGACGGCGATTTATCTCAAAAGCCTGCATCACCCCGTCGCTGCAGATCTCATCGGCTTCGCTGAGCAGCACCGTCTGCTGCCCGAGTCGTATCTTTTCGGTTTAACCGACGTCACGATCCTGGCTCGTGATGGCCGGCCGATGTTTCTCTTCGGCAAAGCATATTCAGAGGGAAAGTGGTTCTACTTCCCTTCCGCGATGCTCATCAAATTCACTATCGGCTTTTTGCTGCTCCTCGCGCTGGTTCCGTTTGCGCGCGCCTTATGGCAAAGTGATCTCCGCCGCGAAATGATCTTCCTGCTGTTGCCGGCAGTCATCTTTTTTGTCTCGGCCGTTTCGGCAAAAGTCGACATCGGCATCCGTCACATCCTGCCGATCATGCCGTTCCTGATTGTTCTCGTCGCAGGCGCGGCGGTGGCGCTGGCGCGGCAATCGCGCAAGTGGGCCTGGGCCGTGGCCGTGCTCCTCGTGCTCGATGTGGCTTCCTCTTTGCACGCCTTTCCCAACTATCTGCCGTATTCGAATGAAGCGTTCGGCGGCCCGTTCCGTACTTACCGCGTGCTTGCCGACTCGAATGACGGCTGGGGCGGCGGCCTCAAGGCGCTGCACGCTTCGCTTGCGCGACGAGGCATTACCCAGTGCTGGTTCGCCTACTCAGCACTGCCCAACCCCAGGAGTTTTGGGATTCCCTGCAAGTCGCTTCCGACATTCTTCTCTTCCTTCGTCGATCAAAATCCGCAGTCTGTTCCTGAGCATATCGATGGGCCGGTGTTTGTGAGCGAAGAGGAATTGGAGGACTCATTCTGGGGGCCAATCGCGCTCAACCCATTCGACCAGTTCAGCAAGTTGCAGCCTTCGCGAGCGATCGCAGGCGAGATTCTCGAATACGATGGCAGCTTCGACGTTCCCCTGGTTACCGCGGAGAGCGAATATGTGATTGCGCAGGATCTTCTTCAAGCGGGCAAGCCCGGTCAGGCCGTTCCCCATGCCGAGAAAGCAGTGGCGCTCGATCCAAATTCGCTCAACGCTCACGAGGTGCTTTCGGCCGTCTACGCCGCCCAGCACCAAAACACCCAGGCTGAGCAGGAGTACCAGGTGGCGGAGCATTTGTTTCAACAGGTGCCCCCCGGCTATGCAAACATCATGTTTCCGCCGCAAGACCCGATTGCGCATCATTAGAGCCTGCTCGCGAAACATTAATGTTGGCGCTCTACGCGCCCGGTCGAGGATCAGCCCCCCGCGCTCTCATCCCTGCCGGCTTCCGGCACCGCGGCGTTTTATTTCGATTGACGGAACAATGCCAATGGCATACTCTTTGTTTCTTTTCCTATTACAAGGCGACACGATGAGCAAATTGTTCGAAGAAATGAACGGCGGAAGCCCGCGCATTCATGGAGGGCAAGCGCAAGGGGTACAAGGTCACGCTGCCAGCAGCCGTCGACGAGCGATTCATCGCCCGCTTGTGCTGCCTTACGCGGCGTCGACGTAAAGGCGCTTGCCCAGAGCTCGCAGCGCTAAATCGATGCGGTCGATCTTGGTAGGGTGACGCAGGTTCGTCAGGCGGTTCACTTCCTGTTTGCTCGTGCCCAGTCGGCGCGCCAAATCGATTGGTCTCATTCTCTGGCGAAGCATCTCGTTCAACAGAAGCACCTTTGCCGCAACGCTCGGCGACAGCTCAACCACCGCCTGGCCCCGCTTGGGCTTCGATGGCATGGGAACCGGGCGCATGTCGTCGAAATAAAACTCCATCGATAGCTCGAGAGCTTCCTTCGCCATTTCTAGCGCATGGGCGCGATTCTTGCCAAAAGTATGCGCCTCAGGAATATCAGGAAAGCTCACAGTGATGAACCTGCCGTCTTTACGGAGCCTTGCGGGATATCCTTGCATCGTCTTTACCCCTCTCTCTTCTTGAGCCCGAGCTGCTTTTTAATGCCTTCGACAAGCCCCTTGGGAAGATCCCTGCCGTGCATGGGAAGGATCGATTGCCTTCCTCCGAAGAAGATCTTCAGATGGCCACCCTCCTGCGTTCCAAACGTAACGCCCTGTTTTGCCAGCCAACGCTTGAATTCCGAGCTCTTCATCCTGCGACTCTCAGGTTACTCGACATAGTACACATTTTTGTTTACCAGCGCAAATGTATTTCAAATCGCAATCCGGGTCTCAATCGCGTCGTAATCTGCGCGGAGACCCCACCCCGCCGGCTCCGCGGCGTTTTATTTCGATTGACGGAACCATGCCAATGGCATACTCTTTGTTTCTTTTCCGATTATAGGGGGGACGCAATGAGCAAATTGTTCAAAGAGATGGCCCAGGGAACGGCGGAAGCACGCGCGTTCATGGAAGGGAAACGCAAGGGGTACAAGGTCACGCTGCCAGAGACCGTGGACGTGCGTGGCATCCGCAAGCGCCTGCGCCTCAGCCCAGCGTCCTAGTCCAGCCCGTTTCGCCGCTCGTTTCGGTTTATCCGTCGATGCTATTCGTCATTGGGAGTCTGGCCGCCACCAGCCGGAAGCTGCCGCGCGGGCGCTTCTTACCCTTATTGCCGCCGACCCGCAATTTGTGATGCGCACCCTGGCTAAGAGTGCGTGATTTTGTGGCAGGACCATTGCACCCTAAGCGCAAAGAACGCGTTTAGGATGGGGCACCGGGCCCGAAACGCCATAGAATCAAAAAAAGTTCAATCGAATCTCTAGTCATGGCCATGAACAACAACCGACCTTCGTTCGTCTGGCCGCAGCTTCTCGAACTTCCGCCCGACGACATTTTGCTCGTCTACCTGGACTTGAACCATTGGATCGGGCTGGCGAAGGCATCAGCCGGACATCCGCAAGGTCGAGACTTTCTGGGTGCGTTGGACGCTTGCCGCGTCGCGCGCTCTCAGGGCAAGACCGCCTTCGTGCTGTCGGGCGCGATTTATGCGGAGATGCTGAAGATCAAGGATCCCGCGCAGCGCTTGGCTTTGGCCCAGGTGATGGAGGAGCTGACCGACTTCGCGACTCTGATCAGTCGCGTTGCGGCGATGGAGTGCGAACTCTCGGCCATGCTCGATCCGCTTGCCAAGCTGCCGAGTCCCTTATCCAAGGTTCCGCTCGTCGGCCGTGGCGTGCGCCACGCCTATGGATTAAGCAGCCGGATCGTGATCGTGGGGCCCTCCGGCGAAGATGCGACTGAGGAGCTTCGGGAAGAGATGGGCAACCTAGCCTTTGATCGTTTCTTGGAGGAGATGTTCGTGAAGGCGGAGCGTTCGATGCTGCGCGGACCTGCGGATCCGGATGAAGAGCAGGCGCTGCGCGCCTTCGGCTATTTCCCTGAGGGTCCGCGCGGGATCACAGAAAGCCGGGCCGCCCAGGAACGGGAGCTCAAGGCGATTCTTGACTCCGATCCCCATTGGCGCCGCGGCCGGCTGCGCGATGTGGTCTCGGCGCGTGAGCTCAACATCGAGTTTCAGAACATTCTTCCCCGCGCGCTCCGGGAGCGTGGTCTATCACTCGATGACGTGGTGAGGGGACCGGAATTGGGTCGCGCCTTCGTTCGTGCAATGCCGAGCACAGAGGTCTCGATTGCGCTCAAAACGGCTTGGCATCGCAACGGAGAGCGACTGTGGACGGCGAACGACATTTATGATATTGACGCCTTGGCTATTGCAGTTCCCTACTGCGATGTAGTCGTGACCGAAAAGGCTTGTCGCCACATTCTTAGAATGGCCAATTTGCCCGACCACATGAACACGGCGGTCCTCGACAAGCTGAGCGATCTCCCACAAATGCTCAGCGAGCGAAAACCGAAGCAATGTTTTCTGCAGATTTGAGCGAGAGAGCATCAATTTCGGCACGGCTGAAACTGTGCCCCTTCAAGGCGATTTGAGGGCCAGCGGTTGCGGCCCGAGTGAACTCGTGCCCTTGTTACAAGGCCTTCTGTCTTCGGGGTTTTTCAGCAAGCTGCGAAGCCGTGCGTTGATACCAAGGCACAGGCCGACGGAACCAGATGGTTTCGCCGCATCTTCGGCGGGTGGCCCCGGTCTCGATCGCGCCTTCCAAGCCGGTCTGAGCGTGCTTAGGGTGCCCCCTGTCCCTCGCACTTGTGGACCGGGGATGAAAGCGAACTTTCAAAACGCAAACTGTCTCGCCGAAGGGCTCACTCCATAGAGATGTCAAGCCCCCGGAGCCAAAATAAATCGGCCCCGACTCCCGCAACTCGTTCTTTTCCTGACACCTGAGCCCTGACACCTGACCCCTGTGAAGTTTGCCGATCATTTCCCGCTTTCGGCGCATACTCATCCCATGATCGACTTCCCGGCCACCACAACGACTCCGCTCTCTTGCTCCTGGCCTGTCTCTTCCCTGCTGGCTGTCTCCTACTGGCTATTCTCTATTGGCTACTCCCTGTCTTCCCGCTCCCCGTCATCCCGCTCTCTCAGCACCAGCTTTCTTACTCCCTATTCGCTACTCCCTGTTCCCTGTCCTCTCGGTACCTTGGTACCGTGTACTGCACCGCTCGGAGGCCCGAAATTAAATAAAGATTTTTTTTTGCATACCCAGGACGCAAAAAACGCACCTAACTCTTCTGCCATCAACAAAACTACCTCAATATCCATCGCGTTTTTTTGCGATTTTTGTCGATTTTTTTCGCAAAACGGCCCCATTTAGCCCCAAAATGCCCCCAAATCGACTCCTTGTGCCGCTCGACGTTTTTTCGCCACATATTCGCCTCTACCGTATAATCGAACCATGGACTTTCAGCTCGTCTCCAGCTACACGCCAAAGGGCGATCAGCCTCGCGCCATCGACCAGCTTATGCAGGGGCTCGGAGCCGGCGAAAGGCACCAGGTGCTGCTCGGCGTCACCGGCTCCGGCAAGACCTTCACCATGGCCAAGGTCATCGAGCAGTCCAATCGTCCGGCGTTGATTCTGGCGCACAACAAGACGCTGGCCGCGCAGCTTTATCACGAGTTCAAACAGTTCTTCCCTTCCAACGCGGTTGAATACTTCGTTAGCTACTACGACTACTACCAGCCGGAAGCGTACATTCCAGCAGGCGACCTCTACATCGAGAAGGAAGCGACTATTAATGAGGAACTCGACAAGCTGCGGCTCTCGGCCACGCGCAGCCTCTTCGAGCGGCGCGACGCAATCATCGTGAGTTCGGTGAGTTGCATCTACGGCCTCGGCTCGCCTGAGGCGTACTTCGGAATGTTGCTGCTGCTCGAAAAGGGCCAGAAGATCAGCCGCAAAGACATCACGCGGCGTCTCGTTGAAATTCTCTATGAGCGCAACGATACGGACTTCCGCCGCGGGACTTTTCGCGTGCGTGGCGACGTGATCGAAGTCTTCCCCACTTACGACGAGAACGCTTATCGCATTGAGCTTTTCGGCGACGAGATCGATTCTCTTTCCCAAATCGACCCGCTCTTTGGCACGGTGAAACAGAAGTTTTCGCGGCTGCCCATCTATCCCAAGAGTCACTATGTCGTGCAGCCCGAGCGCAGGGCCGAGGCCGTTGATTCCATCGTGAAGGAGCTGAACGAGTGGGTGGCGCACCTTGAGTCTGAAGGCCGCGCAGTGGAGGCGCAGCGGGTTCATCAGCGCACGCGGTTTGATTTGGAAATGATCAAGTCGATGGGCTACTGTCACGGCATCGAGAATTACTCGCGCCACTTCAGCGGCCGCCTGCCGGGCGAGCCGCCGCCCACTCTGCTCGACTACTTCCCACGCGACTTCCTACTCTTCGTCGACGAGAGCCACGCCACCATTCCGCAGGTACACGGCATGTGGCACGGCGACCGCAGCCGCAAGCAAAATCTTGTCGACTATGGATTCCGACTGCCGTCGGCGATGGATAACCGGCCGCTCAAATTCGAGGAGTTCGAGAATCGGATTCATCAAACGATTTACGTCTCGGCCACGCCGGGCCCGTACGAACTCACTCGATCAAGCGGCGTTGTCGTCGAGCAGGTGATCCGGCCAACAGGCCTCGTCGATCCCGAGGTCGAGATTCGTCCGGTGAAAGGCCAGATTGACGATCTTCTTGGGGAGATTCGCGACCGGGCAAAACGCAACGAGCGTGTGCTGGTGACTACGCTCACCAAGCGCATGGCCGAGGACCTGGCCGGCTACTACACCGAGGTGGGCGTGCGTTGCCGCTATATGCACTCGGAGATTGAGACGCTAGAGCGAGTGAAGCTGCTGGCAGGCCTGCGCAGGGGCGAATACGACGTGCTGATCGGCATCAACCTGCTCCGCGAAGGGCTTGATCTGCCTGAAGTTTCACTGGTTGCAATTCTCGACGCGGACAAGGAAGGCTTTCTGCGCTCGGCCGGATCGCTGATCCAGACCATGGGCCGCGCAGCGCGCCACCTGGAGGGCCGGGCGATTCTCTATGCGGACAGGATCACCGACTCGATGCGCCGCGCGATGGACGAAACCGACCGCCGCCGAGCGATTCAGCGCGCATACAACGAGGAGCACGGCATTACCCCGCAGTCCATCATCAGCCAGGTCGAAATGGGCTTGGCGCACATTCTTAAGGCTGAATACGGCGAGATTGAAGAAGAAGAGACAGCCGGAATTCCCGAGTTCAACACGCAGCTCGAACTCGACGCCTATATTGCCAAACTCGAGACCGACATGCGCGAGGCCGCTAAAAGGTTTGAATTCGAGAAGGCTGCCCGCCTGCGCGATAGCATCAAAGAGCTCCGCGAAAAGGAATTCCTCTTCGGTTAGTCACGCTGTAGTCGGTTTGCAATTGTCGATCCGAAGGCAACCTCGCGCGCAAGGTCACCATCTCAATTACAGAGATAGTAAAGATATCTACGGCGCCTTCATGCGGGGTTGAAGGCGCAACCAGGGCCCCATGTTATCCATTCTCATTGTCGACGACGATCCGCTTCAAGCATCCTTGATGATGGCCTTTCTGGGTAGGCACTTCAGTACTGTGAGTCGAGTGTCCGACGCTGCCGAGGCGCTTTGCCTCATCGAGCAGCCCGAATTCGCCATCAACCTCGGCTTGGTCATCACGGGACACCACAAGCCCGGGATCGGTGGCCCGGCCTTCGTCGCTGAGCTGCATTTGCGAAAGCCGAATTTACCGGTGCTCGTTCTGGCCGAAAAAGACGCTGCTCCCTCAGAATATTCCGATGCGAATGTTGTATTCCTGCCGCGGCCGTTCGATGGGGACAAGTTGCTGGCTGTCACTGGCCAGCTTCTTCTCCCAGATTCCTCTCATGACCGCAAGATGGCCGTCGCCTGATCGCCTAATCGGTAGACCCCGATTCATTCCTGCCGCTTCGTCCCCAATGTGAGCCAGATCACACGCAGAACCCCTATCATGGATGGAGACTAAGCTCGTCCGTTGTGAGGGAATCAGACTCTCGCGTGCGTGCGACAATCATCCTGGAGTTCTAATGGCCACGTTCGGCAGTTTTTGTCTTCTTATCGCTTTAGTTCTGGCCGCCTACAACCTCATCGCGGGGGCGGTCGCCTTGCGGCTGATTGCCACGGGGCAGCAGGCTCGAATCTCTCCGGAGCGCCTGGCCGACACCGCGCGCCGGGCTGGAATCGCCGGGTTCGTGGCCGTTACCGGTGCGGCGTTCGCGTTGATCTGGTCGGTCTTTAACAACGATTTTTCCATCACCTACATCCTGGAGCACTCCAATCGGGCGCTGCCCATTCCCTACAAGTTCGCGGCGCTCTGGAGCGGCCAGGAAGGCTCATTGCTGTTGTGGGCCTGGCTGCTGGGAACCTATGGCTTCGTTCTGCGACTGACGCACAAGACAGATGTGAAGCTCTACTCCTACGCCGGCACGATTCTCTCCGGCATTCAGGTGTTTTTCCTGTCGGTGCTGGTCTTCGCCGCGCCTCCATTCGCACTGCTTCCAGGTTACGTAGCAGGAGTGACTCCCGTTCCCGCCGATGGCAACGGGCTCAATCCCCTGCTCCAGTACCCGGAGATGGTGATTCATCCGCCCATGCTTTACCTGGGTTACGTCGGCTTCTCGGTGCCCTTCGCGTTTGCGCTGGGCGCGTTGATGATGCGCTATCCCGGCGAGAAATGGATCCGGATCACGCGCATCTGGACGATGGTAACGTGGCTGTTCCTGACCTGCGGCATCTTCCTCGGCATGCACTGGGCTTATGCCGTGCTGGGCTGGGGCGGCTACTGGGGATGGGACCCGGTAGAGAACGCCAGCTTTATGCCGTGGCTCACCGGAACCGCATTCCTGCACTCGGTGATGATGCAGGAGCGCAAAGGCATGATGAAAAGCTGGAATGTGTGGCTGATCTTCTCCACGTTCCTGCTGACCATGCTGGGCACCCTGCTCACCCGCGCCGGACTTGTCAGTTCGGTACACGCGTTCGCGCAATCGTCCATCGGGACGTGGTTCGTTGTCTTCATGGGCATCGTGCTAGGCGTCTGCATCTTCACATATATTTTGCAGCGCGGGCACTTGAAAACCGAACACCATATGGAATCGCTGGTGAGCCGCGAGTCAAGCTTCCTCTTCAATAATCTTGTCCTGCTGACGGCATGCTTTGTGATTTTGTGGGGAACGCTATTCCCCATCATTTCGGAGTATGTGCAGGGAACGAAGGTGACGGTGGGCGCGCCGTTCTATAACCGCGTCGCTGTGCCCATCGGACTGTTTCTGGTTTTTCTTACCGGCGTAGGTCCGCTGCTGCCGTGGCGCTCAACTTCATTCAAGGCCATCAAGCGGAATTTTGTGCTGCCGGCGATTGCGTTGTGGACCACGGTGATCGTCTGCCTGGCTGTGGGCGTTCGGCCGTGGAAAGACGGCGCTCTCGACTCAGGCAGCTTTTACGCGGTTGTGGCATTTGCTGTCGCGGCGGCAGTGCTCACCGCGATCACCGCGGAGTTCTTACGTGGAGCCGGCGTCATCTCTCGCCAGACCAACCGCAATCTCTTTGCGGCTACCTGGCTGCTGACCCGGCGCAACACGCGGCGGTACGGCGGTTACATCATTCATATTGGCGTGGTGGTTGTCGTCATAGGTCTGGCAGGTTCAGCGTTCAATCGCAGCATCGAAAGCGAAATGGGCCTGCATTCCACGATGAATATCGGGCCATACACGCTGGTGTGCATGGGTTTCACGCAGGACTCGAATCAGAACTACAACTCCGACTACGCGGTTCTCGATGTCCAGCAGGGCGGGAAGAAAGTCTTCTCGATGACTCCCGAACGACGGTTCTACTTAGCCAGCGGCCAGCCGCAAACTATGGTCGCAATTCATTCGGTTCCCGAGTGGGACCTCTACGTTGTGTACGAGGGCACGAATCCTGACACCGGCCAGCCCATCATCAAGGCATTTCTCAATCCGCTCGTAGGCTGGATCTGGTTTGGCCTCGTGATCATTGTCTTCGGCACATTCGTAGCACTGGTTCCCAGCCTGACACCGGCAACCGCCACCGTGCGCGTTCCTTTGAAGGCAGCGTCAATCACTCCCGCGCTCAAGGGAGGCGACTGATGGCTGCTCCCGCACGCCTGACGTTTTGGACGAGAACAGTGGAAGCGTGTGTTCTGGCCGCGGCCATCTGCTTTTCACTTGGCGCGGCCACTCCCGACTCGCGGCAGAATACCCTGAGCCACCAGATGATGTGCCAGTGCGGTTGCGCGCAATTGCTGGGCGAATGCGATCACGTGGGATGCCCCGACCGGGACAAGGAACTTTCAGAGCTGACGGCGGACATCGCGGCGGGCATGACTGACCAGCAGGTTATGGACGAGTTTGTGACCAGGTACGGAGCGACCGTTCTGGCTGCGCCAACTACAAAGGGATTCGACCTGGTGGCGTGGGTGGCTCCTTTCGCGGTTTTCGCGGCGGCGCTGCTGGGGACAATTCTGCTGATCCGGCGGTGGGGCGGTTTAGGCGGCAAGCCGCTGACGGCAGCCTTGGCCGAGAGTTCTGATCCAGCCGATCGCGAGCGGCTCGAACGCATTCGCCGGGAGACCGACGGCAAAAACGGATTTTGACGGGAGGTTTTTGAGCGATGACGGAAACCGATGGCCTGATTGCCGGATTGCTTCTCTTGTTCGCGCTTTTTCTGTACACATTCTGGCCGGAGAACAGCTTCGCCAGCCAGCGCGAGAAGACGCGGCTCGACTATCTTCTGGAGCGCAAGGAGCAGCTCTACGAGAATCTGCGCGATCTGAACTTCGAGTATCGCGCCGGCAAATATCCCGAGGAGGATTTCGTTTCTCAGCGAGGGCTTCTTGAACGCGAAACAGCGGAGCTGCTGGCTGAGATCGATCACGTGCAGCAGGCATAATAGTGAACTTGGCAAACGAAAGGAAGATCGTAGTACTCGCCGCACTTGCATGGGCTGCGTCCACCCTGTGCAACTCGCAAGGCATAACTCCTCTTTGTCCCATGCTCGGCACGAGAGATGGTCAGACGGTAAGTGTCCATGCAGCAGTGCGGTCGGAGCCACATGACATGGCGATCGATATTGATGGCTGTGAGTCCTCAGTCTTGGCTACGTTTCCTGGATATGGCGACAATGATTTTCCAGCTTCAATGCTCCACGAAGATCATTCAACGAAGAGGTTTATCAAATACACAAGCTCGGTGTACAAGAGCAGAGGGTCAAGAATATGCGAGGGGTGCTCCAAATACGGTAACGTTTCTGCCGATCTCACAGGAATCCTCCAAGTCGCGACGCTGCCCCCTGGGGCAACTAAAGATTCACGAGGATTCATCCATGATGCGAATGGAAAGTTCGTCGGGATATTTGGATGGGGTCACCCAATGCCGTTCGCAAAATACAGACTCATCATCGAATCTGCTTCGAACGTGAAAGCACGCAAGCTTCCGAGGCCACAGTAAGGAACAAGAGAAAGCAATGAAAGCAAACCGACTTATAATTCTCGCGATTTTTTGCAGTACGATCATGAGCGCGATGGCGCAGGCCGCCACCGTGACTGGAACGGTGACCGACAAGACCACCAACAAGCCCGCGGCGGGCGATGCGGTAACGCTGCTGGAGCCGATGTCCGGCATGAGCGAAGTTGGTCATGCCACGACAGATTCGCAGGGCCGCTATAGCTTGAATCTTCCCGGCGCGATGCCATATTTGATCCGCGTGACGCACCAGGGCGCGGAGTACTTTATTGCCGCGCCGCAAGGCGGTGGAAACGGCGACATCGCGGTGTACGACGTGGCAGCGAAGGTGGAAGGCATCACGATCGCGGAACATGTGACCGGGATTGAGACGGACAATGGGCAGCTCCGCGTGGTGGAGCGCTACGACATTCACAACTCCAGCTCCCCGCCGCGCACGCAGTGGAGCAAGCAGTCGTTCGAGGTGATTCTGCCCGACGATGCGGTGATCGGCGACGCCTCAGCCCAGCGGCCGGGAGCAAGCAGTCTGCCGACAAGCGTAAAGCTCAATCCCGACGGGCCAAGTGGCCATTACTCGTTCGATTTTCCGATCCAGCCCGATGATAGCGGCAAAGGCACGCTCTTCCAGGTTCAGTATGAGTTGCCGTACAGCAGCGCAAAATACAGCTTTCATTCTCTCGTCACGCTACAGGCCGACACCGTCTGGGTGGTGCTGCCCAAATCAATGACCTTTACCGGCGGGAACGAAGCGGGATTCGAGTCGTCGCCTCAGGATCCCAGCGTGCAGACATTTCTGGCGCGTAACGTCGCTCCTGGGAAAACACTGGAGTTCTCGGTCTCCGGCACGGGGTCATTCGCTCGTGACGACCAAAACGGACAGAGCGGCCAGGGTGATGGCAGCAATGGACCGCAAGCCGGCGCGCCGGGAAACGGGCCCGGCGGCGGACTCGGCGAACCCATCAATACACCTGATCCATTGTCGAAGTACAGGTGGTGGATTCTGGGAGGGCTGGCGTTGCTGCTGGCAGCGGCCGCTGCGTTTTTGCTGCGCAAGCCTCCGACCGCAGGAGCTGTTGCTACGGCGAGTTCAGGCGCGACAGCAGAACTGGGAATCTCGCGGGCTTCTTCCACGCCCGGAATAATCGGAACATCGCCGGCTGCGAAGAATACTGCTTTGCTGAACGCGCTCAAAGAGGAATTGTTCGCATTGGAGAGCGAGAAGATAGCGGGAACGCTCGCGCCGAGAGAGTACGCTGAGCAAAAAGCCGCGCTGGAGATCGTGCTGAAGCGAGCGCTGAAGAAAAGCTAGGTTTCAGGAGACAGGGGTCAGAAACCAAAAGCGCCCGAGCGGCCTCCGCGTCTTCTGCTCGCAACGCAGAGTTCCCCTGTATTCTTCCAGAATGAAGACACTTCTTCGCACGCTGCTTGCTTTGTCTCTTATCGTCTGGATGGGCGCGGAAGTCTTCTTTCCCATTGTTGCCGCCATTACCTTCTCAACTTTGCAGCCCGACACTCATACTGCCGGAACGATCGTTGGGCAATTGATTCGCATACTGCATGGGATGGGATTGGTTTCGGGCATGGTCGCGCTGGCAGTGATGGCTTTGGCTCCGGCGCGGGGCATTTACAAGCCGCGAGCGGTGCTGGCGCCGATGGTTCTCGTGGTTGCGATGATTGCGTTCACGGTCTACTCGCAGTACGGGATCATTCCAGCCATGGAGCGTGACCGTATCGCTGCCGGAGGCGCCATTGACGTTGGCGGCCTCGCCGACGCGACCACCGAACACTTCAACAAGTTGCACAACAGAAGCGAGCTGGTTGAAGAGGCCGTGTTACTGATGGGGCTTGCGACCGTGGTGCTGATGGCAAGAGCCGAAACCACGCGAACTTGAGAGCGGACGCGTGATTGCGCGTTCCAAATCGCGGCGTGGCAAATGAACGGTTCCTGTATCATCGAAAAGGCCTGGCCGCGCCGATCATACCGTGTAAAGGCCACATTGGATCGATTATGAAAACCGGCATTATCGGCCTGCCTCAGGTAGGCAAGACGTCCCTTTTCAGGATTCTGACTAAAGCGAAAATCGATGAGCACGGTCGCGCCAACCCGCGCGAGGCGCACATAGGCGTGGCGCGCGTTCCCGACGAGCGGCTTGAGAAGTTGTCTGCGCTCTACTCGCCCAAGAAAACGACATTTGCGTCTGTAGAATTTGTGGACGTCGCGGCCATTGGCAAGGAAGCGCTTAAGGAAACTGCATTCCTTACCAGTCTGCGCAACGTGGACGCGCTCATTCATGTACTCCGCGCCTTTGAAAATGAGTCTGTTCCGCAAGAGGGGCCGATCGATCCGCTGCGCGACGCGAAGAGCGTCGAATTCGATCTGATGTTGAGCGACCTGACTCAGGTGGAAAAGCGGATGGAGCGAGTAGAAAAGGACATGAAGAAGGGCCGCACGAGCGAGTTGGAGCGCGAGCAGGCGCTGCTGGTGCGATCGAAGGAGTCTTTGGAGAAGGAGATTCCGCTGCGCGAGTTGGAAATGACGGCGGAGGAGAAGAAACTAATCCGCGGCTTCATGTTTCTGTCGCAAAAGCCCATCCTATATGTACTTAATGTTGGCGAAAGCTCGACGCTGGGCAACGATCTTGAGTCCGCTGTAAGCCGGTACAAACTGGATGCGCTGGCACAGCGGCCGAATGCCGGTGCGACAGCCATCTGCGGTAAAGTGGAGGCTGAGCTCGCGGAGATGGACGACGCTGAGGCGGCAGATTTTCTGGAGAGCTACGGCCTCCGTGAGAGCGGCTTGGTTCGCCTGATCCGGAAGAGCTACGAGCTGCTGGGCCTGATCAGCTTCTTTACCGCGGGCGAGGACGAGTGCCGCGCGTGGACGGTGACTGCGGGCTCGAAGGCGCCACAAGCAGCGGGCGCGATTCATACAGACCTGGAACATCATTTCATCCGCGCGGAAACCATCCGTTGGGACAGCCTGCTCGAAGCCGGATCGGAGGCTGCGGCGCGAGCTAAAGGCACGCTGCGGCTGGAAGGCAAAGAGTACGTGGTGCAGGACGGCGATGTTGTGCACATCCGGCACAGCGGGTAAGTCCGATGCTGAAGACCTCTCTCATTCTCGGCGCGGTTGCCGCGCTGGCCGATGTGGCCGGCGGGCTGGTGCTGGTGCGCGCACGCGGAGTGGAGCGCTATCTGCGCTACTTCGTCGCGCTCGGAGCGGGATTTCTAATCGCAACTGCGTTGCTGGAGATGACGCCGGAGAGCCTGCGGCTGAATGCAACGACCGGACCGGTACTGATCATGGCCGGTTATTGCGCGATGCATTTGCTCGAGCACACGATCAACGCGCATTTTCACTATGGTGAGGAGACGCACGGCGGCGAATTCCTCGCCGCACACAAAGGCTATTCGGTACTGGGCGGCCTGAGCGTACACGCGCTGTTCGACGGCGTGGCGATCGGGTCAGGATTCGCGCTGTCCAATTGGTTGGGGTGGCTGATCTTTCTCGCGATCCTGCTGCACAAGGCGCCGGAAGGGTTCACCATGGCCAGCGTAATGTTGGCCAGCGGGCGAAGCCGCGCCACTGCTTTCTGGTCGGCGGTGGCCCTGGCCGGCGCCACGATCGCGGGAGTGCTGGTGATTCAGCTTGTGCCGCGCTGGGTTCCGTATGGACTGCCGGTTTCAGCAGGAGTCGCGCTTTACGTGGCGGCCACTGATCTGGTGCCTGAAGTGAATCGCGAACCCGGCATCCGCATGGCGCTGGTGTTTTTCGCGGGCGTGGCCGCGTTTCTTCTGCTGCGCTCGCTGCTGCCGCAGTTATAAGGCGGTATGCTATCCACTGTGGCGTATTGCGTTGCACCTGTTCTTGAGCACCTCGACAGTTCGCGGCAGGCGCGCAGCCGCGTTCCATTTGAGCTTCTCGGAGTTCTCCTTTTCACAGCGCTGGGTTTTCTGGTGATGGGTTACCATCCCGGTCTTGAGGACGATGGGCTTTATCTTTCCGCCGTCAAAGCCGACCTGAATCCAGCTCTCTACCCTCACAACGCCAAGTTCTTCCAACTGCAAATGGAAGCGACAATCTTCCCCACCGCCATTGCACATTTTGTGCGCTGGACGCACCTGCCGTTGGCGTGGGCGGAGATTTTATGGCAACTCGCCGCGCTGTTTCTCATTTTGTGGGCGGTGAAAAAGATTGCCTACAGGCTTTTCACGGAAGAGGCCGCGCAGTGGGGTGGCGTGGCAATGGTCGCGGCCATGTTTACGCTGCCGGTAACGGGGACCGCGCTATACATGGTCGACCAGCATTTGCATCCGCGTAGCCTGGCGACGGCAATGATTCTGCTGGCGGTCTGGCGAATTCTGGATGGAAAACGCTGGCAGGCCGCTTTGTTGCTTGCAGTGGCATTACTTTTCCATCCGCTGATGGCGGCAATGGGAATTTCATTCTGCATTATTCTCGCGGTAACTTTGACGGACTTCGATCGCCGGCGATTCGATTTCCGACGCTCAGGGGGTTGGCGGAATTCGACGGCTGCGCTCATGCCGCTTGGATGGGTTTTCGACGCGGCGAATCCCAGCTGGCGCAAAGCTCTGGCAACGCGAACGTATTACGACTTGTACAGATGGAGCTGGTACGAGTGGCTGGGCGCATTGGCGCCCCTGTTCCTTTTCTGGGTTCTCTGGCGTGTGGCGAGCAAGCGTGGGGAAACAGTGCTGGCGCGCTTTGCCCTGGCCGTGTTGGTGTATGGCGTGTTTCACCAGGTGCTGGCGATGGTCATATTGTGGCCGGCAGGGCTGGTGCGGCTTACGACGCTGCAGCCGATGCGCTTTCTTCATTTGCTCTACTTCCTCTTCGTGCTCATGGCGGGATGCCTGCTGGGAAAGCTCTTACTCAAGCGGAGTGTGTGGCGCTGGGCTGCGTTTCTGGTGATTGCCAACGGATCCATGCTTGTGGCGCAGCGGTTGGAGTTTGCCGCCAGCCAGCACCTGGAGCTACCGGGGCGCGAGGCCACGAATCCCTGGTTGCAGACCTTTGCGTGGATTCGCACGAACACCCCGACAGACGCTTATTTTGCTCTGGATCCACACTACCTTGAGGCTCGTGGCGAGGACTATCACGGATTCCTCGCTCTGGCGGAACGCAGCGAACTGGCAGACGCTGTTAAAGATGCGTCTGTGGTCACGACAGTGCCGGAGCTGGGGCCGGACTGGGAGAGTCAGGTAGCGGCAACGGAGGGGTGGCGCGATTTCAAGCTGGGCGATTTTGAGCGGCTGAAGGCGAAATTCGGAGTTGACTGGGTAGTGGTCAATTATCCCCAGCCAGCGGGCCTGGACTGCGGCTGGCACAATAACCTGCTCGCAGTTTGCCGGATTCCGTGAGCTGCACGCAAAAATTGCAGGCTCCGGGCTTTGCAGGATTCGGCTGCATCCGCGAGAATGGAGTTGTCACCACTCTCCGTCTCGGACAACGAACATGCCCAACCTTACCCAGCGATTGCTTCTCGGCTGTGTGCTCCTGGCCTGCCTGCCGGTTGCACTGGTTGCGTTGGCTCATCGGGCGCTGGCGACGACTGGGCAACTGCATCTGGCTTACGCAATTGCCGGCGCCGCTTCTCTGATTGCGGCGGCGACTATTTTCTTCGTTCTGAGACCCATCGAAACTTTGGCCAGAGATGCGCAACGCATCGCGCAAGGGAATCTTGAGCACCGCGTGGAGTGGAGCAGTCGCGACAGCTTTGGCGTGATCGCGAGCGAGTTAAGCCGGACTGCGGTGCGGTTGCGCGAAGTGCGCGATACCGAGGCCGGCCGGCGGCAGATGGAGTTTCAACTTTCCGACGCGGTGCTGCAATCGATCTTCGAGCCCATTATTGTGACGGATGGCAAAGGCCACGTGTTGAAGCTGAATCCATCAGCGTCAGAGCTGCTGGGTGAAGCCGCGAGCGATCGCATGGCGCTGACGAATACTCCGGGCGGAGAGAAGATCCTGAGCGCGATTCAGGACGCTGTATCGATGCAGAAGGCAGTGGCCGCCGAAGGCGAAGCATCGATGCTGCCGATGCGGATTGGTAACCAGGCGCGAAGCTACCGGCTGCGCACGACGCCGATGCGCGATTCGGAGGGGCGGCTGCTGGGCGCGGTGACGACGCTCGAAGACGTGACCAGCCTGCAGGACACAGACCGCTTCAAGACGCAGTTTATTGCCGTGGCCAGCCGCAAGTTGCGCGATCCGCTGCTGCAGTTGCGACGGGGGCTCTACGCGCTGGCGCAGGGATTCAGCGGCGAAATGACCCCGCTGCAGACCGAGTTGGTGGCATCCGCCAGCAAGGACGCAGAAACCTTGGATGATCTGATGGCCGACCTGATCGAAGTGGCGGAGCTGGATACGGGCAAGCGCGAGATGAAGCTGGAGCGGCTGCGGCCACTGCAGGCCCTGAACGAAGCGCGCGACCGCTACTGCGACGAAGCGGCAAAGAAGCACATCCGCGTGGAAGTGAGCGCCTATGCCGATCTGGCTACAGTACAGGCCGACCGCCGCGCGTTGCGGTCGATTCTCGACAACCTGATGTCAAATGCGCTGCGCTACACGCCGGAAGATGGCGAAGTGCTGCTGGCCGCCGAAGAGATCAAGAGCTTTGTGCAGTTCAGTGTGCGCGACACGGGCCGCGGCATTGAGGCCGAGCGGCTGAGCTCAATCTTCGACCGATTCAATACATTCTCAGAGCAAGGCACGGCGCTTGGGCTGGCGCTGGTTCGCCGGATGGTGGAGTCGCTGGGTGGCCAGATTGCGGTGGAGAGCCGGCTGGGTCACGGAGCAACGTTCCGATTCACGCTTCCCATTGCCGTGGCGAAGGAAGTTCAACATCCTGTCGAGGTGGGCTGAGCAATGGCCGAGATCGTTCTCGAGAAGAAGCCTGAGCCCGCCAAACTGCGCGTCTATCTGGGCGCCGCGCCGGGCGTCGGCAAGACCTACGTGATGCTGAACCACGCCCACCAATTGAAGCAGAGCGGCGTGGATGTGGTGATTGGGTTGGTTGAAACCCACGGGCGCAAGGAGACCGAGGACCAGATCCGGGACCTCGAAGTGGTGCCCCTGAAGGTCATTCCCTACCGCGGCGTGAACCTGAAAGAAATGGATGTGGACGCGATCATCGCGCGGCATCCGGATTCGGTGATTGTCGACGAGCTGGCGCACACCAACGTGCCGGGCAGCAAGAACCGCAAGCGGTACGAAGACGTGCAAGAGCTGCTGGACGCGGGCATCAACGTGATGACGGCGGTGAACATCCAGCACCTGGAGACGTTGAACGATGCCGTAAATCGGTCAGCCAATACGACGATCCGCGAGACCGTTCCCGACAGCTTTATCAAGCGCGCCGATGAGGTAGTGAACATCGACCTCACGGTCGAGGAGTTGCGCAACCGGCTGCGGGCGGGCAAGATCTACGCGCCCGAAAAGGTGGAGCAGTCGCTGGCCAACTTTTTCCGCAAGGGCAATTTGAACATGCTGCGCGAGCTGGCGCTGCGCACCACTGCAGAACAGGTGAGCAGCCGCGCATCGGAATACCGGCGCACGCAGGGCCTGGAACAAGCGCCGGTTCCGGAAAAGGTGATGGTGTGCCTGAGCACGCGGCCGGGAACGGAACGGCTGCTGCGTATAGGCTCAAGAATCGCCGGGCGCCTTGCGACAAATTGGTATGCGGTTTATGTAACGCCGCCGGACGACAAAGGCCACAGCGATCCGGAAGCGCACCAGCGGCTGGAGGAATACATGCGCATGGCGCGCGATCTGGGCGCGAAGGTGGTTCAACTCACCGACCGCAATGTTTCCGACGCGCTGATCCGCTTTGCGCAGCAGGAAAACATTTCGCACGTGGTGTTCGGCCAATCGGCGCGCTCGCGGTTCGACATTCTCTTGCGCGGCTCGGTGCTGAACCGGTTTCTGGCCGAGGTACGCGACGTAACGGTGCAGGTAGTGCCGATGGCGAAGCCCCTGCGGCGGCAGTAATAAAGCAGGGAATAGGCAGTAGCCAATAGGGAGTAGAAAGCCCGCGCCGCTGCAATGCGAGTTCAGTCCGCTTCAGCGTAAGAGAGAAACTCCAGGAAGCGCGTTGTCCTTCTTGCCCGCCCTCCTGCTACTTGCTGTTCACTGTTCCCCACTGGCTGTTCCCTGCTCACGACTCCCTGTTTTATTCGCAGAAGACTCGAACCTTGGCCTTCTCTTCCTTGGCGTCGACATCGACAGACAGATCGTCGAGGTGGTCGATCAACTCCTCGAGATTTTCCGGCTTGATTTGCGACAACGTCAGCGGAACGCCGTGCTTGCTGAGCGTGGCGTCCAACTGATCGTGCGCCTGTGCGGGAATGAGGCTGGCAAGGCGGACGCCGGCGCGCAGAAGCTGCATGGGCACGCGGACGTTGACCGTGGTGGGGCCGTTCTTTTCCGTGGATTCAACCAGGACGCGGAGGTATTTGGCGTGCGTCCGGACGGGCGTGTCTTTGTCGTCGCCGGACCAGTGATTCGAGCCGGCGATGTTGCCGGTGAAGACGCCCGCGGTCGCAACCTGCTCCGGCTCAAGAGCGGCGATGAGGCGTTCTGCTTCGTCGGTGGTGATTTTGCCCGAAGCTAACATTTCCAGGATTTGACGGCGATTTTCGTTCATACGATTCTCCTGATGAGTGTGAAGTTGATCGAACGCGTTCATCTTGCTCTTCCTTCCCTGTGCGGGCGAGGACGCCCGCANNGGCGAGGACGCCGGCGCTACAAACCATTACAAGATGCGGACCATGACTTTGCTGTCGTGCGTGGTGACCCGGATATTGAGGCCCCGTAGGGCGCAGAGGATTCCCCAAAACGTGGCAATGGCGCGCCAGAAATTGATGCAACCCGCGATGCACGCCGCCAAGATTACGAACAGAATGAGCGGCGAGAGCAGGAGTAGCGGAATCCAGAGGAGAAAGAGCGGCAGCCACAGCCGAGGCATGTGGAAGTGCGGGGATTCGATCTCGAGGACGGCAATGTTGGGAGTCACTTGAGGGCCTCCAGCGCGCGGATGGCGTCGGAGGCGGAGATTTCGCCGCTGTTCAGTTGTTGCAGTACGTCAGTGGGCGACGAGGAGGGGTTGATTTCGACGAACTCAAGCTGGCTGGAGATGCGATTGAGGCGCGCTTTGATGGTGGGGTAGCTCACGCCGAAGGTCTGTTCCATCACCTTGATGGTCCCGTGCGAGCGAACAAAGGCGGCGACGAAGACCTGGTCTTCGAGGTTGAGGCGCGCCAGCTCGGGAAGGGTGAACTGACCTTCGATGGCGAGTTGCTTCTCCGGGATTCTGACGCGCTCGATGGTCAGCGCCGAGCCCTGCGCGATGCGAAGCAGATCTTGCCAGTCGGAGGCGGGTTGGAGTTCGGAGGTCATGGAGTCGAATGGACTTTCTTCATCGCTTAAATGACAATATTAAAGATTATTAAGATTGTCAATTGCAAATATTAGCAAAATGAATAATAGTGCCGACTGGATTTGTCCAGTTGGCCGTCATACTGCGCGGAAGTGCGAAACTGCCGAAAGGGCCAAAAGGTGTTCAAAAATGCCCGAAAGCGCCCTTTTTTGTCGATTTTTGGCGCGGAACCTTCGCCTATGCGTACTGATTCTAATGGAGTTAGATTGGTTTTTGGGGCGAAAACAGCGGAATTTTTTTGCTTTGATTTCGCGCCCGAAGAGCGGGGCCGGATGCGGGTTCCCTGCCCTGGTTTTTCGCGTGATGAGAGTGATTGCGCTCATACAGAGATTGTGCGCGTTTGGCGGAATTAATCGGCAAAC
>PLCO01000021.1 GCA_003134815.1 Acidobacteriaceae bacterium | reverse complement strand
ACCATGAAGTACAACCCGCGCGTCAATGAATTCGTCGCCCGCATCGAGGGGTTGGCCGAGGCGCATCCCTACCGGCCGGAATCGCTGGCGCAGGGAATCCTCGAAGTCTTCGACCTGCTCCAGCGCTGCCTGCTCGACATTACCGGCATGGATGCGATCACGCTGCAACCGGCAGCAGGCGCGCACGGCGAGTTCACCGGAATCCTGCTCACGCGCGCGTGGCACGAGTCGCAGGGCAATCCGCGCAAAAAGATTCTCATCCCCGACTCCGCGCACGGCACCAACCCGGCTACGGCGGCCATCGTCGGCTACGCGGTTGAGAATCTCAAGTCCAACGCCGACGGCGGCATCGACCTCGAAGCCCTCGCGCGCCAAGTTGATGGTGAAACCGCAGCACTGATGCTGACCAACCCGTCGACGCTCGGCGTCTTCGAAAGCCAGATTCACAAGATCGCCGACATTTTGCACGCCAAGGGCGCGCTGCTCTACATGGATGGCGCCAACATGAACGCGCTGGTTGGCAAGGTGCGGCCGGGCGACTTCGGCGTGGACGTGATGCACCTGAACCTGCACAAGACCTTCTCCACTCCGCACGGCGGCGGTGGCCCTGGCTCCGGCCCGGTAGCGTGCAAGGAATTTCTTGAGCCTTTCTTGCCGATCCCGGTTCTCGTCCGAAGCCAAGACGGCCCGAAGGGCTGCCCGGATGCGGGAGATTGGGAGGACACCAATGCCGAGCCGACGGCAGATGGTTGCCCGCCGCTGTTCCGCGCTCCAATTCTCAAGCCGGACGGCGAGCGGGTCGGCGACTCGGATCCACTTTCGCTTCACCCGTTCGGCGGGCCGCTGCGCTGGGAATACGAACGCCCGCAATCCGTAGGCCGCGTGCGCGCCTTCTACGGCAACACCGGAATGTTCATTCGCGCGCTGGCCTACATTCTGGCCAACGGCCCTGACGGCCTGCGCCAGACCACGGAAGACGCGGTGCTGAACGCGAACTACATCCGTAAAAAGCTTGAGGATGTTTATGAACTGCCCTACAAAACGGCGTCGATGCACGAGGTGGTGTTCAGCGATAAGCGGCAGGCGGCGTGCGGCGTCAAGACCGGCGATATTGCCAAGCGGCTCATCGATTACGGCTTCCATCCCTACACGGTCAGCTTCCCGCTCATCGTGCACGGCGCGCTGATGATCGAGCCTACGGAGAGCGAGTCGCGCGAAGAGCTGGATCTTTTCGTCGCGGCGATGCGGTCGATTGCGCGTGAAGTTGAGGAGAATCCTGAGCTAGTGAAGACCGCGCCGCACTCCACGCGTGTTTCGAGACTGGATGAGGTGCAAGCCGCGCGAAAGCCCATTCTGCGTTGGCGGCCGGCGAAATAAGGTTTTGCGTTGAATTTAGCGTCGAAACACAGCGTTAAAGTGGAATTCTAGGTTCTCCGAGTTCGGTCGTGCCCATGGCATATTGGGCTCTCGAATTGGGGAGCCCTCGAGCTTGTAATAGTCTTTGCCGTTTTCGAATTCGTCTTTAATGCGCTTGCTCACCGTTAGACGCCGTGATGATGGATCAATAGAGATGTATCCTCTGTCGAACAGACGATGCAGATCGCTCCGCATAAGCAAACCATTCCACACTTCATGTTTCTGAACAATTTCAAATGGCTTTATGTGTGTCGCATCTAAGACCGGGAGTGTGCGCTCGCCGGTTACCGCGCACCGTTTGTCATAGATGTCGGTCACTACAATGCGAAAGAGACCTTGGCCTAATCTAGGCAAGATAATCTGTGGCTTGCCATATCCTTTTGATTCCACTGCGGCCATCGTCGCCGGGCTCTGCTCAATTTTCTCAGGAGCTACGTGCCTAAGTCGCTCGCTAACTGCTTCCCAAAGTTTCCGACCCTCCCCGGTCTCAGAATCGTATCCCTTTCCCTGTTGAGTGTGCGGGCTGAAGTCGGCGGGAATAGGAATCCAGGCGTCGCGCGGCCAAAAGAAAGGCTCGGCCAACATGATGCATCCAATTGTCGGATCCTCTGCTGGCCCGATTTTAGATTTTCGATAATGCTCGATCCGCTCCCGCATTTCGTTAAGCGATCGAACGCCGTTGCCCTCCCCGAATACCTCCCATGCCAGGTTCACCGAGAGCTGAAGAAATCGAGTAAAGAAACCGCCGCCTGCGATGAAGTTATCTGGAGAGTGGAGTTTGAAAAGAAGGATCTCCCCCTGCTCCAAGGCCTTGAACGATGCAGCAGAGGACGGACGCCAGAAATTCACTTCCTCTACGCCACTCGAGGATGCGTGGAGAGTGAACCAGTGCTTGTCGGTAACTGCAATGAAAAGCCGCATATTGATGTGGCGAAAGTATAACGCAGGCCTTCCTCCGAAGTTTCGAGACATCAGTAGCGGCAGCGAAACGCTGTTTCAGCGGATCCTCCCTCTGGCGGCCCGCACCGTAGGTACCAAGGCCGGTATATCCCCGGCCCTGCCCGCTAGCTACACTCATTTGAAGAATGGCGAGCCCTGCTCCAAATGCGGCGTCAGCGGATCGCGAGACCTCATCGGCCTATCGCGGGCGACTCGCGCCCTCGCCCACTGGCTACCTGCATGTAGGCCACGTGCGCACATTCTGGACCGCATTTCAGCGAGCGCGGGAGGCCGGTGGCACGCTCGTGATGCGCATGGAGGATCTGGACCCCGACCGCTGCCGGCCCGTCTACGCAGAGGCCGCGCTCGATGATTTGCGCTGGCTGGGCATCCGCTGGCAGGAAGGCCCGGACAACAATGGTCCCAACAAGGGTGGTCCGTTCGGCCCGTATGTGCAGAGCAAGCGCAGCTCAATCTATCTCGACGTTTGGCGCAAGCTGCTGCGGACCGGCCGCCTGTTTCCCTGCCGCTGCTCGCGCAAAGATCTGGCCGTCGTGCTCGACGCTCCGCATGGAGGCGCGCAGACCCAGCAAAGCGGCGGCAAGTCCGACTCAGACGACTCCAAGCTGAACGATAACCCGGACCACGAACCGGACCAGGAACCTGACGACGAGCCGCTTTATCCCGGCACCTGCCGGCTTTTCATGGGCGGCACGCCGCAGCTTCCCGGTCCCACGGCCAGCGAGTTTGAAGACCCCGGCGGCACGAACTGGCGCTTTCGCGTTCCCGATGGCGAAGTGGTTGAGTTCGTCGACGTGAATCTAGGGCCGCAGCGTTTCGTGGCGGGCCGGGACTTCGGCGATTTCGTAGTCTGGCGGCGCGACGGCGTTCCCAGCTATCAGCTCGCGTGCGTGGCCGACGACGCGGCCATGCGCATCACGGAGGTGGTGCGCGGCGCTGACTTGCTCAAGTCGACTGCGCGCCAAATTCTGCTCTATCGCGCGCTCGGCATTAACCCGCCTGACTGGTACCATTGCCGCCTCGTGGTCGACCACAACGGCCGGCGATTGGCCAAGCGCCATGATTCGCTGAGCCTCCGCGCACTGCGCCAGCGCGGCCTTACTCCCATGAATATCCTCTCGGCGGATTTGCCGATCGAGATATGAGAAGGGACATGAGAAGGGGCATGAGCGGCCCGCCGCTTCCATCGTCGGGCTGCCCCGTTAGCTGCCCGGCTAGCGGCACGCTCGAGTAAGGTCTACGTTCGTTTGCAGTCCGGCTGCGCCTCATGGCTGCAATGCTTTACCATCGTTGACGGGCCAGGGGTTCCCCGCTGCGCAACGGCTGGGCGTCCTCCGCTCAACCGACTGCCATGCACGATGAACCTCAGCTCCGATTGAACCCCCTGCGCAGCGCTCCCAACATGCTCACGCTCATGCGCATGTGCATGGCGCCGTTTCTTGTCGCAGCGATTCTGCAGGGGCACTTCCTGTTGAGCTTCATCCTCTTTGTGGTCGCCGGTCTCACCGACGCGCTGGATGGCCTGCTGGCGCGGGCGCTCAAGCAACGGTCGATACTCGGCCACTATCTTGACCCCGTAGCCGACAAGCTGCTGCTCAGCACGCTTTTTCTGGTGCTCTTCTACAAGGGGTTGATACCCGGGACCGTGACCGTCCTGGTCTTCGGAAGAGACGTCGGAATTCTGTTGGTTTCAGCCATTCTTTACGCGGCAGTTGGGCGGCGCGAGTTCTATCCCAGTATCTTCGGCAAGGCAAACACGCTTGCCCAAATTAGCGCTGTCGCAGCCGTCCTTTTGCATCAACTCACGCCTGCGCATTGGGTCGCGGTCACGCGCTCCGTCGCCCTTGGCGCCACAATCGGGCTCACCATCGCTTCAGGGCTGCATTATGCGTGGCTGGTCTCGCGTCGCTCCGGCACCCCGGCTGCGAACGGCGCCACAGCCAAATAGGGCGCGGGTAGCAGCAGGAATCAAGACCCCTCGTCCGAGGTCCGGCATCTAAGAATCTTCTTGTTGCATAGGTTCGGTTCCAGCCGTTTCTTCAATCTCCATATCGCGAAATTCTTCTGAGTCGAAGATCTCGCCACACTCCAGGCACTCGACATACTCGGTGTCGTCGTGCCGGGAAACGATCCGTACCTTGGGGTGTTTGCAGGCGGTTGCCATCGTTCTTCGAGTTTGGCGCTCCCTGTGAAATTCCAAAGCCGCGATTCCCGCTCCTGCTGTGTGGAGTGCCGCCCTCCTCGTGGCTGATTCCACTTGAGAGTGCGGGCTTTCGGGTATGGCCGCTTGGGAAGGTCGATAAGTGCTCTTTCCGCCAGATTGTAGCCGTCTTTTTGCCGATTGCAAACCGTTTTTTTGATGAATCCGGGGGCGCGCCGCCCGAACCAACCGTGTTTTGCGCCGGTAATCCATCAACTTGAAGGTGAATTCAAGCGGACGTATACTGAATACGGGACCTGAAAAGTCGCATATTTCATGCTCAAGCTCACCAAAAAAGCGGATTACGGGCTCATGGCGCTCAAATACCTGGCCGAGCACCCTGAAACGCCTGCCCTCAGCGCCAAGGACGTGGCGGACGCCTACGGCATCCCTGCCCAGCTTCTGGCCAAGATTCTGCAGCGGCTGACCAAGGTGGGCCTGTTGCGATCCCATGCCGGCATGAACGGCGGCTACGCGCTCTCCCGGGATGCGCGCCAGATTTCGGCCTTCGAAGTGATCCACGCTATTGATGGGCCGTTGTTCATCACCTCCTGCTTCAAGGGTGTAAAGGCCTGCGATTTGACTCCAAGCTGCACCATCAAAGAGCCTTTGGCGCGGGTGAACGAGACCATCTCCGGAGTTCTCAAGAGCATCAGCATCCAGGACCTTGCCGAGCACGAGCCTGCCGCCGGGAAGGCCCACGAGGCGCAGGCGCTGGTCTCGCTCACGCTGTAGATCTTTCAAGTCGCGTAAGAAAGAAGCGCGGCCTTTGATCCATCAAGACAAGAATCGGCAGCCACTCCAGCCGAATCAAATAGTGGTTAGGCAGAACGAAACCAAATCTATGGCAAATATCGTCACAATCGGATCGACCCCCTCACCGGACGCTGTTGCAGCGCCGCCGGTTGCACCTGGCGGCCTGCAGGTAACGCCCAGCGCCGTCAAGCGCATTCGCGTAATTCTTGCCAAGGAGGGCATTCCGCTTGAAGAGGGTGGACTGCGTCTGGGCGTCAAGGGCGGCGGGTGCTCCGGCCTCTCCTATGCCATCGCTTTCGATGCGCATCCGCGCGAAAGCGACAACATCTTCACCTTCGAAAACGTTCGCGTCTTCATCGATCCCAAGAGCTTTGTCTATCTTCAAGGCATGACGCTCGACTATGAAGAGACGCTGATCCGCCAGGGATTCAACTTCATTAATCCCAACTCATCGCGCTCCTGCGGCTGCGGAACGTCGTTCTCCGTCTGAATTCCTGATCCTATTCCCTGCTTTTCAGCGCCCGTTCAATCCCTGCTTCCGCCAGCGGCGTCATGATGGTGTAGCCGGGCGGCAGCGGGTGCACGCCGTCCGCGCTCAGTGTTGCAGGCAGGCCTCCGCGATCGTCGCTCATCGCCGAGTAATAGTCCACGTACACATGGTGGTTATCGGCTGCGTATTGCTTCATCCACGCATTCACTGCAACAACCTTGGGCGCAGGAAATAGCCCAGGAGACCAGGGAAAGTCATAGGCCGGCAGCACCGAGCAAAGCACCACTCGAATGCCGTTCGCCTTGGCCAGTTCCGCCATCGACGCTATGTTTCCCTCCGTCTGCTCAAGCGTCATCGGCCCCGTATTTCCTGCAATATCATTGATCCCCGCGAGAATCACAACCACCCGGGGTTTCAAATCGATCACATCCTGGCGAAACCGCACAACCATCTGCGGAGTGGTCTGCCCGCCGATGCCGCGATTGATATACGGCTTGCCGGGAAACGACTGATCCAGCTTCCAGCCCTGAGTGATCGAATCGCCCATGAAGACCACGCGATCTTCACCTGGCTGCGGCGCAGTCAGCATCGCATCGGCCTCCTTGAAGCGCTCAAGCCCGCCAAAGTCAACTAACAACTGTTTATCGTGGTCCATCCAGTAGGCATTGTTGGGGTGCCCCGAAGGCGAAGTCTGAATCGCCGGCGAGGCCTGCTCCGCGGGCGCTGGCTGTGCCGCAGGAGTTGGCTGTGCCGTAGCCCCTGGGGCCTGGGTCGAGGTCACGGGCGTTTGTGCCATCAGCGCAGGACCCGCAAGCAATGCTGCCAGGGCCGCAGCGAAAAAAGTAGTTTTGCAAAGCTTCCATCGATTCACTTGATCGCTCCAATCGAATCCAGATCGCCACGGACGGCCACCAACAATCGTCCCGCGACGCGCTTCCGATTGTAGGCAATCGCGCCCCATGCAGGCCAGTCGCATTACGATTGTTGGCCCGTTCGCGCATCCGCTAAAATTCAATCATGCCCGCAACAGCCGCCTCTTCCGCTGTTCAGACGAAATTCGAGCCGGTGATCGGCCTGGAAGTACACGTGCAGTTGCTCACGGCCACCAAGGCGTTTTGCGGTTGCGCCAACCACTTCGGATCGGACCCGAACACCAATATCTGCCCCGTTTGCCTCGGGCTTCCGGGCGCCCTGCCGGTGCTGAACGCGAAGGCTGTCGAATTCGCCGCGCTGGCCGCGCTGGCGCTCAACTGCCAGGTGCGCGAGCAATCGATCTTCGCGCGCAAGAATTACTTCTATCCCGATCTGCCCAAGGGCTACCAGATTTCGCAGTACGATAAGCCGCTGGCCGAGCACGGCTGGATTGACGTTCCTGCGGAGCACGGCTTGACGAAGCGCATCGGCATCACGCGCCTGCACATGGAAGAGGACGCGGGCAAGAGCCTGCACGAGGGATTCTCCGACTCGGCGACGCGCACGTATCTTGACCTGAACCGCTGCGGCACGCCGCTCATCGAGATCGTCAGCGAGCCCGACATCCGCACTCCCGGCGAGGCCTTCGAATACCTCACCCGGCTCAAGGAGATCCTGCTTTACACCGCTGTCTCCGACTGCAACATGGAAGAGGGCTCCCTGCGTTGCGACGCCAATGTGAGCGTTCGCCCGCGGGGCCAGGAAAAATTCGGAACAAAAGTCGAGGTCAAAAACGTCAACAGCTTCAAGTTCGTTCGCGCCGCGCTGGAATACGAAATCGAGCGCCAGGTTGAAGTCATCGAATCGGGTGGGCAGGTAATGCAGGAGACCCGGCTCTGGGATGCCAACGAGGGCCGCACGTACTCCATGCGCTCAAAGGAGCAGGCGCACGACTATCGCTACTTTCCCGAGCCCGATCTACCGCCTCTCATTCTGACGCCGAAATTCATCGCCGAGACAAAGGCAAAACTCCCCGAATTACCGGAAGCGCGCCGCAAGCGAATGATTGCCGAATACGACCTGAGCGTGCAGGATGCGCACACACTCACTGCCTCGCGCGAGTTTGCCGACCGCTTTGAGGCCGCGGCCAAGACAGCCCGCAATCCGCGGCGCGTGGCCAACGTTTTGCTGAGCGAAGTGGGTGGGCGCCTGAAGGCTTTGGGCCTCGAGATGGAGCAATCTCCAGTAACCATGGCCGGAATTGTGCTGGCCGCCGACCTGCTGGATGAAGGCAAGATCAGCTCGAAGCAGATGAAGCAGCTGTTCGATGTGTGCTTTGAGAAGGGTGAAGACTTCGGACCGGTTTACGACCGCGAGAAGCCGCAGCAGATCACCGACGCCTCGGCTCTTGAAAAGCTGATCGACGAAGAAATTGCCGCCAACCCAAAGCAAGTAGGGCAGTATCGCAGCGGCAAGAAGACGATGGCAGGATTCTTCGTCGGCCAGGTAATGCGCGCGACGAAGGGTCAGGCCAACCCTGCACTGCTGAATGAACTGGTTGTGAAGAAACTGGAAGGCTGAAGCTCAACGCGCGAATTCGGCCCCGGCACTGCGGCGGCTGGCTGCGCGATTCACGCGCCGGCGAACGCCTACTTCAACTTCAAATCTGAGATGAAGTCTTTGCGCGCGTCCCATGAGCTCACGGTTTTCGTCGCGCTCTTTTTGCCGTCCTTCTCCGCCCACAAATCAAAGTCGGTGCTCATATCGACCTGGGAGAAGTGAAAATGGCCGTCAGCCGTGGAATCAAAGCTGCGAATGGTCTTTGTCTTGTCATTCTGCAGGAATACCGTGGCGTTCGGAACGGCCTGGGATGCAGCGTTCAACACCGTGCCCGACACGGTGCGTATGCCGATGTTCTGGGCCCACGCTGGGGGGGAAATGAGCGAGTTCGGCGGCCCTGCGGAAAACGCTGCGAATGCAAGCAGGCTCAACGCGGTTGCCGTTACCATGCCGGCTCGGCTCATTCTTACTCCTCTTCGTCCTCTGTGATAATAACGTCTTCCTCTTCAATGCCTTCTTCGACGCGGGCCAACTCCAGCGGCTCCACGCCAACCACTTCATATTCCGTTCCGCACTCATCGCAGGCTATCACGTCGCCCTCTTCCACTTCCTCGACATCAATGTTCAGGGCAGTTTCGCATTCAGGGCAACTGGGCATTGCAGCATCCTCACTTTCCAATCCGAATCGTATTACGGGATGAGACCGTCTTCAATATTCGACAACCATCGCTAGTTTTAGTGAGAACCCGGCCTCAGGTCAAGAGCCAAACCGGCTACGCAATCCTGGCATCTTAGATGTCGGGAAAAGCACTTCCTGCCCCTTAGACGATACGTTTTTTCCCGGGATTTTCGGGCGTGCCCCACCTCCGGTGCAGACCTCGTGCAGGCTTCGGTGCTTGCTCCTCCGGGGGAATCCCAATTTGACGACAGCTTTTCACCGTTTCACTTCAGGCGCCATGACATCGGCGCGCTTGAGCGTTTACCCTGTTGATTACGATGCCGAGATTTGGCTCCAGTCCGCTCGCCTTCCCTGACTTCAAGGGCGCCACGCGCCGCCTGATTCTCATTAACCTCGCTGCATACTTTATCTTATTGTTGGCGACTTTGGCCTCTTCGTCGGCGCGCGCGATCGCAGGCTCGCTCGTCTTCGATCCATTCTCATTCATGCACGGGGCTCTCTGGCAGCCATTCACCTACAGCTTTGTGCACGTCGGAATCCTCGGCACGCTCTTCGAGCTGCTTTCGCTGTGGTTTCTTGCCGGATTCCTCGAGGCATTTCATGACGCCAACTGGGTGATGAGCCTCTATGCCGCTTCGGTGCTGGGCACGGCGGCCGCGGCTTTGGTGCTCTATCTGGTCGCCAGCACTCTTGCCCCTTCGCTGCTTTTGAACGCCAACCCGCTCTTCGGCTGCTTTGGCGGCATCTTCGGATTGCTGGTGGCCATAGGGCTCCTGTACGGCGACACGCAGTTTCTTTTGTTCTTCGTTATTTCCATCAAGGCGCGCTACATGGCCATGATCTATGCGCTCGTTGCGGTCGCCATGCTCTTTGGTCAGGAGAGAATGTATGCTTTCGCGCAACTGGGCGGAGCGCTGGCCGGCTTCGCGTTCGTGCGCATGGCGCCGCGGCGCGGATTCTCCTTCATGCTCAGCGAAAGCTGGTTCGGCCTGCGCAATCGCTACTTTCGCTGGAAGCGCCGTCGCGCAGCTCGCAAATTCGAGGTCTACATGCGCTCGCAGGGACGCACCGTGAGGTTCGACGGCCAGGGCAACCGGATCGATGAGGACGCAGACGACAAGAAACGCTGGAACTGAAGTGCGACGGCCTGCATCGCCGAATCCGCTACAATCCTTTCTGAAATGACCAACAAGATCGCCTTTCTCTTTCCGGGGCAGGGTTCGCAGGCCGTAGGCATGGGCCGCGAGCTTGCCGAACGATTTCCTATTGCTGCTCAAACCTTCGCGGAGACCGATGCGGCCCTTGGCTTCCTGCTTTCGCGAATTTGTTTTGAGGGGCCGGAAGAGGACCTGCGCCTGACCGAGAATACGCAGCCGGCCATCATGACGGTCAGCGTGGCAGCGGCGCGCGTCCTTGCCGAGCATGGCGTTCAGCCGGCGCTTGCCGCCGGCCATTCGCTGGGCGAGTGGTCGGCCCATGTCATCGCCGGCACGTTCTCCTTTGCCGATGCGGTGCGCGCCGTCAAGGCTCGCGGCCATGCCATGCAGCAGGCAGTCCCGGCGGGGCAGGGAGCCATGGCGGCCATTCTCGCCCTCGACGCCGCGCAGGTAGCCGAGGCTTGCGCTGAGATCGCGCGCGAGACCGGCTTGACCGTGCAGGCCGCAAATCTCAACTCACCGAGTCAGACCGTTATTTCGGGGGCTACGGCCGCTGTCGAAATGGCCGCCGCTCTTTGCAAGGCCAAAGGCGCTCGCCGAACCGTCATGCTTCCTGTCAGCGCGCCATTCCACTGCGCGCTCATGCAGCCCGCGCAGGAAGAAGTGGCACGCGTGCTATCCGGTATCGCAATGCGCGAACCGCACATTCCTGTCGCGGCCAACATCACCGGCGAACTGTTGACCACGGCAGATGCCGCGCGCGATGCGCTCATTCGCCAGGTCACCGGAACGGTCCGCTGGGTCGACTGCGTGCAATCGTTGAAAGCCGCAGGAGCGAATGTCTTCATCGAAGTCGGCCCCGGCAAGGTACTCTGCGGGTTGCTCAAGCAGATCGACCCTGCCCTGAAAGCGTTGAATGTCGAAGACGCCGCGAGCCTCGAAAAGACGATCGTTGAGATGAAGGGCAGCGCGTAGACGAAGCAGAGAGAATACTGATTGTGTCAGAATCCCGACGACCTAATTGCGGAAGCGAAAAGTGATCTCAATCCTTATTCGCACCGCAATGGGTTTTCCGTCGAGTGTTGCCGGACGAAACCGGTACTGGCTGACGGCCGCGATCGCATTCTCATCCAGCCCGTGGCCAGCCGGCCGTTCCACACGAATCTCGGTTGGAATGCCTTGCTCATTCACAATGGTTGATATCAGCACGTTCCCCTCGATTCGTTCCCTGCGTGCTTCGTCAGAGAACTCGGCTTCTCCAGAGTGGATCACCATAGGCGGCTTAGCGCCGAGTGGGAGCCTGAGGGGGTCGTTCGCCCACGGGGAAGTAGCGGCGCCTCTGAAGCCGTTTTCCAAGCCGGGTTGATCGCAGTCCACAATCTCTGTCGATGGCGGCCTGAATGGAGAGAACCCCACACTCACGCAAGCAAGCACCGGAACCGGGATACCATTCAACGTCCCAGGTTGAAACGTCGATGCCTTGACCGCCGCGATCGCGTTATCGAGGTACGGGCCATGACCGTTGGGGAAGGCGTCTCGCAGCTTGACAGTGCCATCCGCGCCGACCACAACCTGGAAAAGGAAACGACGCCGAAACCCGGGCTCGGCATCCTGCGGGTACTCCGGCGGCACGGCCTTGGTCAGTACCGGCGGCGTGATTCCGGGACCGATCTGGTACACACCATCTTTGTCGGGAGTCGGTGGAGTGGCCTTGACGTTCATTGGGCCGTCTTGGGTCGGCGGGGCCACTCCATCTTGCCCATACACCGGGACCGCGAGGAGCCAAAGAAATAAGAAGCAAATACTCAGATTTCGCATTGCAAACCATTGGTCAACAAAAGTCGCCCAACTTTAGCACACAATTCCGAATTCACGCAGCAGAAAAGCGTAGTCCAGCGCAATCTCCTTCAGGTAGTCGTATCGCCCACTTGCTCCGCCATGTCCCGCCTGCATATTCGTCACCAGCAACAGCGGATTGCTGTCGGTTTTGAGTGTGCGCAGCTTCGCCACATACTTCGCCGGCTCCCAATACATTACCTGGCTGTCGTGCAGACTGGTCTTCACCAGCATCGCCGGGTAATTCGCCGCGCGCAGATTGTCGTAAGGCGAATAACTCAGCATGTATTTGAAATATTTTTCTTCATTCGGGTCGCCCCATTCCTCGTATTCGGGAACCGTGAGGGGCAGGGAAGCATCGAGCATCGTATTCATCACGTCCACAAACGGAACGTGTGAGACAATGGCGCGGAAAAGATCGGGCCGCATGTTCGCGATTGCGCCCATCAGCAACCCGCCCGCTGATCCGCCCTCGGCCGCCACGCGTCTCGGATCGCCGTAGCCCAGCGCGGTCAGGTGTTCCACGCAGGCGATGAAATCGGTGAAAGTGTTGCGCTTTACCAGCATTTTCCCCGCGTCATGCCACGGCTCCCCCAGGTCACCGCCGCCGCGAATGTGCGCGTACGCCAGCACCACTCCGCGATCGAGCAGGCTCAGTCGATTCGAGCTGAAGCCGAGCGGCAGCGAATATCCGTACGACCCGTAGCCGTAAACGTAGAGCGGATTTGTTCCCGTCCCGCGGCCGTCGATCTTACCGAGTTTGTCACGGCGATACACGATCGACACCGGAACCTCGACCCCATCCGGCGCTTTCGCGTGAATCCGCTCGCTCGCATAGAGCGTGCGATCGAACCCGCCCGGCACTTCAAGCTGCTTCAGCAGTGTCGACTCGCCCGTTGCCACGTCGTACTCGTAAACCGAGCTCGGCGTAACCAACGATTGATACCCGTAGCGGAAGGTCGTTGCTTCAAATATGCGATTGATGTGAGGGTACGCGCTGTAAGCCGGCTCGGGGAAGGCGATTTCACCCGCGCGCGCTGCATCGGCGCCGTCTCCGGCAAATTTCCATAGCCTCAAGCGCGGCAGACCATCCTCGCGTTCACAAGCGATGAAAAATCCCGCGAAGAGATCGACGTCTTCGAGCATCACCGCGTCTCGATGGGCGATCCGCTCAGTCCAGTGCTCGCGGCCCGGCGCAGCTACGGGAGCCGTCACCAGTCGAAAGTTTCGCCCACGATCGTTCGTCCGGATAAACCACAGCCCATTGCGATGGTCGACCGAATACTCGTGCTCATCCTCGCGCGGCGCAATGACGGCGAAAATCCCGGCTGGCTCATCTGCTCGCAGCACCCGCGCTTCGCTCGTCGTGTGGCTGGCCGCCTCCACAACGATGTATTTGCCATCGCGCGTGCGCCCCGCGCCAAGGTTGAAGCGCTCGTCGTCATCCTGGTGGACCAGCACGTCGTCAGAATGCGCCGTGCCAAGCTCATGCCGCCAAAGCTGAAACTGGCGCTTCTGCTGCTCGTCCTCAACGGTGTAGAAAAGCGTGCGATTGCCCGCGGCCCACACCACGGACCCAGCGCGTTCAACCTCGCCCGCCAACGTCTCACCGGTTTCCAGGTCCTTGATGCGCAACGTATACTGGCGAAAACCCTTGGTGTCGGTTGTGTAGGCTAGCCAGCGGCCGTCGTCGGTAATGTCCGTGTCGCCGATCGAAAAAAATGCCTGCCCCTGCGCGAGTTCATTCCCGTCCAGCACTACTTCTTCTTTTGCTGTGGCCTCGGGTCCCGTCGGCCCGCCCCGCTTGCGGCAATGAATGCCGTACTGCAGCCCTTCCTCGGTACGCGTGTAATACCACCAGGCGCCATCGCGGTAGGGAACCGAAACGTCCGTCTGCTTCACATGGCTCAGCATTTCTTCGTACAGCTTTTCGCGCAGCCCTGCCTGCGGCGTCATCACCGCATCGGCGTAGGCGTTCTCGGCTTCGAGATATTCGGTGACATCAGGATCTGCTTTATCCCGCAGCCAGGCGTAGTCGTCCTCAAGGACAACGCCGTGCAGCGTAGTTTCCGTATGTTCTTTGTGGGCGACTGGCGGCGACGGAAGCGGATTTTGGCTCATTTCTATCCCAGTGTAGAGCTTGCAGCTTAGGGAACTCGCCGCGCCCTGCCAACGTACAATGATGGAGGAATGGTAGGCCTTCGCAGCGCACGCTTCGCCATGCTTCCGCCCTTGCTGGCGGCCCTTTTTGTATTCCTTCCCGTCTCTTCGCTCGCCGAGACCGTCGCAAGCCTCCCCCAACCCACTGACTATGTGAGCGACTTCGCTCATGTGCTATCGCCACAGGTGATCGCGCATCTGGACTCGATCTGCACGCAACTCGATCACTCCCAGGCCAATGCGCAGATCGCCATCGTCACCGTCCACGACCTCAACGGCGACGACGCGGCAGACTACGCCAATCAGCTTGAAGACCACTGGAAGATGGGCAACAAGGGCGACAACAAGTACGCCATGGTGCTGCTGGCAGTCGCCGACCACAAATACCGCATCGAGGTCGGCTACGGGCTTGAAGGGATTCTGCCCGACGGCAAGACCGGCAACATTGGCCGCGACATGGTTCCCGACCTGAAGGCCAGCGACTATGACGGCGCAGTCACGCTCGCAGTGGGCGAGGTGGCCCAGGTCATCGCCGACGACGCCAAAATCACGCTGACCCAGAATCAGCCCACAGATGCGCCTCAGCCCGCTCAGCAGGATAGTGGCGGCGGGGCGGGCAAACTTATTCTGCTCATCCTTGTCCTTCTCTTTTTCGGCGGCGGCTCATTGTTTCGCATCCTCTTCGGCGCCAGCCTGTTTTTTGGCGGTTGGGGACGAGGCGGCTGGGGTGGCGGCTCAGGAATGGGCGGAGGATTTGGCGGAGGTGGTTTCGGCGGTGGTGGTGGCGGAGGCTTTGGAGGATTCGGCGGCGGCGGCGGTGGTTTTGGCGGCGGCGGCGCCGGAGGAAGTTGGTAATATTTCAGCGCTTAGCTCTCAGCCCACAGCTTATCCTGAAAAGCAGGTAGCAATGGGGCACAAGCTGAAAGCTGATAACTGTTTTGCCAAGGAGAATCAAACTGTATGAGCCGTGGACTTGGAATTACGCTGGGTGTTTTAGGCGTCCTGCTTCTCGTGGTGCTGATGATCTTTGGCAGCTTCGTCAGCGCCAAGAATCAAATGGTGGCCAAGGATCAGACGGTAAAAGCCGCATGGTCTGAAGTAGACGTGCAACTGGAGCGGCGCGCCGATCTCATCCCCAACCTGGTGTCGACCGTGAAAGGTTTCACCAAGGAAGAGAGCAGCGTGTTCGCCGAAATCGCACAGGCCCGGGACGGATTGATGAACGCCCAGACCCCTGAAGCCAAGATCGCCGCAAACAATCAGCTCGATAGTTCCCTGGCCAAGGTGCTCGTCTTGACAGAAAACTATCCGACATTGCGCTCCAGCGATCAGTTCATGCGATTGCAGGATGAGCTATCCGGCACCGAGAACCGGATCAGCGTCGCGCGCAAACGCTACAACGACGCAATCCAGGACTACAACACATTTATTTTGCAGTTCCCCAACAGTATCTGGGCGGGGATTGCCGGCTTCCACCAGAACAATGCCTACTTCGCCGCCAGCCCGGCGTCGCAAGCGGTGCCCAACGTGCAGTTCTAGAAGTTCGACCCGCTCTCCGCAAATGCGAAAGGCCACCCCGTGCAAACGGGATGGCCTTTCTTACTCAAAGCTTCACCCGAACGGGGCTATTTATACGATGAAATAGCGCTGGCCTCGTCATCGTAGATATCGAAAACGGTATACAGCTTGGTCAGCTGCAGCAGGTCGTGGACCTTCTTGGTCAGTTTCAGCAGTTTCAACTTCGCGCTCTGGTTCTTGGCAGAGGTGTAGGCGCTCACCAGTTCACCCAGGCCCGAGCTATCGATGTAGTTCACTTCGCCCAGATCCAGCAGGATATCTTTCTGTCCTTTGCCGATCGCGTCACGAATGGCGTCGCGCAACTGTACGCTCCCCTCGCCGAGTGTGATCCGCCCGCTGAGTTCCAGTACTGTCACGCCATCCACTTCACGAGAAGCTATCGCAAGTGCCACGGAAAATCCCCCTTTCTAGGTACATCGGTTATAGCATCTTTGCCGCCGCCCGTTTGCGGAAAACTTCGCGCCCGGCTCAGGAACCCGGAAAATCATACTTCGGCGTTCCGGTTCATTCCCGCCTCGCGCGAAAGCTAATAACAGGCTCTAGGTCTTTCCCCCCGTTGGCGCCAGATGCTTGATAAGCGTCAATTCGGTTCCCGGATGCAATTGTCGAAAGTGTACCTCATCCATAAGAGACCGGATGAGGAAGATGCCGCGCCCCGTGCCCCGAAGAAGGTTCTCTTCGGCCAGCGGATTGGGCACTTTGTCGGGATGGAAACCTTGACCTTCGTCGGCAATCACGATGACCAGGTCCTTACCCGTGTTTTCCATCGAGACCGCAATCTGGCGCGCAGGATCGTATTGATTCCCGTGAAGCACGGCGTTAATGGCCGCCTCGCGAACAGCCATGCCGATGTGGAAGCGCTGGTCTTCGTCCAGACCTGCATCAATGGCCAGCTTATCCGCGGCCGCTTCCACCTCGTTCACGCTTTCCATGCTGGAATTCAGCCGGAAACTCCGCCGTTCTCTAGTCGGTCCAGTCACCGGACTGTCGTTTGCCTCCAACGTGGGCCTCGCAAGCGCCACCCCGCATTTCATTAACCTAGCTGGCAGTTTCAAGTCTGTATGCGATTGTGTCAAGGCCGCGAAGGGATTACTTTCATTGGCCATAGCGCCGGTTTGCGCCGCTGTGCGCTTCGTCCAGGGGAGTAAACTGCGATGGTTAGGTTGAGTTTCAACCCCCACTCGATCTTTGGAGCCGCGCGTGAACCAGCACAATTCAATTCGTGTCAGCCTTACCGCGCTTCTTGGCACGCCGGTGACGGACGCGCATGGGCAGTTGCGAGGCAGGCTCAAAGACGTTGTGGTAGCTACGGGGCCCGACGGCGGCAGGGTGGCGGGCATCGTGCTCAAGGCCCGCTCCGGCCTTTTCCTTGTGCCCTCGCAGGAAGTGATGGAGACTCCTGCAGGCACGCTTGAGTTGCGCTCGGCCGAGGCGCTCGCTCCACTCAAGGACGAAGGCAGCTATCTCTTTTTGCAGCGCGATCTCGTTGACCGCCAGATCATCGACATCAACGGCCGAAAAGTGGTCCGCGTCAACGATGTTGATCTGGAGTGGACCGGCCAGGGAGCGGCCCACCATCTGCGCGTGGCTGAAGTCGAGGTCGGTCTGCGCGGCGCATTTCGCCGGGTCTTCAAAGGCGTTCTGCCGCGGGCGCGCCTTGAATCCATCTCGCGCAGGTTTAGCGCCCGCGCCATTCCCTGGCAGTTTGTCGATGTCATTGAGCCCGATCCCGCGCGACGCGTCAAGCTGCGCATCGAGCACGAGCGTCTGGCCGGCATCCACCCCTCTGACCTGGCCGACATTCTTGAAGATCTGGCGCCTGCCGAACGCCAGGCCATCTTCACCTCCCTCAATGAAGAGATGGCCGCCGAGACTCTGGAAGAGGTCGAGCCAAGGATGCAAAAGGCACTGCTCGAAAAGCTCGATGAAGAGCGCATCGCCGACATCGTGGAGGAAATGGACCCCGGCGCCGCTGCCGATCTGCTCTCCGAGCTGTCGGAGGAGCAATCCGATGCCATCCTCGAGGAGATGGAGCCAGAGGAGCGGCAAGAGGTCGAGGAGCTCCTCGAGTTCGACGAGGACTCTGCCGCCGGCAGCATGACCACGGAGTTTGTCTACGTGGGCGTGGAAGCCACCGTTGCGCAGGCCGTGCAGGCCTTGCGTAGCTTCGACGGCGATCCGGAGAGCGTGACGGAAGTCTTTCTGTTCGACGAAAAACGTATGCTTCGCGGCGCAATTCCTCTGGCGCGCCTGGTGATGGCTCAGCCGGAATCGCATTTGGGCGTCCTTGCCGAGTCACGCGTCATCTCCTGCCCACCCGATATGAAGCAAAACGAACTGGCCGAATTGTTCGACAAATACAACCTTCATGCGCTCCCGGTTGTAGACTCGCTGGGCCGCATGGTAGGCGTGGTGCAGGCCGAGCGCGTCATAAGTTTTCTGCGCGAGAAGCTTTAAATTCTAACCGGCACAAGAAAAGCGTGGGGCGGTTTCCGCTTTCACGTTGGGAACCTTCCCGCGTTTCTTGGGGTCGGTGATTTGCGAGAAAGCTCTCCGGTCGCATTTGAATTGAATCTGTGAAACAATTTAGGCATGTCCCGGTTTCCAGTGATCATTCAGGGCGGAATGGGCGTCGGCGTCTCCAATTGGCGTTTGGCCCAGGCCGTTTCAAAACTTGGCCAGTTGGGTGTCGTGTCAGGCACGGCGCTCGATGCGGTCTTTGTGCGCCGGCTCGCAGACGGCGACGAGAGCGGGCACATGCGCCGCGGACTGGATGCTTTTCCGTTTCCCGATATGGCGAAACGAATCTGGCAGGAATACTTCGTGCCGGGCGGCAAGGACGCAGGTGCGCCTTATAAGGCGCTTCCCATGCACCAGAAACACGATTCGCGCAAGCTCATCGAACTCTGCATGGTGAGCAATTTCGTTGAGGTTTTTCTGGCCAGGGAAGGCCACAACAATCCTGTGGGCATCAACTATCTTGAGAAAGTTCAACTCCCCCATCTGCCTTCAATCTATGGCGCCATGTTGGCGGGCGTGGGCTATGTCCTGATGGGCGCGGGTATCCCGCTGCACATTCCTGGTGTACTCGATGCGTTTGCGGCGCAGCGTGCCGCGGAGTATCGCCTGGCTGTTACGGGCGCTGCGCAGTTTTCCAACTTGGACTCTTTGATGCGCCTCGATCCGGCAGAATTCGCCGAAGGCCCGCTTCCGGCCCTCAACCGGCCCAGGTTTTTGGCCATCGTCTCGTCCAACACCCTCGCCACTACCATGCTGCGCCGCGCCAGCGGCCGCGTCGATGGACTGGTGATCGAGAGCCCAACAGCAGGCGGCCACAATGCGCCGCCACGGGGCAAGCCGCAACTCAACGATGCTGGCGAGCCGGTCTATGGCGAGCGCGACGTCGTGAAAACCGAGGAGTTGAAATCGCTCGGCGTTCCCTTCTGGCTGGCCGGTGGGTATGGCAGCGCGACCAAGCTGCGCGAAGCGCTGGATCAGGGGGCGACTGGCGTGCAGGTTGGAACCGCATTTGCATTCACTCAGGAATCGGGCATGAGGGCCGACTTGAAAACGAGGCTCATTGAGCAGGCAATTGCCGGGACAGGCGAAGTGTTCACCGATCCGCTGGCCTCGCCAACCGGATTTCCGTTCAAAGTTGCGAAGCTCGCGGGCACCACATCGGAGTCTGCTGTCTATGCAGAGCGTAATCGAATCTGCGATCTGGGTTATCTGCGCGAACCGTACGCAGTGGGCGATGATCAGATCGGCTACCGCTGCTCGGCGGAGCCCGGAGAAAACTACGTAGCCAAGGGCGGCAAGATCGAAGAGACGGTTGGCCGCAAATGCCTCTGCAACACGCTGTTGTCGAATATCGGTCACGCGCAAACGCGCAAGGATGGCTCAGTCGAGCCCGCGCTGGTCACTGTGGGCGACGACCTGAATACCATTGCGCAGTTCCTTGCGCCGGGGCGCAATAGCTATAGCGCGGCAGACGTGGTGCATAGCCTGCTCGGCACGAGTGCGAGCGCAGCGCAGCAGACACAGCCCGTGCGTGCCGCTAAGGCTTAGCCGGGATCGTATCGACAGCAGTTTTTGCGGATCAAATGGGGGATTCTTTCTCAACCGGAGTCCTCCCTTCTCGATCGGGATGGTCCAACGAACGATTTGCGTCTCTCGCTTCGCTCGTTTGGGTCTTGCCTGTTATGGTCAGTGAGGAATCTTTTTCCGCCAAGCTCAAACTGAAATGAATCCACCTTAGGAACTCGCACTGCCATGTGGAAGCGCTGGCGAATCCGGATCATCCTCTTTCTGGCCGTGCTCGGCCCCGGATTCATTACCGCCAATGTCGATAACGACTCCGGCGGCATTCTCACTTACTCTCAGGCCGGCGCGCAGTACGGCTACACCCTCCTGTGGACCATGATTCCCATCACCATCGCGCTCATCGTGGTGCAGGAGATGTGCGCCCGCATGGGCGTGGTCACCGGCAAGGGACTCAGCGATCTCATCCGCGAGGAGTTCGGCCTGCGCCTCACCTTCGTTCTCATGCTGGTGCTGGTCGTCGTCAATTACACCAATGTAGTTACCGAATTCATCGGCATCGCCGGCTCGCTGCATTTGTTTCACGTGTCCAAGCTGATTTCCGTGCCCATCTGTGCCTTTCTGGTTTGGGCCCTTGTCATCCGCGGCGACTACAAAAGCACTGAAAAGATTTTCCTCGTCGCGTCGGCTGTCTACATCACGTATATCTTTGCCGGCGTGCTCTCGCAGCCCAGTTGGCACGATGCGTTATGGGCCACTGTCAAGCTTCCCGCCAAATCCGTGTGGGGAGACAAGGCCTACATCTACATGGCCATCGGCGTCGTCGGCACCACCATCGCGCCCTGGATGCAGTTCTACCTTCAGGCGTCGATCGTGGAAAAAGGAATTCGCGTCAAGGATTACGCCGCTTCACGCCTCGATGTGATCGTTGGCAGCATCTTCACTGATCTCATCGCCTGGTTCATCGTGGTGGCCTGCGCGGCCACGCTCTTCGTTCACGGCATGGGAGCCATTCAGGTGGCCGCGGACGCAGCCGAGGCCATGCGCCCCCTGGCCGGCGACTACGCCTTCATCCTCTTCGCCTTTGGGCTCTTCAATGCTTCGCTGTTTGCAGCATCCATTCTGCCGCTGTCTACGGCTTACACGGTCTGCGAAGGACTTGGCGTCGAATCGGGTGTCGACAAAAGCTTCAAGGAGGCGCCGTTTTTCTACTGGCTCTACACGCTTCTCATCGCCGGCGGCGCCATCACTGTTCTGCTGCTGCCCGATTCTCAGCTCATCAACGTTGCGATCCTGTCCCAGGTGCTCAACGGCGTCCTTCTGCCGGTGGTCATCATCCTCATGCTGCTGCTCATTAACCGAAGCGACCTGATGGGCGCGCACAAGAACTCGCGTCTTTGGAACTGGATCGCCTGGGCCACCAGCATTATTGTCATCGGTATGACAATGATGATGTTGTGGGGAATGATTCCGGGACACTAGGGTACGTCGACATGCTGGCGCGAGATTAGGCGATATGCCTGTACACGAGTCGGCCCATCGTTGAGGAGACAACGCCGGGAAGGAATTTCAATAATTTTCGCTCCCCGCCCATGCGCGAAAGTTGCACGCCGCTCGTCTGCTCGCTCTTCGGATACCGCAGATTGCTCATCTTCGTCCGTGTCGTGCCCATTCGATCTTTGAATTCGATGAGTCCGAGATTCTCTAATTCCGTGCGGCCTAAATCGATTCGTTCGAATCCTTCCTGCTTGCTCTCCTCGATCATCTTCCAGAATAGAAACGGCATTCCGGCCAGGTGGTGGAATCGCCCATCCGAGCACCCATACTTATAGACCACTGTGCTGCGGTGACGCAGAGTGAGAATCGCAGCGACAGCAACACCATCCTTGCGCGCGATCCGAATCTCCGCATTCGGGCTCATCTCAGCCATGATGTTCTGGAACCATTCGCGAGGTTGAGGCAGAAGCGCATGACGTCGCCTGGTAATCAGGAGCAAGTTATAGAAGTCATCGACAAGCTGGTCGGTGGAACTCCGCTCGTAGGCCAGATGTTCATGATCCGCGTGTCGGATTCTCCGCTGGAAGCAACTCTTGTGCAGACTGCGGAATATTTTATCGATTGGAGGCGTCAGGTCCAGGGTGTGTACCCAGAAGGATTCCGTCGCAACCAACGATGTACCGGAGGCCATCTCCCAGGCAACTGGCCGTAGCTCTACATACTTCCACTGGCCGCGAATGTACTCCGCCTCCATCCACTGCTGCAATTCCAGCGGATCGCCGCGCTCATTCATCAGGGGCTGGGCATGATCGGAAAACGGAAGTGAAATCAGGCGCGCCCCGGTGAAGCTGCTTCGTACTTCGCAGAATACAACTCCATCCGAAAGCGGCTTGCCGGCCGCTGCGCTTGTCAGCGCAACAGGTCGAAAGCCGTAGGTCTTGGCTAATGCGCTGAGCCAACCTCTCGTGTGAAACACGGATGCAGAAGGGTGCGACGCAACAAGCTGGTCCCAGCGCGGGTCGAGCAACGGGTCAAGATTCTCGATCTTCATAAGATCTCGGCCCGCCAGACACCGAATGTTGAATTAGATTCCTGATTATAGTCTGCACCTCACCGTCATCGGCGAAGTGCCTACGGTAACCATTCAGCCTGCTATTGATGTTGGAAAAACGCAGCAGGGTTATCAGTTTCGGTGTTATCGCTGGTAAATAGGATACGCCCCGCAGGCGGTTTGGTTGCATCAACAATTGGCATAAGTTGCACTACAACCTGAGTGCTATATTCGCTCACTTCGTTGAACAATAAGGGCCCCGTTGATGAATTTCCAGCTCAACGCAGCTCTCAAAAGAACTTCCCCGCCGCCAAATCCTTGATCAGCCCCCGATCCGCAGCGAGAAACTTGTAGTTGGTCAATTCTTCCAGCTTCACCCAGCGCACTTGCTGGTAGATCTGATTGTCAATTTCTCCCGTAAAGCGGAGCACCGCGAAGAATTGCAGATCAACTGCGCCACCGCCGCGATAGTTATGGCGAATGCGCGTGACCGCGCGACCGACTTCTGCGCGAATTCCCAGCTCTTCCACCAGTTCGCGGGCAAGCGCTTCCTGCGCGCTCTCGCCAGGCTCAATTTTTCCTCCGGGAAACTCCCATAATGACGCCATTGGCTGGTCTGCACGCCGCTGGCCTATCAAGACCTCACGGTCCCGGACAATCAGCGCCGCCGCCACAAAACGAAGTGCGGGACCGGGAGTATGAGTCTTCGGCTTGGCTGGACTGTCATTCACGCAATCCAGTGTAAATGAATGAAAAGACTGAGTTGTCTAAGGATTGTATCCATTCGCAGTGCGCAGGCTCGGTCGTCCGGAGGCCTGTCCTGAATGGCGTCGACCGCCGACAACCGGCTTTATTCCCCACCCACCGCCGCTTCAACGCCTTTGGCGGCCAGTGGCCTGAAGTAGCCCCAGCCTCGCTTCGCCGCCGCCTCCTTGAGCGCCGGAGACGGATTCACCGGAAAGGCGTAGCGCGCCATCTCCAGCATCGCCAGGTCGTGAATCGAGTTGCCAAACACGGCGTCAGGCGCCGTCAGGCCCATTCGTTTGAGCGCAACCGCTTTTGCTTCGTCCGTCGGCACATCGACGATCTCGTCGGTAATGTTGCCGTCCTTGACGCGCACTTCAGCCGCCAAAATGTGCTCGTCCGTGATGCCGAAATCGCGCAGGCCCTCGGCGATCACCCAACGGTTGGTCGAGCTGACAGCCCAAATATCGACTCCCGCCTGCTGCATTTTTTCTACCAATGCGGTCATCTCGGCAAACACGTGCCCGCGCACGAACTCCTCAACGTAACGCGCCGCGGCGTCCCGCAGTTCACTGTCGCGCAACCCAGCGTACATTTGCACCATTTCGCCGCACATGGCCGCTTCGCTCACGTTTCCTGCCAGATAGTCGCGGTAGCGCGAGTCGACCCAGTCGTTCGTCGATCGCGACACCAACCCCTGCTCCAGCGACCACGCCATAAATCCGTAGCCCGCATCGCCGCCCCAAAGGGTTCCGTCGCAATCGAACACCGCGACCCTGGGCTTGCCTTCGAAGACCAGCCGCTCAAACTCCTCCGCGGTCCACCCCGCGGTCCATTGGAGAGCTTCAGTCTGGGCGGGCGTCAGCCGTTTCTTCGTCCTGTCTGCCGGATTCATCCAATTCTATTTTCATCTATGCAGACCGGGTTTTGCGTGCATCGGAGGTTAATGGATGATGTACACGCTGCAACGCCCTCGCGCCGATTCTTCCGGCGCATTTCCCTTGACTCACCCTGTCTCGACTCACCCTGTTTTGACTCACCCTGTTTTGACTCATCCCGATCGGAGCTATTCCGATGCCGGCGCATTCGGCTGCAGCGTCTCCACGCGAATCTTCGCGATCCGCCTCGCGTCCATCTCCACAACGGTCAGTCGCCGATCTTCGAACTCGAGGGTTTCGCCTGCCTCTGGAATGTGTCCCAGCCGAGCCAGCACGAATCCCGCCAGCGTTTCCACGCCGCCATCGCGCGGCAGGTTCCAGTTCATCTGGGTTTCCAGGTCGCGCAGGTTTACGTTTCCATCCATCACCACTGTTCCGCCGGCGCTGCTCAGCACCTGCTGTGCGGGCGCGTCGAACTCGTCCTCCAGCTCGCCGGCAAGCTGCTCGATTGCATCTTCCGCGGTCACAAGTCCTACAGTCGATCCGAACTCGTCCACTGCGATGGCCAGGTGCCGCCGGTTCTGCTTGAAATCGCGCAGCAAATCCAAAGCCGACTTCGATTCAGGCACAACCAGCACCTCGTGCATGATCTGACCGAGCCGAACCTCACCCTGAGGCGCCGCCGGCACTGCCGAAGAATGATGGGAGTAAAAGAGCCGCGCCAGATCGCGCGCATACACTGCGCCGACAATGTACTCAGGACCGCGGGCCTCGTCGTAGACAGGAATCCGCGAGTGGCCGCGCCCGAAGACGCGCTGGCACGCATCCTCCAGAAGCATGTTCGATGGCAGCGAAAAGATCTTCTGCCGAGGCGTCATAATCTCGCGCACCGGCACATCGCCGAGTTCGAGCGCTCTGTGCACCAGCATCTCCTGAAACTCCGGCAACAGGCCCAGCCGTCTCGCCGCCGTTGCAATGAGCTTTAGCTCTTCGGCAGAATGGATCGACGCAGCGCGTTCGGTGGATGGAATATCGAACGCATGCAGAACAACCCCCGCTGAGCGGCTGAGCAACCGCACCGCGGGACGGGCGATGGCCATGAACACCAGCATGGGCGGAGCTACGGCCACTGCCAGCGCCTCAGCCCGCCGCAGCGCCAGCCCTTTGGGCACCAGCTCGCCGGCTACAACGTGAAAATAGGTAATAATGGCAAAGCCCACTGCCACGGCCGCCACGTGACCGTAGATCTGCGCATGGGGCAGCTTGTCCATCCACCCCCCCAGCATCTGCGCCGCCAGCGGCTCGCCAAGCCAGCCCAGCGCCAACGAGCAGAGGGTCACGCCGAGCTGCACTGCCGGCAGCAGGTCAGTAAGGTTGTGCTGCAAGGTGCGTACCGCCCGAGCTCCAGGAACCCGCGCGGCCAGCATTTGCTCAACTCGCGATTCGCGAATGGAGACCAGCGCAAACTCCACAGCGACAAAATAGGCGTTGGCCAGGATCAGCACAGCCACGGCGACAGGCTTGATAAGAAGAAGCTCGTGCATCTGGCAGTGAGGATAGCATTGGGCGGTGCGTCGAAAGCCGGAGAGCGCATCTAAAATGCGCCTTTTCATGGAACCGAAGCGTAATTCGGTGCGTAGAAGGTCTCGGGGGCAAAATGAGGAGTTCAATGAAGTATTTTTGTGCGGTAGCCATAACATTTGCGGCAATTGTGTCGGTCACTACGGTTTCGGCACGGGCTGCTGAGGCAACATTTGAACGCGACCTGGCCGTCAGCGGCAGAGTCGATCTGACAGTTGCCACAGGTTCTGGTTATATCCACCTCACCAGCGGTCCTGCTGGGCATGTTCACGTTTTTGCGCGCGTAAAGTCGGGCTGGGGCGCGAGCGATGAAGAAGTGCAGAATATCGCGGCGCATCCCCCAGTCGAGCAAACAGGCAACATTGTTCGCATCGGAGCAGGTCATCGGAATCTCGGCAACATCAGCATCGATTACGAGATTCAAGCTCCGCCTGACGCATGGCTTGATGCTGCAACCGGCTCCGGCAACGTCACCGACGAAGGTGTGGGCGCAAATGCCCGGCTGAGCACAGGCTCGGGATCGATTCACGCCACAGGTTTGCAGGGCGGATTCAACGTGGGAACCGGATCGGGCAACATCTATGCCGAGCAGATTGGCCCGGGCGACGTGAAGGCCAATACAGGCTCAGGATCAATCGAGCTGAAGAACCTGCACGGTGGCCTGCGCGCCGGAACCGGCTCTGGCAACGTCAAAGTGGACGGCTCGCCGGCAGCTGCGTGGCGCATTCACACCGGGTCCGGAAGCGTCGAGCTTTGGACCGGCAATGCGGGGCTTGCGCTGGACGCTTCCACCGGCTCCGGCAGCGTTCGCACCGACCGGGACATTCTGTCGCAAGGAACGCTGGACACTGATCGCCACCATGTGAAAGGCGCTATCGGCGGCGGAGGGCCCGAGGTGCACATCGACACCGGCTCAGGCAGCATACGCATCCACTAACTCTGCCCGCGTCGTCTGAACAGCTCTACGGAATGAAGTAGTACGGGTCAGGATACTTCACGGAATACTCCGCCTCCGGCTTGCCCTTCAGGTCGCTCCACTGGTCGCCCACGCTGAGGGCAAGCGTGTAACCCGCTGCGGCGATCTGCGCGCGAGCCACCGCCTTGAAGGCGCCAATGGTTTGCGAGCCGTGATTTTCCGGCAGCATCACAAGCAGTTTCCAATTGTCGAAATCCTGCGCGCGAAGATTGCGTTCCGTTGCGGCGCGCTGCGCTTCCTTGCGCCCAGTAATAAAAAAGACGCTGACTCCAAGCCGCTGCGCTTCCTTGTAGAGCCGCAGCGTGCCGGGAATCGCTGCCGCCTGCGCGGTATCAAGCCACTGATCGAAGACGGCCGGGTTGTAAGCGAAGTCTGCGTCCAGCATCTCCGGGTAGGTCGACAGCGAAGTATCGTCGATGTCCAGAATCAGCGCCAGTTTTTCGTGGGGGCCGCGATGTGCGGCTAGCCGGCGCAGGAATTCAATCGCTCGATCGGCCTGGCCGTCTAGGTCGTGCGCGTAGCAGCCGCACTTGCATGTGCAATCGTGATATTCCTTCAGTTCCGTCTTGAGCGTGCCGAGGTTGGGAATGCGCTCCGCTGCGTCGTTGCTGCTGAAGACGGGCTTCGTCGCCTGTTGCGCGGGAAGGGAAGCCAATCCCATTGCAAGAACAAACGGCGCCGCCAGAATCGCCGCAAATTTCTTCAACATACCGAACTCCTGAGCATTCCTTTGTTCGCTCAGTTTAAACAATGTGCCTCGGCCGCCCTTTAAACTGAGAAAAGCATGATCCAAATCTTTCGCCCCATTCCCGTTGAGCGCCTCAAGCTGCTGGTCTTCGATCTCGACGGCACTCTGATCGACTCGGCGCAGGACCTGTGCAACAGCGTCAATGCGAGTCTCGCGGAATTTAACCTGGGTCCGCTGCCCGATCCCACGATCGCCGGCTTTGTCGGCAACGGCGCGCCCATGCTCATGCGCCGCGCGCTGGCACTCGCCGGCAACATTGCTCCCCGTCAGGTCAACGAAGCCCTCTTCGCCGAGGCGTACGCGTTCTTCCTGCAGCACTACCGCAAGCACAAGCTCGACTTCACCTACGCCTACGAAGGCGTTCTCGACGCGCTCAAGGCTCTGCGCAAGCTGCACGACGCTCCCGGCGGCCCGCAGCGAACCATGGCCGTGCTCACGAACAAACCGGTGCGTCCGGCACGCGGAATCTGCGAGGGGCTTGGTCTCGCAGATTATTTTCTCCACATCTACGGCGGCGACAGTTTCTCTCTCAAGAAACCCGATCCGCTCGGCCTCCGGTCGCTCATGAAAGAGACCGGCGCCACACCTGAGGAAACAGTGATGATCGGCGACAGCAGTGTCGACGTTGAAACAGCCCGCAACGCCGGAGCGTGGTCGATCGGCTGCGCATTCGGTTTTGGCCCGCAGAATATTCTGGACAATCCTCCCGATGTGCTCGTCTCCACCGCCGCCGAGTGGACGAAGGCATTAAGTCCATTCCAAACGACTAAAAACAAATAGCTTAGAATGCCGCATTTCCGCGGAACTTCCGCGCCTCCCTTGGCGTATATTGGCTTGTAGCCGGGAACCAACGCATTTAGGATCGGACACCTATGCATAGGAGACTTCTCGCAGTTTGCCTGTTCGGTGCCGCCTTTGCGGTCGCCGTGGCTCCCGCCCGCGCCGAGCAAGACGCGGTCCAGTTCTTCAACAACATCGAGGTCACCCCCGATGCGCCTGTCCACGACGCTGTCTGCTTCTTCTGCAGCGTCCATGTTGACGGCGATGTAAAAGGCGACATCGTCGTCTTCTTCGGCGACGTGCGCCTCAACGGCCAGGCCCACCATGATGTGGTCAACTTTTTTGGCAACTTTACGGCCGCTGATAACTCCTCCATTGGCGGCGATGTGGTCTCCTTCTTCGGCTCCGTACACTTCGGCCAAAATGTCTCCGTGGCGAGAGATCTGGTCGCAATGTTCGGCTCGGTTCACACGCCAGCCAGCGCCTCCATCGGCAGAGATCACGTCGTCTTCTCGCCCTGGATCTTCTTTGGCCCGCTGCTGGTCATCTTCCTGGTGATCTTTGTCATCATCCACGAAGTCCGCGCTCATCGCCAGCGCCGGTTCGCTCAGGCCTACCCGATACCGCCGCGGCAATAGGCGCCATCACTCACGACCATCAAGCGCCCAACGCGTTACGCTGTTGGCATGGACATTCCAGGCACGGTGGCCCCTCACCCGCTTCGCATCGTTCTGCCCGGCGGCAGCGGCCACGTGGGCAGCATGCTGGCGCGCTTCTTTCAGGAACGCGGCCATCATGTCACGGTGCTCACGCGCGGCCCCTACACCGCTCCCTGGCAAACGGTGCATTGGGATGGCATCGAGCTTGGCCCCTGGGTCGAGACGCTCGAAGGCGCTGACGTCTGTATCCATCTTTCTGGCCGCAGCGTCAACTGCCGCTATACCGCCCGCAATCGCCGCGAGCTTTACAATTCGCGCATCGGGCCCACGCGCCTGCTCCACCGGGCCTTCGCCACGCTGGCCAATCCGCCCCGTCTCTGGATGAACGCCTCAACAGCCTCCATCTACCGGCACGCGCCCCAGGGATCGGAATTCGACTGCGACATGGACGAGGCTTCCGGTGAGCTGGGCGGCAATGACCCCCTAAGCGGCCGTGACTTGACCTCGTCTCGCCGCCGCGTACCCGCGAAGTGGAATTGGACCGTCCAACTCATCAAGGATTGGGAGGCCGCGTTCTTCTCTGTCGAAACGCTGCGCACGCGCAAAATCGCGCTGCGCACCTCGCTCGTCTTCGGCCCGGAGTCAGGTAGCATCTTCGCAGTCTTCTCGCGCCTGGTCCGCTTCGGTCTCGGCGGAACGCAAGGCAATGGCCGCCAGTACGTTTCATGGATTCACGAGGCCGACTTCGCCCGCGCCATCGAATTCCTCATCGACCACGATGAGATAGAAGGCCCCGTCAATCTTGCCGCGCCCCATCCGCTCCCCAACCGCGATTTCATGGCCGCATTGCGCGAAGCCTGGGACGTGCCCAACGGTCTGCCAGCACCCGCGCCGCTCATCGCCATCGGCACATTTCTTCTGCGCAGCGAGCCCGAGCTCGTCCTCAAAAGCCGCCGCGTCGTCCCCGGCCGCCTGCTTCAATCCGGATTTCAGTTTGAGTTTCCTAGCTGGCCTGAAGCCGCCGCCAACCTCGTCCGCCAATGGCGCGCGCGTGACGATCTTTGAACGCTCACTGCCGCAAATTCCGAAGATGAAGCACTTGATAGCGAAAAATAAGGCCATCGGGGCTGCAGACGCATCCATCAAATGCAAAGAGCGATCGAACTTAACACAGAAGCAATCGCCATGATTGCAGTGGCCAACTGCAGAATCCATGGCCGACTGCCGCGGGCCTGCCGCGCCAAGAAGCCCGAGGAGATCAAGAAAAGATCGGCGAGCAGCAATAGAATCTGAAGCGACCGCGGATGATGTTCCCAAAACCCAAACGGAACATCGCTCGAATTTGTAAACGCGTGTCCAAGGAAGGTGCAAATCCAAATCACGCCACAGCCAGCGGTCAACCATGCTCTAGCCTGGACTAGGTGTCTTCCTCCACGAGTGACCACTCCTTCCTCGTACTCCGGCTCAGTTGCGGTCCAGCTTGGTAGCAGAGCGGCGACACCAACCGCAGAGAGCGTCCAGAGCAACATGAATGAGGCCGCGCCAAAAAACATGTACTTCGAGCCCATTTGGCTTCTGCCTTTCGCTCATTGAGTGACACGCGCGGAGAAGATTCGATCTCTGACCTTTGCTACTTTGGCGTAATATCCGTCACCGGCAGATCCCAGTGCCCGAGCAGAATCTCGAACCTCCGCTGCTCTTCCTTCTTGTACGTGTCCTGGTCCGGCCATAGTTGCTTAATAAACGCATCCTCATCCGGGTTCGAGCTCGTCGCTACCGTCGAATCCTTGTAGACGATCGTCACTCGATAATCCCAGCGCCCGTCCTCGGTCGTGTGGTAAGCCGGCGACTCGATCTTCAGCGACACAATCCGCCCCGTCGACTCAATCTTCTTCAGCAGCGGCCAATGGTTCTTCAGGAACAGTTGCATAAACTCCTCCTGATGGCCCCACTGGCACTTGTAGTAGTACTCGATCGTGTACGGCGCGCCCGCGCTCGATTGCGGCGGCGCGCCCTGTGCGAAGAGGGAAGTAGAAAAGCCGGCAACCGCCGCCAGCACGACTGTAGCGAGAACGATCCTGCGCATAGTACCCCCTGCGAAAACGTAGTTGAGGTCCCAGAATACTACTGCCGCTGCGCGGGAAGGCGCATCAATGCGCCCAACGCACACTCAAGGTTAGTGGCCGATTGCAGAAGTTCATTTCGTGTTCAACGGCCGGATGTAAGTCCGCAGCCAAAGCGCGAATTCCTGTTCCGGCATAGTTCCTTCCGCAACGGCGAGCATCGTCGTCACGCCGTCCTGATCGCGCGCGATCAGCTCATAGCCGTTCTTGAGCAGAAAAGTTTCTGCAACAACCCACGCCGTCCGTTTGTTTCCGTCGAGGAACGCGTGATTTCGAGCGACGCCCACAGCATACGAAGCCGCGAGGTCGGCGACATCCGGACTCCCGTAAGCCGCGAGATTTTGCGGCCGCGCCAATGCCGACAGCAGCAGCGCCAGATCCCGCACTCCCGCCAGGCCGCCGTGCTCTGCAATTTGCTCTTCGTGGATCGCGAGAACCGAGCTTTCCTTGATCCATCTCCAGGTAGGAGATGTCACTTTGCAAGCTCGCGCAGCAGGTCGCGCCGTTTACGCATCACCTGGCGGGCCAGGTTCATGTCTTCTTCGAACTCGGGATCATAGGGCGTGATCCGCAAACCATCCGGCGACTCAGTCAAAAATACCGAATCGCCCTTCTGCACCTTCAGCAGCGCCAGAGCCTCTTTCGGCAGCACAATTCCAGCTGAGCTCCCAATGGTTGTCACTTTGAGCTTGATCATCGCGCCCACCCTTCGTTATAACCATTATAACATACGTTATAATCAAGCCCCAGAAGTCCGCAGGCGGCGATCCCGGCGTAAAAACTTCTGGTTTGCTAAGGCGCATTCAAATTCGGTGCAACTGAACGACCTGACTGTAGACCAGGCCGCTTGAATACGTGGCCAGGAAGGGCACTACCTCGTCCGGCTTGCCTGCGATCAGCACATCGGTATCAACTGTCGAATCGGCGCCCTTCGCTACGGATGCGCCAAACAGCAGACTGATGTCTCTTAGGCCCCCGCCCACGCTCTTGCGCAGCATGAGGGTCGTGTCGAAGGTGTCATACTCCAGGGAATTGTCTGATAGCACCACCCGTGTAATCGTCCAGCAGCCACTCGGCGCATCGGTGGCGGAAGGCGCACTGAAAAGGAACGCGTTGCAGGCCGATGGGATTTCAGACAGCAATGTTCCACCCGCCTTGGCCAGATAAAAAGTCGTCCCACTGGCGCCTTTCGTAATATCGTCCGCGCTGAGCGACTGATATGCCGAATTGTCTCCGGGTTTGATCACCGCATACAGCTTTCCGTCCGGTGTAGCCCAGCTGCCAACAATGCGGTTATCAAGAACAGTCGGCAATGGATTCTCCAGGACGACATAGTTGCAGCCACATAGGAACATCACACCCGCGCCATATACCGCCAACAGCAGCCTCGTGCTTCGCGATCGCATACCGTCCCCCCCAGTTTGGACCTTGTTTGGTTCTTCAAGATGCCCAATCGTAATACATACGTCTCTCACGGGGACAAAAAATCAAGGGACAAAAAAACGGCCCCCGTTTTAACGGGGGCCAAGTTGCCTTGGTTCTCTCGCGTTGCGAGAGCTTGGTTGGCGGCCTAACGGCGGGGTGGCCGTTGGCGCAGGAGCAGAGCCTCGGGGGAGGAGTTGGCCGCTATATTACGGCTGCTCTGTGCCAGCTGCGGCAGGTGCGCTTTGGGGTGACGCACTTGCCTGGGCCGCCAAACTGTTTTCCATCAACAGCAGATGCACACTGCTTACGTGTACCCGCTCCGGCTTCTGGTCTTGATCGCCAGTTCCAGTTGAGGCCATCTCAACCTGGTTGCCGAGGGCTACTGAGTGCATGCGGTAGACGGGAATCTGATGTTCCGATACAAGGTAGCGCTTGACTGCTTCCGCCAGGCGCTCGGAGTTCTCTATGCCTGCGCTGCCCGCCTGCGGCGAGTGCGCTTCCATCTCCAGAATGTAGCCTTCGCGCCCGGTAAGGCTCGTGGCCAACTGGTCCAACTGCGTTTTCGAATCTGCGGTTAACGTCGGGGTTCCGCCACGGAACTTGATCACAATGTCCGTCGCCTGCTTGTACTGATCCAAACCACCCACCGTGGTGTTGAGCTGGTCCACGTGCGTTGACGCACCTTGCGCGGCGGTATTTGCATTCTGGGCCTGCGTGTTAGCGGCCATCGCCAACTGGTTCGCCGCATCGGCCGCGGTCTGCGCCTTCTGGATGCCTGCCGTCGCGCGCGCATCCACATCCCTGATGTAGGCCGCGTTCTTGGCGTTCAGACCATCCAGTTCGCTGAGCCGATCGTTGATCGGATCGATCTGCCTCTTCACCCACTTCTTACGGGCAAAAGGATAGATGCGGCCCCAGAATCCTTCCTTCGCGGGGGCCAGCGGCTGTTCTGCCATGGGCATGGGGGAGGGCTGAGCCTGAGTGGCCGAAGAAGAGTTCGTACTCTGTGTCGAAACCCCGGACGATGTACCAGTATTTACCTGGTCCTGCGCCCAAACAGGAATCGCGATCGCGGATGCCAACACAATCACTGCCAAATGGCGGGGAAATTTCAATTCTTTCGCAGTATTCATCATGGGTTTTTGTCCCTCTCTGTTCGCGGCCGTTATGCTACCGGCACGTGTTGAGCCTGCTGTCCGCTCGCCTTGGTAAAAGCAATATCGGTGCCAAAGGGGAGTTGCCGCCCATGAAATGACTATCTATTTGAAAGTAAAGGCATTCCTTCGGGCGGTAGGGGAGCGGAATCGGCGCGTTTAGCGCCCTGTATACCCCTGTTTGCGGGTAATTTTTGCACGTTTGCGTAGTTTCTACGCTGCTGCGCGAGCCCGGTCCGGCCATGACGGGATCCTGTCATGACCCGACCCGACCTGCCTCGAATCCATGCGCCAGCCTCGTGCTCTGCTTAGGGTCGACGTTACTGCTTCGAATCGACGTTCCTAATTCGAATCGACGCGCCCAGTTCGAATCAACGTGCCTACCTTAAATCCACGTGCCCTATTTTGAATCTACGTGTATGATCCGGATCTCAGGGAAAGCGCCATCCCAGTCCCGCGCAACCGTTTCGAACACCAACCGGAAGTCTGCGCTGTCGCCCGGCTTCAACGGCGAAGCCGACACCGGTTCCAAATCCACATACGGTTGGCGCGTGCGAATGATCTTCAGCGGCTGCGTTTCGTTCTGCGCCACTTCACGAGCCGGATCCCGAAACAACACCTGCACCGTGATCGCGGTCACCATTTTGTTTCCTGTGTTGCCGATCGATCCGTCGACGTAGGTCACTTTGCCGCCGGCCAGATTTGCGGACTCACTCATCTCCAGATTGCTGATCGGCAGATTTCCCGCGTAGGGGTCGAGGGCCGCCGAAATCGGCGTCGCCGCGGGCGTGCTCTTCCCGCGCCCAAAGATCAACACCAGTCCGATTACAACCAGCAGCACAATCGCCACCGCAACGATCACCGGCAGCCAATTGCGCTTTTCAGCTTCGGCGGGACGAATCAGTTGTAGATCTGCTTCAGGATCGGTACTCATTTCGATCGGTACTCATTTCGACCAGTGCTCATTTCGGTCAGTGCTCATTCAGACCTTTGCTCATATCGACCTGTACTCACGAGCGAGATTGTACACCGATTTCGTCTGCACTCGACGGTGCGGCTCCGTTTCAGCTTTTCGGGGCAAGAGCTAGAAGCTAGAGGCTAGAAGCTAGCGGCTGTCCTCTCACCCAAACCGCGCCCGCTTGATCTCCGTCTGCCGGCAATCTTTCCCGGCCATCTTCACCTGGATGCACATCTCTGCCAGCCGCGAAAGCATGCGGTCACCGATCCTGTCGCCCAGCGTCGGCTCGCGCGCGGCCCGCTCCGGATCGCTCAATCCTCCGCCCCCCGCCGGCAGGTCAGAATAATTTGTCGTAATAATTGTCGTCTGCCTGTCGTTGTAACGCGTGTTCAAAATCAGCGCCACCGTATCCCATACCCACTCGTTCGGCTTTTGCGCGCCCAGGTCATCGAGAACCAGCACTTCGGCCGCAAACACCGGCTTCAGCAACTCCAGTTCCGTCGTGCGCACCTCGGGGTTATAGCTGTTCTGGATGCTCTTCAGCAGCTCGCGATAATCGCAGAACAACCCCTTCGCTCCGCGCTCCCGCACCAGCCGCTGCAGTACCCCCACTGCGAGGTGCGTCTTGCCCACGCCCATTGACCCGGTGAAGAGCAATCCCTTCCCGCCGGTGTCGACCGGATACTCGTCCACAAAGCGCCTTGCCGTTGTCAGTGCCGCGCCAAGCAAACGGTCGGCGCCGTGGTAAATGTGGAACGTATCTAGCGTGCAATCCTTGTATCGCGCCGGAATCTGCGCCGCCGCAATCCGCTTCTGTTCCCGCTCCGCTTCCTGGCACTCGCACGGCCGGCTTACCCAATTCCCGGCCGCATCCATCCACCGAACCAGACCCACGCCTTCGCAAATCGAACAAACCGTCATATCGAGTTCCAGCGTAGCGCACTGCCCTCGCAGGCACCCGGTGCACACCTCGTGACCGAATGTGGAAAAGCTTCTCACGCCGCTCTCCGAAGCTGTGCCCCTTGTCGGCGCGGCCGGAATAAGCGCGCTACTTGACACGGGAATGAGCTAACCATTAACCAGCTTCGCTGGTATACGTTTTCTCAATTGCCAACGTTGATTGCTGCGCGGAGCCTGTAGCGCGCCGATCTTGACCTCAATAGCAAGGCGAACACACCCACAAATGGAGAAGATGGAATGCCCGAATTGCAGCCTGACGATCGCCCCCTCATGAATCGTGCCCAGTTGAACCGTCGCGAAGCCCTGCTTTTTTCAGCCGCGGCGGGCGCGAGCCTCGCCATGGGCCGCCCCGCACTCGCTTCCGATAGCGTCAAGACTGCCGCGCATCAGGAGCCCGGCTACTGCTCCACGCCGCGCACCGCCGTCGCGAGCGCCCAACTCGGCAAGGTCCGCGGATTTCTCGATGGCGGCGTCTACACCTTCAAAGGCATTCCGTACGGTCAGGACACAGGCGGCGAAAATCGCTGGCTCCCGGCAAAGCCGCCCACGCCATGGAATGACGAGTATCCGGCCTTGATCTACGGGGCAAACTGTCCACAGAATCTGCACCCGTGGACCGCGATCGAGCAAACCTTTCTTCAGGACTGGGACGATGGCTACCAGAACGAGAACATGCTCAAGCTCAATGTGTGGACGCCCAGCCTCAGCGGCAAGCGCGCCGTCATGGTGTATTTTCACGGCGGTGGTTATAGTTTCGGATCATCCTACGAGCTGCCCTCGCAGGATGGCGCCCAGATGGCGCGCCATCATGACATCGTTTCCGTCACCGTAAATCACCGCCTCAACATTCTCGGTTTCTTTGACGCTTCTGAGATCGGCGGTTCGGCCTACGAGGATTCTGCCAACGTGGGAATGACCGACCTCGTCACTTCTCTACGCTGGGTGCAGGAAAACATCGCGAGTTTCGGCGGCGACCCCGACAAGGTCATGATCTACGGTCAATCCGGCGGCGGATCGAAAGTGACCACGCTAATGGGCATGCCATCGGCCGCGGGTCTGTTCCATCGCGCGTCGGTGCAATCCGGCGGCGGCGGCAACATACCCACGAAGGAACAGCAGCGCGAAGTGGCGCGCCAACTGATGAAGGATCTCGGGCTGCAGGCGAATGACATGTCTTCATTGCAGAAGATGGAGTGGCCGGCGCTGATGGCCGCCGGAAACGCGGCCGTCGCCAAGGTTAATCCTCCGATGCGGGGCATGCTCGAGCCGTTTTCTCCCGGTCCGCCACGGGTGGGCTGGTCGCCATGCCTCGATGGCAAGGTCATCAATCTTCGATCGTTCTTCGACGTTGCTCCGGACGTTTCGAAAAGCGTGCCCATGTTGCTCGGCTCGGTCAGCGAAGAAGGTAACCAGATGTCCTCGCATCCAACAGAGGATCAGTGGCACGCGAACCTCGCTAAAATCTATGGCGATGACAAGGCAACGGCCGTCATCGCCGGATCGAAAAAGGAATGCCCGCAGAAGGCTATCCGGACACTTTCCTACATGTGCAGCGGCTCTTTCGGATTAAACAGTCTCTCCATGCGAAACAACATTGTGAAGATGGCCAAGCTGAAACATGAGCAGTATGGCGCGCCTGCCTACGCTTATTACTTCACCTGGCAATCGCCCATGCTCGATGGTGTAGCCGGCGCATGGCACACCGCCGAACTGCAATTCTGCTTTGACAACACGAAACGTTGCGAGCAGGGCACTGGCAACACCGCTGACTCGCAGGCATTGGCGGCAAAGATGGCGTCGGCCTGGGCAAGCTTTGCCCGCACCGGCGACCCGAGCCAGCCGGGAATTCCCTGGACGCCCACCGATCCGGAAACGAACAAAACAATGGTGTGGGACAACCATATCCGCATCGTCAACGATCCGGAAGGCGAGGTGCGCAAGATCATCTTGAGTTGAATTAATAAGGTCTGTGGCTCTCCGTCAGGCTCGGCCAGTTGTCGGTTCTGAATGGTCCGGCTGGCAGGCCCGCGCCGTTGAACAACGGGGAATAGGTGGACATGACACTTATTCACCTCAATTCCAGTTGTTCTACAACCGGGACTTCGGTTGCCCGTCAGCGGCGGTCGGAAACCCTGGGAGAGCATAGAAATAGAAAGAGCCGGACCGCCCCGCAGCGGCGATAGAGCCTTGAATATGGACTTCGAGGCCCGAACTCGAAAAGCACTTGACGCCGTTTTCCGGCGCGAGAATCGTCCGTAAACCGCCCTAGTCGCACACCAGCGCAGCTTCGCGAAAATCCATCGCACCGTCCGCCGGCTCTGCGGTCGCGTCATCGCCCGCGTCGCTTTGCGTCACGAAGAACCGCTCGACTTCGCCAAGCACATCCGGTCCTGTCCGCGCATGGTAAATCGCCGCGCGCAGCTTCGCCCCGCCCGGTACGCCGTGCGTGAACCAGGTCGCGAACTGCTTCATCTTTCCCGTCGGATCGCCCATCCTCGCGTCGCGCGGCAGATCCCTTGTAGCCTCGGCCTCCGTCAGCAGCATTTCAAAGTATGCGCGAATCATTCTGTACCGATCCAGATTCGTAGCCCGCTCGTAACTGCCCGTCGCGGTGTACTGGGCAATCTGCCTAAAGATCCACGGATTGGCCGGCGCTGCCCGCCCGATCATCACAGCGTCACAGCCCGTCTCGGCCACCATCGCCGCCGCGTCCTCCGGAGTGCGCACGTCGCCGTTGCCTACTACCGGAATCGCCACCGCCTGCTTCACCGCCGCAATCCATTGCCACTGCGCCTGCCCGCTGTAGCCTTGCTCGCGCGTGCGCGCATGTAAAGCCACTCCGTTCAGCCCCTCGGCCTCGGCCATCCGCGCCAGTTCCACGCACACAATCTGCGCGTCGTTCCAGCCCATGCGGAACTTCACGGTGAAGGGAATCGTCACCGATTTCCTAATCGCTTTAAAGATCTCGCCGATCTTCGGCAGATCGCGCAACAGCCCAGACCCGCCGTTGCAACCCACTACGCGCTTCGCCGGGCAGCCGAGATTTAAGTCGACAGTGTCGAAGCCCGTCTCCTCAACAATGCGCGCGGCTTCGGCCAGCGTCTCGGCATTCGATCCGAACAGTTGCGCGCCAATCGGATGTTCGTCATCATAGAAGGTCAGATAACGCCGCCGCTTCGTCTCCCGCATCCGCGCCAGCCCATCCGCCGACGTGAACTCCGTCATAATCAGCCCGCAACCCGACTGCGCATTCGTCACCGGCGTTTCAACCGTCTCGTTTACCGGCTCGCGTTCTCTGATCTCTGTTCTCTGACCTCTGTTCTCTGATCTCTGATCTCTGCTAAACAAACTCGCGTGCCGGATAAACCGCCGGAACACGGTATCCGTCACGCCCGCCATCGGCGCCAGCACCGTCGCTGGTCGCACCACCACCGCGCCCAGCCGCACCTCCGCGGGGACGCGTGCCTTAGCGGGCATCGCGTGCTCCACTGGATTATCCCAGTCCTTATTTACCGTGAATCCGCGGCCTGACATCGCGCTCCTGATCAATTCGGCAATTCGGCTACTTGGTACACAAATGGTTTACCGCGTGAGTCCGGGTCCCAGCCCGCGGCCATTGCCTCGCGGATATGAGATTCAACTTTCCTCTCAGCAATTTTTTGCGGACGAACGTCGATTCGTGATCCATCATCCTTCTGAGTTCGTATCGTCGGATATTCCAGAAGAAGCTCCCGGCGTGCAGCTCCCGCGACTTGCACATGAATTGCTGCGCCCTTCAACCGATCCTCGCCACACCACTGCTGTTCCCGGTGCAGATTCCAGACCAGCGAGAAACCATCGATCTTGATCTCCGACTGAACGGAACGCTTCGGTCGCGGCATCGTGTCCTTCCATCGAGCTTCTAGCTTTTCTTCTCTGAAACTTCCTTCGCGCGAAACTTCGCGATTTTTGCGATCAACTTCACCGGCACGGGCTCAGCCAGCGAAAACCGCACCGTGCTCTTGACGACCTCGAATTGCTTCAAATCGTCTTTAAGCGTTGCGAGCAGCCGTTTGGTTGCAGGATACAGCGAGTAATGCAGCTTCCACCCGGCAAAGTAAAGCAATCGCTCGCCCTTCAGCTTGTATGTGGGGATCTTGTAGGAGATACTCTCTTCGGCCTTGGGCACCGCCTTGCGAATCGCAGTTCGCACAAGTTTGAGCGATTGCCTCGCCGCCTCGGGCTGTGCGGCGATGTACTCGTCAACAGACTCGATGTCGCGTTTCATTTCCACACGCGCCCTCGTGATACCGCCCCGAACAAACGTGAGCCCCCGCCGCGGCGGAGGCCCACTGGTCCAACTCCTGCCTCGGCTTACTTCGCCGCCGCGATCGCCTTGTCGCTCTTCGCGTACTTCCTGCGGAACCGCTCCACGCGTCCCGCCGTATCGACCAGCCGTTGCTTGCCAGTAAAGAACGGGTGGCAAACCGAGCAAATTTCCACGTGAATGTCGCCCTTGTGGGTCGACCTCGTCTCAAAACTGCTTCCGCAGGCGCACATCACCTTCACCGCGGCGTAATTGGGATGAATCTTTTCCTTGGGCATCGACAGACAGACCTTTCCTGCTATTTCTTCTCTAACTATTGTATGGGGATTCGCGCCCTCGCGCAAACTTGAGGGCAGGGAAGAGCATAAGCAGCTTCCGCCATCATTGGTTAACGGATGACATCGGCGTGCCGGCGCTGGCCCAACACCTATATGCGATCATCGGCTTCATGAGGGTCGCTGCCACTTGGGATCAGTTCTACCGGATAGTGCAGCTGGCGTCTCCGAAGCTCAATACAACCCTGTTCCTTGATTTCCCCGAACCTGAAGAAGCTAGTTGAGAAACTGCTGACGCACACTAGGCCCAAGCAAGCACTCTGCGAGCAATTGTCTGGACAGCTTGCGCTTCTAGTTCTAGCGTTGCCTGATAAAGAAGCGCCCAATCCGTTGCGAAATGCGGCTGGATTGATTTTCCGCCGAACATTTCTAGCCGCTTTCGCTCGACCAGCCCCTCAGCTTCATCGAGGCCGATTGGACACGGCCTTACTCTCGGACGCTTGCCGAAAATCACACGCAGGGTGAAGTGCAGAATAGACGCCACAAGCATCGGCGGCATCAGCCACGCAACGATAATGAACGGAACCCGATCCCTGAGGCCAAAGCGCCAGATCAGGATTGCCGCAGTAAGTGCGTACAATCCGTAGATGGAAACGAATTCGATTGCCAGTCTCATAACCTACTCCAAAGGGATTCGCCTATTCCTTTGACGAAACCTAGCTGCCGGGGGTCTGATTTATAACCTTTGCAATCCAATGAATCCAAGGGAGGATGATTGCCAATTGCACTGCGAACCCAAATAAAAAGAAGAACATATGGCGAATTTTGAGGGTAATGAAGTTGTCCTCAGCATTGTGAATCCTTTGCGCCTCTGGGGTTATTGAGGCCATTACTGCCGCTCTCCATTGCTTGAAATGCCGCATCGACCATTGCCCGAAGATATGAACGAAAAGGGCCACGAGCAAACCCGCGCCGAGTGTGACGATCATGTCCATATCGAGATTCGGTGATCTCTGAAAATAGTGATGAAATGCTCCCTTGCTGTTGATTACATCACCCAATACCAAGCCCAGGGAAACATAGCAAAGGTCCTCAGGGACAGCTAGAAGGGCCGCACCTTCGGCCTCTCTATCTCTGCAAATTCGTACAATGGTCCACTTGAGAGGCAAAACAAAAGCCGCCAAGCAGACCACTAAGTTCTTCTCTAGAAAGCCTGCAATTGCCTCAATCATCGCTCGCCGGGAGTATATATCGCAGGACTTACCTACATGGCAACTATTTTCCTTTGATGCCTAGGAAAAGCAATGCCTCTTTTGTGGACGGGGGGCGTCATGTTGATAATACACACAACAGTGCGCGCATGCTCAATCCACCCACTTCCTGCCTTAATTTGGGACATTCCGTTTTTAGCTAACTTCGCCAGCCCCGCTTCCCCACCAGCTCCGCCCTCGCCGCCAGCCCCATCGCCATGGCCATCACCCGGTCGTCGTGCGTCCCCGCCTGTGCTCCGCTGCTCCCATTCGCCTGCCGCACAAAGCTCCGGCATTCGCCCAGCAGCCGCCGGCTTTGGAACCGCTCCGGCTCCTCGACCAATGCCGCGTCCAGTTTTCCCAGCATCGCCGGCCGGCTCACGCTCGTCGTCAGCCAGCCCGCCTGTCCGCCCTGCCGGTAGATTCGCATGTATTTGCACGCCGTCTCCGCCAGCGCCAGCACGCCGCTGCCGTGGTTGTTCCGCTCCACCACCAGCCACGCGCCGTTGTACTCGGCCGCCAGCCCGGTCACAAACCGCGCCAGTTCCAGCCCGCCCAGGTGCCCGGCAAACTCCGCGCACTGCAAGCCCGTTTCCATCTCCAGCACCTGCGCAGCGGAGTAGTCGCCCTCGCTTCCGCCTCCGGCCGGATCAACCGCCACCAAATACTCTCTGCCTTTCACCGGCGGCAGCCAGATCTCCAGCTCCCCATTCAACCTCCGCTTCACCGGCTCCGGCGCTGTCTTCATCCGCGTCTCCACGGCCGCCAGTTCAAACACGCTCTCGCCGCTAGCCAAAAAGCAGTTGTCAGCGTCCTCCGCATACTCCTGGCGCGCCAGCCCGCGAAAGTCCGCGCGAATCTGCCGCCGGTACGCGATCTGCTTCAGGTCGAGCCCGCGCTCCGCTATCAGCGCCCGTTCTTCCTCCGTCAGGCTCGCCTCGCTCACCGCCCGTGCCCGATACTTGTCTTCCATCCACCACGGGAAGAAATGTCGTACCATCCCCGTCTCATCCGCCTTCATCCACTCCCGGTGAAAGCACCCGCCTACTCCCTGCGGCGTGGACTCGAGCACCATCTCCGCATCCGGAGCCATCGCCGCACGCAACCCCGCCAGCGTCTCCGCCGCATCTCCGGGCCAGCGTGCCAGCTCGCTGCAGTGCAGGTTCTGCACTGTCAATCCTCGTCCCGCGTTCCGGTCCGCCGCGCTCACCACGCGATACTGCGCGTCGATCTTCGGAAACACAATCTGCCGCACGTTTGACCGCGCCGTCGTCAGCGTTCCCTTTCGCACGTGATCCGGCAGCCAATCCACAAACCGGTGCACGATGCGGAAAATCTCCTCTGCCGCTTCCTGCGTGTGCGCCACCTCCAGCGTCAGCGTTCCTGGTTGCGTAATCGTCTTCAGAAAAAACCGCCCCGCCACCCACGTCGTCAGCCCCATCTGCCGCGCCTTCAACACAATGTTCCGCTCACCGCGCCGTCGCTCGAATTCCTTCTGTACTGCGTTCGCCTTCAGCTTGACTGGCCTCCCGTAGCGCGAACGCACCACCAGCAGCTTCTCCGCCAGATCCACAATCGTCGGCCGCCCACCCATCCGCCCCGGCCGCTTATCCAGAATCTCTCCGAATTTCTTCAAATCTTCTCTGTCCAGCCGTCGCACGGCCGTCTTCCACTCATGCTCTTCTACCGCGATGTCGATCTCGCCATCTATCTCCTCAACCCCGTCGCCATCCCTCTCTTCAACTGCCACTGGTTCCCTCCAGCCACCGGCTGTCTCTCTCGCCGTTCGTCTTTTCATCGACCGCCTCGCATGACCACGATCGTTCCCAGCGATCAAGCAGGCTCAGCGCGCGACTGCCCAGGTCGCGCGCCAAGCGAAGGCGCAACTCTGTCCGAGCCGCACCTCCATCTCAATGTTTGTTGTTTTGTATTAGTAGCTGCCGCACCAGTATTTGATCGCGTACGCCGTCGAAGCCGTCAGTGCCGTGTTCGCCGTAATCGTGATCGTTGTTGTGCTCTCCGTCCAGGTGTTGCTGGTGATCATTCCCGTCGAGCTCAGCGTGCTCACCATGCAGTTGGCCTGGTTCGTGTGCGTGTTCGGGAAGTTGAGCGTCGCCAGGGTTCCCGTCGCCGGGCTTGTCCCCGTCGTCAGGGTCACAGTCCCGCTCACTCCGTCGCACACGTGGCTTGTCGCGCACGCAATGGTCGGGCTCGTCCCCGCCGCCGCGCCTGCGGCCACGCCCATCGTGCCCGTCCCCATCATGAACTTTCCTTGCAAAAAGCCCGTCGCCGTCGTGTTCCCGCTGCCTCCCACCTGAAGAGCGGCAGTCGAGGAATTCGACCCGCCCTCGTACACGATGAAACCGCCCGTTCCCGATCCGCTCGTGTTGTTGATCACCACGGCGTTGGCGCCGGCTCCTGCATTAATCGTCGTATTCGCATTCGGCGGCAGAACCACCCGGTCCAGCGAATTCGCCGCATCGGTCAATCGCAGATAGTTCGTCGCGTCCTTGCGCACTTGCCACTCCGCTGTGCCCGAAAAATTGTTGAACTGCACTGCGCCGACCTGGTCCGCGCTCGTTCCCGGCTGGATCGCCAGCGTCTGATTCGCATTCGTTCCATTCTGCAGCGTCACATTGCCCTGCATTGTCGCAGCGCCGCTCACCGTAGGAGCGCTCAATGTCGGGCCCGTCGCCAGCACCACGCTGCCGCTTCCCGTCGTCGTCGCGCTCACCGGCTGCCCGCTGCTGTTGCTCCCCATCACCGTTGCGCTTGCCGGAACCGCTCCGCCGTTGATTGAGGTCGCGTTGCTTCCGTCAATCAGATACCAATCCGTCCCATCTGTGTAGACGAGGCCGTTCCCCCCCGGTGAGATTGTGCAAGCCACAATCGGATAGCAGACCAGTGTTGGGCCGCCCCCCGCTATCGTGACCGTCGCTGTGCCCACGTTGTTCACCGTGGTCACGAATCCCGTGGAGATCGTGGACGGGAGTGTGCCCGTGCATCCTGTCGAGCAGTTCGCGCGATAGGGTCCAGCGGTCACCAGTGACCACGATGAAGTTTCAACCGTGGCATTTCCAGCAGGGGCTGCCGCGCCTATATCCGCCAGCGCTTGCGCCGCGGTACGGTACTGGATTACATGCGCTGCCGACGTGGACTCTGCGAACTGCAACGTCGTTGTAGTGCCGCTTCCGTCGCTCACATTGCCGCCGCTTGGCGTTCCCGGCGTCCATTGGCTCGTCGTTGAGTTCCACACCGGCACTGAGCCATTCGCCACGCCGCTATTTGTCCAGTCGGCCAGATTCGTCGTCTTCAGCGCCGCTCCATTCACTTCGAATCCATTCACCGCGTTGATTGCGCCATCTGTCTGTACCACCCCCGCCGCGCCGCGATATAGATTCGTGTCGTTGCCCCAATAAAGCTTGTGGCTTGGTTGCATCGCCAGCACGCCGCCGTCGCTTGGCAGCCCCGACGGCACATACCCGTGCATCAACTCCTGCCGCCAGCGCTCCACTTCATCCAGTGTCACTCCGTTGTACGCCGGATTGTTCGGTCCCGGTATGAACATCCAGAACCACCCGTAGAACTGATTCCCTTGACCATTCGAGCAGCCGGGATAAAGATTGAATGCGATAGGATGGACGCTCGACTCGCCCACTTTCACCTGTGCCAGCGCCACTTGCGAGTGCCACCAGTCGCCGGAAAGATTCATGCCGAAGCTGCTCGGTGCGCCGCCGGCAATCGTGTCCGTTCCCCCAGTGGTGATCTGAAATCCGACATTGCCGCCAGGGCACGACAAAACCTGAGTTTGGTTCGCTCCTCGCCGCACCCATGAACCGTAGAGGATCCAGTCTCCCGCATATGTCGACGGGTAAATCTGGCCAGCGTTCAGTACCGCACCTCCTCCTCCGTTCGCCGCGTCATACTCCACCGCGTTCATCGTTCCATCTGGAGCCAGCACGTTACTCGTTGTGCAATTGCTTCCGCAGGTCGGCGTCGTCGTCGGCTCAGTGGCGAACGGAATCACGCTCGGTCCCATCCCCGCGCCCTCGCTGCGAATCTCGCTCAGAATTGCTCCTCCATCCGTAAACGTGCCCACTGGATACCCCGTCCGGCCATACACTGGCTGCGCGCTGTCCGCGTCGTTCTCGCTGAACTGGCCGCTGAAGTATTTATTTACCGGAACCTGCACCACTGAAGTCTGTGGGTTCTCGATCTCCAATTGCCCGTCCATTCCATATCCGCCTACGTCCGTATAGCCCACATAATCACTGCTCGGGTATCCGATAAAGTTGTCCTCGACCGCAGGGTCGCGCAGCACAAATCCCGCTGAACCTCCATATCGGTTGTCGATCGTGATCGCGTTCTGCGGAATTTCGCGGAACTGCGTGTTGTAGAAATTCGGAACATTTACCGCCGCACCGGATACTTGGTTATTGTCCACTTCCACGCCGCCAACGAACGTATTGTTTTCCAGCCAGCAGTAGCCACATCCTCCCTGGTTGGGAATACTGGTGACATAAGTGAAGCGCACCGCCCCCGAGGGATAACTCGGTGGACGGCAGTCACTCAAGCATGGGCTGGGGTAATCCACGTTGGCAGATGCAAATGAAGAGTCGCGGATCGTGGCTAATCCCGTATTCATCTCTGCAGGAATCGACGTTGCACTGTGACTTGCCTCAAAGCCATCGCCAATCAGAGTCAGTTGCGAGGTATCGTCGGCCACGAACTCCGCTCCCAGAGCGTCTGATACCTTAACCGAGTCCATTTCGTAAGGTCCTATGCCTGGCTGCTCTGCTACCGCCGCCATGCCCCACAGCGCGGATGCCGCATGGGCGTGCATGAAGGTTGAAGTCAGTGTCGATCCGGAAACCGCGCTGATCGCCACCGACTCGAAGCTATCCTGATTCATTCCCGTGATCGTGCAGCCGGTAGTTGAGCCGGAACCTACAGTTGCATTCGGCCATCCGATCGCCTGTTTCGGGTAGTCGGAGTAGATTACCGGAACGCCCGTCGCGTTGTATGCGGAGTTGGCGCAGCCCGCAATGGTAATAAGCGATCCCGCAGCAATGCGCGTGTAACTCGCCAATGTTGCCGTCACGTTGAAGCCGTTCCCGGTCCACGCGGTAGAGGTTGTCGACCCGCTGGTGCTTACCGTCACCGGGTCCTGCACCGTGATCCACGAATCCGTCGAAAAGGTACTGATGCTTCCGTTGGTAAATGTTGGCGTAAAGGTTACCGGCGTGTTAGGCGCCGTAATTGCCGTGCCCAGCGTGCCTGCCACAATCGGTCCAATAATCTGCGCGGGTGTCCCGACGTTCTGAAATGACGTGGGCGTTCCCCCGGCATCCCCCTGCAAAACAATGCCCGGATAGATATGCAAAGTGTTGCCAAGTTGAAGTATGCCTTGCACCTTCACCGTCACGCTTTTATTGCTTGGCGGTTGCAGGTGCGTTTGGGTATTCCACGCGCATCCGATTCCGCCGCAGGGTAGTAACACCACGCAACTCACGCCGCCGGTGCCGCCATCCGCCGGGCATTCGTTCACCGCGCTCTGCACCGCGCTCCCAATGTCTGTGGTTCCATCGATCGTCGCCCCATAACCCCGAATATCCTCGTAGGGTGATGTCATTGGAATCGACTGTGCAGCTGTTACATTGCCCTGCACGGTCACGCCGCTGTTCCCGTTCGATGCCGCGCCCGGCAGCAGGTTGGCCAGCGCGCCACCGGCGCTGGTTGCGCCCGTTCCGCCGGCCGTCAGTGGAACCGCCGGCAGTCCGCCGATCGTGGTGCCGTTCACCGGGTAATACGCAATCTGTCCCGAGCTGCCTGTATTTACTGTCCCGCCAGATCCCGATCCGCTGCCGCAGGCCGAGCCGGTATTCGTGATGTATCCCGAAGTATCGATCTGCATGCAGGAATCGCCGGATACAGACGCTAATCCAGGAAGTTTGATCGCGTTCGGCGCGACAAATGCGGCGTCGAGACTCGAGCTCGCTCCTGAGTAGATATCTGTCTCCGCTCCTGAGCCGGTCTCATAATTGAACCGGATATGTCCTGTCGAGTTACTCGCGTTGATATAAGTATCACCGCTATTCGTGCTTTGATACGCCTTAAAGCTGTCTAACCCTCCGGTTGCTGAGTTCAGCGCCCAGTTATTGCTTGTATCTTTCACCAGATACCATTGGCTGGCCCCATTCCAATCCTTGTATGTAAACGATCCCTTCTGGCTTGTTGTAAGGCCCGGCCATAGATAGTAATCAACTTCCGCGTCCGCGTTGTTGCGCACCGAAATCGTCCCCGCCGACTGAGTAGTCCCGCCTACTTGCAGAGTTCCCGCAAACTGTGCGTTTCCGGCGCTGTTCACTGTCGCAACTGCCGCCGGGGTCGCGCCGCCGCTGGCAAAGGCCACGCCGCCGGTGCCGGAATTCGTCGAGCAGTTGAAGCACACGTTTCCCGTTCCCGCGGCATTCAGCGCGGTTTGATTGTTGGTGCTGCTCTGCCCTGGATTCCACTGCTGAATCTGCAGCCGGTACACGTTGTTCAGCAGGTCCTGCACTTGGTAAAGCTGCTGCCCTCCCGTGGCATCGCTGAATCCGTAGATCCAGCGATAGCCGTAGTCGGTCTGGATCTCGTTGAGCAGCCCGCGCTCGTTCCCGGCTCCAATTCCCAGCCGGAAATGATTCGTCAGCGTCGTATCCTGTTGGCTTCCGTACCAGTCGCCGTTCAAAGCGTTAAAACTCCGGTGGAAGGTATCGAGAAAGCTGTTGCGCGTGCCGTTGTCGGTCAGCTTTCCGTTGAACATCGTGCCGCCCGTCATCCAGTTGTTGTAAGCGCTGCCCGTGTCCGCCACAACCTGGTTCGTCGAATTCTCGTTTCGCAGCCCCACAATCGTGTTGTTCTGCGCATTCGCGCCTAAGTGCAGCGCCGTCGAGCATCCCTCTACATCTCCCCCGGTAAAAGTATTGCCATCGCCCTGTTGTAAGTTGATCCCATAAGTCCCGCTGATCGGGTTACCGCCCGTGGTCGGGCAATCGATGTGCAGCCGCACAAACGTGCTCGCGTTCGCCCAATCCGTGGTCGCGGAATTGGTAACCTGGTGCCCGATTGCATTCACCGCCGTACCAAATCCGCTGAATTGATTATCTAAGAACGTTCCTCCCGTGTAATTGCCAGTTCCGTCCAGGGTTATACCTGTCTGGTTTGAGTTACCAAGGAAATACAGGCTTTCTAAGTCCATTTCCTGAGTGCGGTAAGCTACTAATCCCCGGGCGGTGGCGCTCGTGGCTCCCGTCGTATTGATCACCACGTTGTCCATGTGGAAGCCTTGCGTGTCCGCCGCATACGTCGGGTCGCCCACCTGCACCATCGCTGCCGAGCCCGTGTATGCCAAAGCCGTTCCCCCGGTGCTCCCGCTGGCTGAAGTTCCGCCGCGCAGCGCACATCCGCGCAGCGACACGTTCCGCGTCCCCGCCGTTACAACAATCTGGTTTGCCGTTGTGATCGTCGCGCAGGGCAACAGAATCGCCACGTTCCCCGTCGAAATCGTCAGGTTCGACGCCATGCTCAAATTGCCGGTGAAGTTCCGCGCATCGCACGTCCCGCCGTAGCTCGCGTTTACCGCGTTCACACACGCCTGGAGCTTCGCTCCGATATCCGCGCCCGGAAACTGATCGACCTGAAATGCTGCCCCGACTTTGCCGCTTCCGGTCAACGCGGTGTAACTTCCGCCGCCCGGCAGCGTTCCGCCGCCGCCATCTAATTGCGTCCCATAGCTCGCCGAGCTCCCCGCATTCCACACCGTATATCCGCCATTGCCCTTCAGCAGATTTCCAGCAAAGAACGTCATATTTTGTCCGCCGATCAGGTTCACCGGCGCCGCCGTATCCCACGTTCCCGTCGCGTTCAGGCTCGCGGTCGTCGTCGATGAACAACCGACCCCGCCTTGCGTCACGCTCACGCTGGCTATCGATCCGTTCGTATTCACCGCGGCATTCGCCTGCGCCGAGCACGATCCGCTGAAGGTAACCGGCACGCTTGCTCCATACGGGTCCCACCCCAAGCCGTGCTCGCTTCCCAGCGCCACCGCCGTCACCGCTCCGCCTGCCGTTGTCAGCGTCAGCGCCGGCTGCACCGCATTCCACGCCGGAATCACCACCGCGTTCCGCACCGTCCATCCCTGTTGCGGATTTTGCCCGCTGCCGCTCAGGTCCAGCACCAGCCCCGTCGGCGGCTCGCCCGTCGCCGAGGAATTCCCCGCTTGCGCCACCACGTTATCCAGCACATTGTTCGATCCCGCCGCAGCCGTAAACCCGTGCGTCGCCTGGATCGTCACGTTCTGCCAGCGGTTCGAGTCCGCATTTAATCCGGCGGGCGCCGTCGTCGACAGCGCAGGAATCGCCACGCCCGTGTTCAGCCCGCGAATGTCGATATTTCTGAACTCGCTCCACTGCGGCCACTGCGCCAGATACAGGCCGCACGTATGCGTCGAATGCGCGCCCGGGTACTGCGCTGCCATCGGATCAACGCCTGTCGCCGCAATCTCCACGTTCTCGATTTCAGCTACGCGCAATCCATTGCCCCCGGCGCCTGTCGTGGCCTGCATCGCGATCGCGCAATTGCCTACATCCCACGCCGCGCCTGATCCCGCTGTTCCCGTCAATCCATTTGCGCCCGGCGAAAATATCGAATTCGTCTCCATTGGCCGGGTCACCTGGCACGTTCCCGCCGCCGCGCGGCCCTCCGCCGGCGTGCACGATGCATCCGCGCTCTGGTCCACATAGATCGTCAAATCGTGCAGCCGTGTATTGCTCAAAATATTCGTCGCGTCCGGTCCGGTCTCGAGCACATCCTGCCCCGGGAACCCCATCAGCGCCGAAACCTGCTTGCCCAATCCTCCAATCGATTCGCCATGCCAGGCGAGCGCGCGCGTCTTGCATGTCCCTTGTGGAATCGTCAGCGCCACGCCGTGCGCGTTCGCGTAAGTCAGCGCCGCCTGCAGAGCATTCGTATCGTCCGTCACGCCGTCGCACACTGCGCCGAACTCCTTCACGCTGCGTTCTACTTGCTGCGCGCCGGTCGTGCGCAGATCCGTCACTTTCACGCCATGCGTATTGGTAAACGCATCTGTCCCCGCATACGTCGGCGGAATCAACATCGCCCCATTCGTCCCCGCCGCATTCATCGCCGCTTGCAGCGTGGTCTGCGCGCTCGCCACCGCTGGCGCCTGCACGCCATTCATTGCGGGCGTTGTCAGCGCGCCCGTCATATTCCCCCCCGCCAACGGCACCGCCGTCGCCACCTGAGTGTCGACATAATGTTTGTCCGCGGCCTGCAGCGGCTGCGTCGGATCTCCGTTCAAATACAGCGGCCCCGTCAGCGTTCCGCCACTCGCCGTCAGTCCGCTGCTCAGCGTCGCCTCGGCAATCGCCTGGTCCACATACGCCTTGCTCACCGCCTGCACTGCCTGTGCCGCAGGCATCACCTTCGCCTGCACCTGCGCCACGCTCGCCTGCGCCGCCGCCGGAACCTCCCAGTACTGCGTGCTTGTCGTCCCGTCGCTCATGTCGTACACGGCCGTGTAAAACTCACCCGCAGGCGTCGCTCCCAGGTTCGGCGCAAGATTCACGCTCAAGAATCCGTCCGTCCCAATGGCCACCGTTATTCGGTCCGCGGCCACCGCCTGTCCCGCCGCGGTCGTGAACGACGGCCAGCTGATCACCAATGTCCCCGCGCCCGGCTGCCCGTTCGCCAGAAACACTGTCCCCGCGACCGTCGTCGTGCTCACTGCCTGCGCCATCGCCGTTGCCGCCATCGCCAGCGCGCACCACGCAACCCCGCGCGCCATCCGTAACCACTTTTCCTTCATGAGCTTCACTCCCATCGCATCCTTCTTTTCACTGCAATTCGTCGAACATTTTTCGCTGGGGCAGGCCGCACCTGTGCCCGACGCACTTTTTCGGTCCGCACATGACCGGCCCAATCCAGACCGGCCCACCTCAGCTCTGCAACAAATCAACCGCCAATTACCCCAGCTTCCACCCCTGACAGCCGCTCGCCCCGAACTTCAAGCCACGGCCAAATCGCCGTCTTTATGCGGCCACTACCCTCTTTGCTCTTTCGCTCGCGATCCGTTTCTCCTCCTGCATCTCATCCCACGAAGGCTCCGCCGCCAGTTGCTCTGCAAGGCTCGGCCCGTCATGATCGAAGTCGTCATCGCCGCTCTTCTTTTTCTTCTCCATCAGCTCAATCAATCGGTCCGTGCTCCGCAAGTCGCCGCTCTTGGTCCCTTTCATCAGCGTTTCCGCAATCGCGTCGTAGTTTTCGTTCACCACCTTCTTCACGGCGTGGCGTAGCGCCTTTCTCGCCCCCTTGCCAGATTTCTTGCGCTTTTTCTTGTCCTCTTTCTCCGTCGTCTTCCGTTTGCCGTTTCTCGGCTTCTTCTCCGCGGCCTTTTCTTCTCTGTTTTCAACCGCCGCCGCGTCCTCGCCGACTTCCTTCGTCGACATTGTCACCACATTGCTCTTTTTTTCTTTCTTTTTCTTGCCCGACCTGCTTTGGCCCATTGCTCCACCATTCCGGCCACCAATCCGCGGTCATTTCATTGCCGCGGAAAAGCAAAAGGGGCAACTCGTCCATCGAGTCGCCCCTCCGCTCTCTTCTTCTTCTATCTTGCCCGCGCTCTTCGCGGCGATGGCCCGAAGAAGCTCGGAAAAGCCCCTTCGGCTTCTCCGTCATTCGCAATCGTCTCTCTTCGATTGCTCTTAGCTTACCGCAAACTCATTTAATTACCGGCAAACTTCGCTCACCCAAATTTCGTCCTGTTTTCAGTCATTTAGCAAGTTTTCCGCCCTTTTGGCATTTGACAAGTTTCAACCCCGCCCTCTTCCTTGCCCCAAAACCCCAGTTTCCGGAAACGTCGCAACACTCGTCTCCCGCTCCAACTCCTCTGCGGATTTCCCCTTTTGTACCGGGGTGTACAACTCCCTCGGCTTTTTTCCCCCCACAGGCCTTATCCTTGGGTTCAGGTTCTCGCGCCTTTTAACGCCCGTCGGCCCGCATCACGGCTGCAACGAGTCGAGATTGCAATAGGTCTAGGCCGCAACAAAAGGAGTCCCCGCAATGCGACTGCTCTCTGCCATCGCGCTGTCCTCATCCGCTCTCGCTCTCGCCGGCTGCGTGGGCATGCCGGCCGTCAACACGTCATCCACCGGATCGGCCTCCGGCACAGCGCTCCGCGGCTCAGTGCACGGCGGCCAGAATCCCATAGCCGGCGCGCACGTCTATCTCTACGCCATCAACACCAACGGCTACGGAGGCCCCGGCATCGCCGCCTCCAGCACCAACGCCTCGGTGTCGCTGCTCCACTTCGCCACCGGAACCACCCAGGACGGCAGCGGCCACTACTACGTCACCACAGATCAGTTCGGCAACTTCGCCATTACTAGCGACTACAGTTGCCCCAGCAACTACGCACACACCTTCTTCTACGCCGTCGGCGGCGACTCAGGCTCCGGCGCCAATTCCGCCATCACCCTCATTGCCCCGGCGCAGGCCTGCAACACATCTGCATCGACTGACATCAATGAAGTCTCCACCATCGCCACCGCCTATTCCTTCGCCGGTTTCGCCAGCGACCCCTTGCACATCGCGAGTTCCAACACCTCGCTCGCCGCTACCGGCGTCACCAACGCGGTCAACAACATTGCCAACCTTGAAGACATCAGCAAGAGCACAGCGCTCGCCACCACCCCCGGCACTAACGGCACCGTGCCGCAGGCCGAGATCAACACCCTCGCCAACATCCTCGCCGCCTGCGTCAACTCCACCGGCCCCGCTTCCACGCAATGCGCCACGCTCTTCGCCAACGCGCTCAACAGCAACGGCGTCTCGCCCAGTGACACCGCAACTGCCGCGCTCAACATCGCCCACAATCCCGGCGCAAACGTCGGCAATCTCTACGGTCTTCAAACCCCCATGTCGCCTTTCCAGCCCCCGCTCACCTCCGCGCCCAATGACTTCACCATCGCCGTCAGCTACACCGGGGGCGGGTTAGACTCTCCTGTTCCCCTCGCTTTCGACGCCTCCGGAAACGTCTGGGTCGGCAACACCGCAACCAACGTCAACACGGTCACCGAGCTCAGCCCCGTCGGCGCGGTCGTCAGCGGTTCGCCCTTTTCAGGCGGCGGAATCGTTGACCCCTACAGTATCGCCATCGACAGCTCCGGCCATATCTGGACCGCGAACGTCACGCCAAACAGCCTTAGCGAGCTCAGCTCCGCCGGTGCGCCCATCTCCACATCTGCGGGTTACACCGGCGGCGGCCTCAACGTCCCTTATGACATCGCCTTTGACTCGCTTGGCAACGTCTGGATTGTGAACAACGTTGGCTCCAGCCTCAGCGAGTTCAGCTCCACCGGCACGGCCATCACCACATCCACCGGCGATGTCGGCGGCGGCCTCAACAATTCTGTCTCTCTCGCCATCGACGCCTTGGACAACATCTGGATCTCTGACAGCATCACCTTCGGCGCGCTCAGCGAGTTCTACGCTACCGGCGCGTCTGCCGGCACAGCCGAATCCGGCACCAATGGCGACACCGCCGGCGGGCTTGCCGATCCATGGGGCATCGCCGTCGATCTCAACGGCAACTTGTGGGCAGCAAACAGTGGATCAGGCGCAAACAGCATCAGCTTCTTCGCCGAATCCGGCAAGCCCATCTCTGGTCCCAACGGATACATCGGCGGCGGCCTCAACATTCCCGAAGGCATCGCGATCGACGGCGCAGGCAACGTCTGGGTCGTCAATCGCGCAAGCAACCAGATCTCCCCGCCCTATCCCGACAGCTCCATTAGCGAGTTCAACTCCTCCGGCACTGCAATCTCACCCTCCACCGGCTACACCGCCGGCCTCAATCTCGCTATCCGCATCGCTGTTGACGGCTCCGGAAACGTCTGGGTCACCAATGCCACTCTCAACTCCGTCACCGAGTTCGTCGGCGCTGGCTCGCCCGTCGTCACTCCAAAGGTCGCCAACCTCCTGTTCCCCTACGGCACCCGCGCCGTCAACGAACCCTGATCTTTTTCGCGCTGTCATCCCGAGCGCAGCGTTCTTCAGCGGAGCCGAGGGACCTGCTTTTACTTTTCGCGCCGCCAACCAACCACAAACGAGGGTTGCCCCATCCTTCGCTTTTTTTCTGGCGAAGGGTGGGATACTACGAACCCAAACCTACGGGCCTTGTATCAGGGCCCGGCTTTGAGCCCTCCTTTGGCTGCGCTGCATCGTCTTAATGCTGGCATAAAAACGATTGACTGCCAGTAATATCTGTGTATACTGGCATAAATAGAGGAAGAATGCAAAGCTCATTGGATCTTGGCGTCACCGGCAAGCAGCGTTCCGGGAAGGCAAGAATGTCAAAATTGACGACCGAGCAGCGAAGAGAACTTGGCAAGAAAGGAGCAGCGAAACGGTGGGCAATTGACGCGGGGGAGAGCCCCGTTCCGCACGAAGTCGAAGCGAGCGGCGATCTCCCAATTGTCGGCCACATAATCCCATGCGCAGTAATCACAGTCGAAGGCGAAGTGATTAGGCTCGTCTCGGAACGCGAATTAGTAAAGTCTTTCGGGGGGAAGCGGGGCGGCTCTCACTGGCTCAGAGCAAGAGAAGATGCCGAGGCCGCGAATCTTCCGCCGATTCTCTCAGCCGTTAACCTTAGACCATTTATCAACGACGAATTGCGAGAGGGCTTATCCACCCGCTATCCCTACAAGGTGCCAGGTCGAGGTGGGTTCACTGCTAACGGGTTACGCGGCGAACTTTACCCGATGATATGCGACGTATTCCTAAAAGCGAGAGACGCCAGAGCGTTACTAGAGAGCCAAGATGAACTGGCAACGTCCGCTGACATCCTCATGCGCGCACTAGCTCACACCGGAATCATTGCGCTCATTGACGAGGCAACCGGGTACCAGACAAAGAGAGCGGTCGATAGCCTTGCACGGATTTTGGAGGCGTTCATCGCAAAAGAGCTGCAACCCTATATTCGTGGAACATTCAAGCCGGATTTCTATGAGCAGTTGTTTCGTCTTCGTGGTTTGGATTACAGGAAGGATACTGTTAAGCGGCCTCAGTATTTCGGATGCCTGACAAACGACATTGTTTACAGACGGCTAGCCCCTGGAGTTTTAGAGGAATTGAAAAAGGTGACAATACGAAACGATGCAGGCCGACCGACCCATAAATACTTTCAGCGGTTAACTGCAAACGTCGGCTACATGAAACTGGTGGAACATTTGGGGGCGGTCGTGGCAACAATGAAACTCAGCTCGAAGTATCCAGATTTTATTGAGAAGCTGGATCAGGTAGCCCCGCGTTATGGACAGAACTGGCTACTGCCTTTTCCTGAAGAGCAAACAGACACTGGACTTGGTTTGTGAACTGGGTCCAAATCCCATCCTTCGCCTTTTTCTGGCGAAGGGTGGGATAGCAGGAACCCAAACCAACGGGCTTTGTATCAGGGCTCGGCTTTCTCGCTACTCAAGTGGGGTATTGCGAGGACGCGGCACCGGCTGAGCGCCAAACATTTGGAAGCGTACCTAAACGAACTGACGCTCCGGTTCAACAATCGGAAGAATCTTCACCTGTTCCGCGATACCTTGATGAAACTCATTGAGGCACCTGTATTGGAATATAAGGCGCTGAAAGGGAAGGCGGCGTAGGCGAGGAGCCAAGGTTTACCCATAGAACCACTGGGGGTTTCGATGAATCCAATACCGGGCAATTATCACAAGCGTAGTAAAGCGCTATTGGAATTCTGGCCATAAACGTATTTGGCCGCTTGATCGATAGAGTGATCTTGGGAACCGCTACATCGGGCAGCACCTCCGCCTCGGTGAATTCTCGGTCTAGTGGATGCTCCGCGACGGATACAGACCCTGCTGGTTCGGACGCCCACGCGCACCCTACGCATAATCGTAGCCAGTAATGAACTATCTTTGCTGGAACATCGCCCATTCCGAATACAGCTACGTCAACCTTGAACGCTAGCGGGTCCAATGGGTCTAAAACAGCTTCTATCTCATGTGACGGATTCGCCTGTAGATCTTCCTTGTAAAAACTAATACCAATCTGCGCCTTCTTAGCCTCCGGCAACATTTGCTGAATCACAATTGGAGCCCTATGAGATTCGCCTGTGAATTTCCACGTCTCATGTAGATCGGAAAGTTCCCGATTCATCCACTCTGTCGGGGGCCATTCAGTTCCAGCTAAGAGGTCTGCGGATACATCCGAATGCGTGAGGATATATTTATTTCGCAACACGTCTTCTATGCGCCTCCGTCTCTCCGTCTCCGACAGGCCTGGAGACGGATCCAAAACGGCTTTCAATATCTGGTCGTTCGTTGTTTCAACGGTTGCCAATCGCGTATTCTGCTCTTCGCCCTTATGGTCCAGCGCTTCGCGGTTGATCGCATTGACTGCAATTGCAAGAATACTGAATAAAATACAGAAGGTGGCCACTACGACCCGCAGCGGCTTGCTATCCTCGATTCGCTTGGCGAGGTTAGGCATGAGATATACCAATCCTGCCAACCCAAGAAATAGGGGCACGGCGTCCGGCACGGCGTCAAGAATTACATGAAGTATTCGGGAAAGGTGCGGATGGTTTTGCGATAAAAGCAGAACAGAGCTTCCAAACCTCTCTGACCACCTCGGGATATTTAAATGGAGATACCGCCAACAACTTACCACTACTGCAATTAAGATAAGCGCAGCGCCAGCGACAGCAGACCCCTTTGGATGGGACCACATTAGGATTATCCACTGTGACGCGAGACGGCGAACGCGCCTTCGTATAGCACTCAACCAGACCATATGCCCCTAATCCTCCCACCGGGGCAGACCCCGAGTAAAGCTCATCAATCTCTTGGACTTCCTCGCTATAACGAATTTTTATCCGCCCATCTACCTCGAATGAAGCCAATAACCTCGCACTTAATCACTCCTCAGCGGGTTCATTTTTCCCTCCGCCGCCGTCCACCCTCCTCCCGCTGTCAAGACCTCCCGCCCGAACAAATCCCCCAACCTCTTGAATTCATTCGCACGATTCGCCGCCGAACTTTGCCGATTAATTCCGCGGAATCGATATCCTTGTCACATATGCGGAAACTTCGTCAGCTCGCTTACTTCACGCCGCACGGTCTCCAGCTGCGTCACTGTTTTACCTTCGCGGCCTCTCCGAAATTAATTAAAGAAAAAATTCGCACCCTAAAACACACTTTTTTCGCTCTAACCTCCTTTGGAATCAACAAAACTGTCTCAAAATCGTCGTCAAATTTTGTCGATTTCTCTCGATTTTTGTCGATTTTTGTGCGCAAAACGGCCCCTTTTTACCCCCAAATCGACCCCTGACGCCTTCTTTCAGCGCCCATTCTTTCCCGGCCAAAAACTCTGCGCCAGACCGTCCCCCGGTCGCCCTTAACTCCGCTAACTCCGCCAACTCCGCTAACGTGCTGTTAGCATCTCCCCAATGCTTTTCTCCCATCGCAGCTTTCGGTGCGCCCTCCTCCTCACTCTTTCCGCATCGCTTGCCACTCACGCGCAGCCCGCACCCGCACTATCCCAACTCGACCAGGTCCTCTCCAGCCAAAGCCGCGCCCGCACCATCGCTCAGGTCGCCGTCTCTCCCGACGGCAAGCGCATCGCCTGGCTTGAAGCCGGCCAGATTCGCCTCGCCCCTATCGACGATCTCGCCCACAGCCAGCCCGTAACCGCCGCCGCTCCCGGAACCTCCTGCAACGCCTCCGATCTCGCCTGGTCGCCCGACTCCGCCTCGCTCGCCTTCCTCTCCGACTGTGATGCCCCCGGCCAGCCCGATCTCTTCCTCTCTGATCCCGACGGCAACCCCGCCCATCGCCTCACCGAACTCCACGGCTTCGTCGACGCCCCAGCATTCTCGCCGGACGGAACGCGCATCGCGTTCCTCTACGTCGAAGGCGCCACCCGCCCCGCTGGAGCGCTCGCCGCCGAGACCCCGCCCTCCGGAGTCATTGGAGAAGATCACGTCGAGATTCAGCGCGTCGCTTTCGTCGCCGCCGCCACTTCCAAACCCGCCACTTCCCAACCCGCCACTTCCCAACCCGCCGCTGCAACGCTCATCACTCCGCCCAACCTTCACGTCTTCGAGTTCGACTGGTCTCCCGACTCCAAATCGCTCGCCTACATCGCCGCCGACCCTCCCGGCGAGAACAACTGGTGGGTTGCGAAGCTGTACACACAATTGATCGATGCCCCGAGTTTTTGGATCCAAGATCCTTCGAACGCCACTCCAGACGAGCGTGCCCCCGCCGACATTCCCGCCAATTCGGGTAGCTTACATTTACGGCTCCGCATCAACCCCGCCGCCATCCTCGCCCCAGCCGATATGTCAGGTCCGCTCCACGGCCTGCAAATCGCTCTACCCCGCTGGTCGCCCGACGGCAAGACAATCGCCTTCATCGGCGGCCTCATGAGCGATCAGGGCGTCGTCGGCGGCGACGTCTGGGTTACTTCCGTCGATGTCAACAGGTCTTACGCCTGCGGCCAGCTCTTCTCTCTGGGCGACCAGCCCCCCGCATGCGGACCTCTCATCGACCTCACACCCAACCGCCCCACTTCCGCCCAATGGATCGCCTGGGACGACAACCGCTCCCTCTACGTCGGCGAGCTTTCCGGCGGCGACAGCCAGCTCATTCGCCTCGAAATCCCAACAATCCCCGCAACGACACCCGCATCTGCAATCACACCCAGCGCAGCCGGGACCAATTTTATCTCGCCCGTCTTCACCATTCCCGGCGACGTCAGCGCCATTCAATACGTTCCGAGCCTTTCCGCAACAGCCGACCGCTCCCTCTTCGTCTTTCAGTCGAGTTCCTTCAACACTCCGCCCGAAATCTACGCTGTGCGCGCCAAGCAGCCGCCTTCCCACTCCGGCGACTCCTTCCCACTCATCGAGCACTCCCACTTCAACGACGCCGTCAAGCCCTCCTGGGGCGATTCCGTTTCGCTCTCTTGGAAAAACGACAACCTCAACATTCAGGGCTGGCTGCTGCTTCCCGCTCACTATGATCCCTCGAAGAAGTACCCGCTCCTTGTCGAAGTCCACGGCGGTCCTGCGTCATCGGTCCTTTCAAGCTGGGACGGCGGTGCAGGCGGCTTTAGCGCCACGGCCTTCTCCTCGCTCGGCTACTTCGTTCTCATGCCCAATCCGCGCGGCAGCTACGGCCAGGGCGAGGCCTTCACTGAGGCCAATCGCAAAGACTTCGGATACGGCGATCTGCGCGACATACTCGCCGGTGTCGACGCCGTCCTCGCGAAATACCCCGTCGATCCCAATCGCGTCGGCATCGCTGGCTGGAGCTACGGCGGATTCATGACCATGTTTGCCGTCACACAGACCCATCGCTTCCGCGCCGCGGTCGCCGGAGCGGGCATTTCAGACTGGCTGTCTTATTACGGCGAAAATTCCATCGACCAGTGGATGATTCCGTACTTCGGTGCATCCGTTTATAACGATCCGGCAATCTATGCAAAGAGTTCCGCCATCACGTTCATCAAACAAGCGGAAACTCCCACCCTCACTCTCGTAGGCGATCGCGACGGCGAATGTCCCGCGCCCCAGTCCTTCGAGTTCTGGCATGCGCTACACGATCTGCACGTCCCTTCACAGCTGGTCGTTTATCAAAACGAGGGCCACGGATTCTCCGATCCGGCCGATCGCCGCGATGTACTCGAACGAACTGTCGACTGGTTCGCCCGCTACATGACGCCCACCCCATAGTTGTGAAGTCTTCACCAGCCGCCTCGCTTCTCCTCCCTACTCCCTATTCCCTGCCTCCCCGCTCCCCAACCGGCCCCGCGAAAGTCTATTTAGCAGAGTCCGCCCGCAGTCCCAACCGATGTCAGAAGCGGGCCCATCCTGATACACTTTTTCTTGGAGTATTCATTGTGCGTTTTGTACCACCGGCCGCATGCGGCAGTGTGCCGCCGGGAACCTGCTGCCGGGTTGCGACTAAACCGGCGCTGGCCAACGAGGGTCCGGCCGCGAGCTTCGGCAGGGGCGGTGATCACTCATTCTTCTTTGCGCGTTTTTTTTGAAATCCGTTCCGCGGTTCTAAGGCGGGACGGGGAGGATTCATGCGGCGGTTTCTAACGCTTGTTTGTTTGCTTGGCCTGGCCTTACCGGCCGGAATTTCCATCTCCGGATGCGTGCGCAATCCCGCCGGCAATTATTGCAATGGGCTGGGCTACGGGCCAACCCTCACTCAGGTCACCAGTCTCACGCTGCAGCCGCAAATCGCCGGTATTTCGCTGGCTTTTGGACAAACCACTCAGGTTTTTGCGCCGCAGGCTTTTACCTGCAAAGGTAATCCGGCTGAAATTCCCTCAGGAACGCTCAGCTACGGTACCTCCAACAATCAGTTGCTGGACATCGCGCCCAATGGCGGCATCTGCGCCGGCACCTGGAATCGCAACGCCGGCGGTGGCATTCCCGACTACACGTTCTGCAGTTACCCCAATCCATTGCCGTCCACTAGAGGCCTGCCCTACGCCATCGCCTACATCACGGCCACGGCCGACGCCGTCACCTCCAATCCCGTCACGGTCTACGTCCACGCGCCAATCTCCAGCATTAATCTGGTTACCACTCCGCCCGCTGGCTCTGCAGCTCAAGGTTGCTATTCGCAGAACCAGCAGGCGACCCTCGACGCGCAGGCTTTCTACAGCTCCAATGGCGTGCAAACGCTGCTCTGCGCCCCAGGATCCGCAACTCTCCCCAAGTGTTCCGACGCCATTGGAACGCTCAGCTTTGCCCCCGGCAATACTTCAGTGGCGACCATTGATTCCACCAAGAATGTCATCACCGCGCAGCAACCCGGCACCACCGTAATCACCGCGACCATCGCTCAGACCGCTTCCTCGGCCGGATATTTTTCCACCTGCCCGCCCCAATCGATCCATATTAATTTTGCCGACCAAAGCACGAAGGCCGTCGTCACGCAGGGAGTAACGCAGAACCTCACCACCACGGTAATGGATACTCGGGGTGTTAAGATCACCGGCCTTACGCTGAACTACGAGTCCACCAACCCGATTGATGTCGCGACCTCGGGAGCCGCCATTGCGCCTTCTTTCCCGGGTGTCGCTACGATTACTGCTCTCTGCAAACCGCCCAACTGCAATCCCGCTCCAATTAATGAGATCGGCTTGAATGGGACTGGGCTCTCCATTGCTTCTAACTCTGTCGACGTCATTGTTCCCGGCAGCACCAGCGACTTTGTGTGGTTCGGGGCGCCAGGCCAGTCGCAATACTTCTCGTCAGTAGAGCTGCTCACCGGCACCCCCGGCTCCACTGTGCGCCTGCCTTACGTCCCAAACTCCATGGTCATGGATCAGACAGGACGCTCTCTTTACTTTGGCTCGCCCCACGAATTGATGGTCTACGCAACCCTTAACAACACCTCCACCAGACAGGACACGTCTGTTCCCGGCGTGGTGCTCGCAGTTTCCCCCGATGGAAACTACTTGCTCATCAACGATCAGGTCCGCGGCCTCTTCTACCTGTACAGCACAGGCGGAAGCGTTATCTCGACATTTGGCGGTCTGGGAGCTTCTGCTGCGTGGACACAGGATTCGAATACTCTCTATATCGTTGATAGCTCCTCGCTTGGCGGCGGCCACACCGATACGCTCTATGTGCACGACGCCAACTCCGGTTGGAGCACATATCCACTTACCGCTTCGCCAACTGCGTGGCTCGCGAATCAAACGGCGCGCAGCCTGGCGATCACCGTTCCCGACGTGGGCGCATATCTCAGCGGCAATCCCACCGTCGCCCACACCTGGTGCCCCAGCGGAACAGTCGGCAACAACGCCAGCATTCTGTACTATCCCCAGCCCGTGACCGATTCGGTAGGCATTCAGACCGATGTTCTTGGCGCCACTTCGGACGGTCAGCACATTCTGGGAGCATCGCTTAGCGGTTCGAACATTACGCTTGACGACATCGGAGTCAATATTCCGCCATCGCTGGCGTACCCTGCTGCGGAATGTCCGGTGACCACTGCAGGCGCAACACAAACGCTCTCCCCGCTCTCTACTAACCCCGTGCTTAATGGATCGGTTAATCTGACGGGCGTAACGGACGCCGCCGCGATCAACCAGATCGTTACCGGCACGGCGCCAACAACAGCATCCGTTACGACTGCTGCGCCCATCGCATTCGTCACTTACAACACGCCCTCTACATCCACTACGGCGGCGCCGCTTCCTTTCTATCTGCCCCAACCGAGCGGTGTCGGGCCAATCGGCTATGTGACCTTTGCCGACAGCACTTCTGCGGCGCCGCCCACTGCGCCGCTCACCGGCACATTTTCGCCGGACCATTCGATCTTCTTCGTCTCGACTGCGGGCGACAATAAAGTTCACCTCATCAGCATTCCCGTAAATCTGAGCCCCACTTCGCCGCCCACCGATTCGCAGCAATTGACCCCGAATCTGCCGGCGTGCACGCCAGTCTCCGCGGGCGGCATCGATGCCGGCTGCCTCTATCCCACTGCTTCCGGCCCAACCACTGTGGTTCCCGCAACAGTCATTACAGTGAAGCCGCGCTCGGTAACTTAGGGTCTATCGGCATAACGTGTCTTTCGCTCGCAACGCTGTCCGCCCGTATATGTCGATACACCCTGGGCTCCGCGTCCCTCCGATTTAGAATCGACTCATGATCAAGGGAATCTCATTTCTGCAGCCCGCGGGCAGCACAGAGGCCTACGACAGACTGGCGGGCTTCTTTGCCGCGCTTGGCTTCGAGTTAGGCAAAGGCTGGCAGCAGGAGGGATCCCGCGGCGCTTCGTTTCTGGCTCCCCTCGGCAATTTGGAATTTGTCGACGGAAAGTTCCCATCCACCGCCGATATCCTTGTCGAAGTTACTTCGCTCGACTCCATTCATCAGGCAGCTGAAGCATGGCTCCGTGCCCACGCACTTCCAGACCAGTCCGACGACGCGGAGGGCGCGCAGCTTTCTTCGATTGCTGAGACTCACTGGCGCTCGCGCTTGTTCACGGTTGAGCCGGAACCGGGGTTCCGCTTCGGCTTCTGGGCCTGGATCGATCCCGTGAAGAGCAAGCCGGTGGCCCTTGAGGGCGATCTATTGGCCGAAGGCATGAAGTTCGCCGTCGTGGTCGCTCGCTGGAACGCCGTCATTACCGACCGCCTGCTCGATGGCGCTCTTGACGGCCTGCTGCGCAGCGGAGCCAACCGCTCCGATATTCAGATTGTGCGCGTTCCCGGCGCGTGGGAGATTGCCGCCGCGGCCCGCATTTGCGCTGCCAGCGGTCGAGTGGACGCCGTCATCACTCTCGGCTGCTTGTTGCGCGGTGAAACCGCCCACTACGAAGCCATCTACAACGAGGTGGCGCGCGGCATCGGCCAGTCCCTGCAGGAGACCGGCATTCCCCACACCTTTGGCGTGCTCACCTGCGAAACCCTGGAACAAGCTCTTGACCGCGCCGGCGTCAAGGGCGGCAACAAGGGATTCGAGGCCGCCGTTGCAGCCATCGAAATGGTGAGCCTGCGCCGAAAGCTTGCGCAAGGCGGTCCCGCTTGACCTCGCGCCATCGCCGTAAGTCCCGCGAGCTGGCCATGCAGATGCTGTTTCAGGCCGACATCGGCCATCACACTCCCGAGCAAGTCCGTGCCACATTTTGGCTGGCCGGCGATCCCGTCGAGCCGGAAGTACGCGCCTTTGCCGAGGATCTATTTGAAATTGCAAACCAGCAGCAGGCGAAGATCGACGCCCTGATCGCGGAGCACTCGGCGCATTGGCGCCTCGAACGCATGCCCGCCGTGGATCGCAATCTGCTGCGTATGGCCGTGGCCGAGCTGATTGGCGTCAAATCCACGCCATTTCCCGTAGTGATCAATGAAGCGCTGGAGATCGGCCGCCGCTACTGCGCACCCGAATCGATCAATTTTCTCAACGGCATGCTCGACTCGATCGCGCGAAGTGTGATGGGTCGCGTGCAATGAACAAACGACAGTAAATCGCTCCCACGGCGCCTGTCCTTATGCCGGCAGACGCCTGTCGGTGCCGCATACGTTGTTGCGACTCGTTCGCCCGTTATACTTCCTGAAGCAAGCTCACTCTTCTGCCGGGTTCTGGACGCCGAACATGCTGGCGTGAATGGGCAGCGAAGACATGCGATGCGCGTTCGAAAGACGTGGATGGATGGCCGCGACAACTTGCAACGTCTGTTCTAACTCAAACGTGGACCTTGATGCGATCCGATGATTCCATGCAAAATCCCGCAACGAGGTATTACCGGCCGGGATTGGATGTGGTGCGGCTCATCGCCTTCCTGTTGGTGTTTTTTGGGCATTCCCTGCCTGGCCCTCCCCCGTTCCGGATTTTCAATCTCTTGGGACCGGGAGTGGCCGCACTCTGCGAATTGACGATTGACTGTTGGCGCTTCGGCCTTTCCTTATTCTTCACGCTGAGTGGGTTTCTCATTTTTGAACTCCTCCAGCGTGAGCGTCACTCCACCGGGAGCATCGGCGTCAAGCAGTTCTATATTCGGCGTATCCTCCGGATTTGGCCTCTCTACTATCTGGCACTCGCGCTTGGCGCAATGTGGGCATTCCGCTTTGGCAGCGGCGCCGCCGATTTGCCGGCGCTTGGCTGGTTCGCGGTCTTTCTTGGGTCCTGGTTTGTGAACGCCCACAGTTGGTTGGGCAACCCGGTCTATCCTCTCTGGAGCATATCGGTCGAGGAGCAGTTCTACCTGCTGGCACCCTGGCTTGCAAAGTACTGCAGCCGCAGGCTCCTGTTTGTTTTTTGTGCGCTCGTCGTGGTTGTTGCCAATTGCGCTCTTTACCTCGTGGCAACGCCAACCGATGAAGATGCCAGAGTATGGACCAATTCATTCATTCAGTTTGAGTGTTTTGCAGCCGGAATCTTCCTGAGTTTGTATCTGAACGGCAGGGTTCCGATGATGCGCGCAGGCGCGCGCGTTCTTGCCGTCGTGGGGGCTGCCCTCTCCTGGCTGGTTGCCGCACACTTCCTTAGCTCTTTCTATCAACCGAGCTCGCATTCCAGCAGCTGGCAGCTCATGATTACCTATGGACTGGCAGCATCAGGATCGGGCCTGATCCTATTGGCTATGCTCGGCTTCCAGGGCGGCCCTCATTCCCGCTGGGCCATTCATCTCGGGCAAATTTCCTACGGTTTGTATGTATTCCATCGTTTTGTCCTCGATTTGTTTGAAAAAATCCCGATGGAAAAGACGGGCATCAATGATTTTCACTCCCACGTTCTGAGAGGCGCCCTCTTTTTCGGCGTACGGGTCGCCGCGCCATTGCTCGCCACCTGCGTCCTCGCGGAGCTCTCTTACCGTTTTTTTGAGCGCCCCTTCCTGCGCATGAAAGAGCGCCACAGGGCGATCATCAGCCAACCAGGCGAAACCGTCGAATCGTCAGTCATAACCGCCCCTCGCTAGAATCGGCTCACGGGACAAGTGCTGAGGCGCATTCGATCTCGCTTTTGCCAGATAACAGAGCCTGCGGGAAGGTAATCGATCGCACGTGTACCCCTTCGCATTCGCGCCAGACGCGATTTAGTCGCGGCCTCCGCCCTGCTATCCCCCCTGCTATTCTTGATCTCGTGATTCCGCACACTTGCCGCATTGGAATGCTGGTGATCGCTTTGCTTCCCGGTCTGGCGCTTACCGCCTGCCTGAAGGAAGAGAAGGCTGTGGCGGGCGTGGCCAAGGACGCCGAAAAGGCCGAGCATAAAGCGCAGGAAGCGGCCGCCGAGCGGGATCAACAGCGCGCTGAGCTTGAACAGATTCAGCTACCAACCAAGAGCCTTTACATCGATATTCACGACCCCTCGCAGTGGGCCAATCCGTTTCTCATGGTCGGTGCCGACACAGTCGGTCTTCGCATTCTTCTCGCCGACGCCAATCCCAGCCCGGTGGGGCACGGAACGATGCTTCGTCCTGAGGCGGCGCGGCGGCAGATGTTGCAGTTACGTCTCTCCGATTTGGATGCGGCTGTCGCAGCTGTTCCTCCCGATGCGTGGCCCTATGGCCGTGTGATTGCCGTCGCCGAATCGTCTTCCGCCGTTTCCAGCGACCGGCCCAGAGTGCGCCGCAATGTTGAAGCTGTCATCCGCCAGCTCAATAACCTGGGAGTCGTCGTCGAAGAGTGGCCCGCGCGCTAAGGCACCTCAGTCGCGACTTCGACAAAACCAATGGTGGCTAAGATACCTTCTGGGCAATGCTATCCTTGGCTCTGATGTCCGAACGATCGGAAAACATCCTTCGCAAGACCGCCAACACCTCGGTCATACTCGCCGCAGGCGCCTGCCTCATTCTTCTCGCTGCGCGCATCTACTTTGCCATCTCATTTGTCACTCCTTACTTGCTTTCGACGACCGGTTTCGAATGGGAGAATTCGTTCAACCTCTGGAAATTCATCCAACATCAAGCCATATACACCGATCCTCATCGTATTCCCTTCACGGTTAGCTATTACAACTGGGGTTACTACTACTTCTATGGCTGGATGACCAAGGCTGGCCTGTCACTCTTGCGTCTCGATGTGATCTGGATCCCAACTGTTGGCCGGCTTATCAGTCTTGTCTTCACTTTGATCGCCGGCGCGATTTTCTGGATGGCGACGCGCACTTTCATCAAGGCCGGCCCGTTTGCGCATGGGCCTCTTGCCTGGGCGTGGCCCATCATCGTGACATGCAGCCCTCTCGTCGGCTTTTGGTCGATCACCGTCCGGGCAGATATGGGCGCTCTCGCGCTCGAAGCCGCCGGTCTGTATGTGATTCTGCACTACCTGCGGAAGCAGGATGAACGCCTCATCGTCGTGGCCGCGCTCCTGTTTTACGCCGCATGGTCGTTCAAGCAGTCTTCGGTAACCATGCTGGCCGGATCGGCTCTGGTCCTCTTGCTTCTCAAGCGCTGGCGTGCCTTTCTCACTCTCAGCAGCATCTGGTGGATTCTTGTCATTGTTACGCTCGTTGCGGGCGGTCCCGTTTATCGCGAGAACATTTTGTTCTCCCAGAAGCACTATCCAATGCCCATCGCCCTGGGACTCGAAAACATCATGAGGGCGGTAGAGAAGAATCCCTTCTTCCTGCTCTGCGTTGGCGCTATCCTTGCACTGTCAGTCAGGAAGCTCCGTCTTCTCGCTTCCCGGCCCATTGAAGCGGCGTTGACATTTACGGTTTTGTTTTCCTGCTGTTTCGCTTTCATCACAGCGTGCAAGATTGGCGCGAGTGACAACTACTACATTCCCGCGGCATGGGCCGCGATGCTTGGTTTTGCGCTGATTGCGGAGCGGATGAACGTCACTTGCATGCTCGCCGGTCTGGCGGTCTTCTCGTGGATCCTCGTCGTCGCCGTTGCACTCGTTCCTGTGGGAAAGACCTTCTATTACACCTACAGATACCAGGACGTCGTGCATCGCAGCATCGCGGAAAAGCTCAGCCATCTGCCCGGCCCGGCATTTGTGCAGGAGCCTTATTCGAATCTGCCCTGGGTGCAGCGCTTCTCACCCCATTTTGTGATTCCGGATACCTATTCCTATGACCGCGACGCTGGAGTTCCATTAGAAGACGGCGGATGGGAAGGCCTCGCTCGCGAAGGGTATTTTGCGACCCTCGTGCTTTACCGCGGCTACCAGCCCCCGGCCTCGATGTTAGCGAAGTATGCGTTAGTCGATCAGTATCGTCAGGACGGGTACATGGCGTTTGATTTCTATCGCCGCATCGCGCCGGCTCCGTGATTTCTAAGCGAGCTGGCTTCGGGCCAGCTGTCGGGAATTACAATCGCTGAAATTGAGTTTCTTAAAGGAGATATCCGCTGAATGGCTGAAGGCTCACCGCAGGCATCTCCGTTGCGCGTCGTCGTCCTGATCCCTCTGCGCGACGACTGGGTTTCAGCTGCCGAACTCATCCGCCGGCTCGATCAAGCGCTCCTCGCTCAACCCTACAGCGCCGAGATCCTGCTTGTGGACGACGGCTCGCGGCAAGAGTGTCACCCGGCGGACTTCCCGGCTCAGTTCGCCGCGATCCGAAACATAAAAGTCCTGCGCTTGCGCCGCAATCTGGGCCACCAGCGGGCCATCGCCATCGGCCTTGTCCATATCGAACAATCGATTCCTTGCGACGCTGTTCTGGTGATGGATGGCGACGGCGAAGATACTCCTGCTGGCGCCCTGCAACTTCTGCACGAATTTACAGGCCAGTCTGCGATCTTCGCCAAACGCAGCCGCCGCACGGAGTCATCCGTCTTCCGCGTGTTTTATCAGTTGTACAAGCTCGTTCATTACCTGCTCACTGGCGTAAAGGTGCAGGTCGGAAACTTCAGTATTTTGCCCTCGAAGTACCTTGGAACGCTCGCGGTCACGTCGGAGTTGTGGAATCACTATTCCGCCGCGGTGATTCGTTCCGGACTGCCCTTGACGACGACTCCGATCCCGCGCGGATACAGGATTACCGGAAGCTCTAAGATGAATTTTGTCACCCTCGCCGCACACGGAATGAGCGCGATCTCAGTCTATGGCGACATCGTGGGAGTGAGGATACTGCTCGGATCCATGCTTGGGTCGCTGATGGCCGCTTTGGGCATTGTCGTCGTGATCGCGATTCGAGTTTTCACGAGTCGTGCTATCCCCGGCTGGGCCACTTATTCCATCGCGGCGTTGGCCATCATCTTCATTCAGTTCGTCTCTATGGCTCTCAGCTTTACGTTTACATTCCTCTCCAGTCGAATCAATCTTAGTTTTGTCCCGCTCCGCGACTACGAATTGTTCGTAGACGGGGTTCAGGTCATCTGGCCCAACGGCTGACGGCGGCTCGCTGGACCCGGAGGGCGCGAGCCTGTTTTCGGTGCGCGTGCGCAATAACAATTGTCCCCGGCGCGCTACCATTGCAGCGTGAGCTCTTCCACGTTTGCCATTCTTTCCAACCCAACGCCGCTCAGCCATGAGTCCTTTTCAGCTCATCGCGAGCTTGAAGCGCTGCTGAAGAAATCGCTTCGCGGCGAGGTGCGCTTCGATTCCGGCTCTCGCGCGCTTTACGCTTCCGATGCATCGAACTACCGCCAGTTGCCAATAGGCGTCATCTTTCCGCGCGACGCGGCCGACGTTGAGTCAGCACTGTCAGCCTGTCGCTCTGTTGGTGCTGCCGTTCTTCCGCGCGGTGCGGGAACCAGCCTCGCCGGTCAATGCGTCAACGTGGCAGTCGTCTTCGATTACTCGCGCCACATGAACGCGCTTGATTCGATCGATGCCGATGCGAAACTAGCCCGCGTTGAGCCGGGAATCGTTCTTGACCGCTTGCGCGACGCCGCCGAGCTGCATCACCTCACCTACGCTCCCGATCCGGCTACTCACTCCCGCTGCACGCTCGGCGGCATGATCGGTAACAACAGTTGCGGCGTGCACGGTTTGCTGGGCGGCAAAGTCGTGGATAACGTGGAATCGCTCGACATCGTGCTCTATGACGGCACGCGCATGACCGTCGGAGCTACCCCGCCTGAGCGCCTTAACGCTCTGATCCACGGTGGCGGACGCGTTGGCCAGATCTACGCGGGCCTCGCGCGCCTCCGCGACCGATACGCCTCTCTCGTCCGCGAAAAGTTTCCCCGCATCCCGCGCCGCGTCTCCGGATACAACCTCGACGAGCTGCTGCCCGAGAACAATTTCAATGTGGCGCGTGCGCTGGTCGGCTCCGAGGGAACCTGCGTCAACATCGTCTCAGCCGCGCTGAACCTCACCGCCAGCCCGCCCTTCCGCGTCCTCACTGTGCTCGCCTTCAACGATGCGTTTCTTGCCGCCGACGCGGTTCCGCTCGCGCTTGAGCATAAGCCCATCGGACTCGAAGGCTTCGATTCTTTGCTGATTGATTTCATGCGTCGCAAGGGCCTGGCTTTGCGCGAACTCAATCAGCTTCCGCCCGGTGTAGGCTTTCTGCTCGTCGAAATGGGCGCGTGGTCAGCCGAAGAGGCTCGCGCGAAGGCCAACGCGCTCGCACTCGCATTGCAGTCGTGGCCATCGCCGCCCGTCGCTCACATCTGCGCGCCCGACGAGGCAAAAGCAGTGTGGCATGTGCGCGAATCCGCGCTCGGAGCCATGGTGTTTGTGCCCGGCGAGCCCGACCGTTGGGAGGGCTGGGAGGACGCGGCCGTCCCCCCCGAGCGCCTCGGAGATTATCTGCGCGCCATCAGCCGGCTCATGGGCGAGTACGGCTTCCGCAGCCCGCTCTACGGCCACTACGGGCAGGGCTGCGTGCACATGCGCGTCAACTTCGACTTCCACAGCGCCGAGGGCATTCGCATTTTTCGCGAGTTCATCGAGCGCGCTGCCGACGTCGTGCTCTCCTTTGGCGGCTCGCTCTCTGGCGAGCACGGCGACGGACAGGCGCGCGCCGCGCTGCTGCCAAAAATGTTCGGGCCCGAACTCATCAACGCCTTTCGCGAATTCAAAGCGCTTTGGGATCCGGACAACCGTATGAATCCCGGTAAGCTCTCGGACGCCGCGCGCGTCTACGATCCTGTCGAGAATCTTCGCCACTCATCCGGCGGGTCACCAGAAACAGCTCTGGGTGCCCCGGGTCCCTCGCACTTGGGGACCCGTGAGACCCATTTCGCATTCGCGAAAGACGAGAGCTCTCTGGAGCGCGCCACCGAGCGCTGCGTGGGAGTCGGCTCCTGCCGCAATACCGAGGGCGGTGTAATGTGCCCCAGCTACCGCGCCACCGGCGAAGAGCAGCACTCCACTCGCGGTCGTGCTCATCTGCTTTGGGAGATGCTCGCCGGATCTTTGCGTCAGGAAGGCTTCCAAAGTCGCGCGGTGCGCGAGGCTCTCGATCTTTGCCTGAGTTGCAAGGCCTGCAAATCGGAGTGCCCCGTGCAGGTTGACATGGCCGCCTACAAATCTGAGTTCCTGGCGCAGCACTACAAAGGCCGCCTGCACCCGCTTCACCACTACATCTTCGGCTTTGCTGACCGGCTGGCACGCTACGGCTCGCTCGCTCCGTCGCTCACCAACGCAATCCTGACCGCGCCGCTCACAAGTCCGCTCGTCAAGCGAGTTGCCGGCGTGGCTCAGGAACGCCGATTACCGCGTCTCGCGCCGAAGAGCTATCAACAAACGCGAGCTGCGGCGGCGATTCCTTCAAGCACTCCCACAAATCTTGTCCCAAAGGCTGCCACACCGCAGGTGGTCCTCCTTTGGCCGGACACGTGGAACAACTACTATCATCCGCAGTCGCTTTCCGCCGCAGAAACGGTCCTTACTCAGGCAGGATTTCAGGTCGAAGTTCCGCGCGGGCATATCTGCTGCGGACGCCCGCTCTATGACTTCGGTCTTCTCGGCGCCGCCCGCTCCTATCTCTCGCGCGTGCTTGACCGCATGGCGCCGCAAATTGAAGCCGGTCTGCCCTTCATCTTCCTCGAGCCGAGCTGCGCCAGCGTCTTCAAAGATGAGCTGCCGGAACTTTTCCCGAATGATCCGCGCGCCAAGCTCCTCAGCGGGCAAATCTGGCTGTTCGCCGACTGGCTCGCCGAACGCGCGCCTGGATTTGCCGCCAACCGGCTTGAAGGCGCGCACATTCTGGTTCACGGCCACTGCCACCACAAGGCGGTCTTCGGAGGCCCGGCCAGCGAAATCGCGCTTCTGCGCAAAGCCGGTGCCACCGTCGAGGCTATCCAGGCCGGTTGCTGCGGAATGGCTGGCTCCTTCGGCTTCGAAGCCAGCAAGTTTGAAGTCTCGAAGACCATCGCCAATCAGGGACTGCTCCCCGCCGTGCATTCCGCCGGCCCAGCCACCATCATCGTCGCCGACGGTTTCAGTTGCCGCGAGCAGATTGCGCAGTTATCCAACCGCCAGGCCCTCCATTTTGCTGAACTTTTTGCTCATTCCTGCGCCTGTGGCGAATGACCCCGCCACGCTCCCGGCGCATCCAATACGAATAACGGGTCCGTTTCGGAGCAAGGATTTCAGGTGAACGGTACACCCGTCAGCCGTATATGAATTCGGCAGAATGTCTATGGTCTCCAGCCCCTCGCGGCGAGCGATTTTTCAAACTGAACCGCGACTGCAACGGCATTGAGCCTGTTTGCGGTAAACTGGAGGGGTTTGGTAGTCTCAGGCATTCCTGTTTCAAGCATTCGTCCAGAGCAGTCGAAAGAGGAGGATTTCATCATGGCAGAAGATAGCAAGTCTTATGGCTTGGCTTGGTTTTTGGCCGGATTAGGCGTCGGTGCTCTTGTTGGCATTCTCTATGCGCCAAAAAGCGGCAAGGAGACGCGCGAAGACATCGCCAGCGGAGCTCGGGAGAGCGCCGAGTATCTGCGTGCGCGCACGCGCGAGGCTGCGGAGAACGTCAGCGCCATTGTCGATCGCGGTAAGGAGCAGGTCAGCCAGTTTGTCGACCGCGGCAAGGAGCAGGTTGGCGAGTATGTCGATCGCGGACGGGCTCAGTGGGAAGAGTTCGTCGAGCGCGGCAAGAATCTGGTCGCCGATCAAAGCACGCGCGTCACCGCCGCCGTTGACGCTGGCCGTCAGGCCTACAAGACGGCGAGCACAGAGCCCGAAACCCACGAGTATTGAGTTGCGGCGGCTTTCGCCGGGCCAGTTGCGGGCCTCGAACTTCATCGCTCCTTCCGGCGCTTCATGCCAGGGCGATCGAATCCGGTGCCTGCGCCGGTTCTCGGATAGAAGCCGCCTACTTCATGAAAGCAGCTTGCCGCTGGAAACTGCCGCAAGCCCGCGGAGTTCCTGCGGGAGATCATCACCATGTCAAAGCTAGACAATCAAAGTATTGAGCTTGCGCTGTTCGCACTCGTCGCGCTGGCCATGATGGTCCAAGCCATCGTCATGTTCGCGGCCTTTATTGTCCTGCGCAGGGCGGCCGCTTCCACGGACGAGAAGATTGAGCAGTTCCGCACTTCGGTTACTCCGCTCATCGACAATGCCCGCGTGCTGCTTACCCGGCTCACGCCCCTAATCGAAGAAACCGCGGACGACTTGTCCGCCATCGCTCATTCCCTGCGCGTGCAGTCCGCGGAGGTCGAATCCACCACCAGCGTGTTGGTTGCGCGCGCTCGGTTCCATGCCATCCGCCTGGACGGAATGCTGACTCACGTTCTTGACACTCTGGATCGCACCGGCAACTTCGTGTCGGACGCAGTCAACAAGCCCATGCGCCAGTTCTCGGCGATATTGGCTTCTGTGAAGGCGGTCGTCGAATCGTTGCGCAGCGGAGTTCCGCGGCCCAGTTCGCGGTCCAATAGGGCGGATAGCGATCAAGACATCTTTGTTTAGCTTTCCCTTGCGTGCTTCAGTCTAAAACAGGCCGATCTCTCGGGGTTAATAAATGCGCGCGCTTGATCCCGCACAGATCGAATCGAACGATATCTATAAGCTCATGATCGGTCTGATTGTGCCGCGGCCCATCGCTTTCGTCTCCACCGTCGATGCGGCCGGTGTCAGAAATCTGGCGCCATTCAGCTACTTCACCGCATGCGGCTCCAATCCGCCCGTCATCTGCTTCTCCACATCGGTCCGTTCCGGTCCGCGTCCGTATAAGGACACGCTCGAAAACGTCAAGGCCACCGGCGAGTTCGTCGTCAACATCGTCTCTGAGGAGTTCGCCGCGCAGATGAATATGTGTTCGGCTGAGGTTGCGCCCGAAGTGGACGAGTTTGAGCTCTCCGGCCTCACTCCGATCGCCAGCGATCTTGTCAGACCGCCGCGCGTGGCCGAGAGCAAGGCGCAGATGGAATGCCGCCTGCGCCAGATCGTGCCCGTCAGCGACAGGCCCGGAGGCGGCATCCTGGTGCTCGGCGAGGTCCTGCGATTCCATGTGCTTGAGTCATTGCTCGACGGCTACAAAATCGATCCTGACAAGTTAAATGCAATCGGTCGCATGGGCGGCCCAACCTACGTCCGCACCCAAGACCTCTTCGAAATGCAGAGGCCGAAGTAGCAGAGTTGCACCCCGCCAAGTGTTTTTTGTGTGCTGCTTGATCCGCTGAATTGATCCTGGCCGCGCTAGCCTCAGACGATCCATCCTCCGCCCACTACCTCATCGCCATCGAAGAAGACCGCGGCCTGGCCCGGTGTAACGGCGCGCTGTGGCTCATCAAATGTGGCCAGAACTTCATCGTCGGCAACCGGCTCTAGAGTGGCCCACGCAGGCTCGTGCCGATGCCGGATCTTCACGCGCACTCGCATTGCGTCATTCAGCTCGGCAATACTGATCCAGTTCAGTTGTCGCGCGCGCAGCGTGCGCGAGGCCACTTCGGCGTCCGCTCCCACCGTCACGCGATGACTCGCGGGATCGATGTTGAGCACATAAAACGGTGCCCCAACCTGATGTCGTCCCGCAACTCCCAATCCCTTGCGCTGGCCAACGGTAAAGTTGTGGATGCCCGCGTGCTGGCCGATCACTTCGCCGCTCGCGGCGACCAGCTCGCCAGCCGACTCTGGCATCGCTTCGCCTTGCTCTTCGAGATACGCAGTCAAAAACTGCTTGTAGTCGCCACCGGGAACAAAGCAAATCTCCTGCGAATCCGGCTTCTCGGCCAGCGCCAATTCATGGCGCCGCGCCGCTTCGCGTACCTCCGGCTTGGTCATATGCCCCAGCGGAAATAGCGTGCGCGCAAGCTGCTCCTGAGTCAGGCCGAAAAGAAAATACGTCTGGTCCTTTGCCAGATCCGCGGGCCGCTTCAAGATCCATCGCCCCCGCGCCGGATCGAATTCATTCACGGCATAGTGGCCGGTCGCGATCCGCTCCGCTCCAATGCTTCTTGCCGTCCTCAGCAGTTGATCGAACTTGATGTGGTTGTTGCAGTGAGAGCAGGGAATCGGCGTGCGCCCGGCGAGATACTCATCCACAAACGGCCGCACCACGTCGCGCTCAAACCGCTCCTCCTGGTTCACCACGTAGTACGGAATTCCCAGTTGCTCAGCCACGCGCCGCGCATCGTACACATCGTCGAGCGAGCAGCAACGGCCGGCCCTCGGTGTATCGGGAATCCCGTGCTTGCCTGCCAGCCGCGTCTGATCCCAGAGTTGCAGCGTCAGCCCAACCACTGTGTTGCGCGAAACGCCGGAGTCGTTGCCCTCGCGCGCGAGAATCGCCGCCGCCGCCGAGGAGTCTACCCCTCCGGACATCGCTACCGCAATGGTTGTGTTCTGATTCATAAGTACAGCTTTCAGCTCCTGGCCACTAACTTTCGGTCGCAACCGCGCCGTGAATTCAACTGTAGACCGGCTAGGAGCTAGCGGCTAGCTTCACCCAAGTGTTCCCGCCACTTCCGGAGCAAGCGCCCGCAAATGTTCCACAGCCTCAGGCACCACGCGCAGCATGTGGTCCACATCCTCATCCGTCGCCGTCTTCAGCAAACTGAAGCGCAAACTCGCCCGCGCCGCGTTCTTGCCCAGTCCCATCGCCATCAGCACATGGCTCGGCTCGGTCGATCCCGAGTGGCACGTCGACCCTCCGCTCACGGCGACGCCCTTCAAGTCGAGCGCGATCACCAGCGCCTCTCCTTCAACCTGATCGAAATAAATGTTCGTCGTGTTTGCGACGCGCGGTGCGCCCGAGCCATTCACCCGCGTTCCGGGAATTGCGAGCAGCCCCGCCTCCAGCCTGTCGCGCAGCCGGCTCACCCGCTCCATGGTCCCAGCCTCAAAACTTTCCATTGCCAGTTCCACGGCCTTGCCAAGCCCGGCAATGCCCGGAACATTCTCCGTGCCTGCGCGCTGGCGTCGTTCATGGCTCCCGCCCACAAGCAGCGGTTCTACCGGCGTTCCCCGCCGCACGTACATCGCGCCCACTCCCTTCGGCCCGTGTATCTTGTGCGCGCTGATCGAGCACAAATGGCAACAGAATCGCCTCACATCGAGCGCAACCTTTCCCGCGCCCTGCACCGCGTCTATATGGAAAAAGACCTTGGCCTCAGCGGCAATTCTGCCAATCTCTTCCACCGGCTGCACGACGCCCGTCTCATTATTTGCCAGCATTACGCTGATGAGTCGCGTTGTCGGCCTGATGGCGCGCCGAATCTCCTCAGGATCGATTAGCCCATTCGCCCGGGGCGCAACAAACGTAACCTCCGCACCGCGCTCCGCCACTCGTTCAGCCGCGCGCAACACAGCCGAATGCTCAATCGACGTCGTGATGAAGTGATCGCCCGCGCGTACCAGCCCGAAGATCGCCGTATTGTCGCCCTCGGTGCCGCCGGAGTTGAACACCACCTCTGCTTCGCGGCAATTGAAAAACCGCGCCAGGGTCTCGCGGGCATGGTCTACCGCCGTTCGTGCCTTCTGGCCCTGCATGTGAATCGACGATGCGTTGCCAAAGTCCTCCATCCAGTACGGACGCATCGCATCCATCACCTCTGGCAGCAGAGGCGTAGTGGCGTTGGCATCGCAGTAAACCCGTCGCATCGGAGAAGTGCTCCTCACCTAAATTGTACGAGGAATCGCGTTGCAGCGCGAACTTGCGACCACCAGGCCAATTAGAATGCGGGAAGTGCACTCCCGCGTTCTTCGGAGCTCCTTTGCATGACGGATTTGCCCACTGAGACGCCTGCCGCCGATCCGTCGCGAAAACCCCGCATTCTGGTTATCGGCAGCGCAGGCCAGCTTGGCCGCGAGCTTGAACGCATCTTCATCGATGTTGGGCCCGTCGTCGCAGTCGATCGCAATTCTGTCGATCTTGCCGACCCCGATCGAACGCGCGAACTTGTTCGCCGCGCCGCGCCCGACGTGATTCTCAACGCCGCCGCCTACACCGCCGTCGATCGCGCCGAGTCAGAGATGCCTCTCACGCACGCCATCAACGCCCTCGCTCCTCGCGTCCTGGCGGAAGAAGCCATCGCGCTCAATGCTCTCCTTGTTCACTACTCCACGGACTATGTATTCGACGGCAGCAAGCCGGAGCCGTGGACGGAAGAAGACTCTCCTGCGCCGCTCAGCGTCTACGGCGCCAGCAAACTCGCGGGCGAACAGGCAATCCAGAACTCCCGCGCCCGGCATCTTATTTTCCGCACGAGTTGGGTCTACGGCCCCCGCGGCAGCAACTTTTTGTTAACCATGTTGCGCCTCGCGCGAGAGCGCGATTCGCTCTCCATTGTCGACGATCAAATCGGCACGCCGACCACGTCCGTTGAGATCGCTCGCGCCACTCACGCAATTGTCAAAGGAGTTTTGGCCGGCCGCTTTGGCGAAGCGCAACACTGGTGCGGCCTTTACCACATGACCTGCGCCGGCTCCGTCTCCTGGTTCGGATTCGCGCAGGCCATCTTCGCTCGCGCTTCCGAGCGTCTCGGCGTCAAAGCGCCGGAGCTCACTCCGATCGCCACCAAAGACTATCCCACTCCCGCTGCGCGCCCGCGAAACTCCGTCCTGTCTAACGCAAAACTTCACGCACGCTTCGGGGTTCAGCTTGCACCGTGGCAATCGGCTCTGGATGAAGTGATCGCCACTCTTCTGCGGACCCCGCAATCGGAGTAGGACTCGCGGGTGCACCCTGGGCGATTACGGCAGCGCTCAGCATCTCCAGAATCTTTTGCGCCGCCACCGGAATCACCGTGCCTGGACCGTAGATTCCAGCGACGCCCGCGTCGTAAAGAAATCGGTGGTCCTGCGGCGGAATCACGCCGCCCACGACTACCAGGATGTCGTCCCGGCTGAACGCGCGCAGTTCCGCAATTAACTGTGGCACCAGCGTCTTGTGTTCCCCGGCCATGCTCGACACTCCTACGACGTGGGAGTCGTTATCCATGGCACGCCGCGCCACCTCGCGTGGCGTCTGGAGAAGTGGACCAGCATCCACTTCGAATCCCATATCGGCGAACGCCGCCGCAATCACTCTGGCGCCTCGATCATGCCCGTCCTGGCCTATCTTCGCCACAAAGATGCGCGGACGGCGTCCTTCTTCACGCTCGAACTCTTCCACCATGCGCAGCGCTCTCCTGAACTCCTTTCCGTTTCCGCTTTCCGCGGAGTAGACGCCGGCAATGGTGCGCGAGGCCGCCTCGTAGCGTCCCCACACATTTTCAAGCGCCTGTGAAATCTCGCCCAGCGTTGCTCGTTGGCGTGCCGCTTCCACTGCGCACTCCAGCAGATTGCCTTTTCCGGTTGCCGCGCACCGTTCCAGATGCCCCAGAGCGTCGCGAACCGAGATCGCGTCGCGTTCGCGCTTCAACTGCTCAAGGCGTCTCATCTGCGCTGTGCGCACCGAGCCGAAGTCGATATCGACTGCTGGAATCGCAGGCTCCACAGGAGCTTTGTAAGCGTTCACGCCCACAATCAAGTCTCGCCCAGCATCGATGTTCGCTTGCTTCCGTGTCGCCGCCTCTTCGATACGTATTTGTGGCACTCCCGTTTCGATCGCCTTCGCCATTCCGCCCAGCCGCTCAATCTCCTGGATCAGGTCCCACGCCGCGTGCATCAGTTGGTGCGTAAGCCGCTCCACGTAGTACGATCCCGCCCAGGGATCAACCACATGCGTGATTCCGGTTTCCTGTTGCAAATAAAGCTGCGTGTTTCGCGCGTTGCGCGCGGAACAATCCGTTGCCGGAGTTAGTGCCTCGTCGAAGGCGTTCGTGCGCAGCGATTGCGTGCCCCCTAAAGCCGCAGCCAGCGCCTCAACGCATATGCGCGCCACATTATTAAGCGGATCGTGAGCCGCCAGGCTCACCTCTGAAGTCTGTGAGTGCGAACGCAGTGCCAGCGATTTAGGGTTCTTCGCGCCGGCGCTCTTCACCAGCTTTGCCCAAATCATGCGTGCCGCCCGCATCTTGGCAATCTCCATAAAATGGTTCATGTCAACGCCCCAGAAGAAGGAGATTCGAGGGGCGAATTCATCCACATCCAGGCCGGCGCTTACGCCCGCGCGCAAATACTCCAGGCCGTTAGCCAGCGTATACGCCAGTTCCAGGTCGGCCGTTGCGCCCGTTTCGTGCATGTGGTAACCGCTGATGCTTGCGCGGTTGAACTTCGGCATCTTCGCTGCACAGTATCGGAAGATGTCGCCTATCACGCGCATCGATTCCGCGGGCGGATAGATATTCGCGTTGCGGACCAGGAACTCTTTCAGAATGTCGTCCTGGATGGTTCCGCTCAGAGCCTCGAGTGCCACGCCCTGCTCATCCGCCGCAACAATATAGAGCGCCATGATCGGCAGTACCGCGCCCTTCGTTGTCATCGAAACCGAAACTTGGTCCAACGGAATGCGGCGGAACAGAATCTTCATGTCGAGAATCGAGTCAATCGCGACTCCCGCCCTTCCCACGTCGTTCGCCGCACGCTCATCATCGGAGTCGTAGCCGCGGTGAGTTGCCTGATCGAAAACCACTGAAAGCGCGCGCTGCCCAGCCGCAATGTTGCGGCGATAAAATGCATTCGACGTTCTCGCGGTTGAAAACCCGGCACGCTGCCGAATCGTCCACGGACGCATCGCGTACATGGTCGCATCAGGCCCTCGCAAGTACGGCGGAATACCGGCCGCGTATTCCAGATGCTCGATACCCGCCAAATCCGCCCGCGTGTAAAAACTCTTCAGTGCAATGTGCTCCGCTGAACACCACTCCTCAGCCTGACGCGACACTGGCGCTGCTGCCGGCAGTTTCCACTCGATCTTCGTAAAGTCAGGCCGCATCGTTAGCTCTTTATTCCTAGTCGTTCCTGCCACTTCGTCAGCACTTCCACGCGATTGCAGCGTAAGTGAAGAAGATCGGCAATCCCAGCCGCCGCAAGTCGCTTCGCATTCTCAGGATTCCCCACCGCAATCACCGGCGTTGCACGGCCGAGCGCCTTCATCTTCGGCAACAATCGCGCCGCAATCTTCGCGTATTCCGCGTCGGCGCCGCACAGCACGATCAAGTCGCCCTCCGCCTCTGCAATCTCTGCCGTTGTTCGAAATCGTCGCGTCACTGTCCCAAATCCTGCGCAAGCAAAGAAGTTTGCAGCGAAATTGGAGCGGGCCCCGCGCACCTTCATGTCGCCGAACTCCACCAGCAGCACGCGTGGTGTCTTCTTTCTCGCAGTGGCATGGCGTTCGGTGCGCAGCCGCATCTCCTCGAAGGGTTGCGCCCCACGTTTCGGCTTGCTCATTCGACTGCTTTCGCAACGGCCCAATGCTTGCTCGGCCGGATTTGCGAATTGATTTGTTCCCACCAGCACGCGTCGGCGTAACGCTAGAGACTTCTCCCTCGCTGCCATCGAGCGCTCGAGCGCCAGCGCTATGAAGCCATCGATCCGTGCTTTCCGGTAGCCGCCGCGCCTCTCGATCTCCTGCATGCGCTTCCATCCCTCGCGCGACAGAAAATCTGTCAGCGCCTCCAGGTAATACGATCCCCCGCCGGCATCGGCCACGCGCCCCATCCACGCCTCGTGCTTCAGCAGCAGTTGCGTATTGCGCGCCAGTCTTCGGCTCGCGTCATCAGGCTGCCTGTAGCAGGCATCAAACGACGAAACCATAACGGCATCCGCGCCGCCCAAAATCGCGGCCATGGCCTCGGTAGTGGCCCGCAGAATATTCACATGCGGATCATAGACGGTCTTGTTCCATCGCGAGGTGCGCGCTGCAATGCGCGCCAGCTCCCCTGAACGACTTCCGCCAAATTCCTCGACCGCGCGTGCCCACACCATGCGGAATGCGCGCAACTTGGCAATCTGGAAAAAGAAATTCGAGCCCATGGCGAAGCTGAACTCCAGCGCCCCGGCCGCGCGGTCTAAATCCACCCCGCGCTCCTGCATCGCGGCCAAAAAGTCCACGCCGGTCGCCAGAGCGAATCCAACTTCTTCGGCCGCCGTTGCTCCTGCTTCCTCGAATGCTTCGCCGTGAATGGTGAACGGGACCAGTCCCTTCGGCGCTGCATCGATTATTTCCGGCGCAAAGTCGATGCTGTTGATTGCGTCGCATCCGGTTGAAATGCGTGCGGATCTCTGTCCGTTGCCAAGGTGCTCGCAGAGCAGCCCGAACAATCGCTCGTCGGCACGGTCAAAATGAATGGGAATCTCGCCGAGATTCGCGAGCAGCAGTTCCAGTTCGTTCGAACGCTCCAACAAAAATCGGCTGAGTTCGATTTCTTCAGCACCTGCGGCAATAGCGGCCCTCGCCGCGCGAGTCGCGCTCTCCACATCCGTCGCGTCGATCTCCTCGCGAATCTTCCAATCGTCTGTAGATCGCCCGCCTCGTCTGTAAGGAAACGTTCCCGGCGCTGAATCTACGCATGCCAGGTCCTTCAAATCCTCAGCGCGATAGTACGGCTTTACCGCAAACCCCTCTTCGCTGTGCCAAATCAGCCGTTTATCGTAATCGGCGCCTTTCAGTTCCCCCGCAATCGCCGCTTCCCACTCTGCTGTGCTAACCGAAGGAAACTCCCCAAGGAAACGTTCCATCGCCGCCCTCTCTCACTTGCCTTCTGGGTCTTCTCCATTTTGTGATGAGAAGCTCGAATGTGTTCTCATCTCGCCACTTATCGCGGATAAGAGTGCGCAGCAGTGCTCCATGAGCTTTTGCATGGAGCACTGCTTGCATTGCCGACACTTTAAACGCGAAGGGCCTCAGCGGATGTGACGAAGTTCACTCTTCACGGCGGCGAATAAAGTCTGCAGCTTTCCGGGCAATCGCGCTGTAGTCGCGATCTTCGTTTTGGACGAGCGCTTTTGAGCCCCTCGGATGAAGGCCAGAAAGGCCTGCACGTGCCGAGCGAAAGGTATCGTTAATCTAAACTTATCAGGGCCCTGCTTGGATTGCGCGAGACGCCTCATCGATTGACGCTGTTCCTATGAAAGGCGCCTACGAGAAACGTGTCCGTCTCCACAGCAGCGTTCCGCACAGGCCAAGCGGAATGATGGTTCCAATAATTAGCACGATCATCCAAGGCACGTTGACAAAGATGTGCTGCGCGCGCGTGCCCACGGCCAGCCACAGGAAGATGCCGCTCGCCACGCACACGATCAGCACCTCCCACCACCGGCGCGGATGCTTGGTGTCGGCCAGGGGGTCGTTGCCACCCACCACGGCGGCGACAGTTTCCTTATCCAGCCCATAGCGGTCGCACTCGCGATGCATCGCCGCGTTCCAGTTCTCCATCTCCGATGGCGGCGGCGCGGCAAAACTGATCGAGACAGCGCCGGCGATCATAATGATCGATCCGGCCGTGATCAGCAGCTTTCCGCCGGTGGTCATTCCGGCAAATTCTCCGAATACCAGCGCGCCCCACGCCAGGCCCCAAAGTTGATTGGTATTGGACAGCGGAATGCCGCGCCCAATCCCGAGATACTTGGCCGCGTACTGCTGAAACAGGTCTCCGATCACCCAGCAAAATCCGCCGACAAACGGCCAGAAGAGCATCGGACGCGCGCGGTCGAGCTCGGCCAGCAACGGCCCGGTGCCGCCGTAAAACAACCATCCCAGCAAAAATACCGTTCCCAGTTCGCCAAACGTAAAAATCGTGACGAACGACAGCGGATTCATGCCGCTGATGTACGCCTTGCGGTAAGGAATGTACATCGTCCCCAACAGAACGCCTGCGCCCAGTGCGGCGATGATGCCGATCGCTGCCTTGCCCGGCGCGCCAGCATTTTGCTGCGCCGTCGCCACGGCCAAAATCGCCGCGCCAAACACGATCGCCGCTGCGCCTCCAATCACTTTGGCCCAGTCTTTCGTGCGGGAGCCGCGCAGCTCCTTGAACAGCAGGCAACCCCAGAAAAGCCCGACCAGGCTGTTCGTATTCCACAGCGGAAACGCAATGGCCAGCCCCACGTTGCGCACCGCAAAAATCGTCAGCGTATTGGCCACCGCCCACAACATTCCGCCGACCAGCGCCCACACCATCAGGTGCGGTTTCTCGCGCAGATCTTCGAATACAAATCCCGTGCCCTTCAGCATCGTAGGAATCGTCCACCGCGCCACAAACGCGCCCATCACCATTCCCATCGAGATCAGGAACGGAGAAAATCCCTCGTTCACCAACTTCGTCGGCGCTTCCGCGCTTCCCAGCCACACCGCCGCGGAAAGCCCGCAGAACACGCCCAACTTGTGTAATGAGATGCCTGTTCGCACTGTTGCCCGCATTGCCGGCCGCGTCGTCGCGGTTGCAGGACCGTCGCTCATCGGTTCACCTCAACGTCATCAGCAGCGTGGTTCCCAGAATGAGCACGACAACAGGCACCCAAAGGTGAACGTCAGTAAGAATGCAAATCAACGCTGATCGCTTCACCGAGACACCTCAGCGAGCTTTACAGGCCGGTGTTCGTCAAAGGATTTCTTCGCGGCCAGCGCCATCACCACCGGCACGCGCCCATCGGCTCCGGTCACTGGCGTGGGTTTGTCCTCAATCACCGCCTGCACAAACTCCGCCACCTCCAGAGCAAAGCTCTCCGGATAACGGTCCATAAAGAACTCGAGCGGCCGGTCGCTGTAAATAGACTCGCCGGTGCTCACCACAACCTCGTTCGGAAAGCGATTCTCGCTCGCGATCTTGCCTTTGGTGCCCAGAATCTCCACGCGCTGGTCGTAGCCGAAAACAGCCTTGCGGCTGTTATCGATCGTGCCGATCGCGCCATTCTTGAAGCGCAACACCACCACCGCCATATCCAGATCACCCGCTGCGCCGATTTCAGGTTCGGCCAACACGCCTCCCGTCGTGTAAATCTCCTCCACTTCGTCGCCGATCAGGAATCGCGCCATGTCGAAGTCGTGAATCATCATGTCGAGAAAAATCCCGCCCGAGGTGCGGATATAAGAAATCGACGGCGGCGCAGGGTCGCGGCTGATGATGTGCATCAGGCACGGCTGGCCGATCTCGCCTTTCGCCACTGCATGCCGCACCCGCCTGAAGTTCGAGTCGAACCGCCGGTTGAACCCGATTTGCAATTTCACGCCGGCCTTTGCCACCGCCGCCAGCGCCATATCGATCTTCTCGAGGCTGAACGCAATCGGCTTTTCGCAAAAAATCTGCTTGCCTGCTGCCGCAGCCTTCACAATCAAGTCCGCATGAGTGCCGGTGGGCGTACAAATCAGCACCGCTTCCACCTTGGGATCACCTATCACTTCCTCAGCCGTCGCCGCCACCCTGGGAATTCCGCATCGCGCCGCCAATGTTTCTGCCGCCTTGCGATCCACATCGGCAATGCAAACAATCTCCGCCTCCGGCAACCGAAATGCCAGCGTCTCCGCATGAACCTTCCCGATGCGCCCTGCACCAATGATTCCGAAATGTAATTTCTTTCCACTCATTCTTTCCCTCGGAAAAATCTCAGCTTCTAGCCGGCGCTTCGTTCATCCATTAGCTAGCGCGCATTCCTGTTCAGGCAAACTGATTGCTATCGGCTGACAGCTAAAGGCTGTTCTTCCGTAAAATTCGCCTCGATCGATCGCAAATAACTCCGGCTGCGCGCCGCGCTCTCTTTGGGTGTTCCCATTCCCGGCAGGATGTCTTGCTCCACCAGAGCATATCCTTTGTAGTCTTGCGCGGCCAGCCAGCGCAACAGGGCAGGGAAGTCGATGCACCCTTTTCCCAGCTCAGGGTAAAGCCCATTCCGCATCGCGGTGAAGTAGTCCCACTCCTCTTCGTGACTGCAGCGCGCGACATTCGGTTCCAGGTCCTTCAAGTGGATGTACCAGATCCGCTCCTTGAAGCGATTCAGCGCGGGAATTACGTTGCCATCTTCACCGCCAGTACCATGCACGTAATGGCCGGCATCGAACACCAGTCCCAGCCGATCCGGGCTCGTCAAATCGAGCAGCGTCGAAATCTCGTCCGGAGTCTCCACATAGCCCGCGCAATGGTGATGAAACACCGTCCGCAGCCCCGTCTCATCGAACACTGCATGCGCAATCCGGTCCGCGCCGCTCGCAAATGTCTTCCACTCGTCCTTCGTCAGTCCATCCTTCGCCGTCACGCGCCCGGCAAGTTTTGTCCGCATCGAATCGGTGCCCGCATCGTCGGCCAGCACCAGGTATGGCGCTTGAGTTGTCGCCACTGCCGCCAGCAATTTCGCCGTCCTCACCGACGTCACCACGCCCGCTGCGTGCGTCGCCGGATTCTTCATCGCCACTGGCACATACGCGCCCAGCATCACCACGTTGTTTCGCTTGGCCAGCTCCTCGCTCAGTCGCACTGCGTCTGTGGGCATGTAGCCCCAGTCGCCCAGCTCCGTTCCCGTATAGCCCGTCTCTACCAGCTCATCCAGCATCTGGTTAAACGGAATCGATTGACTTTGATCCTGGTGCTCCAGCGTGCCCCACGAGCACGGCGCATTCCCCACCAACAGCTCTTTCATTCGTTCTCCTTGCAATTTCAGCTTCTAGCTCCCAGCCCCTAGCCTCTAGTTCCGCCGTACCACCCGTTTGTGACTTAGGCTCCCGCGCAAGCACGAAAAAGCTAGCAGCTAGAAGCTAGTAGCCGTTCTTAGAACTTCCTGCTCCACTCCTTCGGCCAACGCTCTACCACCACTTTGGTCTGCGTAAAAAACTCCACCGCATGGTGCGCCTGCGCGTGCAGATCGCCGAAAAAGCTCTCGCCCCATCCGCTGAACGGAAACGTCGACATCGGCGCGGCCACGCCCACGTTGATGCCCACGTTCCCCGCGTTCACTTCGTAGCGGAAGCGCCGCGCATTGGCGCCGTCGGTGGTAAAAATGCACGCCATATTTCCGTAGCTGCGCCCGTTCACCAGCGCGATCGCTTCTTCAATCGTCTGCGCATGGATCAGGCTCAGCACCGGCCCGAAAATCTCAGTCCGCGCCGCCTCTGAATCCGGCGGAACGTCGTCGAGCACCGTCGGCATCACGAAATATCCGTCCTCGTAATCCGGAACCTTGCGTCCGCGCCCATCCACTATCACGCGCGCTCCCGCCTGCTCGCCCCTCGCAATCAATCCCTCGATCCGCGTCTTGCTCTCCGCGGAAATCACCGGCCCCATCTCCACGCCCGGCGCAGCGCCGTAGCCCGTCTTGCGGTTCTTCGCTGCCGCCGCAATCTGCTCCGTAAAATTCGGCCGTGCGTCGCCCACCGTAATCGCCACCGACGCAGCCAGGCACCGTTGCCCAGCGCAGCCAAACGCGGAATCAGCCAGAATCCGCGTCGTCATCTCCATATCCGCATCCGGCATCACCACCACAGGATTCTTCGCGCCGCCCTGGCACTGCGCGCGCTTTCCGTTCGCCGCCGCACGGCTATAGATGTACTTCGCTGTCGGTGTCGATCCCACAAAGCTCACCGCGCGAATGCCCGGATGGTCGAGAATAGCGTTCACCGTCTCGCGCCCTCCGTTCACAAGCTGCATCACTCCTGGCGGAAAGCCCGCCGCCTGAATCAGCGCAAACAGTTTTTGCGAAGTGATGGGCACGCGTTCCGACGGCTTCAGCAGGAAGCAGTTTCCCGCCGCCACCGCGTACGGGAAAAACCAGAACGCGATCATCCCCGGAAAATTAAATGGCACGATCGCCGCCACCACGCCCAGCGGCTGCCGGATCATGTGTTCGTCGATCCCGGCGGCAATGTCCTCGCAATTCGTCCCTTGCATCATCATCGGCATGCCGCACGCCGTCTCCACATTCTCCACGGCGCGCAGAATCTCCGCCTTGCTCTCCGTCAGCGTCTTGCCGCACTCGTTGGTGATTGAGAGTGCCAGCTCGTCACGGTGCTGTTCCAGCAGCGTCTTCAGCCGGAACAGCGGCTGCACGCGATCCACCACCGGTGTGCGCCGCCAGTCGATAAACGCGCGTTGCGCCACTTCCACCGCCGCGATCACATCCGCCGCCGGCGAAAGCGGAACCTCCGCCAGCACCTTTGTTGACGCCGGGTTGATTACGTTCAGCGTTTCGCTCGCGCTCGATGTGCACCAATCGCCTTCAATAAAATTCTGTAGCCGCTCCATCCTGCTTATCTCCTCAGACGAAATGCCGTTCGCGCTTGCGCGCCTCTTCGTAGCGCGTCCTGGCTTCGCGCACGCTCTCGATCACCGATACTTCAGCCACCGCAACGTCCCACCATGAATCGTAGCCGGGCACGCTCACCGTCGCGTCCGTCTCCACCACAATCACCGTCGTGCGGTCGGCTGCCTTTGCTTCCGTAAGCGCATCTCTCAATTCGTCCAGTGTCGCAGCTTTGATCGCATGTGCGCCCAGGCTGCGAGCATTCGCCGCGAAGTCCACTTTCAGCGTCTCGCCATCCAACTGACCCGATCTTCCGTCGCGCGCGCGATAGCTCGTTCCAAATCCGCCCTGCCCGAGTGACCGGCTGAGGCTGCCGATGCTGGCGAATCCGCCATTATCCACCAGCACGATGATGATCTTCACGCCTTCCTGCACGCTCGTCGCAATCTCCGAGGGCGCCATCAGATACGTCCCGTCGCCGAGAAGCACGAACACCTCGCGGCTCGGGTCCGCCATCTTCGCGCCCATTGCCCCCGGAATCTCGTATCCCATGCACGAGTAGCCGTACTCCATGTGATAGCCATTGGGCGTTCGCGTGCGCCACAGCTTGTGCAGGTCGCCGGGATGGCTGCCTGCGGCCGAAACCAGCACATCGCGCTCGCCCGCAGCCTCCCACATCGCGCCAATCACCTCGCTTTGCGCCGGCTTGCCCACGCGACCCGTGACATGGCTGCCGGAATCCGGCCCGTTCAAATGGAATAGCCGCTCGACCTCCGCGGCCCACTTCGCCTTTAGCTCCGCCACCTCCGCTGCGTAGGCCGCGCTCACCTTCTGCCCGCCCACTCCCGCGTCAAGCGCCGCGTCCAGTTGCTCCAGCGCCACGCGCGCATCGGCCACCACCGGAATCGCTCCAACTTTGTACGCGTCGAATTCCGCGGTATTGATGTTCACAAACTTTACATTTGGATTCTGGAAAGCAGTCATCGACGCCGTCGTAAAATCCGAATAACGCGTACCAATTCCGATGACCAAGTCAGCCGCGTTTGCCAGCCGGTTCGCCGCCAGCGAGCCCGTCGCACCGATTGCTCCCACAACCTGCGCATAATTCCACGCGAGTGCGCCCTTTCCTGCCTGCGTTTCAGCCACGGGAATTCCGGTCCGGCCAACAAAATCATCCAGTGCCTGCGAGGCTTCGCTCATAAGCACGCCGCCGCCGCACACGATCAGCGGCCGCGCGGCTTCGCGAATTGCCTTCACCGCGCGCTCCAGTGAAACTCTGTCCGGCTCGCCGCGCCGAATCAGCCACACGCGCTTGCGAAACATCTCTTCGGGGTAGTCGTAGGCTTCAGTCTGCACATCCTGCGGCAGCGCCAGCGTCACCGCGCCGCAGTCGGACGGCGAAGTCAGCACGCGAATCGCCTCGGGCAGGGAAGTGATCAGTTGTTCCGGCCGGTAAATGCGGTCCCAGTAGCGCGACACCGGCTTGAAGCAGTCGTTCACGCCCGTATCCTGCGTCGCCGGCGACTCCAGTTGCTGCAGCACCGGCGCCACGTTGCGCCGCGCAAAAATATCTCCCGGCAGCAGCAGCACCGGCAACCGGTTGATCGTCGCCAGCGCCGCGCCGGTAATCATATTCGTCGCGCCCGGCCCAATCGACGATGTGCACGCAAAAGTGCGCAGCCGGTTGCTCGCCTTGGCAAAGCCCGCGGCAATATGCACGCCTGCCTGCTCGTTGCGCACCAATATATAGGGAAAATCGGGATTCTCTTGTATCGCCTGGCCGATCCCGGCCACATTTCCGTGGCCGAAGATCCCCAGCACTCCGGCGAAGAACGCATGCTCGCGGCCATCGCGCTCCACATGCTGCTGCTTCAGAAACGCGATAAGCGCCTGAGCCATCGTCATGCGCCGCGTCTTCATGCTATCTCCCCAAGCAACGAGGCGTTTGCCTCTGGCGTTCTCGCCTTTGTCGAGTCAACCTGCCGTTCAGGTTCTCGCACGAACAAGGCTAGTAGCTAGAAGCTAGCGGCTAGAAGCTCAACGCTTCACCATCGGCAGCCTCGGGTCCTTTTCCTTCCAGCCGCCCTTTACCCACGCATAATCCGGATCGTCCGAGCATGCCATGGATCGCGCCGAACCCGCCAGCGCGTTCAGGTAATACACGTTGTACCCGTGCGCAGCCACAACCGGATGGTATCCCTCCGGAACCAGCACCAGCTCGCCGTCGCGCACCGTCATCGTCTCGTCAATGCGCCCATCCGCTGTGTACACCTTCTGCATCGCGAATCCCTCTGGCCGCTCGATCCGGTAGTAGTAAATCTCTTCGAGATCCACCTCCGTCGGCGGGTTGTGCGTGTCATGCTTGTGCGGCGGATAGCTTGACCAATTGCCTGCCGGCGTGAAAACTTCCACTACCATCAGCCGCTGCGCAAGAAACGTCGGTGGCAGCATGGAATTGATCTGCCGCGTCGCATTTCCGCCGCCGCGTATCTCGATCGAAACATGCGCCGGCGTAACCAGCCGCGCCGGATACTCCTCTTCCGCTTTGCAATAGCAAAACGCCAAATCGCACGCCGTCTCGGCACTCACCGTGAAGCTGGTGCCGACCGGCAGATACAGCGTATAGGGCAGCCCGTCAAAAACCGTTAAGCGCTGGCCGATTCCTTGCCAATCGCCGCGCGAGCTGGTCACCGAGCAAACGCCGCCCAGCACCACCATCGCCATCTCTCTCGCGGCCGTTTCGCTCCGGTATTTCTGGCCTGCCTCTAACCTGCGTGTCTCAAACGACAAAAATTCAAAGCCAAAATCCTCAGTCCGGTTCCGGAATCGCTCCGGCCGGACCAGCAGATCACTCATCGTCTCTCCAGGAAAAAAAGTTTCAAAGCAACAACAAATCTCCGGCTTATTCCTTCACCGGCTAATTCGATTTACAACAGACAGGCAGCAGTTGGTGCACACGTGTGCACCGTTTATGATCATCCACAGCGCAACCCTGCCTGTCAATTGTGAAAATGTTTCCTACTTGGTTCGCCCTCACCTCGATCTTGACCGTGATCTTCAAATCAGTCCTTACCCCAATTCTTGACCGCCAACTTTCCCCGGTGTTACGGTTTCCCTGCACACGTTTGCATCTCACGGAGAATGTATGCCATCCGTCGTTCCAGCGGTCAGCTTCAAAAGTCCGCTCCACAAAATGACGCAGACCACCCCCACCTGTCTGTGGAACGACTCGGCTTCAATCGAAGACCTCACCTACTCCATCGAGCACGGCGCAGTCGGCGCCACCTGCAACCCGTCCATTGCCGTCGCGGTGCTCAAGCAGGAGTTCGCCGTCTGGAAGCCGCGAATCCTCGCACTCGCCGCCGAATTCAATCTCAACGAACCCAGCCTCAATGAAGACGAAATCTCCTGGCGCATCGTCGAAGAGATCTCCGTAAACGCCGCGCGCCTGCTCTTGCCCATCTTCGAGCGCGAAAAAGGCCGCAATGGCCGACTCTCGATCCAAACCGACCCGCGCAACTACCGCAACACTGAAGCGATGCTCGCGCAGGCCGTACTCTTCAGCCGGCTCGCGCCCAACATGATCGTCAAAATCGCCGCTACGCACGCCGGCATTCCCGCCATTGAGGAGGCCACGTATCGCGGCATCAGCATCAACGCCACAGTCAGTTTCACCCTCCCGCAGGCCATCGCCGTTGCAGAGGCTGTTGAGCGCGGCCTCAAGCGCCGCGAAGCTGAAGGCCTCGACATTTCAACCATGGGCCCCGTCTGCACACTCATGGTCGGCCGCCTCGACGACTGGCTAAAGGTCCTCCACGATAAGCACAATCTCTCCGTCGATCCTGGCTATCTGGAGTGGGCCGGCGTCGCCGTCTTCAAGAAGGCGTACAAGATCTATCGCCAGCGCGGTTACCGCCTGCGCCTTCTCTCCGCTGCCTTCCGCAACCACATGCACTGGAGCGAACTCATCGGCGGCGACGTCGTCATCTCGCCGCCCTGCGCCTGGCAGCGCCGTTACAACGAGAGCGACATCGAAGTCATTCCGCGCATCGACAATCCCGTCGACCCCCGCATCGTCTCGACGCTCCTCGCCAAATTCCCCGACTTCGAGCGCGCCTATACCGAAAACGGCCTCACGCCCGCGGAGTTCGACACCTTCGGGTCAACTCGTAGAACTCTCCGCCAGTTCATCTCCGGCGTCGTCGAGATGAACTCCATCGTCCGCGACATCATCCTGCCCAACCCCGACACCGAGTAGCGCCGGGAGCAGAGATCGAACTTCTCGCCGTTCACTTGCTACCGCTACTTCTTCATCGTCGCCGTCCAGTTCACCACCACCGTAATAGGCGCCGCCTTGGCCTCGCTTGCGGGCGTCAGCATCAGGAACCGCTGGCCATCACCCGAAGGAACATAAATGTTTCTCCAATACGAGGGTGGGATGGCCTGCGTCTGAAAAAGCTCCTTCGGAATACCGGCCTGGAACGTCCCAGCAGTAGTATTGACGTCGACCGCCATCAGCTTTTGATCGGGCGTGAGAAAGAACAGCTCCTTGCCGTCTCGCCGCCACATAGGGCTCGTCCCGCCTGAAGCTGAGATTTGCCACTTTCCGGTTTGTTGCGGGAACGTCTGTACGTAGATCTCGTCTCTTCCCGTCTCGCTTGAGGTGTAGGCTACGTAGCGGCCGTTCGGCGAGAACATTGCGCTTCTGGCGTCAAAGCCTCCGCCTTGAATGAAGGCGAAGGGCTTGCGGTCGCCAAACAGTGGAAGTACCCACAGCTGAGTTCGACCGTGAACCGCCCCATCGTCATAGCTGGCGTAGCGGCCATCCATCGTGAGGTCGTTGAGGTACTTGCGCTGGTCCGTCGACTGAAAAACCGCTTCGGTGGTCCCCAGGCCGTCGGCGGCCTGCTGATAAATGTCGTACTGGCCTGCGCGATTCGAGCTGAACAGAATCTGCTTTCCGTCCGCCGACCACGCGGGATTCGAATCGTCGGCAGAGCTGATTGTCAGGCGCGAACCCGTCCCGCGCTTCAGATCGTAAACCCAGATGTTGTGCTTGCCCAGGGCTCCCACCGCGACAGCAAGCCTGGACCCATCCGGCGAGAGCGCCGGTGTTGCGTAAACATCAGGCTGGCCGACCACACCCAGCTTCTCGCTTGCACGGTTGAACCACGTCACTTGATTCGTAGATACGGCTGGCACGGTTTCATAGGCCAACACGCCTGCCGGGGAAACGGAGAAGTATCCGTAAAATGCGCTTGCGAACATTCCGACGTTCTGAGCCACCGGCACGGCTCCGCCGGTGAAGCGAAGCGCTTTCGCATTGAATGGCCGCGCCATCAACGTGCTCTGGTCCATATAGAACAAGTAGCCTGGCGGAGCGTAGAGTGCGTTATTGGTCGCTGAAGTCAAACGTTCCACCGTCTTCGAGTCCAGCGAGCCTGTCGCAATGTAGTCCGCGCCCGGTGTACCAAAGCGCACTTGAACAATGAAATGGCGGCCATCGGGCAGAAACTGCGGCAACTGGAAGAACTCTCCATGCGCAGTGTCCGGGGCAGCCACCAGTGTTGGCTCGCCCCCTGTGTCGGGCACGCTGTAAATGTTGCTGTGGTTAGTAAACAGGATCACTCCATCCTTGTTCCAGCTGCCGCCGGGGAAGTCATCGTCGCAAAGCGTCAACGACGCGCCGCCTGTCGCCGCAATCTTCTCCAGTTTGCCGTTTGCCTGAAACCCGATCTGCTGGCTATCCGGCGACCAGAAGGGCAATTCGGCGCCCTCGGTTCCCGGAATCGCCTGAGCTGTAACGCTGTCGAGCGGACGCAGCCACAAAACGGGTGGTTTGTCCGGTCCGCCCGATTGAGCGATGAATGCCAGCGTGCGGCCATCGGGCGAAATGCTCATCTCGCCGCCGTCAACAAACTCCGCGCCCTCGGGCGGTGACAGTGGGAAGCGAATGACGTTACGCTGCGGCTGGGGCCTCAGGAGCAACCAGCCGGCCGCGCCGCCAAACAAAACTGCGACGACGCCCAGCGCCCACGGCATGGCGCGCCGCAAGCGCGACGCGTTTGTGCTTTCTGCGATTCGCGCGCCGGCAATGCCCGCTTCAGCATCTGTGGTCGTTCCTGCAAGCGTCTCCTCAATCGCAATCCTCGCATCGCCAATGTCGCGCAAGCGCTGTTTCGGATCCTTCACCAGGCAGCGCCGAATCAACTTCTTGATCGCCGGCGGCGTTTTTTCCGGCAGGTCCGTCCATTCCGGCTCGCCGCGGATCACCGCGGCCAGCAAATCTGAAATCGTCTCGCCTTCGAATGGCTGCTTCCCTGACAGCATTTCAAACAGCACGCAGCCGAAAGCCCATATGTCGGCTCTCCGGTCCACTTGCTTGCCCTTCGCCTGTTCCGGAGCCATGTAGGCCGCAGTGCCCAGAATCATCCCGGCTTGTGTCGCCAGCGCGCTAAGCGTCGGCGAGTTTGCCGCAGTCACCGGCGCAGCTGAATCCTGATCGCTGAGTACTTTCGCCAGCCCAAAATCCAGCACCTTCACCGTGCCCTCCGGCGTAATCTTCACATTGGCCGGCTTCAGGTCGCGATGGATTACGCCGCGCTCGTGCGCATACTCGAGCGCTTCGGCAATCTGCTTCGCGATAGGCAGTGCCTCTTCGGCAGAGAGACATTTCGCGCCTGTTCCTGTCGCTCCGTGTATGTGCTCCGCGAGAGTCTCGCCCTCCACCAGCTCCATCACCAGCGCGCGCAAGCCCGGCGATTCCTCCAGGCCATAGATAGCTGCAATGTTGGGATGGTTCAGCGCAGCCAGCGTGCGGGCTTCGCGTTCAAGCCGCGCCAGCGACTGGCCATCTTGCGCCAATGCTGCGGGCAGCAGCTTCAAGGCGACTTCGCGGCCCAACTTCGCGTCCCGGGCGCGGTACACCTCGCCCATTCCGCCCTCGCCAAGCTTGCCAGTCACCTCGTACTGGCCGATCTTTCGCCGTGCGGGCGCGCCGGCCTGCGTATCTTTGGGCGTGGTTTCCAAGGCGTTTTCTCCTGGGGATGCGGACGTTGCTCTTTAGCTGGCCGGGCAATCGGGCAGGGAAGTTTGAGAAGGAAAACCGTGCCGACAAGTCGCAAGAATTAACAGGACCAGTCTCGCCCATTTCTCCTTTGATTTCAAGGATATTCGGGAGGGCTGTGCCAATTGGCGAAACGCTGCATCTGGGGAGAAGAACGGAGAACGACATCCTGAAACCGGAGAGATCCGGCTGCCATACTCGCTCGCCCGATAGCTCCGCCCTACCTCAACCACATCACCGGATTGCTCGTCGACACCGCGCTCAGCCCCTGCTTCAGCAGCTCTTCTACTTCCTTCATCGTCTCGATCAGCCCCCCGCCCACTACCGGCAGATCAGCCGAGATCGCCCGCACCCGCGCCAGCATCTTCGGCGCCACCAGCGCCGGCAAAATCTCCAGCGCATGCACCGGCGTGTTCCTCAGCTGGTTTGAAATCGTGTCCATCGCGCCCGAGTCCAGCAAAAACGTCCGCTGAATCCCGTAAAGCCCGATCGCTAGCGCGTGCCGCAGCGGATCGAGATGCGTCGAAATAATGCCCTGCGCCCCCACTCGCTTCAAATAATTCACCGCATACTTGTCGCGCGAAAATCCGTTCAGCAGGTCGAGATTCACCAGCGGAATCTTCTCCGCCGCCACAATCTTCCGGATCATCGTCTCCACATTGTCCAGATCGCCTGTCAGCAGGTACACCAGCTTACCGCGCGACGCGATGGCCTGCTCCACAAATTCCGGCTTGCGAATGGCCGGAATAATCGGCGTGTCTTTACAAAAAAAGCCGAGCGGCGTCAACTGCGCCGGCCCTCCGTTTCTCGTTCCACTCTCACCCATTACGCCGCCCCGCACCTGATGCTCGGGTGCCCCCGGTCTCGACTTTGAGACCGGGGTTCGCTCCCGCTCTTCCCGTTGACCCTCTCACCACCAACTCCGCCTCCACCTTCACTTGCGCCACCGAATCCTCGCCCGACATCAGCTTCAACAAATTCTCCATCGCCATCTGTCCCATGCGCCGCATCGGCTGTCGCACCGTGGTCAGCGACGGCTCCAGATACTTCGCAAAAAACAGATCGTCGAATCCCGTCACCGACACATCTTCCGGCACGCGCAGCCCGCGCGTGCGAATCGCACGCATCGCTCCCATCGCCGTCATGTCGTTGTAGCAGCACACCGCCGTCGGCGGATCGGCCAGCTTTAGCAGTCCATCCATCGCCGCGACCGCCGCCTCGGGCCGTCCGTCGCCGTGCACTGCAAGCTCCGCAGCATACTCAATTCCTGCCGCCGCCAGCGCCTGCTTGTACCCCTCCAGCCGCTCCGTTTCGGTCTGGTACCCGCTGCGGTCACCCACATATGCAATGCGTCGGTGCCCCAGCTCGATCAAGTGCTCCGTCGCCGCGCGGCTTCCATTCTCGTTCGCAATCATCACCGAGTGCACAAACTCCCCCGGATACTGGTCGTTCACCAGCACCATCGGCACATTCAGTTCCGCCAGCATCGGCAGATAATCCGAACCCACGCGCGACGACGTCACAATGATTCCGTCCACGCGCCGCTCAGCCAGCGCCTGCACCATCTTGCGTTCGCACTCTGCATCTGCGTTCGAGTTCGCCAGAAACACCGCATACCCGTGATCGTTTGCCGCCTGCTCGATCCCGCACGCCACCTCGCCTGCAAACGGATCGGCCACCGTGGTTACCACCAGCCCTACGGTCCGCGTCCGCCGCGTAACCAATCCGCGAGCCACCGCGCTCGGCCTGTATCCCGCGGCTTCTGCAATCTTGCGGATCTTCGCCGCCGTCGCCGGATTCACCAGTGGGCTATTCTGCAACGCGCGCGACACTGTCGGGTGCGACACGCGCGCCAGCCGCGCAATGTCCTTGATCGACGGCTGGCGTAAAGGTTGTCGCCGCGCTCGCTCGCCCGCGCCGCCCAACGCAACCTGCGCCGCATTGCCCCGTTCCTTCTCCAACATGCCAAAATCCCCGACCGCGAAACCAGGGAAGAAGCTTTTCGGAACCGATGCTCTGAAGTCGACGCGACCATCAAGGAGCGGCGACCTTGCATGGCGCCAGAAAAGACCTGAATCCCTGGTTTCGCCGTATTGCACACGTTTGCGGTCGCAATCAGTCTCATGCAGCACCCAGACCCTAGTCAACGCCTTTCGGGTCGGACCGTCGTTCATATTGAACTTTCGCGTGAGGCCGCTCACTCAGCGGAGCAGACCGTGTCGGCGGAAACTACCTCGACATCCGATCCGCTTTGAGACGACCCTCAATCGAGGTCGGCATCTCACCCATCGTTAAACTCCGGGCGCAGGTCCGGCCTCAGTCGGCCCTTCTGCTCGCCGTACTCTTTCTTCCATTTTTCCTGGTTGGGTTCAAGATAACCCTCCCAGCGGCTCCAACTGTTGGGATCCTCTTCGACCTCGACGTCGGTGACTTCTTCGCCGTTCTGTATAGATGTGCGCGTTGCCTTCACCGTGCAAATTCCGCCCAGAAAATCGTCCGCGCCGTGGTGCAAATAGACCGTCGAATCGATGTAAATCTTGTCTCCCGGCTTCGGCTTCGCCATTTGCGCGTCCCGCCTTTCCATCACTCCGGCCGCCTTCCCGACCCATAGTCCGCCGCGCGGTGAGATCCGCCTTTGTGAGAGGTCAAACATAACCCGTCCGATTGCATCCGAGCAACGTCACTCGGCCGCGCCGCTCGCGGCACGCAAGTCCTCCGCTACCAGCACAGCCCAAGACTCCCATTCGTGCAACCCCTGATCCTCACCCCGCCTCGCAAGCAGCTTTCCAAACCCTCTCGCGCCTTGCCGTAATAAGCTGATTACCAGCCGTCCCACAATCAACCGATGATCCATTCCTCATCAACCGCCACCACTCTCGAGCGCCGCATCGGCCTCCGCTCCGCCGTGCTTTTCAACATGCTCGAAATGATTGGCGTCGGCCCATTCATTACCTTGCCGCTCGTCATCGCTGCCGCGGGCTATCGCCTCTCCGTTTGGGCCTGGGTTCTCGGCGCGGTCATCGCTATCGCCGACGGCCTCGTCTGGGCCGAGCTTGGCGCAGCCTTCCCCCGCGCGGGCGGTAGCTACGCCTTCCTCCAGGAAATCTACGGCCCCAAGGGCCCCGGCAACTGGCTCAGCTTTCTCTACGTCTGGCAGGTCGGATTCACTGCGCCGCTCTCAATCGCCTCCGGCTGCATCGGTCTCTCTGGTTTTCTCGCCTTCTTCTGGCCCAACCTCGACTCCGCGCCAATCGCCACTCTTCCCGCGCTCCACTACTCCAACTTCGCTGCGGCTGCCGCGTGTCTCCTCGTCACCGCGCTCCTCTATCGCAATCTCAGCTCCATCACGCGTCTCGCCTGGGTGCTCTTCGCCGGAGTCATCGCCGCACTCACCGGCGTCATCGTCTCCGGATTCGCGCACGCCGCCGCCACCGGCGGCTGGCACATGCCGCAGGCTCCCGCGCTCTCAACTGCACTCTCCCTTGGCGGTGTCGCCCAGGCCACGCTGCTCGCTACCTATTGTTACTGGGGCTACTACAATATCTGCTTTCTCGGCGGAGAAGTTCGCCAGCCCGAGCGCACTATCCCCCGTTCCATCATTCTTTCCATCCTCTTCGTCGCCGCGTTTTACGTTCTCATGAACCTTGCCGTTCTGCCGTCTCTTCGCGAAGCCGCATCCCACGCCGCCCAATCCGCTGCACTCCGCGTGCAGCTCGTCGCAGACATCGCAGGCTCCGCCTTCGGCCGCTGGGCCGGTTACCTCATCGCCGCCCTCATCGTCTGGACCGCCTTCGCCAGCGTCTTCTCTCTGCTCCTCGGCTACTCGCGCGTCCCCTACGCCGCCTCACGCGACGGCAACTACTTCCGCTTTCTCGCCGCCGTCCATCCAAAGCACGGCATTCCTCACCGCTCGCTCGTCGCCCTCGGCCTCGTCGGAGCTCTCTTCTGCTTCTTCTCGCTTGCGCAGGTCATCACCATGCTCGTCATCACGCGCATCCTCCTGCAGTTCTCGCTGCAACAGATCGGCGTCATCCTGCTTCGCATCCGCCGCCCCGATCTCCCGCGCCCCTTCCGCATTCCCCTTTACCCGCTCCCGCCCCTCGTCGCCATGGCCGGCTTCGCCTTCATGCTCTTCGATCCGCGCCGAGCCCAGGCAAAAGGGGGCAGCGGCCTCTTCGAGCTTTACGGAGCAATCGCCATCGCCATCAGCGGCACCGCCATCTATCTCATCCGCGCCCACCGCCTTCGCCAGTGGCCCTTCGCGAACTCACAAACCGAATAGCCGCACTATCCTCCGCCCGCCGCGAATTGCACCCCGGTGCAAGCGACAACTGCCTTCTGTATACTCCCGGCTTCTGCAGGCCTTTTTCTGATCACTGACAACTGATCACTGACAACTTTTTTCGTGTAACTCTTCCCGCCTCAATCGTGTCTAATAGTTGCAACCGCAAGCTTCCCCTTGCTGAGGTCACTTCATGCTCATCGGAAAACCGCCCGACATACCCTCCTCCGAAATCACCTCACGCGATGCCTATCTCCGCTACTTGAGCCGCCGCCGCTTCCTCAAAGGCGCGGCCGCGGCAGGCGTCGCGGCGCTCGCCGCCGATCGCCTCGGCCAGCTTGTCTCTCCGCGCACTACCGTCCACGCCGGTACGAAGCTCCAAACCGTCCCGAGCCCCCTCACTACCACCGGCGAACAGCTCACTCCCTACGACGACATTACCCACTACAACAACTTCTATGAGTTCGGCGTCGACAAAGGCGATCCCTCAAAGAACGCCGGCGGTCTGCCCACGCGCCCCTGGACCGTCAAAGTCGAAGGCAAAGTCGCCAAGCCTCTCACCTTCGACATCGATGACCTCCTCAAGCTCCGCCCTCTCGAAGACCGCGTCTACCGCCATCGCTGCGTCGAGGCCTGGAGCATGGTCATTCCCTGGGTTGGCTATTCGCTCTCTGAATTCATCAAGCAGTGCGATCCGCTGCCCAGCGCAAAATACGTCCAGTTCATCTCCTACTACAGCTCGCGCGTGGAAAAGTGGGCCGGCCAGGATCCTGGCATCTACTGGCCTTACTCCGAAGGTCTCCGCATGGATGAGGCCATGCACCCGCTCACCCTTCTCACCTTCGGCCTCTACGGCGAAACCCTCCCCAACCAGGACGGCGCGCCCGTCCGCATCGTTGTTCCCTGGAAATACGGATTCAAATCCGCCAAGTCCATCGTCACCGTGCGCTTTCTCGATAAGCAGCCGCCCACCACCTGGAACGATCAGGCCTCCTACGAATACGGCTTCTACTCCAACGTGAACCCCGATGTGGACCGCGTTCCATGGAGCCAGAAGACAGAGCGCCGCATCGGCCTGCCCTTTTACCAGCAGAACCGCACCACTCTCATGTTCAACGGCTACACCGACCAAGTAGGATCGCTCTACTCTGGCATGGACCTGCGCAAGAATTACTGATGCGAAGCCTGCTGGCCCGGCTAAAACGCACTCCGCTAACATGTCTGGGTGCCCCGGTCCCATGCATTCGGGGACCGGGGATCGCACGAACTATGCCGGGTGCCCCCATCCTTTCCGCGCACTTGTTTTTGCGGCAAGGGTCGGATACCACAAACGCCAATCGATCGCTAACCCGCCAACTCGCCAACACGTCCGCGTAGCGGACGGCTAACTTGCCAACTCGCCAAATCGTCAACTTGTTAACCCACTAACTTGCTCCATCGCTGCCTTGCTCCCTATGAACCGCCTTACTCTCATCGTTCTCAAAGTCCTCGTCTGGATCGCCTGCCTCGCACCCTTCTGCTGGCTCGTATGGGGAGCATTCACAAACAACCTCGGCCCCAACGCCACCGGCGCAATCGCCTACGCCACCGGCCGCACCACGCTGCGGCTCCTTGCCATTACGCTGGCGATCTCGCCGCTCCGCCGCCTCATTCCAAAACTCGCCTGGCTCATCAAGTTCCGCCGCCTCGTCGGCCTCTTCGCCTTCTTCTACGCCACGCTCCACATGCTCACCTGGGTTGCGCTCTACAACAGCTTCGATCTGCATGCCATGCTTGCGGACATAGCTCGCCGCCGCTACATCACCGCCGGCGTAGCCGCTTATTTGTCGCTGTTGCCTCTCGCACTCACGTCAACCGCGTGGGCCATCCGCAAGCTCGGCGGCAAAAACTGGAACCGCCTGCACATGCTCATCTACGTCGCAGCTATTTGTGGAGTGGCTCACTACTGGTGGCAAATGAAGCCCGGCGTACTCACGCCGCTCGCAATGACCGTCGTCATCGCCGCGCTTCTCCTTGCGCGCCCCGTCCTCGCCTGGCGCAATCGCCGCAAAGCGCAGCCGACAACCCCTGCCTGAACTATCTCCGTCTCCCACTAACTCGCTAACTTGCTAACTCGCCAACACGTCCGCGCCGCGGACCGCTAACTCGCCAACACGTCTGCGGAGCGGACGGCCAACTTGCTAACCCGCTAAATCTCAGGTTGCCCCATCCTTGCGGCGTCTTTGTTTCTTGCCGCTAGGGTGGGATAGCACCAATCCAAATCAACCGCCAACTTGCCGACTTACTAACCCCGCCAACTCCGCTAGCGCCGCTAACCCCGCTAACACCGCTAACACCGCTAACTCCGCTGCCTTACTCAAATAACATCCTCTGCGCCACCGGCGCGTAGCTCTTCCGGTGCAGCGGCGTCGGTCCCAGCCGCCTAAGCGCCTCCATATGTTCCTGTGAGCAGTAGCCCTTATGCCGCGCCAGCCCATATCCCGGATACACCGCATCCAGTTCCACCAGCATCCGGTCTCGATACACCTTCGCCAGCACGCTCGCCGCCGCAATCGAAACGCTCCGCGCGTCGCCGCCGATCACCGCCTGCTGCGCGCACGGCCACTCAATCGTGTCGCGCCCGTCAATCAGCAAATAGTCGGGCGATAGCGAATCGGGTCCCGTCGAAACCGCCCTCGCCGCCAGTTGCTCCACCGCCATCCGCATTGCCAACAGCGACGCCCGTCGGATATTGATCCGGTCGATCGTCTCCACGTCAACCGCCGCAATCGCCCACGCCACTGCCTCAACGCGAATCATCGCGTCAAATTCGTTCCTTTGCTTTTCTGTCAGTTGTTTTGAGTCCGTCAGCCCCGGCAGACGGCATCCTTCGGGAAAAATCACCGCCGCCGCAACCACCGGCCCGAACATCGGTCCGCGCCCCACCTCATCGAGGCCGGCAATGCGCCGCGCTCCGTCCCGCCGTGCCGCGTTCTCCAGCGCCCATCCGCACACCGGAGTCCGCGCAGACCTGACCATACACACAGTATAAGAATGTCCGCATGCACTTCTGGCGGAATCATCGCGTGGAAAAGCCGGACATCAATCGATCATCCTTGCTCGAACCCGTCCGCTCGAAACCATAGTCGCGCTCCACGCGGCACACCCGCACTTTGAACTCCTCGTACCAAACATCGCGTCCCCGCTCCTGCGCCACCAGATGCCGCGCGTTCTGCTTCCACGCCGCAATCGACTCCAGGCTCTCCCAATAAGACACCGTGATTCCCAGCCCATCCCGCGCCGACTCGATCCCCAGAAATCCCGGATGCGTCGCCGCCAGTTTTTCCATCGCCTCCGCCATCTTCCCGTAGCCGTTCTCGCCTTCCGTCCGCAGGGAAGTAAAAATCACCGCATAGTACGGTGCCGCCGGTGTCGCTGCAATCGCCATGCGAACAGTATAGAAAAGAAACGAATAGGTCGCAGCAGGATGTTAGCCTACTCATCAACACAGGAGGGTCATCGGAAATGCCGAAGTTTGTCATCGAGCGGGAAATCCCTGAATGCGGAAAACTGACCCCGGATCAACTGCACGCCATCTCGCAGAAATCCTGCGGCGTGATTCAGTCCATGGGGCCGCGCATCCAGTGGCTCCAGAGCTACGTCACCGACAACAAAATTTACTGCATCTACATCGCGCCCGACGAGGCTACAGTTCGCGAGCACGCCCAGCAGGGAGGATTCCCCGCAAACTCCGTTGCCCAGGTCCGCTCCGTAATCGATCCCACAACCAGCGAGTGAATTCTCGACAGCCCGCGAGTGAGTTAGCGAAACGCTCACGCTGCGCGCCGCCAGCAAATCAAGCTCGCCGCGCCGCAGTTCAGACATTTAATCGTGTTGGCGCCGCCTTTGAAATTAGCCGCGCGGTGCAGGGAACCGCGCGCAGCAAAAACCCCGGCCAAAGCCGGGGTTCTTTTGCGTTCCAAATCATCCTTCACTTCCCGCGATCGCGGGAGAACTAACCACTATCCACTGTCTTTCTTACACCCGCACTTTGCCTGTCGCGCGGTCCACTTCCTTCAGCCGAGCTGCTTTGCCGCGCAGCCCGCGCAGGTAAAACAGCTTTGCCCGCCGCACTTTGTAGCTGCGCACCAGCTCCACCTTGTCCACCACTTTGGAGTTGAAAGGGAAGATGCGCTCCACTCCCTGCCCAAAGCTCATCTTGCGCACCGTAAATGTCCCCTGCGGCCCGCGGTTAATGGCGATCACCAGGCCCTCAAAGGCCTGCAGCCGCTCTTTATCGCCTTCTTTGATCCTCACTTGAACGCGAATCTGGTCGCCGGGCACAAACGCCGGCAAATCGGTGCGCTTCAGCTTGTCAGCCAGGCGCTGCATTACGGGATGAATTGACATGTTATTTTCCTGCGATTGAAGTCAGAACCCTCAGTTTATCAAACATTCCCGCGCTCTGCCTATCGCTCCACATCCTCGACTTTTTTGAGGCGCATTCTGCCGTACCCGTGCGTTATAGTTCCGCCATGGATGAAAATCGAGAATTGCTCCGCCACACCCTTGCAACACTGGCCTACCGCACCGTTCGCGCCTTGGAATACGCTCCTGAATCCTTCGCCAACTTCGACAGCGCCGGCCGCCGCCCTGTGCAGATCCTCGCCCACATGGGCGACCTTTTCAACTGGGCGCTCTCCATGGCTCAGGGCAATCCCGCCTGGCACAACTCTCAACCCCTCGCATGGCCGCAGGAGCAGCAGCGCTTCTTCGCCGCACTCTCCGCCTTTGACGCCTATCTCGCGTCGTCCTCTAAGGTGCATGCCTCTATCGACCGGCTCATGCAGGGCCCAGTTGCTGATGCGCTCACCCACGCCGGCCAGCTCGCAATGCTCCGCCGTATTGCTGGCTCGCCCACCCGCGGCGAAAACTTTTACCTCGCCGCCATCGCCATTGGCCAAATCAACTCCGTCCAGCCCGAGCCCGTAAAACCCTTCTAGCGCCGCTCAATCCCGCACTCTCGCGCGGCTCAAGATCCCTTACTCCGCCGCCACAGCGTCGAAGCGCGTTGCCTTTCCCATTGTGCGTCACGCCCCGCCCTGTGGAAAACCTCGTCAAATTATTGGATTAATTTAACAATTCGACTGTTCTATTGCGTTTTAGTAGTTGAAAAATAAAAATTCAGATTTTGTTATTGACAATCGTATAGCGTTAGGCTAAAAATAGTGACGGTGACTATAGTCGCCATGGAGGTACTTTATGCGCCGTATACTTGCGATCAGCACTCTGCTCTCCTCGCTCGTTCTCCCTGCAGCGGCTTTTGCCAGCACACCCGTGGACGACGCCTCTGCCCCAACCCCCATTCGCGTAAGCACCGGCGTCACTGAGCCGGTCCTCGTCAACTCCGCCAGCCTCAATGTTCCCGTCGGCTACTCGATCGACGCTATTCCAAGCGACGCTCAAGTCGATCTCTCCCTCACTATCAACGCAAAGGGCCAGCCTGAAAACATCCAGGTCACCAAGTCCTTCAGCAAGTTCTGGGACGCCCGCGTCATCGAAACCGTCCGCGAGTTCCACTTCAAGCCCGGAACTGTGGACAGCGAGCCAACCCCCGTCGACATGAACCTCGTTCTCAACATCACTCGCTAACCTCGCGCCAACCCCGTCGGGATGCTGCGTCTGAATGTCCAAATGGTCGAACCCAACCGGCTCGCCCTCAGGAAAGCCTTACCTTCAGTTCAGCATCCCTCCGGTCCCTCCTAAGTTCGCCCCAAATTTCAACTCGAATTTTCAGCCTCGATGGCTCGTTCTTCCCAAGAGCAGTCACCAAACAAACGGGATAAAGGCCCACGTTGTCTGCCGATACTCGGCGAACTCAGCTCCAAACCGCTCGGCCAGCAGCCTCTCCTCGGCGCGAACCCTCACCTCGGCCCCGGCCAGGAAGAAGACCAGGGACGCGATTCCCATCGGCCACCAGGTCCACGCAGCCAATGTCGCCATCGTCATGCCCAACATCGAGGCATAAATTGGGTTTCGGATCCAGCGCTACGGCCCCGTGCGAATCAACTCGTGGTCTTCGCTCAGCGCCGCCTCATACCGCCACTGTTTGCCCAAATGGCGCGTAGCCCACCACGTCAGCCCAACCGCCGCCGGCACAAGGATCATGGCAATGACCAACTCTGGTGCCGATTTCAGAAAGCCATCCGGCCGCACATACGCCCATGCGAACGCGAACCCCACTGTTTGCAGAACAATGCCCCAACGAGAAGCGGGGGCCCGGACCACCTTCTTCTGCCCCCGTGAAAGACTCGCGGGCTTATAGAGCGCTAGCGAGAATAGCGCGTACCCCACGACGAGCTCGACAACCGCGGCTGCTTGAAGCGTCATCGTACCCACTCATTCCTCCTCGGCGCGGATGACCGCAAGCAGTCTCTGGTCCTCCACGCTCAGCGCCGCGCGCTCAAGCAGCTCCGGACGATTCTTCAACGTCTTGCGCAACTGCTGTTCCCGCCGCCAGCGCCTGATCTCCGCGTGATCGCCGTTCATCAGCACCTCCGGCGCGCGCAGCCCGCCAAACTCCGCCGGCCGCGTGTACTGCGGATAATCCAGCAGCCCTCCCGCTCCATGCTGCGATCGCGGAACCCCCTCCACATCCGCGTCGATCTCCGCATCCGCCGCGCCAAAGCTCTCAAACTCGCCTGAAGCCTCGTTGCCCAGCACGCCGGGAATCAGCCGCATCGTCGCATCCACCACCACCGCCGCCGCCAGCTCGCCCCCGCTTAGCACATAGTCTCCAACCGACAGCTCCATGTCGCAATAAAGCTCGCTCACGCGCTCGTCCACGCCCTCGTACCGCCCGCAAATCAGCACCACGCGCTCCAGCGTCGCCAGCTCCCGCGCCACAGCCTGCGTAAATAGCTGCCCCTGCGCCGACAACAAAATCACTCTGGACTTTGAGTCCCTGGTTTCTGGTCCGTCAGACCCGAGTCCCTCAGTTCCCAGTCCCTTTGTCCCTAGTCCCTCAGTCCCTGATTCCCGACGTCCTCTCTTTATCCCCAGCTTCTCCAGCGCCTCCGCCAGCGGCTCCGGCTTCAGCACCATCCCCTCGCCGCCGCCAAACGGACGGTCGTCCACCGTTCGGTGCCGGTCATGCGCATACTCCCGCAAATCGTGCGCCTCCACCGTCACCAATCCCTCCTTCAAGGCGCGGCGCACAATCCCGTGCGCAAACACGCTCTCAAAAAACCCCGGAAAGATGGTCACAATTTCGAACCGCATACCGACGATCATAAAGGCAGACGGCGCACTTCCGCGCAATCGCGGCTCGGCGGCTTCGCTACTCGGAAATACCGGTCACGGTCGAGCGCCAGATCGTGCGATCCGGCATCAACAACTCATACTCGGTACCGATCGGGTTCGGGCCCGCTGGATGCGGCGCTTTCACGAGTCGAGCCTGGTAATCCGCGGGAACAAGGAGAATTGCGTGCCCCGGATTCCAGATCTGGAACCCTCTCAATTCGATCTTCTGCCCGCCGAGTTGCGCATCGGCATAGATCATGTCGTTGCACGTCGTATACCCCGTTCCACTCGTCTCGCCAAGACTACAGTCTTTCCTGAGATGAATTCCGGAGACATGAATCTTGATTGGGTAGTCGACACCATCCTTGGCTTTCGGAGGCCCTTGTCCGAATCGGGTCTTCTGCGCGGAGACCAAAGCAACTGAGCAAGCGATCAGCAACACAACAGCAACGCGCAAACGCATAGTTCACCTCCCGGAAGGAAAGTCTACTCCCACGCCCTCACCCCGCACGCCCCAAGCCGCGTGCCCCAGGTCCCTCGCACTTGGGGACCTGGGATAGCACTGCCTCACGCCTCCGCACCCGAAAGCTAGTAGCTGTAAGCTGTTCTCCTCCTCCAAAGCCGCGCCGTCAACACTCCAAAAACAAATCCGCCCACATGCGCCAGATACGCCACTCCGCCTGTCTGCACATTTGCCACGGAGCCCACGCTCAGCAATTGAATCAGAAACCAGACCCCGATCAGCACCACCGCCGGAATATACGTCACCCTGATGATGATCAAGATCCACACCAGCGTTCGAATCCGATCCCGCGGGTATGTCACGATGAATGCGCCCATCACCGCCGCAATTGCACCGCTCGCGCCAAGGCAGGGAACTGTCGACCCCGGGCTTCCCGCCACCTGCGCCAGCATCGCCACCACTCCGCCCATCAGATAGAACGCCAGATACCGAATCGGCCCCATCGCATCCTCAATCGCCGGCCCAAACGCCCACAGAAAAACCATGTTGCCTAAAATATGCAGCCAGCCCGCGTGCATAAACATCCCGGTAAAGATGGTGATCCATCCGTGCCCGCTCGTAATCTGCGCCGGAATCACTGCCCAGCGATCCACGAACGCGTCTCCGCCCTCCAGCTCTCGCAGAAACACGTATGCGTTCGCCGCGATGATCAGCGCCGTCATCCACGCAAACCGTCGCCCCCTTCGCGACGCATCTCCCAGCGGTATTACTGTCCCCACGTCCGTTGCCTTTTCCGGGGTTCCCGGTGAACGATCCCCGCGAGTGATTTCTGTTCGCTGTGGTGGCTCTCGCCCCGCCTTTTCGAAACTTATGATCGCATGCCCGGCGCACCGCACCGCGCTTATGTAGAGCCTCGCGACCATCTGTAGTTTCATGTCAAGAGCAGCCCTCCCGGCTCTCACGCCGCAACTATTGCAATCACGCAAGTTGACGGCCCAAAATTTTTCCGCGAAGTTTGCCGATCATTTCTGCCAACTCTCTACACTTGTCTTAGGTGGCCGAGACCACCCGCTCGCTCATGTTCTCGGCCAGCTCGCTCGCCGTCGAAGGTCCACTTTGCACGGTTTTGACGCCTCGAAAGAGCGCAGAAATTGAATAGGCAGTGATTTTATACACTTTGGAAGGAGAAAAACGATAATAACTCGTTTGTAATCAACAAATATGCTTCAAAAACCGCATCGATTTTTTGCGATTTTTGTCGATTTTTCACACCAAAACGGCCCTTTTTCGCCCCAAATCGGCCCCTCGCGGCAACTCTTGCGAACTATGATTTCAGCCAGCCACTATGCCCGACATTGAATCGCTCCTGACGCGCTGGCAATCCGCCGGCGTCCTCGACGCCGCGACCGCTGCCCGCATCCGCGCGCACGAGGCTCAGTCCGCGCCTAAAGACAGTCCCGGTCTCAAATGGCAGGGAGTCACCGCCCTCATCCTCGGCGCAATCCTGCTCGCCTGCGGCGTGGTGCTCTTTGTCTCCGCTCATTGGGACCAGATCGGTCCCGGCGCTCGCTTCTCGCTCGTCATCGCAATGGCCGCCGCTTTTCACATCGCCGGAGGTTTCGCGCGACCCAATAATCTTGCCCTCTCTTCCGCGCTCCACGCCGTCGGAACCGTCTCGACCGGCGCGGCCATCGCGCTCGTCGGCCAGATCTTCAACATTCAGGAGCACTGGCCCGCCGCCATTCTTCTCTGGGCGCTCGCCGCTCTCGCCGGCTGGATGCTGCTCCGCGATCAGGCGCAGCAAACGCTCGCGCTTCTCCTCGTCCCGGCCTGGATCTTCTGCGAGCTCGGTTTCCGCATGAACGGCCACATCGGCGACAGCGTCTACATGGGTCGCCTCTGCTTCGTATGGGCTCTTCTCGACATCACGTTCTTCCTCAACTCGCGCCGCCGAGCAGTGCAGGGAATTCTCTTCGCTGTCGGTATCGTTGGAGCGGTCTCCGGCATCGTGATGATGCTGTCGGCCTGGGAGTCGTGGTCAGCCAATCAGACCTTCATCCCCTTCGGCACGCGCGTCTTGGCCTGGATCGCGATCGCAGCAATCCCGCTCCTCATCGCCGCATTCCACGGCCACAAGGGCCTCGTTCCCATTGCCGCTTCCATTGCCTTCTGCCTCGCTCTGCCTTGGTGCTATCGCACGTTCACCGAAAGCTACACCACGCCCAACGGTATCAAGGCCATCTGGATTCGCACCGATTCAACGTTCCTTGCCTATCTTCTCGTCGCCGTCTTCGCCGTCTTCCTCTGCGGGTGGGGCGTGCGCCTCGCATCGCGCGCACTCGTCAATCTCGGCATCGTCGGCTTCGCCGCTTCCGTCATGTGGTTCTATTCGAGTGACATCATGAGCAAGTTCAACCGCTCGCTCGGCCTCATCGGCCTCGGCATTCTCTTTCTCGCCGGTGGCTGGGCACTCGAGAAGATGCGCCGCCGCATCCTCGCGCGCATGGCTCCGGCCAAACCGCCGGGCCAGATCGCCGCCGCAGCCGACGCCACCCCGAGAATCGTGACCCCGAAAAATGTCACTGGAGGTGGGCAATGAAGATCGGTCGCTTCACGCTCTCCGGCGTCTCCGTTGCGCTGCTGCTCTTCCAGTTGCTCGCCGTCTCCGCCGTCGCCGGCAAATATCTCTATCAGCGCTGGCGTTGCCCGCGCGTCTGGACCCGCGCTGCCGCCATCGATCCCGATCTTCCCATGCGCGGCCGCTACCTCTCGCTCCAGCTCACCGTCGACGGGTGCCAAAGCACGTTGCCCTCGGCCAAGCTCGCCACCTTCCCGCGCGACGTGAACGGCGCCGTCAAGCCCGGCCCGTACGTTCTGCGCCCGCAGCCAGTCGAATTCCGCGCCAACCTGAAAGTTGAAAACAACAAGCTCGTCGCCCTGCGGATCGAAGGCCAGGAAGATTCCACAAATGGCGAGGAGATCTCAGCCTCACCCAGCGCGCCCTGCGACCAGATGCGCCTCGCCGATCCCGTCGACTTCTACATCGCCGACACCGCGAAGAGTCCGCTTTCGCTCCAGCCCGGCCCCGAACTCCGGCCCGGCCAGGAACTCCAGCCGGGGCCCGAATTATGGATCGAAGTCACGGTCCCGCCCAAAGGCGCGCCGCGCCCAATCCAACTCGCGCTTAAAGACAGCGGCGCATGGAAGCCACTTGCGTTTCAATAAAGGGGAATTGAGCGCCACTCGATTTTCCCGGCGCTTCTCCGCTAGGCTTCACGCCTCTTCGGCCTTGCTCAAATCAACCAACCCTTCCGGCAACTCCATCTCCACGCGCTTCGCCGTGAGATCGATCTTGCGCAGAAAGCTCTTCGCAAACGGAACCAGCACTTCGCCCTTCGCGCCGCGGACCACCAGCAGCGGCGCAGCTCCCCCGCTCCGGTCCACATCCTCGATCGCGCCAACAGCAACAGCCTCAGCGCCGGCCACATCCACAAGCGCGCAGCCGATCAGGTCGCCAATGTAGATTGCGTCCTCGCTCAACTCCGCCCGCTCCGCACGCGGAATCGCAACGATCAGTCCAGCCAGCGTCTCGGCTTCCGAAATCGAAGTGACTCCGGCAAAGTGCAGCACCACGCCGCCCTTGTGCAGCCAATGGTTCTCGAGTTCCACTTGTCGCGGCGCTTGCGCAGCCGGTCGCGCGCCCGCCGCCGCCGCCGCGCCTGCCTGCGCAGACACGTCCGGTGGTAGCAGCCAAAGCTGCCGCCGTTCGGCAAACTTGTCAGGAAAGTCAGTGAGAATCTCGGCGAAGACCTCGCCCTTGCGGCCTTGCGGACGACGAATCCGCGCCAGCCAAACCCACGCCTCAGTCTGCGCATCGCCCGGTGCCGGCACGGCTACCTCCGGCCACGAAAGACGACGCCGGCGGAGGCGAAAGCGAAAGCCATGCTACTCCTCGTCGTCCTCTTCCAGAATGTCGAGCGTGTAGCGGTGGTGGAGCTTCATGCTCACAGCGCCCAGGATTGTGCGCACCGAGCGCGCCGTGCGCCCCTGCTTGCCGATCACTTTGCCCACATCTCGCGCCGCCACGCGGAGGTTGAGAACCGTATTTTCGCCCCGGTTCACGGCTTCCACTTCCACCGCGCCAGGCTCGTCCACCAGAGCCCGCGCAATCTCGCGAACAAGTTCGTCTACTTGCGCCATTTCCACTTGGGTCATGATCGTACCCCAGACTTAGCGTGTCCTGATCTATCGCGCCCCGACCTTTTGCGTTGGGGCTTTTGTCGCCTTGATCTTGTGCGCGAATAGTAACACTTGAATCCCGCTGCGAGCAAAAATCTGCAAGCTAACTCGCGGCGTTGCGTCCCGTGAAAATTGAAGACATCAGGCTACGGCGGGATCGGCGGCCAGAACCGCGGCTGGAACTGCGGCTGGAACTGCGATTTCAGCGGCTGTGGCCTCGGCCGATGGGCTCGAAGCGGATGTGCTCGCAGCCCCGGTACCCGAAGCTGGCATGGCCACGATCTTTGCCATCCTCAGCGAAAGCTGCGCGCCCTTGCTGCGCCAGTACGCGATCCGCTCTTGCTTCAGGTCGACTGTTGCCGGGTTGGTGCGAGGATTGTAGGTGCCGACAACCTCGATCGAGCGGCCATTGCGGGCACGGTCCTTCTCGATGACGACGATGCGGTAATAAGGCTTTTTGGGGGCGCCGAAACGCGCCAAACGAATCATAACCACGATGAACCATTTCCTTTCGGTTTTCTAAACTTGCCTTTTGATCTTGAGTGAAGTGGTCCGGGCAGTTTTCCCGGCCGGATTCCTGTCCTGCATCCACCCGCGGAGCGAGCCATGCGCAGGGGTTCCGGCACAACAACGGCCACGCAGATGCGCCCGGCCGCACACATCACAACACCTAAGTATCGCCGATGCCGGGCGTTTAAGGCAAATCGTCGTTAGAGGGCGAACTGGTCGGGCCGATTTGAACACTGAAGAAGCTGAAGAACCTTCCGCCCTTCCTGTTGAAGGATACTTATTCAGTAACATTCCATGAAAGGAACTCTGCTCGCAATGTGGCCATTCGAGAAAAGGGCGCTAAAGGCTGAGGATTTGCCGATTGACGATGCATGGTCGGTGTCGCAAGGGGAACACAATGGCAAACCCATAATCGTTCGGGCGAACGCCGGGTATCGTAAATTCAGGGGCGTCATCGGATATGAGCATCAGTTCGGAATTGCGGTGCCCTTGCACGCGCCGGGGCCGACCGGACTGCCTTCTTCAATAGAGAGCGGCGAGTTGGACTCCATTGAGGACTCGATTTGCGACTTATTCGAGACTGAGAGGGAGTCCTTGTATGTTGCTGCGATCTCGACCAACGGAATGCGCGAATTTGTGTTGTATACCCTTTCTCCGGAACAGGTGAAGCAGAAGTTTGAACGGCTAAAAAGCGGCGTTACCTCGCATGAAGTCCAGCTAATGATCCAGCAGGACAAGGACTGGCGAGTATATTTTCGTCTTTTCAAATGACACAGCAGTCTTTTTCCGAATTCCGGGCTTTGGGCATAAAAGCGTTCTCGATTGTTCCTCGCTTGAAATCTCTTTCAGGAGACAAGTGCAATGAGCCAACTCAACCCGTACGAGAGCTTCCTTGATGGACGGCCGATCGACGCGATTCTGGCGTCGACCGCCGCCGCTATCGCCGAGTGTCTCAAAGCAATCGGCCCAAACCGGACCAGCCTTCCGCCGGCCCCCGGCAAATGGAGCGCGGCAGAAATCGTGTGTCACCTCGCCGACTGCGAGATCGTCTTCGGATTTCGCTTTCGTCAAACGCTCGCCGAAGACGGGCCGACCATCCAGCCCTTCGATCAGGACAGGTGGGCCGCGACCTACTCAGGCATTCCCGCGGCCGAGGCGCTCGCAACCTTCTCAGCGTTGCGCAACTGGAATCTGCGATTGATTCGCGATGCGTTGCCTGGCGCAGCGGAACGAATGATGACGCATCCCGAGCGCGGAACCATGACCTTTCAGGCAGTCGTCGAAACCATGGCCGGCCACGACCTCAATCACCTCGCTCAACTGCGCAAAATTGCAAGCCTGCCTGCATGATCAATCGGCCATCGCGCACTGGCGCGCCGTGCCAAGCCTCCCGTTGTGCCGCATGCCAGCCGGTCTGTCTGTGACGGCGAAATCTCAGGGACATGTGAGAACCTGGGAACCTTTTTCGCTACGGCGGAGTCAAAAGAAGACAGAAATCTTTCTGCAAGGTTGGCAGGCGCTCCCGTTCTATAATCGGGGGCCGGTATCGCCGTGCCCCAAGGAGAAGATATGCACCGTGTGTTTCGCGCAGTTCTGATCGCATTTGTTGCCGTTCCTCTCGCAGCCCAATCACCCAATCATCCCGCGGTGAAACCAGCGCCCACGGCGGCGAGCGCGACGCCAGGAGCCATTAGCGATCTGCCGGTGCGCAAGGTCGTGCTCTACAAGAACGGTGTCGGCTACTTTGAACACGCCGGCCAAGTCAACGGCGACCAGAGCGTGGCCATCGATTTCACGTCTTCGCAGTTGAACGACGTGCTGCAGTCGCTGACGGCGCTCGACAGCGGGGGCGGAAAAGTGAGCTCGGTCAGCTACAACTCCACCACGCCCGTCGAGCAGCAGTTGGAGTCGCTGGCGCTGGGCCTGAAGGATGACGCGGACACGTCAACAATCTACACGGCGCTGCGCGGCCAGCGGGTTGAAGTGGCGGGAGCAGGCGCGACGTTCACCGGACGGCTCGTCAATATCGAATCGCACGGCGTGACAGACAAAAACGGCAACACCTCGGCAGATCACTACTATCTGATCGTCAAGACCGACGAAGGAGCGCTGCGCACCGCGGAGCTGACCGACGCGCTCAGCGTTCACATGCTCGACCCGTCGCTCGAAAAGCAGTTTGCGTCGTATCTTGAGATCATCGGGTCGGCGCAGAACCAGCAGGGCCGTCACCTTACTCTTGAAGACCACGGCCAAGGCCAGCGGCAACTCCAGGTGAGCTACATCAGCGAAGTGCCGGTGTGGAAGTCGACGTATCGCATCGTCTTTCCAGCGAACCCGAACGGCAACGCGACGGTGCAGGGCTGGGCGGTTGTCGACAACACCGTGGGCGTCGACTGGACAAATGTCCAGCTGTCGCTCGTCGCCGGCGCGCCACAGAGCTTTATCCAGCCGCTTTCGGAGCCGATCTACATCCGGCGGCCGGAGATTCCGATTGCGACCGAAGCCCAGACGACGCCGCAAACGCACGAGGCGGCGGAAACTACGCTCGATAGGCAGGAATTGTCGTCGAAGCAGTATGCGGCGCCAGAGGCGGCATCGGAATCTGTGACGGTTGACGCCGCAGGCAGGAACATGAGCGTCGGGGGTCTGATGGCTCCGCATCCCGGTGCTGCCGCTTTTGGCAGTGGGGGCGGCGGAAGCGGCTCGGGCTACGGCGGCGGCGTTTACCGCGCGAGCGATGCCATCCAGCAAGGCGACGTTTCCACCAACGCCTTCGACGACTTTTTCGAGTACGCGCTGGCACAGCCGGTTACGATCCATAAGAACGAGTCGGCCATGGTTCCCATCCTTCAGCAGGATCTGCCGGCGACCCACGTGACGCTGTGGAGCGACACCGATACCACGCCGCTGCGCGCCATCTGGCTCGAGAACAAATCGAAGCTTACGCTCGATTCGGGCAGCTTCTCGATCTTCGAGAACGGCGAGTTTGCCGGCGAGGGGTTGCTCGATCCGATCCATCCCGGCGAAAAGCGGCTGCTCTCTTATGCCGTTGACCAGGCGGTAAAGGTGCATCGCGGCGTAGTGAATCAGACGCAGACGCTGCGCCATATCGCGATCGCGAAAGGAGTCCTCGTCGAAACCACGAGCGAGGTCACCGAGAACACCTATGCCGTGACCAATGCCGCCGACGAAGCGCGCGCCGTGGTGGTTGAGCACGCAAGGCAGAGCGGCGCCGACCTCGACTCCGATGTGAAGCCGGAGGAAACGACGGCGACTTCGTACCGGTTTCGTGTGGCCGTGGAGCCGCACCAGTCGGTGGACCTGCACGTGAAGGAGAAGGCGAATTTGTCGCAAACGATCGATATCCGCCAGAGCCAGTTCCGCGATGAGTACCTCGTGAATGTGAGTAAGTACTCGCCAGCTCTCGAGGAAAAACTGCGGCCGCTGATCGATGCCGAGTCTACGCTGAGCGGGATCAATGGCAAAATCCAGGAGAGCCAGGGAAAACAGAAGACGCTGGCCGACGACGAGGCGCGCGATCGCGACAATCTCACGGCGTTGAAGGGCAATGACGCCGCCAAAAGGTTCGTGGATGAGTTGAACCAGTCCGAAGATGCGCTCCAGACGGCGCGAAAGGATGAAGCGGATTTGGAAATGCAGCGCAACGCGGCAGACGCGCAAGTGGAAGACATTATCGCGAAGCTCCAGTTCGAAACGGACCTGGACATCGTGACGTCAGGCGCCCGTTGAAAAGAATCGAGAGAGCGGGCAGCTCAGAGATTTCTCGACTACGCCAGATCAACCTTCAAAGTGATGCCGATGTCGGAAAGCTTTTCCGCAGGCATCTGAATCTTTAGCGCCGTGTCGTCCTGCTTCCAGATCAAGTTGCCCGTGTGCCCGAGTAGTTCCACCTTGAGGATCTTGCCCGGCTGCTGCGGGCTGGCAAGGCCAAGGGCGGGCGCCACGGCTTCATTTTCGGGCCAGCCGAGGACGAACGCGTAAATTGTGCTTCCTTTTGACGTGTAGCGAATGTCCTCTGCCGTAAGATCTTTCTGCTTATCTTCGTTGAAATTTCCGGTGACGATTTTTACTTTGGTCGAAGGTCCTTCGCCGTAAATCTTCCAGGGACGCGTTGCGTAGATGCCTTCACTGTTGATTTGCATCCATTCGGTGATGCCTTCCAACACCTCCATCTCCTCGAAGTCCAGTTGGCCCGAGTTGGGCAGTGGGAAATTCAACAGCAGGTTGCCATTTTTGCTCACAATGTCGGTGAGCAAATCGATCACCTTCTTGGGTGTTTTGTACTTGATGCCTCGCCTATAGTGCCACTGACCGATGCATGTATCGGTTTGCCAGGGATTTTCCGCGATCCCATCCGCCACGCCGCGCTCATGGTCCAGAGCGCAAGTTCCAATCGCGCAGTCGGATTGTTCCTTGCTCGTGTACACCGCTTCGACTCTGCCGCCATTCAACCGCGCGCTTTCGTTATAAAGGTAAGCCACCATCTTGCGGCCGTATTCCTCGAAGGGAAGGTGACCATCGGTGTAGAGAATGTCGGGGTGATACTTATCGATGAGGTCCGTCATGCGATTCAGATAATGTTGCCGCCATGAGTCGGGAATGCCGTCGTCGTTCCAGTCCAGCTTGTCGATGAAGGGCACGCAGCCTGCGTCGTGATAGAGGTCGGCGTACTTTGGATCGACGCCGTCGTAGGAAACGCCGGCCAGCGGCCCCGTCTTGTCGGCGCCATGGCTAACGGCGAACCATTTATAGCTGATCCACAAGTGCTCGCTGACGCCAAAGCGCAGCCCGTGATTGCGCGCAGCTTTTTGCCACAGGCCCACCACGTCCTTCTTCGGCCCCATGTTTACAGCGTTCCAGCGCTGGTACTTCGAGTTCCACAGATCAAAGTTGTCGTGGTGCACGCCCATCGAGAAAAAATACTTTGCGCCGGCCTTCTTGTAGAGACCCATCAGATGATCCGGGTCCCATTTCTCCGCTTTCCAGATATTGACCAAGTCCTTGTAGCCCACCTTGGAAGGATGGCCGTAGGTTTCGCAGTGGTACAAATATTGCGGCTGGCCCTGCACATACATATTGCGCGCATACCAATCGCCGTCTTCAATCGCCGACTGCGGTCCCCAATGCGCCCAGATGCCAAACTTGGCGTCACGGAACCAGTCCGGAATCTTGTACGCTTGCAAGGATTCTCTGGTTGGCAGGAAGGAGCCTTTCGCTGCCGCATACTGCGGTCGCGCAATTTTCGAAAGAGCCAGAGCGGAACACGCGCTGCCCATCCATTGAAGTAAATCCCGGCGATTGATTCTCATTCCGAAGCTTCCTTTCCTGCGTTGGTCCAGGTAAACAAATTGAATTCCGAGCTGCACTAGCCAGAACTGCGATTCTCACTTTGAGGTGGAGGCAGCCATCGCTCGCCGCAATCGTTGTTCCGCCTCGGCGTTCCAGTAGCCGCAGTCGAGTTCGAAAAAGATTGATGTGTAAGGAATCGTGAATTCGGTTTTGATGATGAGGACGCGGAAAATTTGAGCAGTCTGGTCGAGCTTGGCAATAACCTGCTCGTGGGGCAGGGTGATTGTCTTTGCGATCTTGAGCAGCTCTGCGAGTTGAATGCGATAACGCGAAACCCCCGGCGCATCGTCTTCAGCGATAAATTGCAATTCCTGGTCGAGATAAATGTTGGCGCGGACGTGTTTGCTGGCCGCGATGGCGTCGAACACCCGGCGAGCCACTTCGATCTGGCCGCCGCCGGATACGATCGTGTCAATGCCGGGCCTGGACTGCGCCGGATATGCCGAGTCGGCAACCACAATCCAGTTGCGATGGCCAAAGAACGGCAGCAAGGCCTTCAGTTCGCGTTTCCAGTCCGGTTTCGTGATTCCTGGCGCGACGGTCATAGTTGCTGTCCTCGATCCCGGTTCATTTCAATTCTTCGTCCGCGCACACTGCCACTTTGCCGCATTTCCCTGTGGCCATCAGCGCATAAGCCTCGCTGGCGCGCTCCAGTGGAAATCGGTGGGTGATGATATAGGCCGGATGCAGATTCCAACGCACCAGCCGTTCCACCAGCTCTTCCATCAGCCAGGTGGATGTGACCCACGAGCCGTAGAGAGTTTTTTGGTCGTGAATCAAGTCGGGCGATGGGTTGAACTCGACGCGCCCGCCCTCGCCGAGGAAGACAATCCGGCCCCATTTGCGCGTGGCGCGAATCGCCGTGGCCCGCGCGGCATCGTTCGCGGAGCAATCCACGGCGCGCTCCACGCCCATGCCGCCCGTGAGCTGCCTGACTTCGGCAACGTTGTTGGGGCCGGAAGCGAGAACGGCGTCGCAGAGGCCGAGATCGAGCGCGATCTTCATGCGCTCGGGAACGATGTCGATGCCAATGATTCTTTCCGCGCCGAGCTTGCGGCAAAGCGCGCCGGTGGCTAGGCCAACAGGGCCAAGGCCAGTGATGAGTACCGCATGATTGCCATTGATGCCTATCTTTTCCAGGCCTTCGTACACGGTGCCGAAGCCGCACGCCACCTGTGCGCCATCGCCATAAGAGAGTTCATCGGGCAGAGCGATCAGATCTTTCTCCTCGGCCACCATGTACTCCGCCATGCCCCCGTCGCGCTGCCAGCCATAAGCGCGGCGATATTGTTCGCTGCTGCATGAGATCATGAAGCCGCGCCGGCAGTCGTTGCAGACGCCACAGCCACAGATGTGATAGACAATCACGCGATCGCCAGCTTTGAAGCGGCGGCAGCCAGGGCCGGTCGCAACGATCTGGCCTGAAGGCTCGTGCCCGGCAATCACGCCCTGATAGCCCTCGGGGCCTTTGCCCAGATGCTCGTGATAGATGCAGCGAATGTCCGAGCCGCAAATAGTTGACGCTTTCACGCGCAACAGGACTTCCCCGTGGCCTGGCTCCGGCACTGGCACCGTGCGCATCTCAACAGTGGAATCACCCGGAAGGTACGCTGCGGTCATCGTCTCTTTCATTTGGATCGCTCTCGATCGATCTTAAACTGCGCGTCGGAAAGCCCCACGCGGTCTACGGTGGGGTGATCTCTCCATTCACGTCCCAAAGATCCTCCCAGGTCTGGCCCTCTTTCCACAGGAAGACCTGACCTTTGATCAGGCGGCAGTTGCGATCGATAGCGGCGATCGCCCGCATCTCCTCGTCTGTGAGGGGATCGCTTACCACGCCCTCATGATTGGTGCGGTAGTGATGAACGGAGAAGGGAATGGGTGTTTGCCCGCGCTGCGCGGCCCACTTGATGCACACCACTGCGGGATGAATGCCATGACGCTCAGCGATGCTCACAATCACCCCATCTTCCGTGGGCGAGGTGTCCTCGGAGGTGCGGTCACGTTCCGGTCGGTGCGGTGAGCCGACGGGGCAATAGCCGATCGGCTGCATGCCGTTATCGAGAACGAATCGGAAAAGTTCAGGCTGCTGGAAGTGCGGATGCAGCTCCATTTCATTCACTGCGGGCTTAATGCGGGCATCGCGAAGGAGTAGCTTCAGCTTGGGGATGGTCATGTTCGAGACACCGATGTGCCGCACCACGCCCATATCGACCAGCGCCTCCATCTTGCGCCAGGTCCTCATAAAGTTCTCGTGAATGTAAGGCTTGGCATCGGGCGATCGCGAAGAGACATCGCAGCCCGGCGGATGGAAGTTCGGGAAGGGCCAATGCACCAGGTAAAGATCCAGGTGGTCGAGGCGCAGATCGGCGAGCGATTTGCGGCAGGACGCAATCACGTCGTCCTCGCCATGTTTATCGTTCCAAAGTTTCGAGGTAATCCAGAGGTCGTCTCGTTTGATTCCCCTTTGAAAAATCTCTTCGAATGCGACTCCGATCTGGGCTTCGTTGGCGTAGACCGAAGCGCAATCGAAATGCCGGTAACCGGCTGCGGCAGCGTCTTTCACGACCTCCGCGATCTCGGCCGCGGAAACGTGGTCGGAGCCGAACGTACCCAGCCCGAGGCCGGGCATTGTGGCCCCCGTGTAGAGCCTTCGCTGGGGAATCGCCGCCTGATCGATGGGTGCGGGTTGGGCGGGATTCAGCATGCGCGATTTACCTTGGGGGCAGAGAGCTTGAGAAAACGTTATCACTAACTTCTGCGAAGAATAAATTTGGCCGAAGCGAGTGTCAACCGCATGCCTGATATACCTCTTGCAGACGGTATGAACGACCGTTGCCCGGGCGCCGAGGCCGGCCAGACTTGCCTACGCCTCAGCGCGGACCAGCAGGCAAGTAATGTTGTCGTGGCCGCCGGCCTCGTTGGCGGCCACCACCAACCGCGAGCAGAGGCTCTCAAGCGGCAGGTCGAGGACGAGCAGAGATTCGAGGAAAGAGTCGGAGAGCTCGCGGGTCAACCCGTCGGAGCAAAGCAGAAAAAGGTCGCCGGGCTCAGATTCGAGTTCAAAGACATCCGGCGCGACGAAGCTTTGCGTCCCCAGCGCGCGCGTAATGACGTTTTTGAGCGGGGAGCGAAGAGCTTCCTGCTGCGTCATCTGGCCCATACGAATCTGTTCCTCAACCAATGAGTGATCGAGGGTGATCTGCTCAATATGGGAGTTGGGCTGAGAGTTGCGGATTCGGTAACCGCGACTGTCGCCGACATTGACCATCCATGCGTGCCCATCCTCCACCAGCAGCGCTACGAGCGTAGTCCCCATCCCATTGAGATTCTGGTTGCGCTGCGAGCGGGAGAAGATAGCCTGATTTGCGGCTGCGATAGCTTGCTCGGCTTCGGTCGGGAAGGGATTCGTTTGTGGGCGGTTGGTGAGCGACTGCATAACCTCGCCGACGGCGAGACTACTGGCCACTTCGCCTCCCACGGCGCCGCCCATTCCATCGCAGACCACATACACTCCGTGCTCCACGGAGTAGCCGAATGCATCCTCGTTGGTTGGGCGCTTGCGACCGCGGTCGGTAAGCGCCGCGGCCGTATAGTGGGCGACAGCCGTAGCCAAGAAAAAACCCCCGTCGCCCAGTGTATCGAAAAAGGGTGACCCGAAACGTGGCGATATGGGGATATTGAGTACATGCGTCACGAGTCAGTAGACAGGGGCCAGACAGGGGCCAGCTGGCCGGGCCACGGGAGCCGCAAGCTAGCGTGACGGCTTGGCGCTGGGCTTCGCGTCAGGGTCCAGCGCGTCCGCCGGCAAGGGCGCCGGCGGGGGAAGTTCAAAGACCTGAATGGCTCCGGCGTTGAGCAGCGCCACGCGGCGGCCGGAGGGGGAGATGGCCACATTGCCGCCGGCGTCGAGGATTGGGCTGACGGGCGAAACCAGATCAATATCGCCATTAGCGGCGTCAAAGATGGTCACAGATTGCTCTTTGACTTCGTCGGCCTCTATGGGCGCAAAAGCATAGATGGGATGCGTCGTGTCGAGGGTCTCCCAGGCGATGCGCGAGCCGTTGGCGGCGACCGCGAGCTGCGGCCAAACCTCGGTGGCAGGCCCCTGCGTCCGCCAGAGGGTTCGGCCGGTGGTGGTCAAAGCCACAAGATCGCTTTCGCCGTTTGGGCCGCAGCCGATGGCCAGGATTTCCTGCTCCGAGAGAAAGTTGTCGTCAGGCTCGCAGTTGGAGTCGACATGTCCGAGCATTTTGCTGCCGCCGGTAAAGTAGCTGAGATTCAGCATCCATTCCATTCCGCGGCTGCGCAGATTTTCAAGGTAGCCAACGGAGTTGATAGGGAGATGAACCGCGGTCCTCACGCGGCTGACCAGCATCACTTCACCGGACTCGCGGCGCAGAATACGGACCACGAGATCGTGATGGTCGCCTTCATTGTTGTCGGAGTTGCTGCTGGAATCTGAACCCTTTGAGGCATCCGAGTCTGTGGTAATCGAGGCTGAAGCGGTCGAAGGGTCCGAGACAGAAGTGCCGGAAATCGATGGGCTGGCAACTTCACCGGGCTTCCACGCCGCGTATCCAGATTCTGCGGATAATGACCCGTCCGCGGGGATACTCGAGTGAGCGGGTTTCGCCACTGGCTCGCGGGAGTTCGTAACCAGGAAATGCTGTGCCGGGTCGAGTTCAATCCAGAGCAGCGAGCCGGGAAAGTCGAGGTAGGGCTTCAGCGTGAGTGCTGAGTCGCCCTCGGACAGATTGTTGCGGTCACGAAAAAGAAAGTGACCGTCTTTGAGCGGCCAAAGGTAGCGCACGCGATCGTGAACGGTCCAAAGCGCCTCCGCTGTCACGGTGCCCTGCGGCAGCGTAAGAACCACCCCACGAATCTGGCGCTGATTGGTTTCCTCGTTATTGAGCAGATCGCGTTGCTGCAAGCCAGGCACGCGAAACGTGAAGAGCAGGTGGTCTTCGTCGAGAAAATCCAGCGAAGCCATCGAATTCCGTGAGCCTACGTATCTGGCGCCGGGCGCCGTAAAGCCGAGTGGCTCGATGGGGATGGTGAATAAGGGCGGAATTGACGGCTTGTCAGGGAATCGGTCAATTAGAAAGCGCTCCTTGACGGAAGGCGGCGATTTAGGCTCGGGAGCAGTTCCGGTTTGCGCGGGCGTCGACGGAATTGGCGCTGGCGCGTTGGGAACCGGCGCTGGTGCGCTCGGGATCTGCGCCGGCACGAGCATTGCTGTTGCCGCGAAAAGAATTCCTGCCGCGTGCGCCAAAATGACGCCGCGCCCACAGCCTCCCCGCACGATTCCAGGTTCGCACGCCATCGATAAGTATTCTCGCCGATCGAGCCATGTAGCAGAAAGTTCCGGCGCGGCGACACTCAACCAGGAGCGGGAATGCGTGGCAAACCAGAGACCTGCATCGCGGCGCGGAACCCGGCGCTCGCCGCTTATGCGAGAGTTAGTGCCCCTTATGCGAAAGTTAATGGAAGATGGCAGAGTCCTCGATCCTCGGAAGGAATCGGGCCGCAGACAGCGGAAGCGGCCGGCTCAGGTTTCTTGGTTATGCCGCATGTGCGTTGGCGGGAACTCTTTGGGGCACAGGTTTCTACTGGGGCAGGCTGGCGCTGGACGAGATGAATGTGGAGCACATGGTGCTCTACCGCTTCTTGTTTGCCTGCCTGGGTATGGCGCCGGTGATGATTACAGAGCGCGCCCGGTTGAAGGCCGCGGAGATGCGGACCATGCTCATGGCCGCGCTCTTCGGCATTCCCATCCAGTTTCTGCTCCAGTTCCATGGCCTTGCGCTAACCACGGTAAGCCACGCTTCGCTCATGATCGGTGCAATGCCTGTGCTGCTGGCAGCCGCGGCCGCGCTGTTTGCCGGCGAGCAGCTTGACTGGTTGGGCTGGCTCGCTCTGTGCGGATCGACCGTCGGCGCGGCCATGGTGGTTCTGGGCGGCAACCGCGCCACCACCGGGCGCGAAACGCCTTCGCTTGAGGGCGATCTCCTGGTGATTGCATCGCTTGTCACCGCGCTGGCTTGGATTTTGCTCAGCAAGAAACTGATGCAGACGCACAGTCCGCGCGTGGTCACCGCATACACCATCTATTCCGGAACCGCGATGCTGGTGATCTGGCTGGCCGGTTCGCGGTTGCTTGAGTTTCTCATGGGCCAGAGAGTAGAGCCGTTCCCCTTCAGGCATGTCAGCACCACCGCCTGGATTGCCTTGGCCATCAGCGGACTGCTGTGCACGGCTACGACTACGTTGCTTTGGAACTGGGGCATCCACCATGTGCCGGCTTCGCGGGCGGGCGTGTTCTTGAATATCGAGCCGGCCCTGGGGTCAATTCTGGGTGTGGAGTTGCTGGGAGAGAAGCTGGGACCGTTCGCGTGGCTGGGCGGGGCGCTGATTCTTGCAGCCGCGATTACGCTCACGACGCACAGGCATCGGCCTGATCCGGCCGTCATTCTCGAATAGTGCTTCTCGAAAAGCACAATGGCTGGCGAACACAGCCGATACTTCCTTTGGTCATTGGCAAAGGCTAATTTTGACATTTCTGACTTGGAATCGCTCTTGCTCGGTGAGTGCTCGCGCCATGAACGATCCGCACGGCATCCCCCAGCCCTTACAGCGAGCAGCGGAAAATAAACTTTAGCCTCGGCTCAGGTTTTTCGAATTCCTGCCGATAGCATTCACATTTGCGATTCGGAAGGATAGCACTTCCATGGCGCCAGTTGAAACGGAATGGCCACCAGAAAATGAGGGCGCGCACAGTCTTGCCTGTTCTTCATGGCCGGACCTTCTTGCCCTACTCTTCTTCCCCCGCTCTTCTTCCCTGGTTCTTCATGAAATGCTCCGGCCTTTCGACGCTTCGCCCGTCAAGTTGAAGTTTTCTTGATCACGAAACCCTACCCGATCCTGCGAATGTTTCGCCAATCTTAGAATCCGGAAGGAGAAAACGTGCCATGCCAAGAACAGTTCAAGGGAGTGGTCTGAGCATTCGAATGATCGGCCGCGACCACCAGGAGATCGCCGAGATCTTGCTGGAAATTAACTTCAACGTGAGTAAGGACGGGGATGTCGGCGAGCGGTTACGCAGACTGAAGGCGCTCGCACGGATAACGCGCTCCCACTTTATGTTGGAAGAGGGGATGATGACAGTTGCTGGTTATCCGGGCGTGGGAATTCACGCGCTGAGGCACGAATGGATGCTGGACCAGATCAGGCGGGTGGCCGCCTACTGGGACCGGAAGAGCGATGCAATCACGCGCGAGCCAATCCTGCTTTGGGAGTCGCATATCGCGCACTCGGAAACCGAGGACCGCGCATTCGATGTTTGGATGAACGAAGGTTCAAGTCCGATCCTGATACCTGGCCCGCAACAATAGAACCGGACAACACGCGAGTCTTCGCAGTCGTGGCTTGTCTTGCCCAAGGCGGACAGGCCTTGAATGAACATGCCGGGAGCTCTCTTCGCGGCGGGCTTTGCCGCCACTTCCCGAATGATGACCGTCAGTTGGGCATTGGCTCAAAGAGCGCGCGTCGGTCTGAAGCGCGCGTCGGCCTGGAACGTGCGTCAGGTCTCGCCCCTCAAATCTCGCACCTCAGGTCTCGCCCCCCCAAAATCTCGCGCCTCAACTCTCAAACGACAGCTGCGCCGCGGCCCACGCCGGCGCCGGCGGCCTGGGTTCTGAAGCCAGCTCATAGATAAGGCGCTCCAGCACCAGCCGCTTGTCGGGCGGCGACGAGCGCAGCTCAAGGTCGGCGCGCGCAACCAGACGAAGCGCACGCGTGAGTTCGCGGCGGTTTTTATACCGTCGTGCCTGGCGGATCAGATCGTCGGCGGCGAAGGGCGGAATGCGAAAACCCTGCCACAGCGCCTGCCAGATGGCGCGCGAGTCGCGCACATTTTTTTCCAGAATAACCAGCATCTGGCGAAACGTACGCGCCAGCATATAGAGATGGCCGATGGCCGCGTCTTCGCCGGCATCGGAGCTATTGAGCAAGCCCTGCAGCAGCGCGAGCGCGCGCACCCGATCGCGCGCGCTGATGGCGTCGGTCAATTCATAAAGCGTGCGCTGCTTGGCGCTCAGCACCATGGTCTCCACGTCGCCCAAAGTGATGCGGCCACGGCCGTACGCGAAGAGCAGCAGTTTCTCCAGTTCAGACGACACCAGCATCATATCCGCGCCGAGCGCGTCCACCAATTCGCGTGCGGCGTCAGGTTCCAGTCTAAGCCCGGCCTGCTGCGCTTTGGCCGTGGCCCACCGCATGGCATCTTCGTCGTTCACGCGCGCCAGCTCCACCATGCCGCAATGCGCGCCCAGCGTCTCAGTCAGGCGCTCAAACCGATTCTTGTCGTCGAGATCCATGCGCCGCGCGTCTGCCGGGATGCGCAGAAAGTCGGCAATGAAAAGCAGCAGCGCCTGCGGATTAGGCGATTGAAAATAGCGGTCGAGCGCGGCGAATTCATCTTTCTTGGCGCCGCGCGTGTAAAGCTGGCGCACGTTGCGGATGAAGATCACCTGGAATGGGGCCATCAGCGAAGGCGTTTGCGCGCGGTCCAGGACTTCAAAAATCGAGGTTGATGCGAGATCGAAATCGGAGAGGCAGAAGTCGCGTAGATCGGGCGGAACGAAGGCCTGGAGCACGGCGGCGCGGCAGCGGTCGAGCAGAAAGATTTCATCGCCCGCCAACACGTAGCCTGGCCGGAGCTTAGTTGGGTCCGCCGCGGCCGCTTCAACTTCCGCGACAAACCGGTTGACAGAACTGAATCCTGCGCCCCAGCGCGAGCCGGTCAAAGCTCACGCTCCTCTTCCGCGCGCTCAAAGGCCGCATTCCTCATGCGGCTCCAGAATACCTTCCTTTTGCGCATGTGACCAGTGCGGAAATCCCGGTAGGAACCTGAATATACGCGGCCTCGAAGATCCGTCAGAACCCCTCCAGCACATCGGCCACAAGCTGGCGCGCGAACTGGCTTGAGAGCCGCTGAATGGCCGCCGGATCTTCCTGAATAAATGTGGGCAAGTTGGTGGAGGACTGGTACTGCTCGCGGAAGACATAGTTGTTGTTCGCGTAAAGGATTTTGCCGTCGCGTGCTGTTAGCGTGACAGACGCCACGATGGTGATAACGAAGCTCGACGATTGCTGCGTGGCGGCGTTGTAAGTAAGCGGCGTCGTAGTTTGTTTCAGAATCGTCCCGTGCAGGACCGCGTCCGCGTCGTCGCCCGCGTCCGGAGTGACACGGAAACGGGTGCGCGTGGCGAACTCGCGGATAACAGCCTGGGTCAGTGCCTGTTCGGTGCCGCTGGCCTCGGTGCGCGTAGCGAACACGGGCACGGCGAGCGTTTTCACGTCGGGCGGAATATGCGTTGCCGCGCCCAAAGTGTGATAGCCGCAGCCGCTCAGGCTGAGCAAGGTAAGCACAGCCGAGGCGGCGACGGGAAGGAATACGCGCGGACGCATGAGGCCATTCTATCTCGCGGCTTGATGACGCGCCGCAACTGCTGCAAAGGGCACCCGCGCAATTGTCCCCGCGACAGTTATTGACCCGTCACGCGCGTAAGGGTGATCGACTCCTGCGCCGTCTGGTTGTTCAGTGTTATCGAATTCGGCCCGTTGAAGACATATGCGTACCTTGATCCGGGCGGCTGTGGCATCGTCCACTCCTGCTCTTGATAGCAACTGTCCCTACGTGGATTGGTTGGATTTGGAACACCCGGAACACCGCACCTTGGATTTGGAACAAAGATCCACCTCGTCTTGGGCGACCAGTCTGTGACCGAAAAGGCGATGGTGTTGGGGGCGACCAGCGTGTAGAGGCCACCTTGTGCCGTCTGCGTGCCTCCATTTGGCGGCACGCCGACTTGTATGTATTGACCGCTCGCCTGAAACGTAATGGTCGTGGTATCGCCCTGAAGGACCGTGCGCCATTGGCCGACAAGGCTGTACTGTGGCGATTGTGGCGATGCCGGCGACTGTGGCGATGCCGGCGACTGCGGCGATCGTGGTGCTTGTGGCGATGGTCCTACTTGTGGCGCTTGTCCCGCTTGTGGCCCGCATCCGACCGCCAGGCTACCTGCGAGAATCGCGGGAAGAATCAGGCGCAATACCAAGTTGCCGGTTCCGTTGGGAATAAGGGAATGTTTCAAGAGACACCTCCAGAGCTTTGGTTGGAGGGGACGCAGAGATCATAGCACAGGGGTTTTGGACCGGAAGACGGTTCTTCCATGTGACGGAAGTTGTCAGATGGAATTCGCGCCGGGCCCAGCGGCGGCGAGTATCGACAGCGACCAGTATTGACTGCGGCGCGTGGCGAGTCCGGCGCGTAACGAATCGGGTGAGTGGCGAGCACGACGTGCATCGCCAGCGGCGCGTATGCTGATTGCCATGAGCTGGATGACGAATTGGACGGGAAGCTGGATTGGCTGGGCGCTGCTCTCCGCCGTGTTTGCCGCCGCCACTGCGCTGCTGGCCAAAGTGGGCGTGGCGCACGTTGACTCAAACCTGGCCACGGCGCTGCGCACCAGCGTTGTCTTGGTGTTTGCGTGGGGCATCGTGCTGGCGCTGGGAAAGCATGGAGAGATTCGCGCGCTCGACCGGCGCACGTTGCTGTTCCTCGCGCTGTCGGGACTCGCGACCGGACTCTCATGGATTTGCTACTTCCGCGCGCTGCAACTCGGGCCGGCTTCGCGCGTGGCTCCGCTGGACAAGTTGAGCGTGCCGCTGGTGATGGTGTTCGCATGGCTACTGCTGGGTGAGAAGCTGAATGCGGCAGTGGTTGTTGGCGGAGTGCTGATTACAGCAGGCGCAGTGGTGATGGTGTTCGGGTGACAGTTATCAGTTGTCAGTGGTCAGTTGTCAGAAAGCAGAGAACAGGGATTAGGGAATAGGGAAAGAGGCTTCATTGCTGTTGGCTCATCGCAAACCGATCTTCGCGGATCGCTGAGAAACAGACGTGTAACAAATGACAACTGAGAACCGAGAACTGTGAACTGAGAACTGTTCTTACTTATACTGGAACGAATGAAAGCGCCGGAGAAAGATGAGGATGCGCTGAGCGCCAAGACGCGAGCCAACGCGCTGCGACCGCCGACGCCGCGCCGCGTCGATTTGCGGAGGATTATCCTCACCGGATTCATGGGCTCCGGAAAAACGACAGTCGGGCCGATGGTGGCTGAACGGCTCGGCTGGAGTTTCGTCGATGTGGACGACGTGATCGCGTTCGAGGCCGGCACGACGATTCCAGAGATCTTCAAACGCGAAGGCGAGACCGAGTTTCGCCGGCGTGAGCGGGCCGCCATCGCGAGCCTGGCACGCGGCGAAAAACTGGTGATGGCGCTCGGCGGTGGCGCGATTGAAGACGCGGCAACGCGCGAGCTACTTTTGACTCTGCCCGAAACGCTGCTGGTGCATCTCGAAGTTGAACTCGCAACAACGCTCGCGCGCTGCAAGGGAACCGAGCATCTGCGGCCCGTTCTCGCCGATGAAGCGAATCTTGCCAGCCGTTACGAACGTCGCCTGCCGCTCTACCGCATGGCGCATGTGTCGATCCTTGTCGACATGCTGACTCCGGACGAGATTGCCGAGGCGATTGTGCGCGCCGCTGGGTGACGCCGGCTGTTTATCTTTTAGTACCCTCCCCCCTCCCCCCCGGTATGCCATACCTCCATATTTGATAACAAAGGGGTTGCGGGGTGGCCCATACCTTGGCCCATACCTCGTACATACCTAAGCGAAGGCAGCGGAGCTAGCGGAGTTAGCGGGGCTAGAAAAGACTGCCGCCTGGGGCGGTTTTGGGTCGAAAAAGGGCCGTTTTGCGCACAAAAATCGCAAGAAATCGCGAAAAATCGATGTGGATTTTGAGGTAGTTTTGTTGATTATGAACGGGTTAAGTGCCATTTTCAGCTCCAAATGGGTTCGTTTTTTTATTTAATTAATTTCGGACCCGATCCGCGCCCCCAAAAAGGCAGCAGGGCGTGGATAGAGATCAGAGACCAGAGACCCAAGAACAGGGAACAGGGAATAGAGAACAGGGAACAGAGACCAGTAGACGGCCGTAGCAAGTAGCCAGTTGCCTGTGGGTGAGAGTTGGTTGAACGATCATGGGACCATTGTGCGCCAAACGGGCATAATGATCGGCAAACTTGGAAAAAGAATTTAGGTCGTGTTTTCAGCGGGTTGCAGGGTGAACTTGAGGGGAACAGGGTTGACATATGTCAGACCAAGGTTTTGAAAGTCAGAGGATTGCGGCGGCGGAGAAGATTGCGGCGATGGCTTGTTCACGGTCTACTTCGCGCAGCATCCGCTGATCGGCTTCGACGCCCGGCGCGGTAAGCTGGTTCCGCTGAGCAATCCCGGCTGGCCGAAGCACCCATTCTGGGGTCGAGGGCAAGCTTGCCCTCGACCCCAGGACCAAAACAAAAACCTTCCTGAGAAGGAAAAAGTGTCAGGGATGTGCCCGGTCTGAAATGTCAGGAATCTGCCCGGCCGTACATCAGGTGTTAAATGGCGGCGCGGGCTGCGACGCCGAGATTGGTGAAGCCAGCGATCCCGTCATTTCGGGCGATTACCTCGTCGTATTCAGGGCGGTCTGAATTTGCGTTGCTACTTGATTTGAGATGCAGCACCGCGCTTGGGAATTGCGTTTTCGAGGAGTTTGATCATCTCCACGCGGCCGGAACGCAGCAGGTCGGGATCAAGCTTATTGACAATTCGTGGATTCACGTAGACCCTCAGGCGTTTCACGAGGCCTTCGAATTCGCCCGCTAATCGCGCGACCGGGCCCGGTAGCTCGTGGATCGCTTTGGCCTCTCCGCTGTCCAACTTAATATATATGGGGCCGGACATGTCGAGGCGCCGACCTGGCAGGTCCAACAGGACATCTTCGTGCTCAAGCGTTTCATTGATTGACCGCAGCTGAAGGAAATCCGAGAGGGATAATGTTGCTGCGAGGCGGAATTTCTCAAGGCTTGCGGGACTTAAGCTCGTGATTTCGCCATATAGCTTCCTTTCCCTCTCGCTGATCGCGGCGCCAGAAATACTGAGTATTCGTCGATAAATGGTTCGCGGGTCTTTTAAGATGAGGCGTGTAATGCATTCGACCCCAAATCGGGCCCGGTGTTTTTCGTTTAAATACTCGAGGACTGCTTCCTCTGACTTCCACATCGTATCGGTGATGTAGTCGCTTGCATTTCCTTTGCCTTCGACATAAAGCTTCCGAATGACGTGCATCATCATTGTCATGATTCCGCGATTGACGCGGTGCCAGTATACGTTTCTAAACATCCAGTATCGGGCCATAACTAGGCTCTCAACGGCTGAAAGCCCCTGCTCCTGAAACCCGAGGTGCCAACCGGTGCCGCCAGGAACTTGCACGACGGTTGCGGAGGCAATCAATCTTGGAGCATCGACTCCTCCTCCATAAGCCACCCCGGTGAATCTGCTGTCGTCTTCGAGATAGGCCAGCTTGTCGATGTCGGCCCCGCTATCGATCATCGATTTTGTGACCTGTAGTCCTGGTTCATAACCTTTTTCGACGAACTTGGTGTGGTCTAGTAGTAGGACATCCCTGAACTCCTCACGTGTAAGTGAGACTTCGCTCAATAGCTCATAAATTGAGGGGCTGTCCTGTGTTGCAACCCCGTCGCAAAAGACGTCGATGAGATCCATGTCCTTTATGTATTCCTCTCGTACCTCCTGAAACGTGTGCAAGAGCGGGAAATGGTTGATGTCGTGCAGAAGAGAAATCACCAACGCCTGTCGTGCCAATAATGGACTGAAGAAGGCCTTAAACTGCGCGGTATGCGTTAAGCTCTCCAACAGGTCGGCACAGTATGCATATGCGCGCAGACTGTGGAGATGTCTTTTGTAACCGGCTCCTGGGTAAAGAACATCGAGGAGGGCGAGTTGGTTTATTGATCGTAGGCGTCTAAACGATCTCGTGTTCGTCAATTGCTCGATGAGCGGCGACGTCGTTATGATGCGGCCTGGGAGCTGCAGGGTGCTTGTTGCACTGCTTGCCGGTGCAAGCTCCTCGACTCCCATGAATTGGGCGTAAGTCGGTTCAAGCTTGGATATCTGTTCCTTCAGCCAGCGGGCGCTTAACTGCCGCACCGTTTGCCATTCGAGAAGTGATTGCACGATGATCTCGAGGTACTCGACGTCTTCACCCGGCAGAATGGCTGCAATTTCTGGGGTGAGCGTCTTGAGAAGCCTTCCAAACTGGAAAAGATCTAGTCCAGGGAAGCATAGCCTCTTGAGTTCCTCGCGGGTTCCTGAGGTCTCCTTGAATTTCTTTAGGGGGTTATCGGTGCCAATATCTTTTGGCATGAGGTCCCAGTCGCCGAGAAGTTTCGTCGTTTCGCCTGGCTCGACCTCGGAAAAGCAGAGATTCTTGTAGAGCGCGAAATCAATTATTACCGGGTCCGAGGTGCCTTCTCGTACGAGTATGTTGGAGGGCCTGATGTCCGTGTGGAGATATTGCTTCTTTTCGTGGAGGTAGACTAGAGCGTCGCAAATCTTCAAAAGTATCGAGACGAAATCAGAGCGGCTGAGAGTCTTCCTCTGAAAGGCTATTCTTAGGTTCTCTCCATCGACGTACTCCATGGCGAAGAACTTGATATCTTGCACGGTATGGAGCTGCTTGATAAGCTCGGTCTTTTTGGGCGCGTAGTCTCCATTGTCCAAGACCTTTACGATGTATGGATGGCTGATCTGGCGAAGGCACGAAATCTCTCGCATGTGCAGGTCTTCCATTTCGGCGAGAGCGCGTTGTTGAGTGCCCGATTGTTCGAACAGATCGAGGTTGAGTTGGTACAACGGGAGGAAAAACTTCAACGCGACCTCAGACCCTGTTTCGACGCAGGTGGCCCGATATACAACCCCGCTTCCGCCCTTTTCCACATAGTCGGAGATCTTGTATGTCAGTTTTTCTCCTTTTACCTGGCGCCCTGCCTTGAGGCTGAGTGGCTTGTGATCGGACATATCATTTCCTCGATTTTCAAATTCCCGAGAGTAGCTGGCCTAGTATTGCAAAGAGAGTAGCACCGGGGCCGCCTCCAGCCAAGCTGAACATAGATCGGGCGTTATTCGCGGTCTAATCGCGGTCTGCGCCGCACCGATTTCTCAAAGACCGAGGACTGGTTGCGGCACGGCTACGAGGCCAAGCACAGAAGCAGGTCCCTCGGCTCCGCTGAAAAACGCTTCGCTCGGGATGACACCCAAATAGAGATTCGTGCGATCCCACCCTTCGCCGGATTTCCAAAATGCAGGTCCTTCGACTTCCATCGCTGCGCTCCGGTCTCTCAGGATGACAGCCGAATAGAGATTGGTGCGATCGCGCCCGCGTCAGGCTCGGGAGCCTGACCAGTGAAACAGCGATCCTGCGAGCTAAATTGACCAGCGAATGGACGAGCACGGTGTTAGCTTTCATTCACGAGGAGATTGAAATGACCGTTAGAATGATTCATCGACAGATAGGTTTTGCAGGCTTGGCGTGTGCGCTATGGCTGGGTGGCAGCCTATTGGTGCAGGCGCAGGATCAAAACAGCACCACTACAAAGGACCAGACGACTACCACGACGACAACGCAGTCGTACGATTCGTCTGACTGGCAGGCGCCGCGGGGCTACGAATTGGCCTATCCCGAGAACGGTTCGCCCAACATGGTGGCCCGCCAGGGATATGCCGCGGGATTCAACAAGGGTCAGGCGGACGCTGCCGGGGGCAAGAAGTTCAAACCGACGGAAAACGGTGAATACGAACACGCGAAAATTCCGAAGGGCATGGACAAGGATCAATTCAGGCAGCAGTTCCGCGAGTCGTTCGTCAAGGGATATACGAACGGATTCAAGAACGTTTAGCTGCGCCTGCGGGACTTACGGATTGAAGAAAGGGCCGGCGATCTGTCGGCCCTTTGGCGATTCTGTCGGCCCTTTTTCCGTCGGGCCGGAGCGATTGTCTGTATGTGGGTCGCCGAATCGAGAGGCAATGTGGCAGCAGGAGCAGACGCACCTGAGGCTCTACTCTAAAGCTATTTCCGCCCAGTCCCAGCAAAATGAGGACACAGGGGCGTAAACCCGCCGCCTGCCACTCCACCTGCCTCTCCACCTGGCCAGGTCTTCTACGAATCGCCGGATGAGCTCTGCGAATCGCCAGATGAGCCTCGTTCGACAGTGCTAATCCGAGCTGGTGCACGTTGAGCGTCCCATAGAAGATTGGCCGGTTATCTCCGCCAATGCGTTCAGCGAGGCAGCAGAGCGGAAACCTTGGCTCCGGGAGGATAACCGGCAAACCGTCAGTTACTAGTTGGGCAACAACTCGGAGAAACCAGCCTCGTGTGGAATGATCAGTACCGGTAAGTCGGCTTGTGGAAAACGGTCTGGACTATGGCGGCCCGCGGCGGGGTGTTTTGTGCGGGGAAGATAAAGGCAGGGAAGAGGGGCTAGGGATTAGGGGCTAGGGACTAGGACTAGTGCTCTGCCGGCAATTATTGGCCTGCGGGCGGGCCGCCGTAGAGACTCGTTGCCTGTTCGTAGGTGACGCGAAGATATTTGTAAGGATTGACCGGCACACTATGCAGGCGCACTTCGTAGTGCAGGTGCGGACCCGTCGCGCGGCCCGACTCGCCCACATAGCCGATGACTTGGCCGCGTGTGACGCGCTGCCCTGGATACACAGCCACCGCGGAAAGATGCCCGTAGACCGTGACCACGTCATGCCCGTGGTCGAGAGTGACTTCAAGCCCGTATCCAACGCCCATCTCCGCTCCGGTGACGGTGCCATCGCCCGACGCGCGAACCGGAGTTCCATACGGCGCATCAATGTCTACGCCGGTGTGAAACGCGCCTTCTCCGTTGATGGGATCCTCGCGCTCGCCAAAGCTCGACGCCACGCGGCCCTCAACCGGCCACATCGACGGCGCATCGGCAAGCTCGGTCCAGTCGCCGGCAAAGTTCGCCGTGAGCCCGCTCTCAAGCGCTCGCGAAACCGCGCCCGACATTGCCTCTGCACGCAGCGCATAAAACATGTCAATAGAGTTGGCTACTTGCTGCTGGTTTACGTCATCTGCCTGCGCCAGGGTGGCCGGGGTCGAATTCGGACCCGGCGACGAAGCCATTGCCGCCGGAGCCTGGCTTTTGGCCTCGGCTGCCTGCAGCCTGTTCTGCCGCAAGCCGTACAGGGCCGACACTTCATTGGCCAGCGCACCCAGGCTCGCCACCTGCACGCCGCGATTGCGCGCAATTTCTGCCATGCGCTGGTAGTTCTGGCGCAGCGTTTCGCGATCGGCCCTGACCTGGTTGTAGCTTTCCGTTTTCAAGAGCATGCGCGTGTACGATCCGGCCAGGCCTACAATTGTGAACGCCCCGACGATTGCCGCGGCCACAAATCCATACACATACTTGAGCGGAAGCGGAATCTTCCGCAGCTCTCCGTCCTCATCCCGCGCGACAAAAAGTATGTAATATCGCCTGCGTAGCATCAATGCCTGCAATTGCCGGCGGCCGGCCGGTGAAGAAATTCGCGAATCGCGAGAGACCCGATAGCGGGAGACCTATATCGCGAGAGACCTAGATCGCGAGAATTGATCGGTTGCGTGCTTCTGGCCCACAACAGAACCTGTGCGCTCCGCTAAAGCAATTACGAGACTGGTGCAACTACGAGAATGGTGCAGTTGCGAAAACGGAGCAGTTGCGAAAACGTGGCTAAAGCGTAGCAGAGTGTCTGAAATCCGGTCAACGAAAAGCTCGCAGGAACATTACCTTAGAAACCCCGAGCTTTCTCAAGAATTTTAACATTCCGCAGCCGCGCTTTCCGTCTGATTTACGCCCTTTTCGACCCGATTTATGCGCTTTTCGACTTGGTTTATGCTCTCCACGACTCGATTTACGCCCTCTACGATCTGATCGAAAGCCACTTAATCGCATTCGCGGCCTCTCGCTCGCGGCTTCCCTCGTGGCCGATCGGCCTCCCATTTGTTGCGTTGAACCTCCCATCCGTTCAGTTGAATGTGGCCCAATTCCGTACTCCTCGCTGTCATAGGCCTCGGTCGCAAATTCGTCGTTCAGGAATTCGTCGCTCTCAGATTCGTCGGCCTCTTACTCCTCGCTCAGGGGCGGCGCGTTGCCCTATGCTCAAATCATGACGCGCGTGCCGAAGAAGTCCGAACCCTCCCGCGTCGGCGAGCTGGCTTTGATTCAGAGGATTCGGCTCCGGGCCGGTCAGAACTCAGCTACCGCTCCCGGCGTAACTCCCGAGCTGCAGCTCGGCATTGGCGACGACTGCGCGCTGCTTCGCCCCGCCCCCGGCGAGGAGCTCGCTGTCACCACCGACCTCTCCATCGCCGGCCGGCACTTCCGCCTCGACTGGCACCCTGCCGAGTCGGTGGGCCATCGCGCCCTGGCCCGCGGGCTCAGCGACCTGGCCGCCATGGGAGCTCGCCCGGTCGCAGCGTTCCTGTCTTTGGCGTTGCCGCGGGATCTGGTGCAAAGCCCGAAAGCGCGGGGCGCGGCACGAGGCCCGCAGGCCGAAGGAACAATTTGGCCAGGCCCGAAAGGGCGTGAGCCCTGGGTGGACAGGTTTCTCGATGGCTTTCTCTCACTCGCACAGGCGCATCACGTTCCGCTCGCCGGCGGCGACCTTGCCGAATCGACCCTCGCCGTCGCCGACGTGATCCTTACCGGCGCGGTCCCGCAAGGCGAGGCCCTGCTCCGCTCCGGCGCTCGGCCTGGAGATCTTATTTATGTCACCGGCAGCCTCGGCGGCGCCGCAGTCGGCTTCGACTACCTGACCAAACTCGCTGCCGAAATCGAACGCGCAAGCCCGCGCAAAAAAGCCTCGCTGCCGTCGCGCATTCCACCGCGGCTCAAGGCGCTGCTTACTCCGCACCTCTATCCCACTCCGCGCGTCGCGCAGGGCCTATGGCTCGCGCGCAATGCGATGGCCACTGCCGCGATCGACTTGAGCGACGGCCTCTCCACCGACCTCGCGCACCTCTGCGCCGAGTCCGGCGTTACCGCGGAGATTGATGCCGCCGCTCTGCCCTTCGCTCCCGGCGCAAATCCTGCTCAGGCGTTGAACTGCGGAGAAGACTACGAACTGCTTTTTACCGCGCCGCCCGCCGCCCGCTTCCCATCGAGCATTGAGGGCGTGGCTGTCACATGCATCGGCCGCATCCTCTCCGCGTCCGATGGGGATGCGAACAAAGGGGCCGCAGACGGCAAGGCCGCACGCAACGCGCCCGGACACATCGTTGAAGTGAGCAAAGGGGATGCGAGCAAAGGGGCCGCGAAGCCCTCAAGGCCGCCCATCACCCTGATCACGTCAAAGGGCGCAGTTCCCCTCACTCCCCAGGGGTGGCAGCACTTTTCATAGCATCGGATTTGCCGGCTCGGGCAGCCGCCACTCCGGCGTTCGTCACGGCGAAGTCGCGCGCCGAACCCGTCGAGCTCGGCCCCTCAACCCGCAATAAAAAAGTTCGGCCCAGCGAGCCAAACTCGCCGGGCCGATGAAACATCGTTGCGCCGCCTCAGGTTTTTGGGGCTGTAACGCTAAATCCAAGTGGAAGCGAAGGGCGGGCCTAATGCACCCGCCCAGCGCGATTTCCCGGCGCGCTACGGTGCAGGGATCGGGTTTACGTTGGTGGCGTCCGCCGAAGTGAGCGGGGTGAAGTTCACCGTGATCGTCGAGTCGTAGGCGGCCTTTTGGCCGTTTGTACTGTCGAGAACGTGGAACCTGAGATTCAGAGGATCGGTAACGTCGGAGGACAGGAAACCTGGTCCTCCTGGGTTGCCGTCGCCGCCTACGGATAATCCCGTGGCGCTGAAGTAGGTGTGGATCGCGCGCCCTCCGACGCACGCCGCAGTTCCCGATGGAGGCGTGGCCGGAGTCGAGCCCTGATAGACGAGCGGGCTATTGGGATCGCTGCTCGGCTGCCAGGTGTTGTCGCCGGCGGCGATGGTGTAAGACTGCGCCGGCAGCGGAACATTGAGGGTATAGGAAATGTCTCCGGGACAGGCAATGTCGGCGGTGATTTTACCCCCGCTGACCAGAGAGACTGTCGATTTCGGGTGGTTGCCGCCCTGCATCAACTCGTAGCCTGCCTCAACGGTATTCCCGGTTTGGATCCATGGACGGTCGTCAAAGTCGAAGAAATTCCAGAAGCTGGCATAGTTATCCAGCGACGCAACGACAGTTCCGCCCGTGTTCCAATTGTCGGGGAACACCGGGTTGTCCGTTCCCCACCAGTCAGTCCACCGTTTGTAATTCATGGTTGCGAAGTCGTAGGCGTAGGAGCCGCCAGAGACCGTAATGGGGCTGCCGGCGTTGGCAGGGGTGGGAGTCACTTCAACGTCGGTGTCGACGCCTGCTTGCCCCAACATGAATTTGTCGATGAATGCTGTTAACGGCGCGTTCTCAATGGCATTGGTGGAGCAGTGTGCATGGCTGCCATCGATGAAGAAACCGAATCGGTCACCGATTCCGAGCGTTTTATAGATTCGCTTTGTTGCCTCCGCCGAAACCAGGTTCGATCCGTTCGACAGCCAGTACTGCGAGGCGTTTCCGGTTTCGAGCAATGCCCGGGGCGCAACCATGGCCATCAATTCATGTTGATCGAACGGCAGCTTGTAGACGTTGTCGCCCGCAAACTGCTGCAATTGCTGGCTAAACCAGTCATAGTTCGTGTCATCGACATCTTCCACAGTGCCCTGCGGCTCGATATCATGCGACACGCGCCACGACGGCGCGCCGCCGCCACCGTTTTCCTGGGCGATGGTCAGAGCAATGCGCTCGTCGAAGGCCCCGGCATACAACGCCATCTTCCCGGCAAAGGAGCATCCGGTCACTGCCAGGTGTTTCATGTCGATCGGCAGTGGATTCACGGCTTGGTGGGATGCGATCTCCATGCCATCGATGAGGCGGCTCACTCCCCAGGACCAGGCGGCGTATTCGCCCTGATTGCTTGTGCCGGTGCAGATTCCTTCGCAATACTCCGGGTAAAGTTGGTAGAAGGGATCCTTGGTATGGTCGCTCGGCGAAGAAAAGTTATAAGCGGTGACCTGGGTGGCCACGTAGCCAACCGTTGCAACGGGCAGGCCCGTAAAGACGCTGGATGGAAGACTCCCATAATCGGGCTGTGCGGGTGGACCAAAGCAAAAGGATTTTGGGGGGGTGCCGAAAGTGAAACAGAATTGAATCTCCATCGGGATCAATGCCGGAAACGGGCCGCTGCCCATCCCCTGCGGAATGGAGACGCCTGACGTCAAAGTGAGCGTATTCCCATTCCTGGTGACATTCACGGTCAGCGTGCCATTGGTCGTCGCAGACACCGCCGGCACGTAGTTCGCCGTAATGGTGCAGTCGTGACAATCGGGCTTGACGCCAGTCTCATACTTTTCGACCGCGGCCTTGATGTCGTTACGCCGGCGCTCCCAGCTTGTGAAGTCAGTGTCACGCCCCCCGTCCCTGTCAAAGGACTGGAAGGGGTCCGGCAGAGGCCGGATGATTGGAAGCTGGGCAAACGACGGGAACTTCGGCGCCCGGAAGTGCGCCCCGGAGTTCTCCACCGGATAAACCAAAGGATTGTTCCAGTCGCCAAACCTGCTGTCTCTGTCTCGATCCCTGTCCTGGGCGAACGCTTTCGGCAGGGCAGCCGACAGAAGTACCAGCAACATCAACACAGGAGATGTTTTGACAGCAAAGGTCACGAGCCGCAGCAAGGCCGGCCCACTCCATGTCGTACGAAGGCTTCTCATAGTTTTCCTCACCTTAAGGAGAGGCAGGAGGGTCTATTCCACTGCCAAGTTAGGAGGCGGATGTTCTCGACGCCAGGTTAAGCACCGTCATTGCCGGTATGCGGCGGAGCTGTTAACGCCGGGTGCTGGTCTGCGTCCGGAGTTCGGGTTGGGGGGGTTGGGTTCCAAGTCATCCATTAGCGAATTTATTTCGCGACGAGAACAATATGTCGGTTCTGTTTGAGTTGTCAAGAGAGCCGCGAAGATTTTCCTGTGAAAAATCGATAAATTGCGAATGGACCGCTCCGGCTCTGGCTCTAAGCAGGCGGACAAAGTGCCCGTTTGAAGCCAGGCGTCGAGATTCTGATTGCTTGCCATGCTGAAAAGCCGACCCGGCGATGCGCATTGGGAGCGGCCTGGGCGAGGAGGCTGAGGCTAGGGCCGGTTAACACAACCTGGGATGGCAGCGACGGGAGCCAGTTTTGTTCAGTTCAAGGAGCGAGGAGCGCGCTGTAACTAGTTACTGAAGCGACGAGCGACAAAGAAATGGACAAAACTAGCCCCGTCCCTGCGGGTTGCGGCGAAAATTGGGTCATACTTCGTTGTCGTCCTCGGCAGTGGGGTCGCCACAGCCGTCGTCCTCCGCCTCGTCTCCACCCCACGGACGAAGACCCGACCGCGGGGGCCCCGTTCTGACCCAATTTTCGCTCGCAACGCTGCTCATCCCAGGTTGTGTTAACAGGCCCTAGCAAGCTCAAGGAAGACCCGGCGTCCGGCCGCAAATGGAGCGGCAATGGTGGAATAGTTCTGGCCCTTCTCGTTCTGCTTGGGATTCCTGCGCGGCGGCGCAGTTGGCGCTCGATGCTCGGCCTCCACTGCTGCTGGCGGCGCCGTAATGCCTTGTCGCTTAGAGCAGTTTCGGAATTAACGTAGACTTTTTGAGAGCATTAAAAGTGGCATTTACTTCCACCCCACAGACGAAGACCAGTCTGTGGGGGCCCCGGTTGATGAAAATGCCACTTTGCTGAGTGCATTCGGTCTACACCAATTCCGAAACTGCTATAGCGTGGCCGCAAGTTAGGCCCCCGAAGTGAAAATCGAGTCCTTGCGGCCGCAGGCAACGTTGACACACGGTAGATGGCCGGAGCGGCGCAGTGGTATCGTTAGAGCGTTTCCGATTCACTTGTCAACGTCGCCGGCATCTTGGTCGCCGGTATCTTGCAGGGTGGCAATTTCTCGATGAAATTGCCACTTCGCATCCTGCATCCTGTTAAGAGCAGAATCGAAAACGCTGTAACGCGATACTTTTCCGGGGAGGATTTTGATGCGTGTTGGATTAAGTTTTGTTGCCGTCGTTCTTGCGTTAGCGATTCCAGTGGTTGCGCAGGGCCCGCAAGATCGGGCTGCCGATGTACAGACGGCGTTTGCGCGCGCGCAGCACTTGAAGCATGGAATCAACGCTTCGAGTTGGTTCGCGGCGTCGCGCGATTATTCAGCAGAACATCTCGAGAGCTACACCGACGACGCGGACCTCGCGCTCATAGCCAAAATGGGATTCGATCATGTGCGGCTGAGTATCGATCCCATGCCGCTGGCGGCGGCGTTGTACGGTTTTCCGGGGCCGAACGGCGATTATCTCCCGCACCTGGATCATGCCGTGGACACCATGCTGGCCGACGGCCTCGCCGTGATCATCGACATTCATCCCAGCGACGACTTCAAGCAGCGCCTGGGTACCGACGATCAGGCCGTGGAGCGGTTCACGGCAATCTGGCGGAGGCTCGCGGCGCACTATGCCGATCGCGATCCGAATATGGTGTTCTTTGAGATCCTTAACGAGCCGGAGCTGCACGATGCGTACCGGTGGGCCGGGATCCAGACGCGCGTGGCCGCGGCCATTCGCAAAGCGGCGCCGCATCACACCATTATTGCGGCGGGCGCGGTGTGGTCCGACATCTGGGATCTGGTGGCCATTGAGCCGCTGGCCGACGGCAACGTGATCTACAACTTCCACTTCTACGAGCCGCACGAGTTCACGCACCAGGGTGCGACGTGGAGCACGCCGTGGTACAGCTACGAACATGGCATTCCTTACCCGCCAACAGACAGCTCGATGGCGGAATCGCTGAAGCAAGTTCCGGACGCGGTGAGCCGGTATTCCATGGAGAAATACTGGCTGGACGGGTGGAATGCGCACCGGATTCAGATGATGATCGACAATGCGGCGGCTTGGGCGCACGACAACCATGTGCCGCTCATCTGCAATGAGTTTGGAGCGATCCGCGGATTCCCCGATCCGGTGTCGCGTGCCACTTGGCTGCACGACGTGCGCACGGCGCTTGAGACGGACGGCATCGGCTGGGCGATGTGGGACTATCGCGGCAATTTTGGCGTGGTGACCAAGGAGAAAGGGCAGCCGGCGCAAGTGGATGACTCGGTAGTGAAGGCGCTGGGGTTGCAGGGACACGAATAACGCCGCGAGTCGGCAGGTCAACGGGCAGGGTAGAAAAATCTGGGGCTGCTTTCCGCTTTGTTCCACGCTACCATTTCTGGTCTTCATTTTTTCTGCCGCGTGTCTGGTTTATCGAGGAACTGCTCGAGACGGTCGAGCTTGCGATCCCATTCAGGACGTCGTGCGCGGAGCCATTTTTCGGCGGCGCGAAGGCCTGAGGCCTCGACGCGGCAGGTGCGCACGCGGCCGATTTTTTCAGTTTTGACGAGGCCGGCTTTTTGCAATATCTGAAGGTGCTGCACCACGGCGGCAAGCGACATATCGAAAGGCTCGGCGAGAAATGAGACCGACATCGGCTCGGACGAGAGGGGTCCGGCGCTGAGCCGCTCGAGCATTGCGCGGCGCGTGGGATCGCTGAGCGCATGGAAGACGCGGGCGATGTTTGGATTGGGTTTCATTCTCCGCGTCTTCCTCCTTCTCGTTGGCGATGATCGGGCGTTCGTGAGCCAGTCGCCAAGCTCACCGATTTATTCTCCGGGCTCGCCGCTTATTCGCCAAGCTCTATTACCAGCTTGCCGAGCAGCTTCTCCCAGCCGCCCTTGCGCATCTCGGGGCCGTCGGCGTTTTCAAAGTACGCGCCCTGATGGGTGAAGAGCAGATCGGTGCCGGAGCCATTGGGCATCAGTTCGATGGTGGCGAGCGACGCAGAGAAGGGCGTTCCGTCCATCGACATCCGGTAGGCGGTGACGATGCGGCGCGAGGGAACGATGTCCTCATAAATCACATCGTTAACCAGCGTTTTGCCGGCGACAGGCGTGCCAGGGCCCATCTTCATCTGGGCGCGCTCATGGCCGCCGGGCTTGAAGTCAAGTTGGTGGCTTTCCAGCGCGTGAGTGCCGCTCCCGTAGAACCAGCGGCGCTTGGTGGCCTCGTCGGCAAAGGCGGCGAAGACACGCTCTGGTGTTGCCTTGAGCTTGCGCTCGAGTTGGAAAGTGCTGTGAATGACGGTTGGGTTGGTCATGGGAAATCAGCTCCTTGTGGAAAATAATCAAGTAACGGCTTAAGTATTGCGCGGTTGGGTTTTATTGTCAAGTGAAAACTTAAGTGTTTGCGGAGTACAAGGAGAGCGGAAGGAACAGGCAGCAGGAATAGACTTTTCGCATGGGGGCGCAGGTCAGGACATAGGCTTGACCTCGGAGAAATCCATCATACGCGGCCCCCGGCGAGGTATTATCGTGGCTTCGCCCCGCACTCAATTTCTCGAGGGCGGGGTTTCTCGAAATGCGGGCGGTGTTCCCAGGGTTTCGCAACGCTCCACCCTGGGCTATTCTCTGGCCATCCCTACGGGATTGCGGCCTCTCGTTGGATCGCGCGCCGGGTTGTGGGCCGACAGTTTGGGGGGACAGCGATTTCGATCGCTGATGAGCGCGGAAACGGATGCGACAAATGAAGATTCTGCTCAAGAGGGCTTACGAGGAGCCTGCCAGCTCTGATGGTTTCCGTGTTCTGGTTGACCGCCTGTGGCCACGAGGAAAAAAGAAAGGAGATTTGCGCCTGGACGCCTGGATGAAGGACATCGCACCGAGCACGGAGCTAAGAAAATGGTTCGGCCACGATCCGAAACGGTGGCTCGAATTCTGCAAGCGTTACAAAGCGGAATTGAAGAAACCCGAGGTGCGAAAGATGATCGCGGACACCGTACAAGCTGCTGAAAAGCGATCTACCATCACTCTGGTCTACGCAGCGAAAGATACGGAGCACAATGAAGCGGTAGTGCTTCAAGCTATCTTCAAAAGGATGGCGGGATAACTCACTGCGGTTTGAGGCCGGCCTGGGAGAGCAGTGCGAAGAATTGGCGCTGCGTGGATTGGTCGATGGCGATTCCCACAAGCTTGCCGTCGCGGTTGAAGACAAAGGTCTTGGGAATTCCGGTGATATGGAACTGCTTGTGGACGGCCTCGCTGGTATCGGTGAGCACAGGCGGGTGATAGTCCTTCCCGGTGAGGAATGGAACGACAGTGAGCGCGCTCTCGTCGGTGATGGAGAGGATGACCAGCCCCTGATTCTGGTAGTGCGTGTAGATGGAATCGAGCACAGGCATCTCCGCGCGGCAGGGCGGGCACCAGGTGGCCCAGAAATTTACCAGCACGATTTTTCCGCGCAACTGGGAGAGCGTCCAGGTCTGGTGATTCAGATCTTTAAGCGTGAAATCGGCTTTGGCGACGTCGGCATCATTGGCGGCGAGAACGTCATTGGCCTTTTGGTAGAGCGGATCGCTGAGAGAGACGGTGACGTTTTCGTAGCGCGCGAGCCGAGCCAGGTCCAGGTAGGGCGCGGGCGGCTGATCGCCTTTAGCGGGCATCGGGGTTTCGACGAGGGCTTTTGAAAGCGTGTCGGCGACCGCCTGAAGAGCATCCTTGCCCTGATCGCCTTCGGTGACCAGGTTGGCTGCCTCGTCGGCGAAGCCGACCTTGTCTTTTCCTGGCGGCAGTCCATCGATTTCTTTGGCGACTTCGATGGTTGCCTTGGGACGCTGCTGCTCCGGCAGTGCGCGAAGGCCGCCGAGCTCGCCTTTGATTCTGGCGTTAGCGCTGGCGTGGAGATGGGGAACGGCGGTGAGGATGGCGGCAAGAAAGAGAGCGGATGAGATGCGGGCCGAAGTACTTTTCGAAATACGCAAAATGGAGCCTCGATAGGACGCAACAGATTGAAAGTTTTCTGTCTGCTGGAATTGTAAACTGCCGCGCATTGCCGGTGAAAATCAGGATTTTTGCGCGAGGCTCACGATGCGCTCGGAGACGGATTCGATGATTTGCTCGTGGACTTCGTCGATGGAGAGATCGCCCTCGATGAGGACGACTCGGTTGGGTTCGCGGCCGGCGATCTCGTGGTACTTCTCCCAGACGCGGCGAAAGAAGCCGTCCTTCTCGGTTTCAAAGCGGTTTTCATCGCGGCCTGTTTCACTTGTGTCGCGGAGATTGCGGCGGCGCGCGCGGGCGAGCGAGACAGCGAAGCCGGGCAGGAGCAGCAGGGTGAGGTCGGGCTGCACGTCGCGACAGATGAGTCGATGAAGATCGAGAACGACCTGAGAGCCGAGCTTGCGGCCTCCGCCCTGGTAGGCCTCTGTCGAATCAGTAAAGCGATCGCAGACGACGACCTTTCCCGCATCGAGAGCCGGCTGGATGATTTCGGCGATGGCCTGCGCGCGATCGGCGAACATGAGGGCCATCTCTGTCATGGGGTCGAGCGAGCGAGAGCGGGAGTCAAGCAGGAGTTCGCGGATGCGATCGCCGATGGCAGTGCCGCCCGGCTGGCGAAGCAGGAAGGGCTGGTGGCCGCGGCGGGTGAGCCATGCCGCCAGACGCTTGATCTGCGTGGTTTTTCCGGAGCCGTCGAGGCCCTCGAGGGTGATGAAAATACCGCGCGGCATGGGGTGAGTCTACCATCGGAGCGCTTGGGGCGCGTGTAGGGCGCGCTTGGGATTTGGCGGAGTGCGTAGCGTCCAGATAAATGCGGTTCGGATCGACACCCGAGCAACAATTTACTCACCAAAACCTGCGGGCTTACACAGGAAAACCTGAGGCGCGGCGTGGCGTTGATATGGGGCTTAGCTGTAGGTATTAAAGCGGTTATTTGCTGCGGAAAAGCCACTCCTTGCGGGCAACTTATGCGTGCCGGATGGGTTCCAACGAGCATAGACTGGGTTCGCTTTCGAAGCAGTAGTTTCTGGTTCTGAGCGATTCCGGTCGAGATCGAAGGAGGTTTTCCCATGCGTAGTTTCCGCCCATTTCGAAAGCCAAAATGGATGCGCGTGATGCTGCTCGCATTGCTAGTTTGTTTGATCCCCGCGGTTTCAAGCGCGGAGGTTTTTATCAGCGTAGGATTTGCTCCGCCGGTGCTGCCGGTATATGTGCAGCCGCCCTGCCCGCAAGATGGCTTGATGTGGACGCCGGGCTATTGGGCGTACGGCGATGACGGGTATTACTGGGTTCCCGGAACCTGGGTGCCGGCGCCTTTTGAAGGGGCATTGTGGACGCCGGGTTACTGGGGCTTTGGTGGCGGACTTTATGCGTGGCACCCCGGCTACTGGGGACGGCATGTGGGCTACTATGGCGGCGTGAACTACGGGTTCGGCTACATGGGCATCGGCTTTGTGGGCGGCATGTGGGCCGGCAGAGAGTTCCGCTACAACGCGGCGGTGGTGAATGTGAATCGGACTGTCATCCACAACACCTACATCGACAACACGGTGGTGCGCAATACGACGGTCGTGAACGACCGGCATGTGGCGTTCAGCGGGGGCCCTGGCGGCGTCAATCATCCGCCGACGGCTGATGAGTCGCGCTTTTCGCAAGAGCAGCACGCGGCTCCAACATCGTTGCAGACGCAACATGAGGGCGCGGCGCGGACGAATACAAATAACTACGCCAGCCACAACGGCGGGCGCCCGGCGAATGCGGCGACGGATAGGCCGATGGCAGGCGGAGCGTACGGTCCGGCTGCGGGCGGAAATTACAACCGCCCGGCGAATCCGAATGCGGGAAACCACAACGGGCAACCGGAGGACCGAGGCGGAACCAATCCGCAGTATCAGCCCGGCAACAGGGGCGAGGGCAATCCCGGTACGCCTACTGACAAAACCTACAACGCGTCCCATTCGAACACGGGGAACCGCGAGGCGCCTCAGCCAACGCAGCACTCGCAGCCGCAGTACCAACCACGGCCCGAATCTCAGCCGCGTCCTGAGTCGCAGCCTCAAGACGCGCCGCAACCGCACTCAGCGCCTGCGCCGCATCCGCAACCTCACGAGGCGAACCCCGGACACGGGGGCGGCGGCGGTGGTGGAGGCGGCCACGAACACGGCCACTAAACAGAGCTTTCCAAACAGGACATTCCAAATAGATACTGCTCCAGAACGCGAGAGGCCCGCGGCAAAAACCGTTGGCCTTTTTGCGTAAGACAGGGAACAAGGGGCCAGACAAGTTGCCACTCGACCGATGGAATAAGTCGATCGCGAGCCTAGACCGCAAAACCGAAAAGCGGTGTGCAGTTAATTACTTGTCGGACGAGGGTGCGTAATAGCCTTCGCGCGTAACGACGGTGACATCCGGAGTGCTGGTCTTCAAAACGATTTTGTGAAAGTCGCCGTCGGTGTCGACCTGGTCGGGCGTGTAGGTGAGCAGGTACTGCTGGCGGAGAGCGCCGGCGATCAGGCCGTAGATATCGTCGAGGCTGTCTTTCTTTTTGGCTTCGAAGAACTGGCCGCCGGTGCGCGAGGAGATTTCCACAAGGATCTTTCTTCCGTCGACCTCAGACCCTTTGGCCGGGTGGTCGCCGCCTGGCGGATAGCCGCCACCTCCGGGATAGCCGCCGCCGCCAGGATAACCTCCACCCGGATAGCCGCCGCCAGGGTGTCCGATGCCGGGAAAGACGCTCTTACTGCGTTCCTCTTCGCCTTTGTAGTAGATGGTGAAGACCTCGACGCCGGCGCGGTCGGCCGCATCCACGGCGTCGTTCAGGGTTTCCTTGCTGTCGCGATCTACGCCGTCAGAGAAGACGACCAGAGCTTTGCGACCGTCTTTTGGGGCCATGAGCTCGTTGGAAGAAAGATAGATGGCGTCATAGAGCTGTGTTCCGTCTCGGCTGGCGCTGTCGTGATCGCCGCTGCTGGTCTCGGGGCCTGCGGAACTCTGCTCGCGCGAGGTTGGAGTCATGGCATCGATCTCATGATCCAGCTTTTCGCGGGAGTTGGTGAAGTCCTCGAGCAGCTCAACCTCGCGGTCGAAGTGGATGAGGAAGGCCTCGTTGCCCCCACGCTCCGCGACCCCTGTCTTCAGATCGGCGGGAAGCATGAGGTCGACGAATTTCTCTGAGGCCTTGCGCTCGCTGTCGATGGCCGAGTAAACGCTGCGGCTGGTGTCAACAAGCAGGCCGAGCCGGAAGGGCAGGTTGCTCTGGGTGGTAAAGCTCTTGATGACCTGCGGACGGCCGTCCTGCGTGAGAGTGAAATCTTTCGCGGTGAGGGAGGTCACGAGCGCGCCGTGCTTGTCAATCACTGTGACAGGAAGCAGAACTTCGCGCGCCTGCGCCTTGATGTTGGTCGTCGATTGCGTGGAGGGGTGCGTAGTGGAGGGCTGCTGAGCCGCGCCGGAATCGCGCAGACAGGGAAGGGCGAGCAGCAGGAGGGCGAGGAAGAGAGAGGAGCGGATTTTCATAGATTCTTCAATCGATGCTGGTTCAAGGTTTCTGAGTACCAGGGGTTTAGACGCGGCGGAGAGCGGTCCGTTGACCATGACCTCTCATGATCGGATGTGAAGCGGAAGCAGATTTTGCAGTCAACGATTTGTCACGACTGCAATACGTCGCTAGGAAGTAGAGCTTCAATGCCGTCAAAACGGGCAAAGTCGCTCTTATTAAGCGTCAAAATTCTGCGCACTCCGTGGACAGGCATTGCGGCGGCCAATCTGGCGTCGTGGACTTGTACGCCAGAGACGCGGTATGCGAGCAAGAGCCTTCGCCATTCCGTGTGCACGGCCAGGTTGTCGGCCAGCAACCGAAATCTCGCCTCCACCTTGCGAGCTTGCCGATCAGCTCCTTCGGGAGTCATTCCGTAGCCATTGCGGGCGACCGGTCGCGTCAGCACATTCCAAAACTCGCCCAGGTTCTGCGACGTATAACAGAGGACTGCGCCTGCCTGAGCCAAGTGGGCAATCGACGCTTTAATCACTGGAAATAAGGGATCGCGAGGCTGTAGCCAACGGATAAGAACATTGCTGTCAACGAGAACAAGCTCGTCAGCCATTTACATGCGATCCTCGTAATAGCTGGAGCGTTCCGTAGCCTCAGGCGGCAGTACCGGCAGACTCGCCGAGTCCTCTGTGAGCAGCTTCGTAGTCGTCTCCACGTCCTCTGGAGTGAGTACGCCCGTGCCGGGGGTCTGAGGCGCCAATATCAGTTGCAACAGTTGACCGGCGTAAGCTTCGAGGGCAACCCCGCGCACGACGGCCGCTGCCTTCAGGCGGGCTTCCGCTTCCGAACTGAGTTCAACTTGAATCGTCATGGCAGCGTCAACTCCTGTTCCCAATTATCCGCCAATTGCGCTTCTAAGTCGACGCGGGTCGGGGCCGTGCCTTATTACCGTAGCAAATCTTCGAGCGTTGTGCTGAGGTCGGTTTTCTCGTCGCGGTACTTGACAATGACTGGCGCGTAGAGGCCGAGGCCCCAGGCTTCGCTTTGGGGATGGCCCTTGCCTTTGCTGACGGCGCGGGAGCCTGGCACGACGACGGCGTTCTCCGGAACAATCAGCGGAAGATCGGCTGTGGCGCGAATGATTGTGCCGTTCACCAGATCGAAGAGCGGAGTGCCGCGGGTAAGGATCGTGCCTGCGGCCAGCACCGCGCCTTTGCGCACGATGGCGCCCTCGTAGACGCCGCAGTTGCCGCCGACGAGCACGTCGTCCTCGATGACGACGGGATTGGCGTTGACGGGTTCGAGCACCCCGCCGATCTGCGCCGCCGCGCTCAGGTGAACGCGCTTGCCGATCTGGGCGCAGGAGCCGACCAATGCGTGCGAATCGACAAGCGCGCCCTCGTCGATGTACGCGCCGACGTTGATGTACATGGGCGGCATGCAAACAACGCCGCGAGAGACGAAGGCTCCGGCGCGGACCGAAGAGCCGCCGGGAACTACGCGCACTCCGTCGGCGGCGGTGAAGCGGCGGGCGGGGTAAGTGTGCTTGTCGACAAAAGAAAGGCCCGTAAACGATGTACCGGCGAGAGGCATCTCTTCGAGAGCGCCGAGGCGAAAGCCGAGCAGGATGCCGCGCTTGACCCAGGCATTTACGCGCCAGCCGGAAGGCGAAGCGGAGTCAGGCTCAGCTGCGCGGACTTCGCCGGACTCAAGCGCCGAGCGCAGGGCGAGGAAGGCGGTCATGGCCGCGGAATCTTTGACGGCGGCCAGGCCGGCGGCAAAGTGCCGGTCAATATCCCGCTCCAGTCGCTCCTGTTCAAGTTGGGTGAGATTCATTGCAAGACGAGTGTATCAATATACGGAGAACGGGACACGGAGAACAGGACATGGAGAACAGGGTGGCAGGGAATAGGGACAGAGATGAGGGCTCAGGAAGCAGGCGACCGGAACTGGAAGCCAGAAAGACATGGACCCAAACCGGTGCGGCGGACGAGGCCGTCGCAGGGATTTTCATTGACGGGAGAATCCGCGGGGCAATATCGTTGCCTGAACTGCTCACGTTTGTTGCGGGCGGTGACGGGAGCTCGAAAATTATGCGGATTGCATTCGTGGGTGCTGCGGCGCTGTTCTTCATGTTGGGGTCGAGTGTTGCGTCGGCGCGCGATATTCCGGCCGATGGATTGGCGATCGGGGACGTTGTGGCCTGGCTACAAGGCGTCGGTTACTCGGCGCAGTTGGAAGCCGGCTCCGACGGCACGCAACACGTCGTGAGCTCTACGGGGGGCGTCAAGTTCGAGGTCTACTTGTTCGACTGCAAGGAGGGCCATTGCGGCTCGCTTCAGTTCTCATCTGGTTTTGCGACCCACGGCAAGTTCGATACTTCGCGCATGAACGAGTGGAACAGAACAAAACGCTGGGGCCGGGGATATTTCGACAAGGTCAACGATCCCTGGGTCGAGATGGATTGCGATTTGACACCCGGCGGCACATACGAACTGCTGGGCGACGAACTGGCGACCTGGAACACCGCGCTCGCCGACTTTGTGGCAATGTATGGGCTGAAATGAAGGGTCGTAACCAATAGGCTCAGGATTCCCGAGCCGTGGGGAATTGACGCTGTGGTGGAAGCCTGAGAAGGCGCGTAAATGGGCAGCCGTGTGCGATACTCGAAATCGATATGTACAAACGAGTTGTTCTAAAGCTTTCAGGAGAAGCGCTGGCCGGGGAGCGCGGCTTTGGCCTGGATGCGGACAAAGTTTCGGAGATTACCGGCGAGGTGGCCGATGTGCACGCATTGGGCGTGGAGATCGCCATCGTGGTGGGGGGTGGCAACTTCTTCCGCGGCGTTGAGGAGCAGGCCAAAGAGATGGACCGGGTGAGCGCCGACAACATGGGCATGCTCTCCACCGTCATCAACGCGATTGCGCTGCAGGACGCGTTGGAACAACTTGGGGTGCAATGCCGGGTGATGACGGCCGTGGCCATGAACCAGATTGCGGAGCCATACATCAGGCGGCGCGCGGTGCGGCATCTTGAAAAAGGGCGCATTGTTGTCTTCGCCGCGGGCACGGGGAATCCTTATTTCTCAACGGACACCGCGGCCAGCCTGCGCGCCATGGAGATCAAGGCCGATGTGCTGCTGAAGGGCACCAAAGTCGAAGGCGTTTACAACGCCGACCCGGTGCATGTGAAAGACGCTGTGAAATACGACCAGATTACCTACATGCAGATTCTGCAGCAGGGCCTGAAGGTGATGGACCTGACCGCGGTGAGCATGTGCAAAGACAACAACCTGCCAATGATCGTCTTCAACATGAATCAGCCGGGAAATATCCGGCGCGTAGTGATGGGCGAAAAGGTTGGGTCGCTGGTGACGGCGTAAGAAAGCCAGCTTCTAGCTGTTAGCTACTAGCCACTAGGTTTCCCGTGTTTACGTAGCTTGCCCGATTCGAAGAGTTCTGCCTTAACCAATTCATTTCCAATTTCTCTCGTTTTGAGCGCGCAGGCAGTTTTTGCACAGATGGGCTAGCGGCTAGAAGCTAGGAGCTAGCGGCTGTCTTTCAGTTCGGAGACGTCTAACAGTTGGTGGAGACTCGCAAGCCGGCACCGCTGAAGGCACTTACAGGCTTGCGCTGCTTCGCGGCTATCAATATTGTCTTATTCCACTTCTCAAATCCCCAGTGGTTCGGCTTTCTGGCGCCGGTGGTGAATGCCGGATTTATCTCGGTCAGTTATTTTATTCTGCTTTCGGGATTCGTGCTGGCGTATAACTACGCGGAACGCGCGCGCAGCGGAGAGCTGGACCGCAAGCGCTTTTGGGAGGCGCGATTCACCCGCATCTATCCGATTTATTTTTTGAGCCTGCTGCTGAGCCTGAATCTGCTGGGCGCCGAGTACCACACGCACACGAAGGCGATGTTCTGGACGGGGATGGTGCTGACGCCGCTGGTGCTGCAGGGGTTTGTGCCCGCGGTTGCAACGTTCCTGAATACGCCGGCGTGGACGATGTCGGCCGAGGCTGCCTACTACGTGATTTTTCCGTGGGTGGCGAAGTGGAAGCGGCCGGAGCGCATCAGACCGCACCTGATGAAGATGGCCGGTGTGTGGGCGCTGGGGCTGGTTCCAGGTGCGCTGTATATCGCGTTTAGTCCCGACGGAATCGCGCACCCGGACCGGTGGAGCTACGGCCCGTGGCTGTTGGCGCTGAAGTACACGCCGTACACGCATGTGTTCAGCTTTATCTTCGGCGTGATGCTCGCGGATCTGGACCGGATGATCGCGCGCGCGGCGCGGCTTCGGCTGTGGTTGGGGATCGTTGGGTTTGGCGGGATTTATGGGCTGCTGAGCATGGGGCCGCTTGTGCCTTATCCGATCATCCACGATGGACTGCTGATGCCGCTGTTCGGCTGCATTGTCCTTGGCCTGGCCGGAGAAAATCTACTTGCTCAAGCATTGGGAATCCGACCACTGGTTTTTGTGGGCGAGGCCAGCTACTGCCTTTATCTGTTGCACTTCAACCTGTGGAACCTGATCCACGATTCGCATGTGCTGGATGCGCTTGGCTTGAGCCGGTTCGATCCGTGGATCAGCTACGCCTTGTTGATTGCCATGGCAATCTTTGCGCTCTATTTCATTGAGAAGCCGGCGCAGCGGAAGCTGCGCGAATGGATGCACGCGACCACGGTGGTGAAAGAACAGGGAGCTCCCGGCCAGTAGCGATCGGAGAGCAGCGAACAGGAGCAGAAAGCAAAAAAGCCCAGCCGCGAAGGCTGGGCTTTTTTGCGTCAGGCTATTTTGCGTGCGGATGGACTGTGTTGCTACTGCGGGGTAGACAGGGGGTGGTTGCCATGCGGGACGGCGATCAGAACGGTTGGATTGGCGCCAGTGGGGTACGGGGTCGCCTGCGTCGGCCCAATGGTTCCGTCACTGGGATTGAGCGTGAAGCCGGAGACAGAGTTGCCGAGATAGTTGGCGGTATAGACAAAACGGCCAAGAGCGGGATCGACGATGAGCGAGACCGGGTCAGTGTCGGTGGCGGTGGCGCCGGAGCCTGCGAGGCTGAAACTGGTGGAGGGCGTGCCGGTAGGGAGGGCGATGGAGTAGGCCGAGACCGATGAATCGAGCGAATCACTGATGTAGATGAAGATTCCGCGCGGATCGATGGCGATGGAGGTGGGCTCGTTGCCGGTTCTGAAGGGGCCGTCGATCATGAACTGCAGTGCGTCACTGGACAGCACCGAATAGCCGATCAGCTGGTTGGAAGCGAAGTCAGTGACGTAGACGAATCGGCTGAGGGGATCGCTGGTCAATGCAGACGGTTTGACGCCGGATTGGTAGGGGCTGCCCGAGACTGCCGTTAAAGCGCCGCCGGAACCGGCAGCGTACCCAAACAGCCAGCCGGGATTGGCGTTGCTGGTAGTCGTCCCACCGGGATTGTAAGCCGACTTGTCATAAGCAGCGACGTAAACGGCATTGCTGTTCGCGAGCACGGTGACCGCCGTGGGCACCAATGTGTCGCCCGTGAATCCGGGAACTGAAAGTGAGATTGTGGCCGCAGCCGAGCCGATGGCGCCTGAACTGAGCGCGTACTCGGTAAGCGTGGAGGAGGAAGTACCCGAGACGACGTAAAGATATGTATTGGCGGGATTCACGGCAATCGAGACCGGAACATTGGCCAAGGTAATGCTGTCTTTTTTGATCAGGTGGCCGTGGCCATCGTGGGCAAAGTGAACCACGGAGTTGTTGCCCTTGTTGGCGACGTAAACGTTGAAATAGTCGGAAGTGGTGGCCATGGCGATGGGGCCCGTTCCGCCGGAATCTACCGGCGGCGCGACGCTGCGCAGTGCGCCCGACTGGGAATCGACGGCGTAGGTGAAGATTTGCCCGTTGCTGCCCGGCGAGCTGCCCGCGGAGCAGGCCACGAAAACATAGTCAATGGTAACCAGATCGCAGGCAGTGAAATAGGTGGCCAGGATCAGGCCGATTGCAGAGACCAGAAAAAGCTGGCTCAATTTGCTGAACTTCATGCGCTTCCTTCGTCATGGGCCCGTAAACATGAGCCCCAAGAAAACTCGTTGTTGTTGTCCCCATGCTTATTGTAAATCGGGGAAAGTGCGATTGACTCCATAGCTGGAGCGGATGCAGTCTCACGGATGAACGCCGCCTCCCGTGCCGTTGTGCGGGATTGCCGCAACCGCGGTCGGCTGGTCGTTGGTCAGGAAAGGAGAGTTCTGCGAGTCGAGAAGTGTTCCGGTAGTGGTGCTCAACTCGAAGCCCGAGACAGTGTTGTCAAGAAAGTTGAGGGTGTAAAGGAAATGTTCCGTCGAGGGATCGATTCCGATGGCGATCGGCTGCAAGCCTGTCGAGAATGTAGTGGGCGTAGCGGAGTTGCCGAGAAAACTCAGCTTGCCGCTAGACATGGAGTAGGCGGTAATCGTGCTGTCCTGCGAGTTGGCCACGTAAGCGTAGGGATAGGAAGTATCGACGACGATTGCGGAGGGCTGATTGCCGGCACGGAACGGACTACCGCTTAGCGGAGTCAAATTGCCGGAGCCGACCGCGTATCCGCGCACATTGGCGCTACTGAAGTCGGTGACGTAGACATAGGCGCTGGTAGCGTCGCTGGCAATGGCCGAAGGCTTGACGCCGGCCGCAAAAGGAGAGCCGCTTAACGGAGTGAGCGCTCCACCGGAGCCGACAGAGAAACCGAAGACGTAGCCAACGTTTGGCGTGACCGAGGAATCGTAGGCGGTTACGTAGACATCTGCGCCGGAAGCGAGGACGTTAACCGCCGTGGGAACGATGACGTGCGAAGCGTTGGCGCCGGAGAGCGCAAGCGGCCAATACTGCCCGTTGACGGCCGGGTTGGCAACCGCGGGTCCGATGGCAACCGGCGTCGATCCACTGGCGGCGGCAAGCGGAAAGACTCCAATGGAGCCGGAGCAGGGATCGGCATTCGAGCAGAGAGGAAGCGGCTGGTAGAGATCGACGACAAAGAGATTCGACTTGTTTGCGGCGATGGCCAGGGGAAAAATCCCGGGAGTATTGACGGTGTTATAGGGATAGAGCTTGCCGTCGGTGCCGATGCCGAATTGCACGATGGTGTTGTCGTCCTCGTTGACGACGAAGAGGCTGTCGTAGCCGGCCGAGACGGCCTCAGCCACGGGGTCGCGTCCCTGCGAAGGGAATGGCGAAGTGGGAATCTGGCGCATGCGTCCTGATTCGGAGTTGATCTCGTAGACATTGATTTCGCCGAAATTATCGGCGCCGGCGGCTTTGGTGCAGGCCACGAAAACAAAGTCAACGGTCAATGTCTGCGTCAACTGGGAGCAGGCAGTGAGGATTGAGGCTGCCAGCAGGCTGGCCGCGCCGACCAGCACGAGATGGCTCGATTTATTGAACTTCATGCGCATCTTTCATTCACGCTGCCTGCAGGCAGGCCAGCCCCAAAAAGCCGGTCAAAAGAACGAGTGCCGGCGAATCGAATTTCGGCGCCAAAAGCAAGCAGCGGCGCCGGAATCCAGCCAAGGTCTGATGACAGACCGTAAATTCGCGCAGGCTCGGAACGGATCCCAACCTGGCAAGAGGACCGGTCCGCCAATTCCTGCCTGTCTGCGGCGGGCGGACGCGGCGAAGCACTAACTTGTGCGCCCATCAACCAGGCACCACGTCGCCGGGCCCTCAAGCTTGTACGTATCGACGACGCGCAAATCGTTGAGGATGCCGCTGTTCGGATCGACCACGCGTCCCGTTACGGTTGAGTCGTATTGGTTGGCTTCGTAGATGAACTGGTTTGAGGGGTCTTCCACAATGCACTGCGGGCCCGACCCGGAGCCGAAGGGCTCCCCGGTGATGAAGCTCAAGTTAAATGCAGGCACGTTGGTGAGAAAGTACCCAGCGATCCCGCTATTCGAATTCGGCCCGATGACGTTGTTCCCCTGGTTGGCGACATAAAGGAACTTGCCCTTATTCTCCAACAGAACTTCGATGGGATTGGAGAGATTTAGGTCATCGGGAACCGCGCCACCCGTTTCCGCATTGAGCGCGCCACCCGCACCCACGGTAAAGGGCAGAAGCTGGCTGGGATACGTGCCTGGGAGGAAGGCGGTGGCGGTGCCAGGTTTGATGGTGATGGGCTCGTTATCGAGGACGTAGATGACGCCGCCAGCCTGGACGATCGCCGTGCCCTGTTGAATGAACAGCGACTGGGAACTGTTCTGGCTGAGCGTCAACTGACCGGAACCACTGGAGAAGCTATACGGGGAGACGAGAGTGCCGCCTGTATAGGGATATCCGGTCGGATTGGGCGCGCCAGCGAGGGTAAGGAGTTCTCCGCCGGACAACACAAAATCGACCGGATTGGCTGGGACCGGGAAATAAGTAATTGGTGAGCCGCTGGACACCGCTGTCACCTGTTGGTTCTCCACCAGCGACAAGCGGCCAGTGGACTGATCGATCTTGAAGACGGTGATATCACCACAAGTGGTCACCGATTTTCCCAGAGCGAGCGCGCAATTGTCAGTACTCGATGGGCTGGCATTGTCCGGAGCGTCGTGATCCAGGACAAAAATAAAGCTGCCCGAGGCATCGGCAATCATACGGAAGGGATTGATGCCCTGGGTAAAAAAGGTCTCCTGTGGAGTGAGAGCGCCATTGCCGCCGACGGCAAACTGCGTGATGTTGGAGTTGAGGCAGGAGTTGGCGCCGGTGCCGTAGCAATTGGCGCTTCCCGAGGCGGTGACGCCGCGATTGAGGACATAGAGGAAGCGGCTGCCGAGGGTTAATACGGCGCGCACCGGGTTGGCTCCGCCGGAAGCAACAGGAAGCGTGTTGATTGGCGTTAGCCGACCCGTGTTGTGATCGATTTTGAAGCCGGAGACGATGCCATTGCTGCCGGTAGAGACGGTGACGGTTCCCGTTACATACAAGAAGCCAACCGTATAACTCTCAACGCAAGACGTCACGCCAAATACGATGGCCGCCGAAAGTGCGCCGATCGCGAGCGCCTTGCCGAATTTCGTGAACTTCATGCTATTCCTTCATCCTGGTCCGGTATGAGCCGCCAAGTTTCATCGTTCCCGAGCAGTGCCGGGTTGGGATGGAGTCCCTGATGAATTGTAAAAGGCGAGGGCGGGTTGTGCCTAGTTTCGCCCCCAGTTTCCGCCTTGGACCGGTAAATAGTTTGTTGTCCGGCTGCCGTGGCGCACCGTGCGCGCCATACCCCCCGGCTCCAGCAGTACACGTTTCAGTTTTTGAGCGACGGACGGCGTTTGGACGAAAACGAGCGGGAAAAGTCAACTGTGGAGGCGGAGTTAAGGTTGCGGCAGGGGTTGAAAGAATGGCGCTCGCCGAGAGGCGCCAAAATAGCCCGCGAAGCGAGAGAATAGAAAAATGCGGAACAGAATTCGAATTGTGCTGGCGATTTGCGGAGGGCTGAACCTGGCGGTTTGTTTTTGCTTTCAGCCCCTGGCGCGTGGGCAGGACGTGCATGTGCGCGTCTCACTCGATGTGAAGACCGGGATTGAAGGGACCACTGAGTTTCCGACGATCCAGATGGCCATGGACCACCATCCTTTTGCGGGCGTGGGGCCGAATGGAATGCCGGGACGCGTATATATCGAGATCGCGCCCGGCGTCTATCACGAGCGGGTGATCGTGACGCAGAACCACGCGAACATCACGCTGGTGGGCATGGGGAAGACTCCAGGGGACGTGGTGATTACGAACAGCCTCAATGCCAAACAGGCCGGCGGCACGTTTTTCACCGAGACGGTGGAGATTAACGGAACCGGCTTCGAGGCGGACAATATTACGTTTGAAAACACGGCAGGCAACACGGGGCAGGCGGTGGCTGCGGCGGTGCGGGCTGACCGCGCGATCTTCAAACACTGCCGTTTTCTAGGCCACCAGGACACGCTCTTCGCGGATTATGGGCGCCAATATTATGTCGACTCCTATATTGAAGGCGGGGTGGACTTCATCTTCGGCAACGCGACAGCGGTATTCGACCACTCTGAGATCCATGCGAACGGGCCAGGGTATTTGACCGCGCAATCGCGGACGTCGCCGCAGCAGACTACCGGCTACGCGATCATCGACAGCAAGGTGACGAGCGGGATTGAGGCGGGAGCGGGATCGGGTGATGCCGCTCCCGCGCGGGACACGATCAGCCGCCACACAATCAGCCTTGGGCGGCCGTGGCGGCCGTATTCGCGCGTGGTCTACATCGATACGGAGCTGCCCGCCGATGTAGACCACGCCGGCTGGAATGCATGGGGCAAGACAACCGCGACGCCGCTGGCCTATTACGCGGAGTATCGCGATAGCGGGCCGGGAGCGAATGCGGCGGCTCGCGTTTCCTGGTCGCATCAACTGACGGCGCGGCAGGCGGCGCAGTACAGGCCGAGGATGTTTCTGACGGGTGCGGACCATTGGGATCCGGTGGCTGAAGCGGAGAAACTGCCTTAGCGACGATTGAACAACTTTGACAATATGTACAGGAAAGCTGTACAGTTGATGTCAGGGTGATTGACGATGGCTATCGAAACGACTTACACCTCGCTTAGGGAAAATCTGGCGACGTTTCTCGACCGCGTGACAGACGACCGGGAAGTCCTGGTGGTAAAGCGACGCGGCGCGCGCGATGTGGCGATTATCGCCGCCGATGAGCTGGCTGGACTAGAAGAGACTGCGTACCTGCTGCGTTCGCCTGCGAATGCGAAGCGGCTGCGGGAGGCAATGGCCGAGTCTAAAGCGAACGACAAGAAGAAGGCTCCCGGAAAGCCCGCGACCGCTGCCTTGAAGGAACTGCGTCGCTCGCTGGGCCTGGATACGCTGTCGGGCGACCGAGGATAATCCGCGGTGATGAGCAAGAGTAACCAGTGGGCGGTCGATTTTCTGCCAAAGTTTCGTGAAGACCTTGCCTGGTGGATTAAGAACGACAGAAGGGCCGCGCTGAAGGCGCTGGAACTGGTGGAAGCAATCGTTGCCGACCCGTTTGCAGGCATCGGCAAGCCGGAGCTACTCCGACATGAACTTGCCGTCTGCTGGAGCCGCCGCATCACGCAGGAACACCGTCTTGTCTACCGCGTTACCCCCGACCGCATCGACTTTCTGCAAGCGCGGTATCACTACAAATAGCGATTTGAAGAAAAGCGGCGCGGCGGTTCTTTACATCCCGCACCGCCCCCTGACACACTGGAACGTGGACACCCAGACAATTGTCATCCTCGACTTCGGGTCGCAGTACACGCAGCTCATCGCGCGTCGCATCCGCGAACAGAATGTGTTTTCGGTGGTGCTGCCGTGTACGGCGCCGCTCGAAGAGATTCGGGCGCTCAAGCCGATAGGGTTGATTCTTTCAGGCGGCCCGTCGTCGGTGTACGACGCGGACGCGCCGCCGGCGGACCCGGCGATTCTGGAACTGAGCATGCCGGTGCTCGGCGTTTGTTACGGGCTGCATTACATCGTGCATCACCTGGGCGGCAAGGTGCTCTCCGCGCCGAAGCGGGAGTATGGCCATGCCGAGGTGATTCTCGAGGACCTGTCAACGCCGCTGTTCGCGGGCTTGCCCACGACAATTCAGGCATGGATGAGCCATGGAGACGAAGCGGCGGAGTTGCCTGAGGGATTTCGCCGCATCGCCGTCACGCAAAACGCACTGGCAGGAATCGCCAACGAGGAACTCGGCATCTGGGCCGTGCAGTTCCATCCGGAAGTGCACCACACGCCGCTGGGCTCGCAAATTATTCGAAATTTCCTCGCCATTTGCGGGGCACGCGGCGACTGGACGGCTGCGCATTTTATTGAGAGCACCGTGGCCGCAATCCGCGAGAAAGTGGGCGAAGGGTATGTGATCTGCGGACTTTCAGGCGGCGTGGATTCGTCCGTTGCGGCTGTGCTGGTGCATAAGGCGATCGGCAACCGGCTGACCTGCATCTTCGTAAACAATGGAGTCCTGCGCAAGAACGAGTTTACGAGCGTGCAGGAAAACCTGCGCGGCAAGCTGGGGCTGAATATTGTGGGGGTGAACGCGAGCGCGCGCTTTCTGGAGCGGCTGGCCGGAGTGACCGATCCCGAGGTGAAGCGGAAGCGCATTGGCGCGGAGTTCATCGCCGTCTTCGAGGACGAGGCCAATCGCATCGCGCAGGAGACTGGCGGCCCAGACGGCAAGTTGGAGTGGCTGGTGCAGGGTACGCTTTATCCCGACGTAATCGAGTCATCGAGCGTGAAGGGGCCTAGCCAGACCATCAAGAGCCATCACAACGTGGGCGGCCTGCCGGAGCGGATGAAGCTCAAATTGATAGAACCGCTGCGCGACTTGTTTAAAGATGAAGTCCGGCGCATCGGGCGCGATCTGGGAATGCCGGAGGAGATTCTGAGCCGGCAGCCGTTTCCGGGGCCGGGGCTTGCGGTGCGCATTCTGGGCGAGGTGACGCCGGAGCGCGTGGCGCTACTGCAGGAGGCAGACGAGATCGTTGTGGCGGAGATCAAGGCCGCGGGACTCTATACAAAAATCTGGCAGAGCTTTGCCGTACTGCTACCGGTAATGAGCGTGGGCGTGATGGGCGATCAGCGTACTTACGCATACACATGCGCCATCCGCGCGGTGCAGTCGGAAGACGGAATGACCGCCGATTGGGCGCCGCTTTCGTACGAGCTGCTGAAGAAAATCTCCAACCGCATTGTGAACGAGGTGCGCGGAATCAACCGCGTGGTGTACGACATTACGTCGAAGCCGCCGGGCACGATCGAGTGGGAATGATTTGCCATTAAAGCGGACGCGCCCGCGGCGCCAGCTGCGGAAGAGCGATTCCTCCAGAATTGTCCTTGGGAATTCCCTGCCATCCATGTTGAAGTGAGTTACAAGGCGCGCTGTGACGAGCCTGGCCGTGAAACCGCCAACGCAAGACCAAGTTCTTGTGAAATTGTGGTAATATTGTGGAAATCTTCCATACTTGACAATAAATGGGAGATGATGAAATTTATGCCACAATTGGGTCGGAGGCTCCTTATGGACAATGAATCCGCGCTGCTCGATAGAACCGGGAGATTGTTTATACCCGCAAGAATCCGTAAGGAGATGGGCTGGAATCCTGGAGACAGGCTGGTCCTCAGTCCTATGCAGAGGGAATTGCGTGTCTTGTCGCGTCGTCAGGCCATCGAGCAAATCCGGGCGGAAGTGTTGAAGCACATTAAGCCGGGAGTCAGTTTGGTCGAAGGCGTGATCCGCGATCGCCGCGAGGAGTATCGGCGCGAAGAAGAGGAGTATCGGCGCTCAGTGGCGCGGCGGAAGATTCGCACTTCCAGCGGGAAAAGGAACTCCCGTGGATAGGATCGTTCTAGACGCCTCAGCGCTGCTGGCAATGATGCAAGACGAGCCGGGAGGAGATCGAGTCGCCGCAATGCTCCTCGATCCCCGGAAGACGGCACTCGTAAGCACTCTCAATTGGAGCGAAACCTTTGATCGCTTGCTTCGCGCTGGAGTTCCAGAGGACACAATTGAGCTTCTCCTCTCTCGCATCGGGGCCCAAACCGTCGATTTCGACCCGGAGCAAGCCAAAATCGCTGCGAAGCTACGCTTGACCTCACCGGCGCTTTCGCTGGCCGATCGAGCATGTCTCGCCCTCGCAATCGCGCACAAAGCCACCGCCTGGACCACGGATAAGGCTTGGGCGCGCGTGCGGGCCGGAGTGGTGATCGAAGTCCTGCGCTGAGCGCGGAGACAGCCACAGCCGCGAACTAGTCTCCCGCCGACTGCGGCCGTAGCGCAGCGACCTGACTTTGCAACGCGTCCAGCCGCGCCAGCAGCTCTTCGTGCTGCTTGTCGGCGGCGGAGGGCTCGTAAGGCTCCACATAGAATGTGCCGTTCGGCTGGAGTTCGCAGTGCTGCACGTTGTGGATGCCATCGAAGCCCTGCTTGTGAATCACGTCGAGCAGTTCCACCTGAGTGAGCGACTCGCGCTGTAGCGCCTTCTTGTCAATCTGGCCGTTGAGGATGAGGACCGATGATCGTCCTTCGAACATGCGGGTGAGCCGCGGCGAGCGGAACAGCAAGCGGACCACGAGCCAGTTGACGGCCAGCAATGAGACGGCGCCGATGATTCCGCCGGAGACGGAGTTGTCGTTGCCGATGATGGCGTTCTGCACAGTGTTTGAGAGCGAGAGCAGGACGACGAGGTCGAACGGGTTGAGCTGCGCCAGTTCGCGCTTGCCGAAGATGCGCAGCAGCACCACCAGCGCCAGGTAGACGATGGCGGGACGAAGCAGCTTCTCCAGCAAGGGGAGCTGCATTTGGAACATGTCGTTGAAGGTCGCGGAGTGAGGCATGGAGAGAGGATAGCTGCTGAGCTGTCTGGCGGCGGAGGAATTCTTGTGTACAAAATTGGCGGGCGCAGGGATGGCCGAGGGGTGCGAGACCTCTGCTAGAGTGAGGATGGCAAGAAAGCCGGGACGGCTTCCGGAGGAAATCCTGTGGCAGAAATGGCGCCGTTTCGCATTGAGCCTGTGTTTACGGCGCGGGTTTGGGGATTTCGCGATCTGCGGCCGTGGTATGACCGCGTGGCTGAGGGCGATCCAATCGGCGAGGTGTGGCTGACGGGCGACGATTGCCTGGTGGCAACCGGGCCCCACGCGGGCAAGCGGCTGGGCGCGTTGTTCAGTGAAGAGCGCGCCGCGTTGCTTGGCCCCGATGCGCCGAGCCCTGATACGCCGAGAGTTGATTCGCTTGGTCCAGATTCGTCCGATGTCGATTCGCCGCTCCCGCCTGGGGCGGATTCGCCATTATTGATCAAAACAATTTTTGCGCGCGAGAAGTTGAGCGTGCAGGTGCATCCCGACGACAAGATGGCGCGGAAATATGGGCAGCCGCGCGGCAAGACGGAGTGCTGGTACGCGCTCCAGGCCGATCCGGGAGCGGAAGTTGCGGTCGGCGTGAAGCCGGGGACGACGCTTGGCGAAATTGAGGAAGGCATTCGCGCCGGGACGCTGGAGGCGCGGCTGAACATGTTGCCGGTTGCGACGGGAGACACAATTTATGTCGATGCCGGGACGGTGCACGCGATCTGGCCGGGATCGATTCTGCTGGAGACGCAGCAGAACTCCGACATAACTTACCGCATGTATGACTACGGACGGCCGCGAGAGCTGCATATTCAAAAATCTCTTGAGGCAACGAAGCTCACAACGCGCGCGGGAAAAGTGGCTCCACGCGAGCTCGCCGACCGAACGGTGCTGATCGATGTGGAGTACTTCCGCATCGAGCGGATTCCGGTAAGGGCCAAACTGACGAGCGAAAGCCTGTGCGGCGCAGGCGGGCAACGAGGGTTGGCGTACTTCTTTGCTGCATCGGGCGCGGGACGGCTGGTTGGCCAAGGCCACTCGGGAGCGGACTTTGAGCCGGTTGATCTGCCGCCGCGCGGGATTGTCGCCGTGCCCGCAGCCTCGCCGGAGTTTGTGCTGGAAGACGCGAGCGGGACCGGCGAGCGGCTTGAGCTGATCAGGATTACGCCAAACTGGCCGGCAGCGACTTCGTGACGGCAGAGACGGGTCGGCTGCTCAATGTGGGCGAACGGCACAAACTTTTGCACAATCTTTAGGATTGCAACCGTACCCGTCAGGCAGAATCAAAGGTGATATGAGCAAAGGTCGTACGAGGTTGATATGAGCTTTCGACTGGCAGTATCCTCCGATCTTCGCGGAGCCGTGGACGCGGCAGCCGCCGACTGGCAGGCAAACAACAAAGTGGCCCGCTTTTGGAAGAAGGACCCCGGCTTGTGGACTCGCGATGGCGAGGAGAAGTGGATGGGCTGGATTGACATTGTGGAGCGGCAGCAGAAGGATCTGGCGTCGCTCGCGGAGCTGGGCGGCGATGTAAGGAGCTCAGACTTCCGGTCGGTTCTGCTGCTGGGGATGGGCGGCTCAAGCCTGTGCCCCGAGGTGCTGGCGAAGACGTTTGGCCCGCAGCCGGGATTTCCGGAGCTGCGCATCGTGGACTCCACCGACCCGGCGGAGGTGAAGGCTGCCTGCGACTCGGTGGATCTGACTAAGACGCTGGTAGTGGTGGCGAGCAAGTCGGGATCGACGCTTGAACCGAATATCCTGAAGCAATTTTTCTTCGACCAGATACGGCATGTGGTGGGGGCCACGGAGGGGGGCAGCCGTTTTATGGTCATCACCGACCCTGGCTCGAAGATGGAGCAGGTGGCGAAGGATGACAGCTTCAGGGGCATCTTCTATGGCGACCCGGAGATTGGCGGGCGATACTCGGCGCTATCGAATTTTGGCTTGGTTGCGGCGACAGTGACCGGGTTGAAAGTGGGCAAACTGCTGGCCGAGGCGGCCAAGGCAGTAGCTGTTGCAAAGCAGCCGGTCGCGGAGAACACGGGCGTGCAGCTCGGCTTGCTGCTGGGCTCGGCGGCGAATGCCGGACGCGACAAGATCACCATTTTTACTTCACCCGAGATAGCCGATATGGGCGCGTGGCTGGAGCAACTGATCGCGGAATCGACGGGCAAGCAGGGGAAGGGAATTACGCCGGTGGACCGCGAGGAGATTGGCGCGCCGAGCGTCTACGGCAATGACCGCGTGTTTGCGTACGTGCGGCTGAAGGGCGCTGGCGATGCGAGCGCGCAGGCCGAACTCGACGCGAAGGTTGCGGCTCTTGAGGCGGCCGGCCATCCGGTGGCGTATTTCGAAATCTCGGATCTGTACGAGATCTTCGGGCAGTTTTTCACCTGGGAGATTGCAACGGCGGTCGCGGGCTCGGTGATGGGGATTAATCCTTTTAATCAGCCGGACGTGGAAGCGGCGAAGATTGAGACGCGCGCGCTGACCACTGAGTACGAGAAGAGCGGGAAACTGCCGCAGCGGACGCCGTTCCTGACTGACGAAGGCATCGAGCTGTACGCGACGGACGCGTACGCCGCGAAACTTAAGGCCGCTGCGCCGAGCGCAACGCTTGCTGGCATTCTGCGCGCGCATTTGGACGAGCTTCGTGCAGGCGACTACTTTGCGACGGTTGCGTTCCTGCCCATGTTCGAGGAGCACGAGGCTGCAATCCAGGGATTCCGGCACAAGGTGCGCGACCAAAAACGCGTGGCCACTTGCCTCGGGTTTGGGCCCCGCTTTTTGCACTCCACCGGCCAGGACTACAAGGGCGGCCCGAATACGGGCGTGTTTTTGCAGATCACCGGAGCCCATGCGAAAGACCTGGAAATTCCCGGCCAGAAGTACAGCTTTGGCGTGGTGATCGATGCCCAGGCCGCGGGTGACCTGGCGGTGCTGGAGTCGCGCGGACGGCGGGCGCTGCGGGCGCACCTTGGTGCCGACACGGCGGCGGGCTTGAAGACGCTAAGCGCGGCCGTCGAATCGGCTTTGGCTTAAGGGCGGCTCTGGCCTAGGCGCGCTCCGGCGCAGGTCAATTCATCCCAGGAAACTTTTTCGCGGAAGCAGGGTTTAAGGGGTTAACAGGCTCAGGCGAGCCTCGTCTAACCGTTTGAGTGGCATGTGCATCGAAGAGGATCAGATTGGCGAGCCAGAGTTGCGAGTTTGTTCGGCGTGGTTTTTGGTCCGCCGGAAAATGACGGGCCCGAAAACGGCGGGATTGCGTAACGCGACATAGGAGATATGAGTATGAATCGTACCCTGGTACGGAACTCGATACAGAAGGCAAGCACGCAGCTCATGGCAGTGGCAGTATTAGCCGTGCTGTGCGCCGTGGTTGCGATGGCGCAGGATCAGGAGGGCGCGGCCGCGCAGCCTCAAGGCGATCCGGTGGCGCAAAAGGGGCAGCGTACCGATGGACAAATTGAGATGGACGTGGTGCACGCGCTGGACGCGTCAGCGGCGCTGAAGAACGATTTAATCACCGCGGCCACGATCCAGAGCGAGGTCACGCTCTCGGGAACAGTTTCAAGCGATGCGTCAAAGCAGTTGGCCGAGTCGATAGCGACGCATGTGGACGGCGTAACCAAGGTGCACAACAATCTGCAGATCGGCAATCCGGGCGCGGACGCGCAGAGTCCGCTGCCTGCGCCGGGCGGCGCCGATATGCCGGATCCAGACCAGTCGCAGGCGCAAAGGAATATGGCAGGCTTGCCGCCGCCGGGCCCCGCTCCGGATGCAAATCCGCAGGATCAGGGACCGCCTCCGGGTCCGCAGAATCAGGGCCCGCCTCCGGGCCTGACCAATAATCCGCAGGCGACGCCGTATCCGCAGCAAGGCGGCTACCCGCAGCAACCAGCCTACCCGCAGCAGGGTGGATATCCGCCGTCGCGGCCGCAATATCAGAGCCCGCAGGCATCGCAATATCCGCCGCAGTATCCGCCGCAGTATCCGTCACAGGGTCAGCCCCAATATCCGCCGCAGTATCAGCCGGCGCCTCAGGCGCCAGCGTATCAGCCTGCCAGAGGTCCGGTAACCATTCCGGCGGGAACGCTGCTGCAGGTTCGGACCAACGAGCCGGTGGATAGCAAGAGGGCGAAAGACGGCGAGCCGGTTCAGTTCACCGTAATTCAGGATGTGGTTGCGGGCGGATATCTGGCGATTCCGCGCGGCGCGACCGTGCATGGCGTGGTCACGGAAGTGAAGAACGAGGGCGCAGGCAAATTGGCCGGCAGCTCCGTGCTGGCGCTTGCGCTCACCTCGCTCGATCTGGGCGGGCAAAACTACCAATTGGATACGGATCAGTTCAAGGTGAAGGGTCCGAATAAAGCCGGCCAGACGGTGAGCAACGCCGTGGGCGGAGCCCTGATTGGCGCGATCATTGGCTGCGCGATTGGCCGTGGCCCAGGTTGCGCTATCGGCGCTGGGGTCGGCGCGGCCGGAGGCACAGCCGCTTCGGCAGCTTCGGGGGGACCGCGCGTGTGGATTCCCGCCGAAGCACTGGTCACTTTCCACATCAATGCGCCGATCACCGTTGCGCCGGTTAGCCAGCAAGAAGCGGCGAGGCTGGCGGAAGGATTGTATCCCGGCGGCCCGAGCCTCTACAGACGTTCGCCCTACGGGCCGCGCTACTACGCCGGCTACGGCTATCCGGCTTACCCATACGCGTATCCGCCGGTTTACTACCGGCCGTACTATGTGGTTGGTGGCGCGTACTACTGGCGGTAATGCAAAGCAGGGAATAGGGAATAGCCAATAGGGAGGAAGAAACGGGCATCTCGCTTTAGCGGGGTGCTCGTTTTGCGTTGGGCCCGGCTTGCGTCTGGCCCATTTTTGCATCGAGCCTGTTCGACGATCCGCGCCGGCCCGCGTCTCGCCCCGAGCGCCGCGGGCGATACCCTATATCGATCCACTATAATTGCAGAGTTATATCGAGAGAGAATTGCGCATTCGCAGGCGCGCCGTGCAGCGAGCAGAATATTTGCTGCCGTCTTGACTTGTCTGCGCTCAGAGGGATTAAGTCCATCCATGATTCGTTTCCTGCAGACAGATAATCGCATGGTCAAGGCGCTGATTGTGGTGATCATCGGCGCAGCTTCGGTCACTATGGTGCTGTACCTGATACCCGGCCTGGGCGGCGCGGGCGCTTCGTCGCCCGACACCTACGCCACCGTTTACCCGCATTGGTATAGCCGCTATCTTTCCTCTGGCGACCCAATCAGCCAGGCGCGCGTAGAGGCGATCACCGAGAATCAGTTGCGGCAGCGCAATCCGGAGTACGCCAGCAATCCGCAGATCGTGCAGATTTTCGAGCAGCAGGTGGGCCAGCAACTGGTGCAGCAGCAGGTAATGCTCGAAGAGGCACACAGGCTGGGGATCTACGCGAGCGACGAGGACGTTCGCAAGTATCTGCGCACGGGGCCGACGGGAGAGGTTCTTTACCCCAACGGAACTTACATCGGCGACGATGCCTACAAGCAGTTGATCGACGACCGTCTGCACGAGTCGGTGACGGATTTCGAGAGCGAGATCAAGGATGAGATTACGATCCAGCGGCTGCAGGCTTTTATCACTGCCGGAGTAGCGGTGGGCGATAAGGAAGTTCGCGACTCGTATCGCAAGGCGAACATCAAGATCAAGTTCGATTACGCGGTGATCTCGTCGGATGATTTGCTTAAGACGATCAACCCATCGGACAGCGACCTGGCGGCATTCTTCAAGACGAATGCGGCGCGCTACGCGCAGGCCGTGCCGGAGGAGCGTAAGATCACCTACTTTGCGTTCAATGAGAGCCAGATTCCGGGCGGCGCTCCACCGCCGGGCCCGCAGGCCGTTCAGCAATACTACAACGACCATGCCGCCGAGTATTCCGTGCCGGAGCAGGCCAAGTCGCGGCATATTCTGATCAGCGTGCCGCCGAACGCCGACGCAAAAACCGATGCCGCCGCCAAAGCCAAAGCGGAGATGGTTCTGAAGCAACTGCAGGCTGGCGGAAGCTGGACGGACCTGGCCAAGAAATATTCCGACGATCCGGGAAGCAAGGACACCGGCGGCGAGCTGGGATTTGCGCAGCGCGGCAAGATGGTGCCTGCGTTCGACGCCGCAATTTTTACGCAGAAGATTGGCGACATCGACATCATCAAAACCAACTTCGGCTACCACATTGTGCAGGTGGAAGAGCGGCAGACGGCGCACACGCAGCCGTTGAGCGAGGTGCAGGCGGCAATTGTCGAGACGCTTACGCGGCAGGCAGAGACGGCGGCGCAGAACGATTACGCGCAGCAGTTGACCAGCGAGGCGGCGAAGAACGGCCTGGAAAAAACAGCCGCGGCGCACCATCTGGACCAGGTGACGACGGATCCAGTAGCGCACGACGGCGTAATTGCCGCGCTACCCGACAGCGCGCAAATTCTGGCCAAGGCGTTCCAGGCCAAACAGGGTGACGCGCCGCAGTCAGCGCCTACGGGCGAGGGATATGCGATCTTCCAGGTAACCGGCATTGTGCCGGCGCACGCACCGGCGTTTGCCGATTGGAAGAGCCACGTACTCGATGACTACCGCCAGGAGCAACTACCTGTGCTGCTGAGCCAGAAGACGAAGGCGCTGGCAGATCAGGCCAAGGCGACAAACGATCTGGCCAAGGCGGCGAAGGCAGTGGGCGCGACGGTAAAGACCAGCGACTTGGTCGGCGAGAGCGGCCAGGTTCCTGACTTTGGCGAGGTGGGCCAGGTGGCGCCGCAACTGTTCGACATGAGTGTGGGCGCGATCAGCGGGCCGATTGACGCTGGCCGCACCGGCGTTGTGGCGAAGATCGACGACAAGCAGGAGCCGAGCGCCGACGAGATTGCCAAGAACTTCGACCAGATGAAGGATGAACTCCTCAACCAGCGCCGCAATGAGGCGTTCAGCGTGTTTATGAGCGGCGTGTGGAACGATTTCAAGAAACGCAAACTGGTCGTCATCAACGCCAAGCCGCATGGCCCGCAACTGCCCGGACAGCAAGCGCCGGGCACGTAAGCGTAGACGAATTCAAGCACGCAAGAGGCCCGCAGCCAATGGTTGCGGGCGTTTTGTTTGCACGCAATATCAACGCAGGGCTGCGGTTGCAATGGGCAAACCGGTCGTGGGCCAGCGATCGGGTTGGGCGTCGAGGTTGGGCGCAATCGATGCTCTTGGAAACAAGGCAGGAGCGACGGTTACATTCCAGCCGTCGAGGACGACCAGAGCAGCTTCGCCTTTGAAGGCGCTCGCTGAGGCGTCGATCGTGATGGTTTTTGTTTCGCCGGGAACGAGCGAAACGTAATTATCGCTGTAAAAAACAGGCAAAATTCGCTCGCCGGATTTTCGACGCAGTTGCACATGCGCCATGAGCGCGATGCTCTGTGTTGGGTTGCGCAGTGTGACCCGGAGCTTGCGTTGGCCAGTTGCCGGCTCATTCAGCGCACTCACATTTGCGGTCAGCTTGACCATGGGCAGTTGATTGAGCGCGGTGAGGTCGTCGGGGCTGCTCGCCGGCGCGCGCCAATAGAAGTTGGTTGAGATCAGTTGGCCGGCGGCATCGCGCAGTTCCAGCTTGATGAAGCGGACGGGCGAAACCGATGCAGGAAAATCGATCGCGCCGAGACTCGTGGCCACATCCGGAGCGGCAGTCACTTTGGTTTCGTGCTCGACCGCGAGCGAGCCGTCGAGGTTGTAGACGGCAATGTGCGCAGTTAGATTCGGCACCGCCTCGGGCTTGTTGTTTATCACCTGCACGTCGCCGGTGGCTTCGTTGAACTGGATATGAACCAGTTCTGACGCGTGCATGACGGCGAAGTAAGAAGACATGGGCTCAAGATCGTAATGATAGATCTGCCACACAAAACTGGGCTGCGCGGGATTGCTCATCCAGGTGATGACGGCCGTAGTGGGATTGAACAGGAGCGCGTTGCGGCCTTCGTACATGGCGCGGAAGGCCTCGTAGTTTGCCAGTTGCGCCTTGCGCACAAAGTCGGGGAGGTTGGCGATCGGGCCGTAGCGACTGGCGATAATGCCGGGATAGAGGTCGCCGTGCTGGTTGCCCTTGGCAAGGTCGTGCGCCGCCCAGTCGTCGTTGATCGACTCCCAATCCTTTTGCGGCATCATGCCGCGAATGGATTCGAGTGTCGGGATGGATGCGCTGCCGGTTTCTGTCTTGAAGAAATCGTCGGTAACGGTGTAGAACTCGCGCGGGGTGCGCCAGTAATACGGCCCATGCGAGCGCACTCCCGGGCCATCGGTCGAGTTCGGCCAATAGATCCGTGTGGGATCGACCTCGGCGAGCAGCGTTCGTAAAGCGGCATCGATCTCCCGTGGCGGGTCGCCCTCGTTGCGCGCGCACCACAGAACGATGGATGGATGATTGCGGTAGCGCAGAACTTTGTCGCGAACATTGGCGACGTAGGTGGAAATGTCGGTGGGATTGGGGCCGTCGAGCGGATTGGGCTGGAAGAATTCGTCCCAAACGAGCAGGCCGTACTTGTCGCACAGCTCGTAGAAGTCCTCGCCGGTGCTCTGTCCCACCCAGTTGCGAATCAGATTGAGGTTGGCGAGCTTATGCAGGCGAATCTCGGTATCGAGCCGCTCGCGCGGAATGCGCTTCAGGGCCTCATCGAGACCCCAGTCGCCGCCGCGAATGAAAATGGGCACGCCGTTGACAGAGATGGCCAGCGTGCTGGCGCCGGGAAGGGAATAGCTGATCTTGCGGATGCCAAAGTTGATATCCTGCGCGTCAGAGATGGTTTGCCCCGCCACGAATTCCCCGCTTCTAAATTCCAGGTGCAGCTTGTACATCGGCTGCGTGCCGTAGCCGTTTGGCCACCAGAGCCGCGGATGAACGATGTGCAGCGCCGGTGTGTTTTTCGGGTCGAATGTGACTTGTTGAGAACTGTGGGGCGCGACGGTGACCGGGCGCGCAAAGACAATGTTCTCGATTGAGCCGCGGACGACGCCCGCGACTGGTTCGTCGCTCACATTTTCGACCGTTGTTTCAACGGAGACGTCGGACGAATCGGTTTTGGGAAGCGGAAGATCGGTGGTGACGAACGGGTCTTTCAACTGAACGGGGCCGGTGGCGGAGAGAAAAACCTTTTGCCAGATGCCCGTGTCGCGATCGCGCACGGCATCGAGCCAGTCCCATCCGATGGTTGAAAGAAACGTGGGACCGTCGAGTGCGGTTACGCCGCCATTTTGCCCTACGCCATTGCGTAATGCGTGCTCATGGGGAACGCCGGGATTCGGTTCCGGAGTGACGAGCACTGCCACGATCGCTTGCCGGCCCGGAGTTACTTGCGCTGTGATGTCAAAGACGCCGCGGATAAATGCGCCACGCATTGTTCCCACTTGCGCGCCGTTCACCCAGACTTCGGCCGAGTAGTTGATGCCGTCGAAATTCAGCCAGACGTGGCGGCCCTTGTACGCAATCGGAACGCGAACGACGGTTCTGTACCAATACGAAGTGTGAACCAGGCTCTCTGGAATGGATTCGGGGCGGCTATTCTCACCATAAAGCGGCTCGGGATAAACGCGATCGTTGACGAGTGAAGTGAGCACGGTGCCCGGGACCGTGGCGGCATACCAGTTGCTCGCGTCGAAACCTGCAGAAGAGACTTGCGCGCCGGGCTGCGGAACTTTGACGACATCCTGCAGTTGCCAACCGGCGGCGAGCGTCAGTGGCGGCGTGGCGGCTGCGGAAGTTTGCGGCGCGAGGACGGCCAGGACCGAGACGAGGACGGAAGCGAAGGCGGAAACGCAAAGGCAAACAGGTGAGAAAAAGGTCTTCAACGAAGGACTCCCTTAACGGTTGGGTTGTGGCACGGCTCTGTTCGGGTGCACGCACAACAGTGTCTCAAATGCGGGCGCTTCCGGCAGACAGTGATCGATCCGGTAATATCGGCTTCATGGAGTTCCAACGATCCAGCGGAGTATTGCTGCACATAAGCTCACTGCCGTCCTATGGCGGCATCGGCGATCTGGGCCCAGCGGCGCACGAGTTTGTGGGCTTTCTGGCACGCGCGAAGCAGCACGTTTGGCAGGTTTTGCCGCTGTGCCCGACCGGATACGGCAATTCGCCCTACGCTGGATCGTCCGCGTTTGCGGGGAATCCGTTCTTGATCAGCCTGGAGTTTCTCGCCGACTGGGGCTGGATTGACGGCGCGCGCATTGCAGGAATGACTGGGCGTACCGGCGGGGTCGACTTCGACGAGGTTGAGAAGCGGAAGCTGCCGCTCCTGCATGAGGCGGCCGGGAGTTTTCTCGATCGCGGGCTGGATGATGACGCCCAGTGGGCCGATTTTGAGGAGTTTTGCCGTGATGAGGCCGCGTGGCTGAACGACTATGCGCTTTACGCCGTGCTGCGGCGGGCGCTCAAGACAGGCGCGTGGACCGCGTGGCCGGAACCGTTGCGGCGTCGCGATCCTCAGGCGCTCTCACAGGCCGAAGCGGAACACCTCCGCGAGGTAGCCATCGAGCGAGTGCTGCAATTTGCCTTCGCGCGGCAGTGGGAGCAATTGCAAGAAGCCGCCGAGGAGAACGGGATCCGAATTCTGGGCGACGTGGCCATCTTCGTGAACATGGATTCTGCCGATGTGTGGGTTCACCCCGGCATTTTTGAATTGGACGACGACCTGAAACCGACTCGCATTGCCGGCGTGCCGCCCGACTACTTTTCTCCGACCGGCCAGCGCTGGGGCAACCCGCTTTATCGCTGGGATGTACTGGCCGCAAGAGGATTCGACTGGTGGATCGACCGCATCCGGCGCGCCGTTGAGCTTTACGACATTGTGCGGCTCGATCACTTCCGCGGCTTCGAGGCTTATTGGGCGATTCCCGCCGAGGAAGAAACCGCGATCGACGGTGAGTGGATCAAGGCGCCGGGGCTGGAGCTGTTTCGCGCGCTGGAAGCGGCGCTTGGTCCGCTGCCGTTGGTGGCCGAGGACTTGGGCCTCATCACGCCGGAAGTCGACGGGTTGCGGCTAGAGCTGGGAATGCCGGGGATGAAAGTGCTCCAATTCGGCTTCAGTAACAAGGGCGCGCACGCGCACCTGCCACAGCAATTCACGGTGGGCACCGTGGCCTACACGGGGACGCACGACAACGACACAACGCAGGGGTGGTGGAACTCAGCCGGCAAAGCGGAGCGCGCGGCGGTTGAGGCGCTGCTTGGTCCTGTAGCCGGCCGGCCCGCGTGGCCGATGATCCGCGCAGTCGAGGCGAGCGTCGCCGAGATCGCAATCGTTCCCGCGCAGGACTTGCTTGAGCTGAGTTCGGAAGCGCGTATGAATACGCCGGCAGTACCATCCGGCAACTGGAGCTGGCGCGCGCCGGAGAATTGCTGGACCGATAAGTTGGCGGAGCGATTGGCGGCGATTGCTGAGGTAACGGATCGGGACGGCGATTCGCTCAACGATCCAACAGAGAAATCGACTGCGTAGCAACTCTTAACGGTAGTTCGAATCGTCAAACCGGCTCATGTCGAGCGAGTCGTCGAGCACGCCAAGCGTAACCACGGCAAAAGTAAAGACGGTCGTGTCCGGTTCGAGATGGCCGCCTAATGCCCTGTCGGCACTAGCCAGCGTTATGTGCGGATGGGCGCGGCCGTTCATCACCATGCCGCTCATGCCGATGATGTCAGCCGGAGCAGTAGGGTTCTTTACGAACAGGATCTTCGGCGGCATGTCGCGGTTGGCCACCATGTGCAACTGGTAGCCGCGCACTGACCCGAAGGCCGAGAGAATCACGGCATTCTTGATCTTCTCCTGCGCGATCATCTTTTGCAGGCCGGCGAGCAGGTCCGTGCCAAACTTGAAGCGCAGCACCACGATGCGCTCAAAGTGACCGCTGACGGCAAAGACGTCCGGAACATCGGGGCTGTTCGGCTTTGAATCAATCGCCGGATTGCCGGTGGCGTGGCTTGTTTCCTGAGCCGGCAGCGCCATGCACGAAGTCAGCAGCGCAACAACTAAGAGTTTTTTCATTGGAAATCCCCATGTGCGCAGAGTTGCACCGGACAAGCCGTCGCCAAATCGGCCATGAAAGTCGTGGGCACCGCGATCGCTCTTCTGACCCCTGAGCCCTGACCCCTGGTCCCTGATCCTTGCTTCTAAAACGGAATATCGTCGTCGGATATTTCGGCGGACTGCGCGTAGTCGTCCTGGCCGGCGGGCGTGCGCTGGTCCTCGTTCACGGCGGCATTCGATGAGCTCGAACTCGACGACCGGCTGTACCCGCCCCCGCTTCCACCTGAAGATTCGTCGCGGCCCGAGAGCAGCGAGAGATCGTTGACGATGATTTCGGTGCGGTAGCGCTTGGCTTTGGTTTCCTTGTCTTCCCAACTGCGCGTTTGAATCTTGCCTTCGATGAAGAGCTTGGAGCCCTTCTTCACGTAATCGCGAACGATCTCGGCGGTACGCTTGAAGGCGACCAGATTGTGCCACTCGGTGCGATCCTGCCAGTTGCCCTGCGCATCCTGAAAGCGGTCACTGGTGGCGAGCGAAAAATTGGCCACCATTGTGCCGCTGGGGGTGGAACGAACCTCGGGGTCCTTGCCTACGTTGCCTAGAAGAATAACTTTGTTGACGCTCTTGGCCATGTTCTTGCTCTCCTGTCCCATTGCCGGTGCGGCGAGTCTTCCGCAAGACCGGGTTGTTGCTGAAAAATCCCTTTGCCCAGGCAGCGAAGCACACAGCTGCCAGTTTCCAGACAAAATCTTAATATATACCCCTGAATACTGCGCTGTGCCCCTTTGTCGCGCCCTCCTCGAGGTATCCCCTCGACGTGTCCAGACCGAATCACACCCTCATGGGCGAGAAGCCGGCGAGGCGCGCGTCAATTCATTCGCCCCAACTCGCGGAATTGATGAGCGACGGCTTCAAGGAATGTCTCGACACTCGTGTCCTGAGGAACGGCAAGGCCGGACTTGGCGCAGAGAGCTGCGGCGATGCGGTTGGCCAGTGTGGCGCGTGTCGTCAGGTCCATGTCGAGGCGGCGGGAGAAGAAGCTTTCAAGCACCTCAAGGTCGGAAGCGGAAAGTTTCGCCAGCGCCGGGGCCGGCAAAACAACGCGCAGGTGTGGCGGCCGACTCCAAGAATCAGCCCGCGAATCAGCCCACGGAGCAAGAATGGGCGGCTCCGCGACCACCGAAGCCGCGGTAAATGTGCGCGAAGGGCTCTCGTTCCAGTGCGGCGAATCGACCTGACGGTCGCGAACGACGAGCGTGCCTGCAACCATGTCGCCAAGGCGCTGGCTGCGCTTGCTGAGGAAGATGGCGATGATGCCAACGGCGTAAAATCCCGGGAAATAGTCGACGAAGCGAACGAGATTGCGGGCCAGGGCCTCCACAAAGTTGATGCCGCGGCCCGACTGATGAATCACGCGAATCTTCGCCACGCGCTTGCCCGGCGTGCGGCCGTTGCCAAAGGCTTCAAAAAGCGCGAAGTAGCCCCACTGCATGAGAAAGACGATCAGAACGAAGATGCCGATGGCCCAGTTGATCGAAACGCCGCCGAAAAAGTGCAACGCGGGGAGAATGATGACGGCAAGGATGCCCAGCACAAAAAAGATAAAGCCCCAGATGAGGTAGTCGACAGTAATGGCGATAAAGCGGCTGCCGATGCCGGCAACAGGCATCTCGATGGCGACCAGCTCCGGGGTATCGATGTTAAGCTGATCTGCAATCGGATCCATGGCGATCATTCTCTCCAATCAGTGGCTCGCAAAGCGCCGGCCATACTGGGACCGTCTGGCCGCGCTGCTCAACCAGGCCAGCGCGGGCGGAGTCAAGCACCTTTCGCGTGCCGAGTTGCGCGAGACCGCGCTGCTCTACCGGCAGGCGGCGAGCGACGTGTCCACGCTGCGCCAGGACTCGACTGCACGGGCCTATACCGAGCACGTTAACCAGTTATTGGCTCGCGCCCACCATATCATCTATTCCAGCCGGCGCAAAGGCTTCAAAAAGATTTTCTATTTTCTGCGCGACGAGTATCCGGTCGTCGTGCAGCGCCAAATCCGCTATGTACTTATCTCGCTGGTGGTCATGCTGGGCGGCGCGCTGCTCGGCTCAATGCTTACCATCGCGCGGCCGCAGTTCATGCGCCACATGCTGGGGCCGCAGATGGTTGAAACGATCGAGAACCACAAGATGTGGACGGAGTCGATTGTCGGCATCGAGCCGGTGGCATCGAGCGCGATCATAGACAATAACCTCAGCGTTTGCTTCGCCGCCTTCGCCGGCGGTATCGTTTTCGGCCTCGGCCCTATCTACGTCATGTTGCGTAACGGCCTGCTACTCGGCGTGATCGGCGTCGCATGTGCGCAGCATGACATGTCGCTCAAGTTGTGGAGCTTTGTGGCCGCGCACGGATCGCTGGAGCTGCCGTCCATCGTCCTTGCGGGCGCTGCGGGGCTGCGCCTCGCTCACGGCGTGCTGTTTCCGGGGCTCTATCGCCGGCGCGACTCAATCGCGCTGGCCGGCGTGGAAGCGACCAAGCTCGTCTCGGGAATTATTCCGCTGCTCGTGATTGCGGGCACGCTCGAAGGATTCTTTTCGCCATCCAATGCGGCTGTCTGGCTCAAGTTCACTGTCGGCGGCTTGCTTTTTACGCTACTGCTGGCGTGGCTGTTCCGGCCGGTGCCGACGGGCGCTGGCAAACCGATTGAAACGGAGCCATCCCACTAACGTCGTCATCCTGAGGAGCGCAGCGCTCCTGATCCGGCACCCGTCTTGCTTGTCCTGTTAGGGCACTGCGCATAGCACGTCGTGCCCTGTGCAACTGCGATTTCGAATTGCCGAGACTGAAGCCTTCCATAGAGGCAATTTCGCGATGCTCAAAACCATGGACATCGTGAAGGAGAAAGACTTTCCGATAGCCGGACGGCAGAGTACCCAGAGCGCGTTCAATGGTCACGCGGTCAACAACACCGGTTTGCGCACGGTCATAAGCGCCAAAACTGCGCCCGGCATAGGTCTCCGGGATTTCTGTCATCATCTGATCGAGTGAAACAACTGGCAGAACACGCTTGCGCAGGCGCATCAGCACGATGTTAACGGTCATCCGGTGCAGCCAGGTGGTGAAGAGGGATTCGCCGCGGAAAGAAGCGAGCTTGCGATGCAACTGAAGGAATGTTTCCTGCGTCAGGTCTTCCGCCATTGAGAAATCGCGCACCATGCGCACGCAAATCGTGAAAACGCGCTTCTTGTGCAGCAGATAAAGTTGCGAAAAGGCGTCAGGGTCCCCTGCTTGGGCTCGCGCCAAAACATCGTCCAAATCGAATTTGCTCGGCGATGCGAGGCGCTGAGACCGCGATGCCGGAATGTGAGTTGAGTCGAACAACGAAACAGGAAGGGTTGAGGTAGCCATATGCCTCCAAAGCCGCCAGGCGATTCTCGTGGTAATGGTTCTCAAATTTTCCCATCCCGGATTTTGGGGCGTCTGTGCCGAATTGCTCAACTCCTACCAATTGATTAGAACCATCCCTGAAGTACAGGCGCGGCGGATTCAAGAGACTCTGGTTGGCGCGTTTATGCGATAAAACTGCCCAAACTTCCCGGATTCGCGCAATTTTGTTCTCTTGATGGGGAGCTGGAATTGCGGCGTCAGTCGTGCGCCGGTTGCCATTTTCGGAATTGCTATAGACGGAAAGCACACATCCAAGTGGGTTTTTCCCTCAAGAAAAAGCCACCCTTCAATGTTTTCAAAAAGTCTACGAGTATTCCGAAAATGGTCTACACCATCGCTCGTTCTTTTACTCTCAGATATTGATTGAGCACCGCTGATGTCAGCAGCGGAGGATCGAGATCGAGAGTGAGCGCGCCCTGGTCGCGCAGGCGCGCCAGCAGAAGTTCGCGGCGGGTGGTCAGCTCCTGCGCGGCGGAGGCGCGGAACATTTCTTCAACGTTCCTGGGCCGCGTGTTGGCGATGGCCGCAACATCGGGCTGGGCCATGGCGACAAATAAAAGCACGTGCCGACGCAGCAACTGCATTGCGCCGTCGATGACCTCGGGGCGCATGGCGGTTTCTGCCAGGTCGGTGATCCAGAGAATAAGCGCGCGGCGCGGCTGCCAGCGATTCAGAACCGCCGTGGCGCGGAGGTGATCAGCCTCGCTCAGTTCAGCGCGCGCCTGCGCAAGCGCCTCGACGATCTGGCGCAGATGCGCGTGGCCGCGGCCGGGAAGAACGCGCTGCTGCACCTGCTGGCCATAGACGAGCAGGCCGACGCGATCGCCGGAGAAAAGCGCAAGTTGCGCAAGCGCCACGGCGGTGGAGCAGGCGTAGTCGAGTTTGGAGTGGCCGCGGCGGTCGGGCACATCGGGGTCGTTCAGAATCCGGCCGCGCAACAGCCTGCCGGCGTCAAGAACGATCCAGACTGCCTGGCTGCGTTCGGTCTGGTAGCGGCGCGTGACCAACTGGCCACGGCGCGCGGTGGCCGTCCAGCAGACGTCGCGCAGATCGTCGCCCTGGAGATACTCGCGGAGGCTTTCGAAGTCGCGGCCCAATCCGCGCTCGCGCGCGCGGCGAAGCTGCATTTCGACTTGACGCCCGCAGGCGAGAAAGATTTCCTGATCCTCGCCCTGCCTGAGTGCGGGGTAAACGCGCACCGGCTGCTCGAGCGGCGCCATGGCCCAGCGCTCTACAAGCCCAAGCGCGGAGCCATATCGAATATAGACAGCTCCGGCGCGGACATCGCCCCTCTCGCGCGGCTCGAATTTGTAGCGCAGCGTTGCGCGCACGCGGGGAAAGACGCGCAGATTGCGCGTAGCGGGTTCAGCGACAAGCGCGTCCGGCAGATCGTCAGTCAGGTTGCATTCAAGAATGGTCTTAGCGCTGTGCTCGACGGCGAGTTGGATCTCCGTCTCGCTATCGAGTGCGGGGGCGTTGCTCCAGGAGCGCTCGATGGTAATTCGCTGAGCGGCAGGCAATCGCAAGCCGTCGAGGATAATCGCGAGCAGAACGAGGGAATCCCACTCGATCATGCCCAGGCCCCACGACGCGTGGAAAAATCCTGGCAGCGCGAACAGAAGCCCGGCGGAGAGCAGCCAGATGGCGCGCTGCGTGAGTCCGAAGGCGAAACGGCCGCGCGGGACACATGCGGCGCGAACCGGCTCGGGATGGAGGGAGGAAGAGATCATGTTGTCTGAATTCGTAAATCGAGGGCCACTGCCAGAGAGCTGTTCAACCTGCGCATCTTTGTCGCTGAAAGAGAGCCGACGTATCGGGTTAGCTGGGACTTGCGAATGCTCGCCAGGTTATCGCACATAATCCAGCTCTCATGTTTCAGACCCTCATCTGGCCCAATCGCGACCTGAGTCCCCAGACCTTCGCCGGTTGTATAAACGGGGGCGCAGACAACAGTGGAGAAGCGTGAGTCGATAAGGCCCTGGTGGCTAACGACCACGAAAACTCGCTGGCGCCTGGGGTCGCCGGCTGGGTCGGTAACGAGGTAAAGGTCGCCTCTTTTCATAACACCACGTAGAGGCGGAGTGACTGGATCGCCGCCTCGTTCTCGTTGGAGGAGAGCATCTCAAGAACGATGCGTCAATCATTTCCGCCGACAACCGCGCTCATGGAATGATTTAAGCGCGCACTTCTATTGGGATTAAAGATAGGGAGCCTGAAAATGCAGAACATCTTCGACTTCTTTGTTTAACCGCTCCGCCGCTGAATCGATCAACTCCCGATCGCGCCTTTGGATTGCCCGCCGAGCGGAATCGCGAAAGTGATCGTCGAGCACCTTTTCGATGTATGCCGAACGCGAGCCGCGTTTGCCGATCCGCCTGTCAATCTTGACGAGTAGGGGCGCCGAAAGGGTAATAGAAGTTTTTGTTTTCATACTACCTTTATCTTACTCCAATCCTATCCGCGCGGCACCGCGACCGCAGCGACAACATCGTTGAGCACGCGATCGGGGTCGAAGCCCTCAAGCTCCGCCTCCGGCTTGAGCAAAATGCGATGGCGCAGGGCGGGCAAAACGGCACGCTTTACGTCATCGGGGATGATGTAGTCGCGATCCTCGAAGGCAGCGAAGGCCTGAGCCACGCGAAGCAGGCAGACGGCCGCGCGCGGGCTTGCGCCGAGCGCCAGCATGGGCCACTCGCGGGTGCGGCGAACGAGATCGAGAATGTAGCCGTAGAGGTCTTGCTCGACTCGGATGGCGCGTATTTCTTTGCGCGCCGCGGCGAGAAGCTCCGAGGAGAGCGGCTGGATTTTGGCGTCTTCAAGCAGGTTCGAGCTGCTGTTGTGGTGGCGCTCCAGCATCAGGCGTTCATCTTCAGGCGCAGGATAGCCGACCTTGATCTTGAGCAAGAAACGGTCGAGTTGCGCCTCGGGCAGCGGATAAGTGCCTTCAAAGTCGATTGGATTTTCAGTGGCAAAGACGGTGAACCACGCGGGCAGCGGGCGCTGAACGCCGTCGCTCGTCACCTGGCGCTCTTCCATGCACTCAAGCAGCGCGGCCTGCGTGCGCGGAGGCATGCGGTTGATTTCATCCACGAGAAGCAGATCGGTGAAGACGGGGCCGGCGTGAAAGGTGAATGTGTCGGAGCCAGGCCGGAAGATCGTTGTGCCGAGAATATCGGCGGGCATGAGGTCGGGCGTGCCTTGCACGCGCTGGAAACCGAGGCCGAGCAGGCGGCCGACCGATTTGACGATCAGCGTCTTGGCGATTCCGGGCACGCCCTCGAGCAGAGCGTGGCCTTGCGTCAAAACTGCGACGAGGACCTCACCGATGACTTCGTTCTGCCCTGCGATAACACGTCCTAACTCGGCGCGCGAGGCGGCGAGCAGTTGTTGCGTGGCCGGCAGCGCAGCTTTTTGTGACGCCGTGCTTTGCTCCTGATTGGTTTCCTCTGTCATTCACGTCTCCTTGCATTCATTTTGATGATCTGATTGTCCGCGCATATTTGATTCTCTGCATTTGATCCTCATTGCGGTGCTCGGCCCACACGCGCCGCCGCGACGAGCAAATCACTGTGCCGGCTGAGCGCCTGCACCAGGGCCAGCGCGCTTTTTGGCGGGAGGGCGTCGTTGGCGACGGCAGTTTCGCAATCGGCCAGGTCTTTTTCCAGTTCGGCGGGAGCCTGCGGAAAGCGGCGGCGCAGCGCGATGGCAAGCTCTTCCGCACTCATCTTCGCACCCTTCAGGCCGCACAGGTCGCCCATCTTGCGGCGAAAGCGTTCATACGCCAGGTCAACGGCGGTCGCGGAGGCGCGTGCTTCGGCGTAGAGCGAACCAAGCGCTTCAAGAAATTCCACGGGAGTAGCGCGCACGGGGGCCGGAAGATCGCGCATGGGGCCGCGCCGGCGACTGAAGCTGAAGAGAATCAGCAGTCCGATGGCAAGGAGGCCACACCTCAGGAGCCAAATCGCGGGCCCGCTCGCGTAGAACCATTCCGTGCGCGCCTCGCCGTGCAGCGATTCGTCCCAATAAATGTGGTGAGCGTCGCGCGAGCCAAGCGCATTGAGAAAGAGGTTGAGATTGTTAGCGCGGCCGATGGAGCCGTTCTCAAGCGGCGTTGAGCTCGCCCACCAGATCACCTGGCCTTTGCCGTCGGCATACGCCACGACTGCCGGGGAGTCGGAGCAATTGTATTGCACGCGATCGAGCGGGCGGTCGAGGCCCCAGCCGGCTTCGGGGACCATCCAGACTTCGCCGGAGGCGGCCAAAGGATCGAGGCCTTGCGGCGTCAATTTGCACGCTGACTGCAATTGCTCCGGAGGTTGGACATTTCCGTGGGGCGCAAGGCTTCCGCCCGCCCATCCGGTGACCAGAACGCGGCCGCCGCGCGCGACGATGTCGCGCACAGCTTTCAAATCTTCCGCTGCGATGACGGCCTGATTGGGCTCGGCAAAGATGACGACGGTCTGGTCGTCGGCACGTTCGGCAAGGTCGCTCAGGGGCTGCTCCCATCGCTCCATTGTGTAGCCGCTTGACTGGAGCAGCTCAAAGGCGGCGCGCGCGCCGTGACGGCCGGTTAAGTAAGAGCTGGGCACGGGGTTGTCGTCGGTGTTCTGATTGCGCGACAGGAATGCCGTGACAAAGGCGAGCACAAGAACGGCGACGAGACAGCCGATGAGCAGTCTGCGGTCCTTCGCGTCGAGTGAGGCGAAGAGTTTCATTCCGCCGCGACCCCCAGCGCCGCAGCCTGTTCCACAGCGGCATTGAAGTCAGAAGCCTCGGCAGCGCGGCCGCCATACCATGTGCGCTCAAAGCTCCGGGTGAGCGTTGCCAAGTTCGGTTTGCGCGGATCGGTTCCAGCCAGCAGAGAAAGATATTCGCGCGGGGTGCGGGCGCGATCGGCCGGCCAGAGCCGCTTCGATTCGAGCCGTGAGATGGAAGCCCAGTAAAGGAAGTGGATGGCCTCGCGCCATTGACCTTTTGCCGCCATTGCCTGCGCATCGCGAAGCCACAACTGCCATTCGCGCGCCGACGGAGCACCGGGTGCGGGTTCGACGTCGGGAATGAGGCGGACGCTGGAGCGGCGCTCGATGCGCAGAAGAAACCAGGCCAGCGCGGTGCCGATGCCGACCAGCAACAGAATGCGCAGCAGCCACACGATCCACGGCGCCTGCGAACCAAAGCGCACGAGGCCGGAGAAGAGCTTGTCGAGAATGTTGATGATCCACTCGCGGAATCGCCCCATGCCCGACTGTTGTGTGACGCCCTGATACGCGCGCTGCGACAGAATTGTATTGAGTGACTTTCGCTCGGCGACGTAGCCGGGACTGGCTTCTGCCTGGCCTTGTGCCTGCTTAAGATCGTCTTGCAGGCGTTGGTGGGCCGCGGTAAGCAGATCATTCACGGAGGCGGGCTTATCCTTCGAAGTGGAAATAGCGTCGAAGATAGTTTTCTTGTTGGCGTCGCCCTTTTTCTCGGCCTGCGCAAGCACGGAGCGCAGCCAATCATAGCGGACCTCGCGCGAAACTGAGGCCGGCAGGGAGGACAGGTGAACGCGGTTATCCGGCCCAATCTGCGCGGAATCGCAGGCAGGGAAACTCGATTGTGTATTGGCCGTGTGAGAGCGCTGCTGTTGGCAGGCGGCGACAATAGAGTCAAGATCCGCGAGGTGTTGCTGATATTCCGGCAGGGTCACATCGCGCCAGCCCGCGCTGGATGGGGGTTCCTGTGAGCGCGCGGCGTTGGGGTAAGCGATGCTGAGCGCGAGCAGCGCGACGGACGCCGCGAAAGGCGCAGCGGTGTGGCGCCGACGTGATTCGAGGCCCCCAAAATTCATGGTTCTTCCACGGTATCAGGAGGCGCAAGCGGCGCGGAAATGCTTGAGGCCTCTGCCAGCGGCGGCGCGGGTAGGGGCTGCATGAGCCCAGCCTGCTGCATCATCCACTCGATGTCGAAGCCTTCCTTGCGAATGCGCTGGTCGTAGTAAAAGAGCACGAGGGCGATCCAGGAGACGGGAGCAAGGAGTGCCTGCACAATGAAATCCACAACCAGGTACATGACTCCAGCAACAATGGCCGCAGCTGCCGCATATCCCGCGCCGTTTCCCATCACTCCAGCAATCGCGCCGACTGTCCCACTGGCAATGTATCCGATCATGGATCCGGCCATGGCCAGCGCAAGGATCAGTAGATAGAGAACGAAGATCCGGCCGCGCGTGCCCTCGCTGAGCCTCCACGCGCGCTGCAGGGACGTCCACGCGGATTTTTTCTCGACGACGCAGACGGAAAGGCCAATCGAGTAGCCCAGAGCGCGCCAAATGATGACGCCGAAGGCGGCCACGCCAACAAGAAACGCGAGGAAGCCGAGGGCCACGCCGCCGGCAGCGCCAGCCCCAGGAGTCAGATAGACCAGCAAGCCGATGACGACGCCCGCAATCACCGCCGGAATGAGAGCAATCACGAAGGCCTGCAGAATTCCGAACCACAGATAGCGCCAGAAAAAGGGCCGAACAGCATTGAACACGCCACGGATGGTGATTTTTTCACCGCGGTGCACGCTTGCCGCGGCCTCTGTGAGCCCAGCGAAGGAAAAAACAGCCGCTGCGATGTAAATCGGTAGGACGATGACTACAAGCAGCGCAGTCATGAGAGCCGTCGCGGGATTGAATGACGAATCGCCGGCACCTCTGAGGCCCGGGATTGCAAAAAGGCTCACGAAGATCAGTGCGGTTACCGCGATGATGACGGCAATCGGCAATGCCGCCACTCCCGCGAAGAGCAGGAGGTTGCGACGGTAAAGCTGTGCGGTGCGATCGAGGATTTCGCCGAGTGTGGTGGGCCGAAGTGTTTCGATCTGTTTTGTCTCGAACATGGGTACGCTCGATTGCTCAGGAATTTTCCGACGCCGGCAATTCAGGATGCAACGAGAGTCCAGCGGCCAGCATCATCCACTCGATATCGAAACCTTCCTTGCGGATGCGCTGGTCGTAATAGAAAAGAGTAAGGCCAATTGAGTAAATGGGGCCGATTAAAGTGGCGGATAGGAATACTCCGATCTGTTGAACCATCAACCAGCCTAAAGGGAGCGTTTGGCCGGGGTGTTTGATGGCAAGCGCGATGATGGGGAATCCAAACAGCAGCCCCAGCATCATGCGCACTGCATAGACCAATAGGCCGAGCACGAAGATGCGGCCGCGCGAGCCCTGGCTGAGTTGGATGCTGCGCTTGATCGCACCCGAAGCCGGCAAATCCTCGACCACGCAAGCCGGCACTGCCAGCGAATAGCGCAGCGACATCCAGATGCCGTACGTCCCGGCCAATAGAAACAATGGCGCCAGAATCAGCATTCCCAGGCCCGCAGTCATGATCGCTCCGGGGTTTTGATGGATGGCGTTCTGCGTTGCTGCCGGGTTGGTCATAAAGTCGTGAGGTAGAACCGTGAATACGACAGCGAAGAACGCCACATACAAAACGGCAAGAGGTGTCCACGCGCGGAAGCCAGTGATGGCCATGAGCCACAAATAAGTGCGCAGGCGAGGCAGGACGCTTTTCGCGGCGGCGCGAATTGATGCGGGTTTGTCCATGTAGACCCATGCCACGGCGCGGTTGTTGGCGGCGATCGAAAGCCCGGCCAGCATCAGGATCACGAGCGCTTCAACCACCGCGCCCGAAGCCGTGCCCCACTGCCAATTCGCCATCAGGTTCGGATAGCCCAGCATGATAAGTGAACGCAGATAGAGAAGCTGGACGGCGAGCATCATTCCGGCGAAGATGGCCGAGATTCCGGCAAAGAGCAGGAAATGATTGCGATAGAGCTCCGCGGTCCGATCGAGAATCTCGCCGAGTGCCATCGGCCTGAGTTGATTGTTCATTTCATTCCTGTGCGCCGGTGACGCGTCGCTGTGACGAAGGCATTCGCGGATGGTTGCGCCGGGGAAAAACCTCGGCAGAGGGGCTTCTAGATTCCCAGATTCCTGGATTTTTTGGTGCGGATAGTCGGTGCGTGAACGCTTCCACGGAAGCGTAGCACAGGGCGGAGATTTGCGGCGATAGATTCTATTGAGGGCTGGTCGCCGAGCGGCTGGGCTTGAAAAATTCCGGCGAATCTGGTAACTAATCCTTTAGTTGTTCGTCTATGGAAATGTCAAAGCGCTGGGCCTGACAGAACTTCAATAGGCTTGGCCGATCAGATTTCAATAGTGGAATCAGTGAGTTAGCAATGCCGCCAAGAAAGTCCAACACGCTGACCGAAGCTGAGCTGAGGCTGATGAAGATCCTCTGGCGGCGCGGCGAATCGGCCGTGACCGATATGGTTGCGGCGCTGCCGGAAGGCGAGCAACTAGCCTACAACTCGGTGCTGACCACCGTTCGAATCCTGGAACAGAAGGGCTATGTTGAGCACCGGCAGGAGGGGCGCGCGTTTGTTTACCGGGCGTGCGTTCAAGAAAACGAAGCGAGCCGCTCAGAGGTGCGCAACATGTTGAGCCGCTTCTTTGGCAACTCGAGCGAGAAGCTGGTGTTAAGCCTGTTGGGCAATGAGGAGATTTCAGCCGAAGAGCTTGGCCGACTGCGCGACGCGATTCGCAGCGCGGCGCCGGATAAAGATGCGATCCGCAGTGCGGCGCCCGATAAGCAAAATACCGGCAAGAGGGGCGGGAGATAATGATGCCCCTGATTCACATTGCGGAAGCGGATCTTGCGACGCTCGCGCGAAGTGTCGCGCCAGCATTTGTCGCATCGTTGTGGCAAGGCGCAACGGTTGCGATTGCTCTGGCTCTGTGTTTGCGGCTGGCGCCCCGCGTGCCGGCGGCGCACCGCTTTGCTGCGTGGGCGGCAGGATTTGCGGTTGTGGCCAGCTTGCCGTTTTTGCCCTTGCTCGCGCATTCGAGCGACGCGAGTGCCGCAATTCCGCTTGGCGAAGTTGCAGCTCGACCATTGCTCCAGTTAGACAGCCGGTGGGGATTCGTTATTGCGGTGCTGTGGCTGGCTGCTTCAGCGTTTCGCGCCGGCGAACTCATGGTGCACTCGCTGCGGCTGCGTAGATTATGGAAATGCGCAACTCCGGTTGAGGCTGACGGAAATCTGCGCAGTTTGATTTCGTCTGTGTTCGGTGAGCGGCCCTTCGAGATCTGCACTACACGCGATCTTGACCGGCCAAGCGTGATTGGCTTTTTCGCGCCGCGGATTCTCATTCCCGAGTGGCTCTACTCGCGGCTGACGCCGGGTGAGCTGGAGCAAGTGGTTTTGCACGAGGCCGAACACTTGCGGCGGCGCGACGACTGGACGAATCTACTGCAAAAGCTTTTGTTGGTTTTCATTCCATTGAACCCGGCGCTGGCCTGGATGGAGCGAAGGCTTTGCCGCGAACGTGAGATGGCCTGCGACGAGGGCGTAGTTCGGCGCACGCAAGCCCCACGCGCCTACGCGGCGTGCCTTGCGATACTCGCCGAGCGCGGGCTGCAGCGAAGGGAGATCTTGCGCCGCGCCCAAGCGCTTTCGCTCGGTGCGTTCGAACAGCGGCCGGAGTTGGTCCAGCGCGTGCACAGCATTCTGCGGCGCAAAAGGGCGTTGCATCCCATCGCGGCAGGCGCACTGGTTGGCGTGGTGTGCTGCGGTCTGGTCTTGGGTTCGGTGGAGCTGGCCCGCAGCCCGCAGTTGGTCACGTTCGTGGCGGCACAGAAGCCGGATGCGGAAGTGGCGGTTCTCGCGCCGCAAGCGGGAACGGCAGGCGTGGAGGAAACCGACGCAGTGTTTCATTCTTCGACGCGTTTCCGCGCGCAGTTTCACGCGCAATTTCACGCGATTGACACGAAGGCGATTGTGCCTGCAAACCGGAACGAGGCGAGCGCGCACGTTGATCC
>PLCO01000066.1 GCA_003134815.1 Acidobacteriaceae bacterium | reverse complement strand
AGTTATCTAGGACAGCCCCAAAGAATTTAGGGCGTGTTTTCAGAGGGTTGCGGGGGAAATAGGCGCGGAGGGGGTTGCGGGGTGGCTCGGCGGTGTTGACGATTCGGTAATGATCTCCCATCCCTTTTCTTTGATTAAGAGATTTGTCTTCAACGACCTGAATGTCCGAAAATCTACGGTAACCCAATGATTCCAAACAGGGCATAGTCTAAGTATTTCATTCTAAAGTGCTTAGACGGGTGACGTGAGGCCTTCAGCCTGCAGCTTCGTCAATGATCGCGAAAAGTTCTCGTTCAACGTCCTGTGCCAGAGTATCCGCATGCTGAAGGCCGGTTGCAGCGAAGATGTCCGTCGGTTTGACCGTAGCAATCGTACTTCCACCGGCGTCACTGTAGACGGCGATCCGGCACGGCAGGACGGTCGCAGTGGCCAAGTCCTGATGCAGAGCTTGCGATGCTGCCGAGGGGTTGCATACATCGTAGACGCGGACTTCGCTGTCCAGATCAATCCCCTTGTCGTGGAGGGTGTTCTTAAGATCCAAGACATGAAGTACGCCGAATTTATGCCGCAGCGCAGCTTCCCGGAGACTCTGATCAACTTCCTGTGGCGAGTGGCTGGAAAATTTACGGTAGATCACACGGCCCTTTCTTTGAAATGCTGTCTGTTTCTGAATGTCGTCAAATGCAAGGCCATCGACGCACCAAGCCTGCGCGCCTTCTTGCGTTCTTTTTTGGAGATTTCACCGCCGGCTTTGCAAGCGGTAAACAGTTTTCTCTGTGCGGGCACACAGATTTACCTGCGAGCCCGGAATATCAGGATCAGGACAACGATCAGCACCAGCCCGAATATCCACACCCAGCCATAATTCCAGCCATTCATCCCCATGTTGAATCCGTTCACAAAACCTCCTGAGGGAGCAGCGAGAGAGGGCCGCCCGCTGGCATCTTCATTTCATCCGATCGTTTCTTCTCCCTCTATCTGCTTAGGCGCAGCAGCAGCAGCCACTCTTCTGCGCGACTGTCGACTTCCCAAGGTATTGCGCGGAATTACGATCGAACTTCTTTTTGCACCGGGAGCCGCAGAAGTAATACATCTGCCCAGCGTGTCCCGCTGTGTCCCGCGGCAGGAGCCGTGACCATGTCCATGCCATACACGGAATCTCTCACAACCGTTGCGCTGCTCATATGGATCGCCTTGGTTTCGCTGATCCGGTTTGATTGCGATTCAATACTGCCGTGCCACCTATTTCTGAACGCCCATCGTTCCCATGTCTTTCTTCGACTTTGACCCCATCTTTTTCTGCATGTCAGTTGCATCCGGCATCATGGTCATGTGGCTGGCCATGGCCTGCATATGGTCGTTCATCGTTTGCAGGTGGTCAATAACGGCCTGCTGCAGAGCCATCTGGCTCTTCATGCTCGCTTGTTCTGTCTCCATGTGGGTTTTCATCGCGTCGTCTGCGGCGGCCATTTTAGCCATCGCATCCTTCATGAGGGCCTGCAACTGTGCCATCTGGGTGCGCATTTGCTCCATCTGCGCATGCATTTGCACCATTTGAGGATTCATGTCCGTACTGGGAGCGGGTGTCGCGTCCTGGGCTTGCAATTGCGCACCGTGAAAGCCGGCTAGACCGGATACGAGGATCATTCCGAACAGCAGTTTTGTCATTCTCATTTCTTCATCTCCTTGTGGTTCTCGAATTGTTTACTGGCAAGACCGGCCAGCACGGTTGCCACGACTGCGGTTCGCTCAACTCCGCCGTGAAAGCGCCAAGCCCGCGTCGTTGCCTACGGAGCCAGTGATCGCCGATGAAAAAGGCGGTCGATTGAATATCCGATCCCCATCCTAAACACAAGCGGATCGCTGACTTCCGAGAGTCCAGATGCCGGCTCGACGTGAGCGGTCCAATTCTTCGATATGGAATAGCTGAAGACAGGACCAACATATTGCTGCTGGCGTTGCCAGTCGAAGCCGAACTGATCCGTGTTGCCAAGCGCCCCCATCATTTCAATGCCGTAGCCCAGCCGTTGAAACGAAAACACCGGAGGTGCTTTTGTTTTGTTCTTCACCATCGCCATTCCGCCCATGTTCACGTCCACGCTCATTCCGGTACGCGCAGGCTGCCGAAACACGCCCCAGGCATAGCCGCAGTCGTTCCCGCTGCTATCCAGTCCCGTCTCGTTGATGAAGTTGAAGGTAAGGTTCGTCCGTCCCCAATCGTGATACATGATGGCTCGCTGCTCGAAAGTGCGAACGTTCGTCCTCCTCGCAAGCGCGAGCGGTCCACTCAAGTCTTCACCGCCGAATCCGGAGACCTCCATTTTGTACAACGCCGCCCCATTGAGACCTTCGAACTCCCCGTACAGAGTGAAATTCAGCAGGTGGTCGTGCGGAAGAAGCCGCAAGTAACTATTGATCCGCATCCCGCCGTAGGTGGCAGGCATACCATAGATTTTTTGTCCCTCCACCATGAACCCGGCCGTCCAGCGGGGAGTCAAGCCGTATTCCACCATGCTCATTCCCGTGAAGAAATCGTTCGTGGACCGTGCAGACTGGTAGTCCACCAGCTGCATTACCATGAGCGAATCCCGCGGAACGGGGTAATTGATTGCAGTGAAATTAGGATTCATCTGCGCTTCAAGAACGGTGCCGCCGACGAACAGAAGAAGCAGGATGAGAAGGAACCGCCCGTTCCGTCTTTCCATGGTTACCGTCTCTGTAAGGCCGGATGCCTGGTGCGTAAGCATCGTTGCTCTTCTGCGCCTTGGATTTCCTCGATTCCTGTATGTGGGTTGGCGCGGATCAATGGTTGATTGGCGGCCTGCAGCAACACGTTCGTAATTCGCCTTGGAGACTTCGTGCTGCCCGCTTGTGGCTCCAGATTCTCATTGAGGATACATTCAAGTCCGGTCAATAACGCTCAGGTCTGATCATTTCAACAGACCTGCCTTGTAAGGCGACTTGCTCCCTTAGATCCACACAGAGTTGAGCGCGATTTCGCATTCGGAGGGGCAGTGCGTTCGGACGTGGGGGACAGCTGCCGAATTAAAGGTCGTCGAGGCGACGACCTTTGTAGAGGTCGATAGAGACGATCCACCGAGGGCGAAGAGGCCGGCGATGAGGCAGCCAAGGGTTCCGCGAGGGTGGAGTTGAGGCGAGTAACGGACGGCCTTCGCTGATGCCTTCAGTCTGCGGCCCAGGATTTTGGGAGGTTGATGTAGGAGCGGTCGAGGTCGGTGACGGAGGGGCAGCCGAGGAGGCGCAGGGTGCGGTCGAGGTCGGCGCGGAGGATTTCGATGGCGCGGTTGACGCCGGCTTCTCCCGCAGCGGCGAGGCCGTAGGCGTAGGCGCGACCGCAGAGAACGGCGCGTGCGCCGAGCGCGAGTGCCTTGACGATGTCTGTGCCGCGGCGAATGCCGCCGTCCATGAGAATTTCGGTTTGTCCGTGGATCGCTGCGACGATTTCGGGCAGGGCGCGCAGTGAAGATTGAGTGCAATCGAGTTGGCGGCCGCCGTGATTGGAGACGGAGATGGCGGCTGCGCCTTCGTCGACGGCGCGGCGCGCGTCTTCGGCCGTCAAAACGCCCTTGACGACGATGGGACCGCGCCAGTGCTCGCGAATCCAGGCGAGATCGCTCCAGGTGACGGCGGATTCGGCGAGGGCGACGGCGACATCGATGAGCGGCATAGGGCCTTTGCCGGGGATGACGACGTTGGGGAGCGCCTGGATGCCTCCGTCGCGCAGAAAGCTGATGAGCCAGCCGGGGCGCGAGAGGATTTGCGGAAGATAGGGAATTTTTTGGAATGGGTTGCCGCTGACGAGCTCCTTCATGCCGTTGCGGAAATCGCGCTCGCGAAGACCTGAGACGGAAGTGTCGATGGTGACGACGAGCGCGGAGAAGCCGGCCGTGCGGGCGCGGTCGATGGCGGCTTCGGCAGCGCCACGGCCACCCATCAGATAAAGCTGATAGAAGACGGGGCCGGTGGATGCGGCTTTAACGCTTTCAAGCTTGTGGCCGGAGATGGTGGAGAGAATGTAGGCGGTGCCCGCGTTGCCGGCGGCGCGCGCTGCGCCGACTTCTCCCACGGGGTGCATGAGGCGGCTGTAGCCAACGGGTGCGAGCAGAAAGGGCACCGCGAGATCGAAGCCGAGAACGCGGGTGCGCAGGTTGCAATGGTCGAAGGCGACGGCGTGGCGGGGGCGGAAGGTGAGGTCCTCATAGACGCGGCAGTTTTCGCGGAGGGTGACTTCGCCTTCTGCGCCGCCATCGAGGTAATCGAAGACGGAGCTGGGCACGCGGCGCTGGGCGATGGCGCGGAGATCTGCAATGCTGACCACGCGCGGAGAGGCGACGGAACGGGCGGATGATTGCATGACAGATTGTTATATCAAAAGAGAGGGATCAGTGATTAGTGGTTAGTGGTTAGTGGTTAGAAAAGCGGGGAACGAGGGACCAAAAAAACAGAGGAACAGGAGAGCAGTGGTTAGTGATTAGTGGTTAGTGGTTAGAAACGCAGAGAGCAGGGAGCAGAAGAGCAGGGAGCAAGGGAACAGGGAACAGAGAATGGGCGAGTGAGTGGACGAGTGAATGAGTGAAGAAGCGAATGAGTGAGGAGCCGAGCAAAGTGGCGTGGGCATTTCCTCAGCGCTTATTGCCGATCGCCGGCTCCTGTTGCGCCTCTTCCTTCGGGTCGGATGGGGCGGAACGCATTGGAATTCCGCTGATAAGGCCCTGATAGTTTGTGAGGCGATCACCGAGAATGACTACGCCCTTGGACGTGATTTCATATTCGCGAATATCCTTGGCGTGATTTCCACCCCGCATCTTGATCACCACCAAAATCTTGCGAAGCTGGCCATCGATGGATACATAGCGCAGCCGGATGATGTCATCGGTGAGGAATGAAATTGAATAGGTACTGAAGGGAAATTCGGTGAAAGACTCATCCACTTCCACGGTACTGAGAATCGTTACCCCGATTCCCGTGAGAGCGAAGATCATGCGATAGAGGGATTCGCGAAAGTCGGCGCGGAAGCCGGGCGACAGAGCCATCTCAAAGCCCGCGAGGGAATCGATCACCAGCCGCTTGGCGCCGATCTTCTGCACGGCGTCGAGAATCGACTGCATGGTTTCATCCACCGACAGATCGAGGGGACGGAGATAAAGGATCGTGAGCTGGCCGTCTTTCTGCGGCGTTTCCAGATCCAAACCCAGACTGGTGGCCCGCTCCGCATAGGCTTCCGGCCGTTCTTCAAAGACAGCTACGATTCCGGGTTCCCCATGGCGTATGCCTTCGGCAATGAATTGGGTTGCGAGGACAGATTTTCCGGTTCCAGAAGATCCTGCCACGAGGACGCTATCGCCTTCGCGCACGCCACCATCGAGCATCTTGTCCAACTCCGGAATGCCGAAGCAAAGGCGCCGGTCGCTGGGGGGATTTCGTTTGCGCGCAGTCAACCCAAACGTACGCGAGAAGGCTTGCACACCGCCATCGGTTATGCGGAATGTGTGCAGCCCGGGCACGGAATCCTGACCGCGCAGTTTTATGACCTGCAACTTGCGGACGATGGAATTTCGCTCCGCCGTTTGGCGCAACCAGAACAGGCCATCGGCGACGGTAAAGATGGGATTGTCGCGCAGCTCGTCCTCGTCATATTCACCGATGAGAAAAGTTGTAGCCTGCCAACTAGCCAGAAACAGGGCCAACCGCTGAATAAACGATTGCAGTTCCATATCGCTATTTGGCTTGCGCACCATGGTGCGGAAGGAGTCCACAACGACGACGGCGGGGTTGGCCTTTTCAACTTCCCTGGTGATTTCCTCCAAGACCGCGCCCAGGTCCTTCTCGAGAACAACCTGGCTGAGGTTGATAAAGCGGATGGAGTCCGGCAGCTTGGCGGGATCGAAGAATGTGTACTGCTGCTGGTACCGGAGCATTTTTATGGCGGATTCGCCGAGGACAGTGAAGTAGAGAGCAGGGCGTTCCGGGCTCGCATTGGCGAAGACGAACTGGTGAGCCAGGGTCGTCTTGCCGCTTCCGGGGGCGCCCGCGATGATGTTGAACGAGAATTCAGGGAGGCCGCCGCCGACGATTTCGTCGAGGCCCGGAACTCCGGTGGGTAGTTTGTTGATTTTTACTTTGTCCTGGGTGCTCACGCTTTTCTCCCGTTCTCGAAATTGCGGTCGTCGAAGGCTCCGCCTTGCCAAGTAGCGCGCAGCAGCCTCAACGTTAAGGCTTCGCCAAGGAGGAGGTGAAGCAGGCCGAGTAAGCAGGCGATGAGGATGATTCCCCCTTCGCCAGCCGGAAACTCGCCAGCCCGAATCTTGTCGATGTTGAATTGCTGTTCAATCTCGCCCAGGCCCTGTATTGCGCCATCCGCAGAGACCCGCACCACGCTAAGGCTGGGAGCTTCTGTTCTGGCCAACGCCAAGGCGCGAGAAGCGAGCGACTGAAAACCGGCAACTCCAGCAAACTGGCCAAGTTCCTGGCGCAGCTTCTCATAGACGCGAAGGGTTGCGGACTCCGCAGGCTCGGAGGTCTTGCCCTCAAAAGCTTCGTAATCAAGCAGACGCTGGGCCAAATCTCGCATTTTTGGGGGAGTCGTCATGTTCAAGGATGCATTGTTCCATATAGCAGATTTCGATAACCGTTGAACGCTTCGTTGGGGCCAGTGCGACGATTTCGTCTCTTCTTGAAGCGGCTTCGCGGATGAGCGTTCGACATCCAGAGCCGCTCTGGATCGAGCGCAGACGGAACTCAATTCATATAGCGATTCGTTTCCGGGTTAGGCGCGTCTTCCTGCGAGCCGCCGACCTTGCTTCGGATCAGCGTAAAAATGTCCAAAACCGTGGCGATACTGCGGATGTTTCCTGCAACACTGACGAGTCCATCTTGCATGCCGGGATGTTTGTCCGCCAGGGTTTCAATACGCTCACTCACACTCCTCAGCCGGTCAATCTCCAGCAGAAGGTCCTCGAAAGCAGCAGCCATTGCCGGCCCATCGGCCACGGAGTTTGCCGTGTCCGCTTTGGATGTGCCCAACACTGTCTCGCTGTCAGCCTGAAGGCGTAAATCTTCAATCAGACGGAGCGTTGTTGCCTCGCCAAGGAAGGTAAGAAACTGCCCGAGCAGTTGCGCAATCAGAATGATTCCGGCCTCGCCGTCCTCATTCGCGTTCATCTCTGATTCAACTTCGCCGAGACCGCGCAAGCCTCCGTTCGGCGTTACCTGCACGTTGCTGAGCCGAGGAGATTCCGACTTGGCGAGAGCCAGGGCACGGGAAGCAAGCGCCTGAAAGCCATCAATGCCCACGGGGGCGCCGAGTTGCCGGCGCAGCCTCTCATACACCCGCACAGTTGCAGGTTCGGTATGAAGACGGGGCTCAGCTGCATCGGCTTCCGAAGCGACCAGGCTGCGGGCCAATTCGCGCGTCTTATGTGGAGGAAGCATCGGTTTCGTTCTCCCCTTACCCCTGACGCCTTAGCGTTGAGCGTAAAGCACTTATCGCTAAGAAACTATTATGGCGATTGCTTCCGCATTGAGATTCCCGACGGGATTCATCCTACTCAATGCGACGCCTTGCGATCCTAGAATACTTGAAGCATCTCTCAAAAAGATGAGCAAACTTGAACGGATTGCTCGCCGCCGGAGGAATCCTACGGTGAAGTCTGACTCAGGTGGAACCGCGCAGGGCGCAACGGATGCCTGGTCGAAGGCAGAAGATCCGGCATCCGTGGACCCTTCCTGTGCAACAGATGATTCTTTACTTTTCACCCATCTGCCCTGTTAGACTGACGCCTATCAGGCGCATGCCCCTCCAGCGGTCACCCAGCGAAGGCCGTAATCGGAAGGAGGCCCCTCAATGGATGTACTCGAAAAGCCCCGATTCGATGCCGCCGCCTTCCTTGCGAAGGCCGGCCTGGGGAAAAGAATCATCGAATTTGCGCCAAAGGAAGCCTTCTTTTCGCAGGGAGATCCCGCGGACTCCGTTTTTTATCTTCAGGAAGGCCGCGCAAAAGTCACAGTTGTCTCCACCAGTGGGAAGGAAGCAACCATCGCGCTGGTCTCGGCAGGCGAATTTTTGGGAGAAGGGGCGCTTGCGGCCGTGGCGGGACTGCGTTTGTCCACGGCCACCGCCATTACCGCCTGCACCGCGCTCAAAATAGGGCGGGACGAGATGATCCGCGTGATGCACGAGGAAAACAGCTTTTCCGAGTTGTTCTTGAAGTTTCTTCTGGAGCACAGCATGCGCATCCAGGCCGATCTGGTCGATCAGCTTTTCAACTCCAGTGAGAAGCGCCTTGCGCGGATACTCCTGTTAATGGCGGAATTTGGCAAGCCTGGCGAACCGGAACAATACATTCCCAAGATCTCGCAGGAGACCCTGGCAGAGATGGTTGGCACCACCCGCTCCCGCGTGAGCTTCTTCATGAATCGTTTTCGCAAACTCGGGTTTATCGAATACAACGGGCGCATCAAGGTTCACAAGTCGCTGTTGAATGCGGTCCTGCTTGATCGATTATCCGAGATTCATCCGGAGAGGCTTCCTTCTTCGGCTGCTGTCCCTTCTTCGGGAACTGCGCGGGCTTCGGGCACTGCGCGGGCCCGATCGAAGCCTGGCAGGCGCGGCTAGCACGCGCAGAATTGGGCTAATTGCAGTTGGGTGTCGCGGGCACGCCGAGGACAGGGATTCACGCTCGCGCAGAGATGGCAGCAGGCTTCTCATCGGCTGGTGCAGCCGGGCCGCTGAGACTGTTACGGACCGACTCCGTCAGTCGGGGCATATCCATCTCTCTTTTTACATAGGAGACAATGTCTCTTGCCATCTCGATCGGGGTTCTCTTTTTCATGAAACGACCTTTCAATAAGCGATGAACAGTGAAAACCCGCATCGAGGCCGGAGCCGATACTGCTCCGGGCACCCCGCAAAGAGGATCGAATAGCACGTGAACGTGTTGATTCGGCAGCCGCGTTAGTTCCGGCGCCACCGCGAATATCCCCAGCCCCCGCCTCCGAGCAGAAAAAGCACCAGCAGGACAATCAGAATTGTTTCCATGTTGAAACCTCCGTCGCAAGAGGAAGCGGACTCGTCCTTGCAGCGACTGTCCCACTTCTTCCCTGCACATGATCCTAAGAGTTGCGCGGACGGTTGTCTGAGCAGATTGAACCACTCCGAGCGTCAAGTACGGCGCGCAGATCGTTGCGTCTTGTATCTCCCACACCAGAACGCCAATCATTGAGAGCCATTGGCAGAGCTTCAAGACAGGCTGACTGCCATTAAGCTGCAGGTTTGACGGAAGGAGCAGGTGTTGAGTGTCTCTCTTCATCCGAAGATCCACTCCAAAACTGCTCTTGACACCCAAAGGCAGGTTCCTTTTGCACCCGGATGACATTTTGGCGAGGCACAACTGACAGAAAGTTCCCGCTAAAGCTTGCTACGACCTCTCCCGAAAAATAGAAAGAGAATCACGATTAGCAGAATAAGGCTGACGCCGCCCCCGCCGTAGTAGCCGACTCCGGGGCCCATGTAGTAGCCGCCACCACCGAACAGGAGCAAGAGAACGATGAGAATCACTATCAATCGCATGCGCGGAAGTTTAGCACATAAGGTCGGCTCAGGTCAGGCCGTTTTCCGCCCGGATGGAATTTTGACGAGGCACAGGTCGCTAAAGTAGGTTAGTTCGAAAGGAAAACGAATGTTAAGTTCAGATGAGAATATCGGTGACAGACCGATACGCAAGCACTTCGGCGCCATCGTCTTCGGTACGCTAGGATTCGTGGTATTCGTTGTGTTGATTGCGATGCTCTTCATCCATTTCAAGAAGCCAGATGTTGGATCGCCTCCCAAGGGGGGAACCAATCAGCCGACTACTTCCACCCAGCCTCAGTGAGTGGAAGCAGCGTCCTCGATATATTTGAGCATGACAGCCTCCGGAATTGCGCCGCTCACCGTATGGACGATGACCCCAGAGGGGCTGATGTAAAGCATTGTCGGCCGACGACCTACAAACTCATGCAGCGTCAACCCAGTTCCCGCTTGGGTTGGATCGTCGTAGCCCTCACCACGGCAGCAATGTTCGTCCAGGTAGTAGCCATGTTCGTTGTGTAGACCGCCGAGAAGTATCGACGCATTGCACAGGGTCTCTTGTGGGCGCACCCGAAGAGGCAAGCAAACACCTCCTTCAGATCTCTCGGTGGAGAGTTCGATGTTGATTCGCTTATGCTCCGACAGCCTTTTCAATCTTGCCGACGGCCTTTTGAACTTTTCCGGCATTCTTTTCAGCTCTACCATCAGCTTCCAGGTTGGGGTTCTTGGTAAGCTCGCCGGCCTTCTGCTTGATTACGCCTTTGACTTCGTGGAGATTGCCTGTTGTCTTATCGTCCGTGCTGGGTTTCATCATGATTCTCTCCTCTGGTTGGTGGTGGGTTTCAATTGGTTGAGATCCATCGAGAGTTCCTTGCGCCTTCAATGTCTGCGACTCGGTAGGGACCCCCTTGGAAAGCTTGCTCGCCTGATGTAGAACCTACTATCGACTAGCATCCACGATCAGGTTGCTGAAAGCTGGTCGGAATTGCTCATCCGGGCATGCGCAGCGAGCCTTCCGCGTGGAGCCATCATCCTGCGACTGGTCATTTTCGCGTTCGTCACAGCGCGCCCTTTGTCAAACCCACAGCAGCGTAGTACGGAGGTGCGATCTTGATCAACTCAGAGGACACGGCACGTATAGGGAAGCTTCTGCATTGACGGTCGCGTCCCTTACGGAGTGCCTGAAAACGGTATCCTGATGGCGACCCTCTTTGTCTCCATAGGCCTTACGCAATTGGTCAAGGTCTGGTTGCTGCGAGTGAATTGGATCTAGATTGGCATCAGTTGTCTTTTGTCACACCCGGCTGGCTGGAATTTGAGGGCCAGAGCCAGAACAAGATTATTTTCCGAATTCCTGTTTTTCCTCGATCGAGAAGGAGTCACAATGCCTGTAGCCATTAAGGAACATCATCACACTGATCGCATTGGCTGGCTGCGCGCAGCGGTGCTGGGCGCGAACGACGGCATACTGTCAACATCGAGTCTCGTGCTTGGTGTTGCAGCCGCGAATGCGACTCACCGTAATCTGTTGATTGCAGGAATGGCTGGGCTGGTGGCCGGGGCCATGTCGATGGCAGCCGGAGAGTATGTTTCTGTCCATTCGCAGGCAGACACCGAAAGAGCTGATTTGGACATTGAGCGCGTGGAGCTAAAAACAGACAATAAAGGCGAACACAAGGAGCTTGCGTCGATTTACATCGCTCGTGGGCTCGATCCTACTCTCGCGAAACAGGTTGCTCAGCAACTGATGGCGCACGATGCCTTGGGCGCCCACGCCAGAGATGAGCTAGGCATCTCCAAGAAGTTTCGCCCGCGCCCTATTCAAGCAGCGTTGTCATCGGCCGGAAGCTTCGCTCTCGGTGCATTGATGCCTCTCTTAGTCACAGCGATAGCTCCGGTGCAGGGATTGATCCCCCTTGTATCCGTCTTTTCGTTGGCGTTGCTCGCACTTCTGGGTGGACTCGCTGCACGCGTGGGTGGGGCAGGAGTGATGATCGGCGCAATACGCGTTACGTTCTGGGGTGGATTGGCCATGGCGATGACCGCAGGCATCGGCTGGCTATTTGGAGTAGTTGTATGAGCAGAACGAATCGGAAGTTGCCAACCGGGAATGGGAGAGCGTTGATGCTGAATTCGAGGTCGTCGAAGCGACGCCATTATCCCGAGGCGGGCAATTCCTGGGTTCGGCACCGTGCGGCAATCTTTATACCGACAACGGCGTCGAGCGAAGGAGCGATTCTGACCAGTCGAGAGATGCGTGGCGTGTATAGGATGGGTTCTACATTGGCGGTCGCGTCCCCTGTGGAGTGACTGCACACGGCAACCCGATCGGGCCTTTGCAGTTTGACCGATTGGAAGTTGTCCCGGCCGCCGAATGTATATCGAAGTGTCAAGACCCCAAAAATCCACATAGAACTGGATTTGATTTTGCCTTCGGTCCGGCCATGCGCTGGGACGTGGGGTGCGGGCGGCGGCTTAGTCGCTGAATTCGAGGTCGTCAAAATTCGAGGTCGTCAAGGCGACGCCATTTGTAGATGGCGATGGAGACGATCCAACTGAGGGCGAAGAGTCCGACGATGAGATAGCCGAGGGTTCCAAAACTTGAATTGAGGCGGAGGATGGCCAAGAAGAAGCTGCCGGTGAGATGGAGTTGCGATGCGGCGAGCGAGAGCGCTTCGATTCCGCCGACGATGAGAGCGACGACGACGGAGACGAAGGTGATGGTGAGGTTGTAGTAGAGCTTGCGGACGGGCTTGATGAAGGCCCAGCCGTAAGCGCCGAGCATGAGGATGTTGTCCGTAGTGTCAATGAGGGACATGCCGGCGGCGAAGAGGACGGGGAAGACAAGGATGGAGCCGAGGGGAAGTCCGCGAGAGGCTTCGGCGGCGGAGATGCCGATGAGGCCGATTTCGGTGGCGGTGTCAAAGCCAAGGCCGAAGAGAACTCCGAGCGGATACATGTGCCAACTGCGGCGGATGAGCGCGAACATGGGCCGGAAGAGGCGGGCGAGAAATCCGCGATTGGCGAGGAGAAGATCGAAGTCCTCATCGACATAGGGCTGGCCGGCGCGGACGCGGGCGAAGGCGCGATAGATGGAGACGAGCACGACGATGTTGACGATGGCGATGGCGAACAGGAAGAGACTCGAAACGAGGGTGCCGATGAGGCCGCCGATGGAGCGGGCCGCGTCCATTCGGTGCTGAAGAGCGAGCGCGGCGGCGGCGATGATGACCGAGCCGATGACGACGATGGTGGAGTGGCCGAGCGAGAACATGAGGCCGACAGCGATGGGGCGCTTGCCCTCCTGCATGAGCTTGCGGGTGACGTTGTCGATGGCGGCGATGTGGTCCGCGTCGACCGCGTGGCGGAGGCCGAAGCTGTAGGCGAGCAGGGCGGTGCCGAGCAGGAGCGGGAAGTGGCGGAAGGCGATGACGGCCCAGAGCCATGCTCCGGCGTTGAAAACAAAGAGCAGGCCATAGATGCCGATGACTTTGTTGCGAAGATTTCCGGCGGCGTCGTCAAAGAGCGAGAGCAGGCGGGGACGCGGCGCGTCGGATGTGCGGACGGGCGGCGACGCGAGTGGGCTGGCGGGATTCATCGAAGCTTCCAAGGATAATATTACGATTTTTAGATTCGTGCGATTGTGATCGAGGCCACAGGGAGACAGGGATCAGGGATAAGTGGTCAGTTGGTCGCGTTGGATCGAGATCGATGGTATCCGAGGTCCCAAAAGCGGGACATGGGGCACACGGCCGATTTCACGCAGGAGAACTGTATCCGTCATTCCGGCTCATCAGTTTCTCGACCAGCTTGATGAACCCACATACGGCTGCAAAATCTGCAATGGCGACAGGCCAAAGAGCTGGGGCTGGAAAGCTCTTATTGCTCCACGGAACGAGGACGATCAATACAACATGAATGACCGTGAGCGCGGCGACACTCATCCAAAACCACGCTTGTCGGCGCAGGTACCAGAACGCTCTGACGGCGCCGATCATTAACGCGAGTGCTAACCCCGCCGCCCTTCCTCTTCCTGGATCAACGAAGTGACCGACAACTATAGCCACAGGGAGTGTAAGCAGAGCGACTATAAGTCCCCACCTTGCCGCAGTTCGAGCTGTGACATTCTCAGTGTTCATTTTCGTTATCATCTCCTCCGATTCAACACCCCTCCACAAAACCAAGAACGCCGCGAGCTTGAGGGACGCGGCCTCACCGGCCGACGAGCGAGGCTAACAGCGGGACGTAGGCGAGAAGAGTGACGATGATTCCGGCAAGGGCGGCGAGCGCGAGCGAATGGAGAAACACGAAGCGCAGGATGGCGCCTTCCTGGCCGTAGGAGTTTGTGGCGGTGCTGGCGACGACGATGCTGGCGGCGTCGATCATCTTGCCCATGACTCCGCCGGCGGAGTTGGCTGACGCCATTAGCACGGGTGAAACGCCGATCTGGCGGGCGGTGATGACCTGAAGGCTGCCGAAGAGGACGTTGGACGATGTGTCGGAGCCGGTGCTGGCAGTGCCGAGCCAGCCGATGAGCGTTCCGAAAAATGGATAGAGCGCGCCGGTGCGGGCGAAGGCGAGGCCGAGCGTGGCGTCGAGCCCGCAGTAGCGCGTGATGTAACCGACGGCCATCATGGCGGCGATAGTGACGAAGGTGTAACGGATGTTGAAGACGGTTCGCATGAAGGCAGCTGCGAGCGAACGGGGACCGAGACCCATGAGAAGGCCGGCGAGGAGCGCTGCGAGCAGGATTGCAGTGCCGGTGGCGGCGAGCCAGTTGAAGTTGAAGAC
>PLCO01000007.1 GCA_003134815.1 Acidobacteriaceae bacterium | reverse complement strand
GGACGTTGGTCCGGTTGCGGAGCGGGCTGATGCTGAAGCTGTTGGTTAACAGTGCGGTTGGTTGCCCGCAGCGCCGGCGGAGCCTGCACATTGCGATCGGCCGGGAGAGGCTGGTCGACGGCTACATGCGGGGGGCGGCCATGATTTGCGCTGGCAAATTGATCCCGGTTGTTTGCGGCCGTGCGCTGATTCTGCACCTGCGCCCTCATAGGCGCTGTGTGCGGCTCACGCATCGCCACCCGCTCGGCAGGCCGGGCCGGCGCCCGCAGACCTCCCGATCCGCCGTTGTAGCTTACATGGGCGTCGGGCGTGTACACGACGACCGAGCGACGATAGACGTTGTGCACCAGACTGATATTAATGTTGTTGACTGAACGGTTGTAGTTGAAGTGTCCCCCGCCCCAGTAACCGCCCTGGTAGCCGTAGCCCGTGTAGCCAAAGCCGTAATTAATTCCGCCATAGTAGCCGATGTACTGTCCCCAGTAGCCGGGGTAGAACCCGTAGGAGTTATTCCAGTAGCCCCAGTAGCCGGGGGTCCAGAGTGCGCCCTCGTAGGGAGCCTCGACCCAGGCGCCGGGCACCCAATAATACCCATCTGGAGACCAGGCCCAGTAGCCGGGCGTCCAGATGTAGTCGTCGCCGGGATCGTACGGCTGGTCGTAGTCGAGCAAAGGCGGAGGCGGCTGAGTTGCCGCGTATTCCGGCTGCTCTCCATAGCCTGGATCGTACGAAGATTGATCATACGAAGATTGGTTCGGCGATTGACCAGAATAGTAACCTTGGCCGGGCGGCGGCCCTTGCTGGTAGCTTGATGCGGGCGCAGGAGCGCCTGAGTTGTCGGGAGCGGGGGGCATGTTGGCCGCGGCTGGATCCGAGCCCGGGTCCTGCGTGCCCGCCTGGTTGTTATCCGCCTGAGCCAGCGCTGCATTTTTGTGACAGCCGACCGCCGGAAGCGCTATGGCCAGCGAAAGCAGGAAAAATCGTGCGGGTCTGGAAAGACGCCTCATTTTACCCTCGTTTAGCTTGGATGCTATTCGAGGCGCATAGGGCAAAACTGCTCTCTATTGACCGCTCTAGGCTGATCTTAATGTCGGACGCCCGGCGGGGCGGACTTGCCGTGATTGTTGGCCGGCGGCGTGGTAACGGGCTTGCGCTGCGGCTGCACGCCCAACAGTTGCTGGCAAAGGGGTGAGTCCTGCCCGCGCTCGAGGCCTTGAACGGTATTTTGTCCGCGGCAGAGACGCAGCTTCATTGCGTCGGCTTCCTCCCTTGTCAGGTCCATGGTGCGTTCCAGCCCACTCTGGGGATCGACGTCGAATTCAAAGAGCGTATCGCTGGGCGGCTTCAGCTTGCCGTAGTCGAAATGATTCCAGGTGCAGAGAAATGCGCGGCCATCGGGACCGGCCATTACGGCATAAAGCTGAGTCCAGTCAATGCCGCTGCCTGCTCCCGGGCCGGTCGCGTTCCACACCAGAACGCCCTGGCCGCCGCGCACCCAGCGCGCCGCCCACATGTGATGCGCAATATCGTAATGGAAAGCCGTGAAATAAGTGCTCGCCGCGCAGTCGTGGCAGTTGTCATAGAGAACGGTAAGCTCCTGGGGCGCATTGTCGGCAAAATTTTGCCAGTCAAACCAGCGCAGGTTTACGCCGCTGATGAGCGGAGCGACCACATGACTGGTGAGCGAAACGTTCCAGATGGTGAAGGAATCGTCGTTGGGCGGCGATTGCGGACCGGGGCGATCGGCGGTGACAACCAGCGCGGCATCGTAAAGGAGCCCAATCTCGCGGATCGAGGTCCATTTCTCTACAGCAAGCGAGCGCGTGACCCAGGCCACGATATTTTGATCTTTCGCGTCGTGAAAATCCATCCAGCGAAAGTCGCCCGACGTTTGCTGCGCGCCAAGGGGCAGGGCGACCGCCAAAATCGCGACAACCAGAATTGCGGAAACCCAATTTGCGCGAACCAAATTTGCGCGAGCATCGATGAGGCGCCTGGAGAAGCCAACCAGCATGGATTTAGACAATCGATTGATCACCATAGATATCACCGGAGTTACGAACCGAGGTTCCATCTGAATTGCAAAGTTTTCGCTTAATTTGGCACTGCAAGAGTATTGAAGCCCGCTCCTGCCCGAAGTTCGCCCGGCGTTGGCGGCAAGTCGGCGTTGCAGAGTGAGTAGTCCAGTTCTTTCAGTCTCGCGTGGATTTCCTCAAAATCCGACTTCTGGCTCTCAAAGATGATGACTGGGCGCTTGGCGCTCAACATTTCAGCTGCACCTCGAAATACATCCAGCTCCGCTCCTTCTACGTCGATCTTGAGGAAGTCGGGCGGTGGAATTTGTTCGGCCACCCAATCCAATGGAACGGTGAGAACGGTATGCGTTTCGCGAACGCCGCCTGTAAGTCCGGTTCCGAACCCTTCGAGAAAATTCGTGGATCGATTATGCAAGGCGATGTTAAAGCGGCTCAGAGATATTGAAGCCCCAACAGCGCACGGGATCACTTCCACGGGAGCGGCCTGAGGATTCAACCGTGCTGACTGCCGCAGCAAGCGCACCATCATAGTGTCTGGTTCAAAAGCGTAGACCCTGCCTGTAGGACCGGCCAAACCCGCGGCCACAAAGGAGACCACTCCCATGTTCGCGCCGACATCCCACACAACACTCCCCGGCTTGATCCAATTCGCAAGATGACTGAGCATGTTTTCATCGCGTCGCATCGCGTATGCAGGAAGCCAATATCCCAGGCCCGATTCAGGCGTGACCAGCATCCGGCAGCCACCGAACCGCTTCGGCAACCGGTGGCGAAAACTCCGGCCCCGGCTCAGCCGCTCGGCAAGTTTTCTCAGCATAAATTGACTACACCCGTCTCGATCGAGATGAACTACGCGATTGGGGTTAGTTTACAGTCACACCCGTCCCTGCTGAAGGCAATGCAGTCCAGGGCCAACGTTAGCTCGCGCGAGCAGAATGATCGGCGGGCCCGACTAATTACTGGCGAGCCCGATTATTTCTGAGGGGAAGCCGGCGGGGCGGGCGTGGGACCCGCCTTAATCTGCTTCGCAAAATCTCGCGGCGGCGCGCCCTGCGTGGCGGCCGCAGTTATAAGCGCATCCCAACCATCGCCCGAGCCGTGGTACGTCATGTATTTCGCCTTGCAGTAAGCCGTCATGCTGCCCACGTCCTGCGGGATCGTGGCGCTCTGCGCCAAATGAATCGCGCGCGCGCAGTACCAGAAGCCGTCGGCCTCGGGCGGCGTGGATTCAAGGTCTGCGACCGCGAGCCGGTAGGTGTCCTGCACATTCGCCGGGTCCATTCCGTAGGCGCGCGTCAACCACGTCCGGGCCTGCGAGTAGTTCTTCTGCTCGACTGCGCAATAACCTTCCGCGCCGATGAAAATATCGTTGAGCAGTTTGCTCAGCGCAATAAAGTCGGTCTCGGACATGTCCGCGGGCTGGCGCCACATGGGCACAGCAAGCATTCCCCCGGAAGCGTCGACGCACATCTCATTAAGCGCCGCATTGTCGCCCTGCGCCGCGCTCACGCGGTCGAGTGCTACCACGATTCCAAGCGCGCGAATATTACCGGAGTCTACCGCCAGCAGGCGCTTGGCCACGTTCTTCACCTGGGCCGAATCTCCAACCGTCTGCCATGCCGCCATCTCCTGCTCCAGCGCGTCGGTCAACACCAGGCTCTTTGGGTATTGCTGGATAAAGGCATCAAGCGCTTCCGCCCGCGACGTTGCGTCCGCCGTGTTAACGGCTGCGGAGTAGGCTTTGTATTCGTCCGGGTCCCGGATGACTTTTTGTCCAGCAGGAGCTGGCTGCGCGCTTACGGTAATAGCGACGGCCAGAATCAGGCCGAACGCGATGAGCGAACGCCGATGCGTATGCGAGTGGCAAAACACAAAGGAAGAGTAGCACAGGCGAGTCGCCCACCTCGCCAGTTCAAAACGTGTCCTTTTCATGGACGAGTTCGTTCATCTTTTGCGGGACAGCGTCGCGCCTTGCTCTCCGGGCCATTCGGCTACAACCAACTTTGCAATCTCATTGACGACGCGTTTCAGCTCGCTGACCGTGCGGCTGTTCAGGCGCGTCTCGAATATCTCAAGCAGCGCACGAAAATACCAGAGCTGTTCCTTCGGGCCGCGCTTGAATCGGTCCCAGACCGCGGGACCGATCTCCTTCAGATCGTCGAGAATGGCCTTCGCGTTGTAGAGCTTGTCGGCGGCGGAGATGACGAGAACGTCTTCGGGTTCCGTGCGCAGGCGCGCGAGATAGGCTGACTTTCGCGCCTCCCAGCCTTCCTTCTTGTCGTGATCCTCGGCGAGAGTGTCGGAGAGGCCTTCGACCATCCGCGCGACGTTTGCGCCGAATTTCTCTCCCACCTCGTCGAGCGTGCGCTGGCCGCCGTGATCTTCGACGGTGTCGTGAAGGATCGCCGCAATCACCATGTCCTCGGTGACCGGAACCGCGCCGCCGGCTTCGCCCATCACCAGCGACGCCACTCCGAGCAGGTGAGCCATGTACGGGATCTGGGTTCCCTTGCGGAATTCCGTGTGGAGTACACGCGCGTAGTCAACGGCGCGAGTGAATCGGTCAGACAAGATGAGGGGCTGTTCGGGCAGGATCAGGGGTTGTGTGGGGTTCTTCATCTTCTAGTATCTCACGCGGCAAGTGCGGAGCAAAAGTTACAGCCGCTTCGGCCCACGCGGCCACGCGCTATAGCCCGAGCTTCGCCCACATCGCATCGACTTTGGCCTTCGTCGAGCGGTCCATCTCGATCATTGCCGGCCACGAGCGGTTGAAGCCCTCAGCCTTCCACTTGCGCGTGGCATCGATTCCCATTTTCGATCCGTAATTGGGCAGGCGGCTCGCATGGTCGAGTGAATCGATGGGTCCAAGCGTGAACTGAATGTCGCGCTCGGGATCGATGTTATTGGCGACGCGCAGAACTACTTCTCCGATATTCTGCACGTCGCAATCTTCGTCGACAACGATGATGCATTTCGTAAACATGGCCTGGCCCAGCGACCAAATCGCATTCATCACCTTGCGCGCGTGGCCCGGATAGCTCTTTTTGATCGAGACGATCATCAGATTGTGAAAGACAGCCTCGACGGGCAAGTGAATGTCGACCAGTTCTGGGATGGTCATCTTCATCGCGGGCAGAAAAATACGCTCGACGGCCTTGCCCATCCACGCGTCCTCCATGGGAGGCTTGCCGACAACGGTCGCGGCGTAGATAGGGTCTTTGCGGTGCGTGATACAAGTCAGATGGAAGACAGGATACTCGTCTTCGAGCGTATAGAAGCCTGTGTGGTCGCCGAACGGGCCTTCCGGCCGCAGTTCGCCAAGCTCCACGTAGCCTTCGAGAATAATCTCGGCGTGTGCCGGCACTTCAAGATCGACCGTCTCACATTTCACGATCTCGACGGGCTTGCCGCGCAAAAATCCGGCAATCAAAAACTCTTCGACCTCGGGCGGAGCCGGCACGATGGCGGCGAAGGTCGTGGCCGGATCGGTGCCGATGGCGACCGCAACTTCCATCCGCGAACCTTTCAATTTGCCGAGAGAAATTTGCGGCGTGCCGGCAAGAGGGCCGTCAGGAATCGTGACCGCGCCGCCTGCGCTTTCGGCCATGATCGCAACGCGCGCGCTCTTCGCGTCAAACTGGCCCGCGTCAGCAGAGGCCGCATTCCGCAGCGCCTCGCGGTAGTGCTCGGCGGCAACTTTCTGCCGCTGCCAGTGCATGCCGGTGGTCTGGCCGTCGTAGACCTGCATGCGATACATGCCGATGTTGCGCTTGCCTGTTTTTGGGTCGCGCGTGTGAACGCAGGGCAAGGTGATGAAACGCCCGCCGTCCTGCGGCCAGCACTTGAGAATGGGGAAAAAGTGGAGATCAATGTTCTCGCTGCCGCCCTGGCCTTTGGATTTTCGAATCACTTCCTTGCACGGCGCGTCTTTGGCGCTCACTGTTTTGGGAAAAGCACTGGCAAGCGCGCCAAGCTGCGGCAGCATTTTCAGCTTGTCAAACAAGCCCTCGGGAGCCTTCACATTCATCAGGCCAGTAATGCGATCGGCGATCTCGTCGAGGCGATCGACGCCAAGAGCGAGCGCCATACGCCGCTCACTGCCGAACTGGTTGATGAGAACCTTGTGTCCTGGATGCCCTTTTACATTTTCAAACAGCAGCGCCGGCCCGCCCGGCGCGTATTTCCCTTTCGTCGAGGTTGCCCCACTCTTTTCCGCTGCTTCATCGCGGAAAGGGTGGGACCGCGAACCAATCTTCGACACGCGATCCGTGATTTCGGTAATTTCAAGCTCCGGCGAAACCTCTTCGCGAATGCGTCTGAGCTCACCGTGTTTTTCAAGCGTCTTGATCCAATCGCGCAGATCATCGTAGGCCAAGGGAGTGCTCCCGGGCGGCAATGGCCGCCTTCAATCTTTTAGCTTATAGGCCTTTAGCTTATAGTGTCGCGGCCCCGTTCGCGTGAGCGGTGCAGTTCGCCCGAACGGAGCGAACCGCTCTCCTAACCGGAGCGAATTGTCTGCCTGCGCGCCGCGCGTTGTCAGCTGGCCGGCTCAATAACCGGAACCATCGACATGAACGGCGGAATCTCGTCCATCGGATAGCCGAGCCGCTTCCACTCATCCAGGCCGCCGCGCAGCGGGCGCACGCGCTCAATGCCGAGCTTGTGCAGCTGCATCGCGGTCTTGGCAGCGGTGGCCTCGCTGGGGCAGGTACAGTAAAGCACCACGTCGCGGTCGCGAGGGATCTCGCTTTGGCGCGCTGTGAGCGTGTCAGGCGAAAAGTGCACGGCGCCGGGCAGCTTGAACGGGTCAGGCACGAGCTCAAGGGGATGGCGCAGGTCAACGATGTAGACCTGCTCGCCCGCATCGAGTTGCCGCTTCAGCTCTTCAGGCTCCAGGCGCGAGGCGACAAGGTTTCTGAGCACCATGCGGCGGCGAACTAGGCGCCCAATGAAGAATGCGACGACGCCCAGAATCAGTAGCGCGCCTGAGAAGCGGCCGACCCAGTCTAGAAGGCTGGGGTTGCGCTTGAGCAGGTCGCCGAAGAACCTGCCGCAGGCCATCGTGACGCCCACCCAGAAAATGGAACCGATGCCGTCATAGAGCAGGAACAGGCCATAGCTCATTCCGTTCTGGCCGGCAACGGGCGGCGCCAACGTGGAGAGCCCGGGAACGAACTTGGCGAACATGAGCATGGTGCCGCGGCGGCGGCCAAACGAATCCTGCGTGCGGCGAACGCAAGTAGTCGGCTCAAGCGAGAGTTTGCAAAGCAGGCGCAGCACGCGATGGCCGTGCGTGCGCCCGATGAAGAACCAGACGCTGTCGGCAATGATCGATGCGGCTACAGCCACGCCAAGCGCGAGGGGAAAGCTGATCTGTCTTTGCGCCGAAAGCGCTCCTGCGGCCAGCAAAATGGGCACCGACGGCAATGGCACGCCGAGCTGCTCCACCAGCACCCAGGCAAAGATGAGCAGGTAGCCGTACATCAGCAGAATGTCCGTCGGAAGCGCCATAGTTCCACTCGAATCTTACGCGTATTGGAAGGTCGAACCGCCGGGACCACCCGCTTTCGAATCCGGAAAGAAGCGGCGACTCCCTATGAGATGAATCTAAACCAACTTCGTTGCAAACTTCACTACAAGGGAATGAGGAAAATCTGCGGACGCTGGTCAGGAAGGCCTCGCCGGCGCTGAAACCAGCTGATCAGAAACCACCCGGTCAATCGTCCAGTCAACCCAGGCGGCCTGCTCCGCCGGGCAAGCGAGACGAGTTGGATCGTCGGCGAGGACGGCTTCGACGAAGTTCTCGACAATTGGGAAATGAAGGTTCGCGTGCGGAGGCAGCAACTCGGTGCGGCCGGCTACGCGCAGGTCAGAACCCAGGCGTAACTCTGGCCCATTCAGCGGATCGAGACCGATCTCGCCGTCTTCGCCGATGATCTGGAACTGGTCGCGCGCCACGCGCGAATTCCAGCGCACATCAATCACCGCGTGCACGCCGCCGGAAAACTGCATCAGGATCGTCGCGGAATCCTCGACGGCGATGCGATGCACAGCATTCGACTGCAGGCCAGTGGCGCGCTCCGGTTTGCCGAAGAGGAAGTTCATGGCGTCAATGCGATGCGAGGCAATGTCATAAAGCGGGCCGCCGCCGGAAAGCGCCGGATCGGCCAGCCACTCGCGGCCTGCAATCTCAAACCAACTGTGGCAATTAGCCTCGGCCAGCAGCGGGCGGCCAATCGCGCCCTCGGCGATGAGTTGGCGAGCGCGAATCAATTTGGGATAGAGGCGGCGGTAATACGCGACGCCGAAGAGGGGGCCCCCAGCGCGCCCCGAAGTGCAACTTGCCGCTCGGCCGTCGGCGACCATCCGCTCGGCCTCGGCAAAGTTCATCGCCATGGGTTTTTCGCAGAGCACATGCTTGCCCGCGCGCAGAGCCGCGGTCGCAGCGGCGGCATGGAACGCGACCGGCAATGCGATGTAAACTGCGTCGACAGCAGGGTCGGCAACTGCCTCCTCGATGCTGGCCCACGAATGAGTTCCGGAATACTCCGCGGCTTTGGCCGGATCGCGCGTAACGAATCCATAGAGCCTGCTTCGAGGCTCAGCTTCGATCGCGGGAATGACACGCTTGCGTGCGATGTCGCCAATGCCGGCGACGACCCAGTTGACGGTGTCCATGGTCTCGACCAAATTAACCTAGGCCAGAATAAATCGCGGAAGTGGCAGGCGCGCAAAAAAGCCGCCCTGTTGAGAACCCTGGAGCGGCTTGATTGCGAACGAAATGTGGGAGGGCTTCGGAGTTATTGCGCGGGAGCCGCAGAGTCGGACGTGGGCCGCGCCTGAGACGCCGCACCTTGCGCAGGCGGTCGGCCTGGCGCGGATTGCGCTTCCTGGTCGGTCTCGCCAAAATAGTTGTGGTCCCAGAGATTGGCGTAAAACGCGCCTGTCAGTTCTGCGGCACGTGGGCCGAAAGTAGCCCGCCCGCCCTCAAGGAAGAAGACAGTCACGAGTCCGCCCTGTGGCGACTCAGAATACGCGGCAAACCAGCCGAAGCGCGTTCCGTCGTTGGAGCAGGTTCCGGTTTTGCCAAAGATGGGCAGCTCGCGGAAGTTGGCGCGCAAGCGACGCGCAGTTCCATATTCCACCGCTCCGGCCATGCCGTCTTCGAGTTCGGTAGCGTAGCGGGCGATATTGAGCGTGCGCTTGATCCGCGGCTCGAATGCGGCGATATCTTCCGGCGTGGTCGGATGCTGCAGGTAGTAGAGTGTTCCGCCGTTAGCTATAGCGGCGACAAGCGCGCCCAGTTGCAGCGGAGTGAGCGAGACGCCTTGCCCAAAACTGCACATGCGGGCAACGCCGCCCTCGGACTCGGGAATCGCCTGCTCGGGATAAGTGCCCAACTGCTCGCCGGAAATGTTGTAGCCGGCTAATTCGCCCAGGCCAAACTGCGTGGCGTAGTGGCGAACGCGTTCGAAGCCAAGTTCGCGGCCCATCTCTTCAAAGTAGAGGTTGTTGCTCTTGGCCAGCGCCTGCGTCATGTTCATGCGGAAGCCGGGGAGCTGCACCATCGTGTCGCTCGTAACCAGAGATTCAGAAAGCGCAGCCAGCGCCACCGTGAGCTTGATGGTGGAGCAGGGCTCCGCGCCCGGCGAAAGCGCCAGCTTTTGATTAACCATGGCCAGGATTCGGCCGGTTCTGGGATTGATCACAACCGCCGTGCCGTTCATGTCGCCCAGAGCATCGATTGCCGCCTGGCGCACCACGGGATCTTCGCCGGCTGTATTGTCACCCGCGCCATTCTCCCCTTGAATAAATGAGCTGGCCGTGAAGCGCTCGTAATAATGATGGATACGACGAAAAGACGCGCTGTGCAGGCGCGCTCCGGCAGTAGCAGTAAGGCGGCTGGCCGTGGTGGATCTCCCCGTGACGCGAGTGCCCGTGACGCGAGTATTGGATCTGCCCGCGTATCTGGAATGCGCGGCCGAGGTTCTGGTGTGGGCGGTGCTCGAATGAGTAGTGTATCCGCTAGTCGAGCTACGGTGTGTCGTGTTGACGCGTGATTCGGTTCTGGATCTAGAGTGATGTAAAGGCTGCGGAGCATCCAATGCCGCGGCGTAGGCGGCGCTCATGCTGACGCCGACGGCAGTCAAGCCTAAGATGAAAACGAATAAATAATTAGTCCTGATGCGCAACTGCTTCATCCAGTCAACAACCTCTCCACTCAGACTCGACTATTGGAACCCGTGTCCCGAATCTCGTGCCGCTCGTTCGCCCGTGGGCTCCGCACTTCATACTTATGAACCCGTACTAATGAACTTTGACGCCCCTGTGATTCATTCGCGAGCCAAGCATATCTCTCTTATCGGCGCGCCAAAAAAGTGCGACATTGAAAAGTGCGACAAAACCACTGCGCGATCGCGGGATTTGCCGCCAGCCGGGCTTCTTGAAACTCCAAAAACAACCCTGAGGGCAGTAGTGTCCCTCGATTAGAGGTCGCAACCCATACAACTTTCGGGGGGGCAGTCTCTTTACTATACTGCTTTCGCCCCCGTCTGTGAACCATTCCCAATAGCAGGCTATGGCCCCATGCACTTGATTCGATGGCCCTTTAGAACTTCAGCCGGCGCAAAAAAGTGGGAACATCCAGGTCCCGCTCTGGTTGCTCAGCGGGACCAGCGAAGAGCGCCTTGCCAGCCTCTGCGCCCGGCTCCGTTCCTTCGCGAGAATTCACACCAAAATCAGCACAGTAATCCCGAGGAACAGGCTGAAATTCGGACTCCATTCCCTCGAAATCCGGGGCTTCAAATTGCGCGCCAACCGGCGCGTCGCTTACCCGGGCCATTTCGATCCCCATCTCCCGATCGCCAATCTCTCTCGCCTGCGCAGCCGCAACCGTCACCGTGGTCGAAACTCCTGGCGCAGCAGCAGCAAAGAAGAATCCATCCTCCGCGCTCTCGGTCGCGGATTCATCATCCTCACTCATAAAGCGTGCCGGCGCAGGCGCAAGCTCCGGCGAGCTCTCGCGCATCCAGTTGCCAGTCGACACAACGGGTACCGAGATCACCGGCGTTTCGTCCACGCTCAGCATGCGCGCGCGCCGCTCGGGCATCTGGTCGCGGAAGCCGGTGGCGATGACCGTGATCTTCACCTCTTCGCCCATCTTTTCGTCGAGCACGGCGCCGAAGATGATATTGGCGTCTTCGTGCGCGGCCGACTCGATGAGCGACGACGCCTCATTCACCTCGGAAAGCTTCAGCGAGCTTGACCCGGTGATGTTGATAAGGATGCCGCGCGCGCCGTCGATTGCGCCCGCGTCAAGCAGCGGCGAAGCCATGGCCGCCTGCGCCGCTTCAATGGCGCGGTTCGTGCCGGAGCGCACAGCCGTGCCCATCACGGCGTGGCCCATGCCCGCCATGGTCGTCTTCACGTCGGCAAAATCGCGGTTGATGATTCCGGGAATGGTAATAATGTCGCTGATGCCCTGCACGCCCTGGCGAAGCACGTCGTCGGCAATGCGGAAACTTTCGAAGAATCCCGCGTCCTTGGCCACGGCGAGCAGTTTTTCGTTGGGAATCACGATCATCGTGTCCACGCTGTCGAGCAGCTCGCTCAGGCCGCGCTCGGCCTGCATCAGGCGGCGCTTGCCCTCGAAGGCAAATGGCTTGGTAACAACGGCGACAGTAAGGATTCCCATTTCACTTGCCAAAGAAGCGATCACCGGCGCGGCGCCAGTGCCCGTGCCGCCGCCCAGGCCCGCGGTCACAAACACCATGTCCGCGCCTTCGAGCGCCTCGATGATTTTTTCCGAATCTTCCAGCGCGGCGCGACGGCCCACGTCGGGATTTGATCCCGCGCCCAGCCCCGAGGTAAGCCGCACGCCCAGTTGCAGCTTGACTGAAGCTTCAGACAGCTTGAGCGCCTGCACATCGGTGTTGGCGGCGATAAACTCGACGCCTTCCATGCGGGCCTGGATCATGCGATTGACGGCGTTGCTGCCGCCGCCGCCCACGCCCACTACCTTGATGCGCGCTCCACGCACAACCTCGTCGTGAAACTGAATGCGCATCTCTCCGGCTTCGTTGCAGGCTTCGCGGGCTTCGTTGCGCATTTCTCGGGCTTCATTGATGTGCTGTTCCATTGGGGCTTTGCTCTCCTCGATTTTTATCTGCTTCTTCACCGTGTTTGACCTCGCTCCGGTTCCCTTTTCCCGATCCCTGATCCCTGTTCCCTGCCCTTAAAAGCTCGTTGCAAACATCGCGCGCAACCTGTCGCGCAAGCTTCCGCTGCTGTCCTCGGCCTCGCGCGTCATCCGTGTGCGATGCGCGTAGAGAACCATACCGATCCCAACAGCCCACGACGGATGGTTCAGTTCCTGAGGCATATGTGACAAGCGCACGGGCATGCCAATGCGCGCCGGAACGCGCAATTGGCTTTCCGTCACGTCCAGAATGCCGGGCAGCATGGCGCCGCCGCCGGTAAGCACGCAACCCGCGCCAAGCGCATCTACCACGCCGCCGTAGCGCAGGCTTTCTTTCAGGTAGTGCATGAGCTCACGCGCGCGCGGCTCCAGAATCTCGGCCATGGTGCGGATCGAAAGCGTGGCCGGCGCGCCTTGCGGCGTGGTGATCTCAACCTCCGCCAGTTGCGGAACAGAGGTGACCACTGCGTTGCCATACTGCCGCTTCAGGTCCTCGGCCTGCGCCATCGGCAGTTGCAGTCCAATGGCAAGATCGTTGGTAAAGTGCGCTCCGCCGATGGGAACCGAAGCAGTGTAGGCCACCGCGCCTTCAAAGAAGACAGCCAGATCGGTGGAATGCGATCCGATGTCGATGACGCATACGCCCAGCTCGCGCTCGTCGGCTGAGAGCGTGCACTCGGCGGCGGCAAGCGACTCCAGCACCGCCTCTGAAACCTCAAGCCCGGCGCGGTTGGCGCAGGTGACCGTGCTTTGCAGCGCGCTTCCGCCGCATGTGGCGATGTGCAGCTCGACTTCAAGCCGTGCGCCGACCATACCAACCGGATCGAAGATGCCGGGCTGCTCGTCGAGGATGAACTGGCGAGGCAGCAGATGAAGAACCTCGCGGTCGGCGGGCAGCTCAATGGCGCGGGCGCGGCCGATGGCGGCGCGAACGTCCTCGCCGGTAATCTCGCGCATTCCGCGGCTCAACTGGAATCCGCCGTTGGTGTTTACGCCGCGAATGTGCGGCCCGCCAATGCCCACCACGCACTCGTCAATGTTCACGCGGGCTACATGCTCAGTCTGCTCGTTGGTGGCGCGTACCACCTTGGCCGCGGGAGCAAGCTCGGCAATCAAACCCTTGCGCATTCCTGCCGACGCAGTGATGCCATGCCCGCGATAGCGCAACACGCTCTCGTTGACATCGGCCGCCAGAACGCGCGTAAACGCGCTGCCGATGTCGAGCACCACAACCAGGTTGTCCTGCCTCTGGCCCATGGTCGTTTACCCGCCCTGCGTGACGGTCGCTGGCAACGCCCGGCTGTTGCTTCCCTTGGTGGCCGTAGCCGGACGGTTTGTGGAAGCGGAATTCCGCTTCGTTGTGCTTTGCGTTGCGGCGCGCTTTGCCGGAACCGTGTGTTGAGTCGCGTGCTTTTTGTCCTGCGCCAGCTTGTCTCTTTCTGACTTGCTTTTCTTTGCAGCCGTTGCGCTAGTCGTTTTCGGACCGGGCGTTTTTGTGCCCGACGTTTTCGCGGCCAATGGTTTCGCGCCCGCCGATTTCGCATCGGACGATTTCATGGCCGCTGGCGGATTCGTCTCAGGCGTTGCCGTTGCTGCCGGCACCGCATCGCCGCTTGAAGTCTCGGCGGTCTCCTTGCCGGAGGCCATGTCAAGCACCACCTGGTTGTCGTAGCGCAGGTCGACGCCCGCGAGGTGCGGATACTGCTGCCTCCACTCCGCAATGTGCTCCTGGTAGCGCTCATAGCGCTCAAGGAAATGATCTTCACCAAGGTGCGCCAGAATGTCGGCGCCCTGCTCCGGCATCAGCACGCGCGCGTCTTCGGGATCGGTGAGGTCAATCTCTGAAATCTGCTCGGAGTTGTGCTTGCCGCCGGCGTCGAGCTCCGCCATCATGCGCAGGTAAACATCCATGCGTTCCTTGCGCGAATCGGCGGGATCGCCCGCATCGATCCCCGTCAGCACGGGAAACGAGTAGTGGTGCTTGGCCATCGTCGCCGGCGCCATGGCCAGCAGAACGCCATTCGCATCCACCAGTCCGATTTGCTCGCCGTGCCGCGTGAACGCGACCGGCTGGCGCTCCACTACATCAACGCGAATCTGGTTGGGCAGCACCCGCATCACTGTTGCTCGTTCGACCCATGGAATCTCCTCGAGCTGGCGGCGGCGCTGGTCGATGGGAACGAAGAAAATATTTCGGCCAATGTCTTCGCCGAAGACGGGCATCATCTCCGAGCGGCTCACTTCAGTAAGGCCGGCAGCCTGAATGTCGTCAGTGCCTGCAATGCGGAACCGTGCGTCGCGTTCGAGCGAGTGGCGCACCATGAGGCAGGCAGTGGTGAAAGCGACGAAGACCAGCAGCGCGCCCGACGCGAGAAACACGCGGCCCACTGTGCTGGCCGGCTGCCACCACGGCCTCTTGGTAGATCCAAAACGATCCGATGAGGAGCCGAATCGATCCGTCGTCGGGCGCAACATTCCGTCGCCGTCAGGATCGTCAAACTCCAGCGGCATTCCGGGTCCACGTCTGCCCGCCGCGCCGGGACGAAAACGCCCCGCTAAAGGCGAATCGTCCCGCATGCGCCGCGGACGGATCTCCTCGGGCGGGTCATCCTCCCACAAAGTGGGCCGATTTGTCGTATTCCCTTGATTCGCCACGTGATTTGTCACGCTTGGGCGCGTACGCAGTGTCGCCAGATTTCACTATAGACCGCACAGAGATGGCTGTTTTCAGTGAGATGGCCGGGGGTACCAGCAGGGTTACGGGGTCAGTGGAAAAGTCGGCGATCAGGAGGCCCGCGTCCATATGACGCTTTACATGTAACGCAAGTCGTTATACCCTGATGAGAGATGATCCAGAGTTTCAAGGACGCGGACACTAAAGAACTCTTCGAAACGGGATGGAATAAACACTGGGCAGCGATTCAAGCAATTGCTCACCGCAAGCTGGATCAGATTGAAGCATCAATCAACTTGAGCGATCTGCGCATTCCACCGGGCAACCGCTTAGAAGCGTTGAAACGCGATCGCATCGGGCAGCACAGCATCCGAATCAATGATCGATATCGCGTCTGCTTTATCTGGAAGGTAGATGGAGCGCACGCGGTGGAGATCACGGACTACCACTAGAAACACTGCTAATGGAGTGGCAACGTATGGCTATCAACAGACCAGCTTCAGGATGGAATCTTCAGAGGGTCAGCACGCACCCCGGCGAGATGCTGCGCGAGGAGTTCCTTATCCCGCTTGGAATCACGCAGAACGCTCTGGCGCTGAAGATCCGCGTGCCCGCTACGCGCATCGGCGACATTGTTCACGGCAAGCGTGCGATCACACCGGACACCGCACTGCGCCTGGCTCGCTTCTTCGGCAATAGCCCTGAGTTCTGGCTGAACCTGCAGCAGATGCACGACCTTTCAAAAGCGCGACTGGAATTGAGAAAAACGATCGAGCGCGATGTGGAGGCTTACGCGGGGGCATAAGCGCTGGGCCTGAAATCCCTGCTTCCAGAAGGTCGTCTCGTCTAGCGGGAAGATCAGCGAACCGGAAACTTTTCCGTAGTGGCAGCTTCCAGCGCCGCCAGAATCTGCGGCGCGAGCTGGCTCACGCTGCCTGCGCCGAGCGTGAGAATCAGGTCGCCGTCTCGCGCCGCGGCTGCGGCCACGCTCACTGCAGCGGCAAAATCCAGTGCGAACTCGACGCGCGCTGCCTGAATGCGTTCAGCAAGCAGCTCCGCAGTCACGCCGGGAATCGGCTCCTCGCTCGCGGCATAAATCGGCAGAACTATCACCGTGTCAGCGCCGTCAAACGCGATCGAGAATTCGTCCATTAGATCCGCAGTGCGCGAGTACCGGTGCGGCTGGAAGACCACATGGATGCGGCCGCGCGCGCACTCCCGCGCCGCGGCAATCGTGGCGCGAATCTCAGTCGGATGGTGACCATAATCGTCGACCACTGCGACGCCGCGCGCCGTTCCGCGCCGCTGAAAGCGCCTGTCCACGCCGCGAAAGTTGGCCACGCCCTCAGCAATCTTTTCCGGCTGAACCTGAAGTTGCCGCGCGATGGAGACAGCCGCGGTCGCGTTCAACACATTGTGCCGGCCCGGAACGTGCAGCTCGAAGGGACCGAGCGGACCTGAAGCAGTGTGTACCTGAAAACGCGAGAATGTGCTTCCCTGCCCCCGCTCTGAGCTTGGCAATTGTCCAAACTCAAGCAGCTCGAGCCGATAGTCCGCCTCCGCCGCCACGCCGTAAGTAAAGACGCGCCGCCGCACACGCGGCAGGATCCCCTTGAGCAGCGCATTATCAATGCAGGCAGTGATCGCGCCATAGAAGGGCACGCGATCCATGAAGTCAACGAAGGCGTTCTCAACGTCGGCCATGTCGTGGTAGCAGTCCATATGCTCGCGATCGAGATTTGTGACCACCGCGAGAATCGGCGAGAGCTTCAGAAACGATCGGTCGCTTTCGTCCGCCTCAGCCACGAGATATTGCGTAGTTCCCAGGCGCGCATTCGAGCCGAGCGCGTCCACTCGGCCGCCGACGACAACCGTGGGATCGAGTCCGCCCGCCGATAGCACCGCCGCCACCATCGACGTAGTCGTCGTTTTGCCGTGCATGCCGGCAATGGCGATACCGTATTTCAGGCGCATCAGCTCGGCCAGCATCTCCGCGCGCTGGATAACGGGAATCTTCCGCGCGTGCGCCTCGCGCACCTCGGGATTGCTGGCGTTGACGGCTGAGCTTGTTACCACCACCGTTGCCCCGGCGACGTTGGCCGCGTGGTGCCCTTCATATACGGTTGCGCCCATTTGCGCCAACCGGTCAGTAACGGCACTGCGCTTCAGATCGGAGCCGGAGACCTTAATGCCCATGCTCAGCATGATCTCGGCGATGCCGCTCATGCCGATGCCGCCGATGCCGATGAAGTGCGCGTGCTGCGAGGTGGCAAACATGGGGTTGAAGGATCAGGGTAGCAGAGTGTGGAGACTGCCTCGATACGCAACGAAAAACCCGACTGGCTGTGGCTGCGGCGATTGTTGAACTGTCGGCCCGTACGTTTCGCCCGCCTCTCAATCCTCCGAAATGACTTGCGCGGCTTCCATCAGGGTTTCAAGGCGATCCTGCTCCTCATCGGTCAGCAGATCAACCGGCTCGTCATGCGCAAACCACCAGTCGTCAAATTCGCTTTCGCGGCCATCCGGAGCGATCGCCCGGTCAACGTAGTCCACCTGGTTGCAATCATTGAAAATTGCCAGTTTGTAGCCGTCGATCCGCACCTCCACATTGGCGGCATAGATCTCGGTCCACGAACCTCCGACGGTGAAGATCTTCGCCTCGCCGCGCAGCGCCCTTCTGAAGAGTTCCGCTATCTCGGCTCCGGGGATGAAAGCAGACTTGCGATCCGACGGTTCTGCCATTCGCTTTCGTCTCCCCATCTCCGACAACTGGACTCTGACGCCTGACCCCTGATCACTGCCTTACTCCGGCAGCGCGTATTCGAATTCGTAAAAGTGCTGGCCGTTCTCGACGCGAATCGTGAACGTGCCCTCAATGCCGGCCAACTCGCCGGTTCCCGATCCCGGTACCGCGACCACCTGCATGCTGGGGCCGTGGCCGTCCATGGTGGCAAAGTGCTGCAGCGCAAAGCCGCCGTCCTTGCCGCCGAGAGTGCCCGTGACGAGCTCGACCGCCACGTATCCCGCCAGGCCCTTCTTCGGATCGCCGCCGGTAAACATCTCGCCCTTCGTCGTCGCTTCAATATTGCCGTGCATCGTTTTGTTGACGGAGAAGCGCCCAATTCCCTCAGCGAACGCGGGCGAAAGCGGGCGAATGTCGACGGTGAAGGTGCCTTGGGCGTGATGCATCGGGATCTCCTTTAGCAGCGCGGAAGCTTGCGGCGCGCGCTGCGCCGGGCTGTGCCGCGCAGCAATCATACGCAATACCAATCGCTTTTCAGAATACCGCGACGACCTTTAATGGTTGTCGATCCTGCGCAGAAAAGCCCCGCCATCAACACTGTTGCCACCAAAAGTTGCGCGACTTTATTTTCGCGCGGCACCCGCAACCTTCCGCTTGCGTAGTGTTTGCATAGGGCAGAACCGGCGAGCCAGAAGGAGCAGCAAGAAGCAAGCTCCCAGGTGGTGGCAAACCGGGGCGGACAAGAAAATCGGTCCGCACGGAATGGAGGGATTATGGTCAGCATGAAGAAGTGGATCAAGAATGGTTTTTTGGCAGCGGCATTGGCAGTCGGATCTCTGGCATTCAGCGCAGCTCCCGCTCAGGCAGCTCGCATTGGCGTTTATTTTGGAGCGCGCGCAGTCGCAGCTCCGCCATGCCCTGGACCGGGCTATGCGTGGGTGGCCGGCTACTGGGATGACGGCTACTGGACGCCGGGCTATTGGAACTTCGTGGGCTATGGCCCTGGCGTCGTGGTTCGCGACGGCTTTGGGTGGGATCGCGGATACGTCTATCACCGCGACTTCGACCGTGACGACCACCGCGACTTTGACCGTCGCGACCGTGACGACCGGCATTTTGACCGCGACGCTCACTTTCGCAGGTAGCTCCGCCTTCTGCTGCCTGCGCCATGCGGCCCCTCCAAACTTGGAGGGGCCGTTTTTTTGCGCCATATCGCGATTTTGAGCCCCTTGACGATTTTGCGCCCTTTCGAGACTTGAAGCGTCTCTTAGGGTGTGCCGTAACTCCGGTCGCCGCGCGACGTAACACCCTCCGCAGTGACCGCCAAAGCACGGAGGCGCAAAAGGTTCTTGCCCTTTCTGGAGCCGTAATTCATGCTTTCTACGGACCGCAACAAAGGGGCGAAAGAAGTGTTAAAGAAGCTGATGGCCGGCCAGAAGATCAAATGATGGAGGCTGGAAAGTGCTGAAACCGGAGGCGACTCCGGGTTCCGATCCGGGCAAGGCGAGGACGGTACCGCACAAGGAGGATGTCATGCGGAGATTCCGCTTAGTTCTATTGGCAATGCTGGCAATGCTTGTCGTTCTGCCGTTCGCCGCTAAAGCGAACGCCCAGATCGGGGTTGGAATCGGCATCGGCCCCGCGGCGGTTGATCCAGGATATGACGACTACGGCCCTCCGGATTGCTCGTGGGGCTATTACCAGTATTACCCCTATGCCTGCGCTCCCTACGGTTATTACGGTCCTAACTGGTTTGACGGCGGCCTCTTCATCGGCGCCGGACCGTGGTACGGATGGGGCCGGCGCGGCTGGGGTGGCTATGGCCGCGGCGGCTATGGCTATCGCGGCGGATACGGGTACGGTCGCGGCGGTTATGCTTACGGCGGACGCGGCGGTTATGCTTACGGCGGACGTAGCGGGTACGGGGACGGCGGACGCGGCGGGTACGCCGGTCGCGGCTATTCGGGTGGCGTCGGACGTGGCTACACCGGCGGCGGCGGCGCGCGCGGTGGATTTAGCGGTGGCGGCGGCTATCACGGCGGCGGTGGTGGTGGATTCCACGGCGGTGGTGGTGGCGGCTTCCATGGCGGCGGTGGCGGAGGCGGCTTCCATGGTGGAGGCGGCGGCGGCCACGGCGGTGGTGGTCACCGGTAATCGGCACCCGTAGATCTGGACCGGTAATTCCGGCTTACGGCGGAAGATTGAATTTCCGCTGATGGATAAGAAAGCCCGCTTGCTTCGACAGGCGGGCTTTTTGTTTGCGTACAGACTCGCTCGACTTAACGGACGTCAATCCTTTCTTTCCGCTGCACCCGCGGTAAAAGCGTCGCCCGATAGAGCCTTCCAATTTGATTCTTCACACTATCTCTGGCTTAATGGCAAAATGTGAAAGTGGGCTTCGGCCCTCGAGCTCACGGCCGGAGATCGGGAGGTTTGTCCTCTTTCCAAACGCTCTCGACCCAAACTCTATCGAAGAAGAACGAATCTTGGCCTCGACGCGCGAGCCTGCAATCGAAACTCTGCGATGCAACGAATTCCAGTTTTCTTCATCGAATGATTCGTGCCCAACAGTTCGTGTATATAGTTCGGCCAGCCTGGAGATGAATCATGAAAGCGATTGTTGTCCACGAATACGGTGGTCCGGAAGTATTGAAGTACGAGGACTACCCTGATCCGGTTCCGGGTCGGGGCGAGATGCTGGTGCGGGTCGCCGCCGCCAGCGTGAACCCGATCGACTACAAGCGGCGTGCCGGATTAACGAAAGATTTTTATCCCCTCCAGTTCCCCGGCCTCATCGGAGTCGATGTTTCGGGGATCGTTGTGAAGGTTGGGCCGGGAGTCGAGACCTTTACTGCCGGCAACCGGGTGTTCGCAATGGCGGACAACACTTACGCCGAACTCTGCGTAGTGAAAGCCGACGTTCTTGCGGATATTCCCGAGGGCCTCGACTTGATCGAGGCCGCGGCGTTGCCGCTGGTCACGATCACCGGCAACCAGTTGCTCGCAGCCACGGAAATCAAATCGGGCCAGACGGTAATGATCGTGGGCGCCGCAGGGAGTGTTGGGCGTTCGGCGGTGTTCATTGCGAAGGCGCGCGGGGCGAATGTGATCGCGGGGGTTTTGAAGAGGCAATTCGATCAAGCGAAAACTGTCGGCGCCGATCAACTCGTTGCAACCGACGACGACACCGCAATTGCGAGTCTTTCGCCGCTCGATGCCGTTGCGGATGCAGTCGGCGGAAAAACAGCCGAGAAATTGATCGCCAAGGTCAAGCCGGGCGGAGTGTATGCATCGGTTGTCGGGCCGCCGCAGAACGCCGCAAATTACCCGTCTGTAAAGGCGGCGCTCGTCTTCTCGCATTTCGACAGGGCTACGCTCGAGTTCATGGCCGAAGCGGTGAGGGATGGCAAGCTAGTAATTCCGATCGGCCCCAAAATGCCACTCAGTAAAGCGGCAGAGGCCCATGCAGCGGCAGAAAAGGGCGGAATCGGCAAGATTCTGTTGGTGCCTTGAATTCGTTGCCGCACATCCATCACCTAAGCGAGAAATGAAGATGAAAAAAGATCGCCGTGGAATTAATCTCGCCTCCAAACCCAGTGGCCCCGGCTGTGTGGAATGTCTCGCGTCGCCGCAGGGCTGGTGGTTTCACCTCCGCCGGTGTGCGGAGTGTGGGCACATCGGATGCTGTGACAGTTCTCCGAGCCAGCATGCATCCAAGCATGCGGCGGCAACAGGGCATCCGATCATAGCCAGCTTTGAGCCAGGCGAGGACTGGTTCTACGACTACGAGACGCAGGGGGAGACAGCGGGTGCGAAGTTGCTTCCGCCGCATTCGCACCCCACCAATCAGCCCGCTCCCGGACCACGAGGAAAAGTGCCAGCCGACTGGGAATCGCTGCTGAACTAGCGCATGCGAACCAATTCTTCCCGGCCGATTCGTGTTGATCGATTTTTCACAAATGGAAGCGGGACTTGCTTTACCGTATTTGTAATGAGCGCTGGTGTAATCAGCATCGAACCGAAAGGAGCCATCAATGACCGCGGTCGAACTCGATCAGAAGAGCTATGAGATGCCCCCGCGCGAGGGGATCAGTATCGCTCATTTTCTCACCGTCGCCGACGTCGAGCGATCGGCTCGCTACTATGAGAAGGTCTTTGGCGCTCGCATTCTGACCATGGGCGACGGTAACGCGCCTCCGTACCTTCAGCTCGCGAATATCTGGATGATTTTGAACGTCGGCGGCGGGCCGACACCGGATAAGCCGACGGTAACGCTCAGCGTCCCCGACCCCAATCACATCAACAGCTTTATGAATTTCCGCGTTGCGGATATTCAGGCCTGCTACGAATTGTGGAAAAGCCGTGGTGCCGAGTTCATCACGCCGCCGATTCCCAAGTACGGCGAGATTCGCTGCTACATCCGCGATCCTGACGGCTACATCATCGAAGTCGGACAGAGCACCGACCTCACATACGGTTAGCGCCCGGCCAGCTCCGCCAGACGATCGGCGATTCTCTCTGCCGCGCTCGGATGCGCCTGCGTGCGCGCGGCAGCGGACATCGCAGCCAGCCGCGCAGGATCCGTGATCAAGCCGGCGATTATCCATAGCAACTTGTCGGGAGCGTCCAGATCCTTTTCCTTCAGCATCACCGCGGCCCCAGCCGCCACCATGGCTTCTGCGTTGCGCAGCTGGTGCTGGTCGGTTGCGGCAGCAAAGGGAACCAGCAGAGCAGGCTTGCCAGCCGCCGCCTCCTCGGCCACTGTTGACGCGCCGCTGCGTGACATGATCAGGTGCGCGCGAGCAAACTCCGCCGCCATATCGTCGAGAAACGGCCGCACCGACCAGCGCAACGGCGACGCGCCGCTCACCCTGTATGCCGCTTCTGTCGCATCGGCGTTGCGCAGGCCGCTCTGGTGCAGAACCGTCAGGCCGGGAACCGCGTCGAGTAAAGACCGGACAATGTGCGGCATATGCGTATTGAAGATCCGCGCGCCCTGAGAGCCGCCAAAGACCAGCAGATGCGGCGGCCCAGAAGGAGGCTCAAGCTTGAAGAACTCCGGCCGCACGGGAACGCCGGTGACCTCTGCATTGCGGAACCATGTTGCCGCGGCGGGAAAATTGATGGCCGCGGTCTTCACCCACTTGCCCACAAGCCGATTGGCCAAGCCGGGCATCGCGTTCGGCTCAAAGGCCATCGCGGGAATCTTAAGCCGCAGCGCGGCCACCATCGCCGGCCCGGATGCGTAGCCACCCACGCCCAGCACGGCGCCGGGGCGGAACTCACGCATCAGTTGCTTGCAATCGCCAATGCTTCGCGGCAGGCTTGTAAGGGTGTGTAGCCGCGTCATGAGCGAGACACTTTTCAAGGGGCCTATATCGATCAGCTTGAGTTGAAACCCGGCCTCAGGCACGAGGCGCGACTCGAGACCGCGCGCGGTGCCGACCATCAGGACTTCAGCCCCGTGCCGCTCTACCAGAGCGCGCGCCACGGCCAGCGCGGGAATGATGTGCCCGCCCGTCCCGCCGCCTGCGATGATGATTCGCAGCTTCGCCATGCGCTTGTTTTACCTTTCCCCCGGGTGTTTGACGCCTTATTCCGCCTGCCGGCTGATGTTAAGAAGGATTCCGATGCTGGCCAGCGTGCAGAATAGCGACGTGCCTCCGTGCGAGATCATGGGCAGGGGGATGCCCTTGTTGGGAACCAGCGAAAGAACCACGCTGATGTTGAAGAAGGCCTGCAGCAGAATTGTAGTGGTGATGCCGAATGCGGCCAGCCGCGCAAACGGATCGGTGCAGCGGAAAGCCGTGCGCAATCCGCGAACGCCGAACATAGCAAAAAGCAACACAATCAACATGGCTCCAATGAAGCCCAGTTCCTCAGCAATGTTAGCGAAGATGAAATCAGTCGCGGCCTCGGGCAGAAAGAAAAGCTTCTGCATCCCCTCCATGTAGCCGCGCCCCGTGAGCCCGCCCGTGCCCACGGCGATCAGCGACTGATAAATGTGATAGCCGGCGCCCTGCGGATCGGATTCGGGATTGAGAAAGACCAGCATGCGCGCGCGTCGCCAGGGAACCATGAGCAGAAGCGCGGCCAGCGCCGGCAGCGCGGCGGCAAAAGCGCCCAGCAGAACCTTCCACTCCAACCCGGCCAGCACGAGAATCATCGCCGTCACGCCCGCGAGCACCAGCGCCGTGCCCAAATCGGGCTGCGCCGCCACCAACACGACAAACATCCCCGGAATCAGCGCCGCGGGCAGCAGCGTGTGCTTCCAATCGCGCATTGCGCCGAGGCGCGCGTGCAGGAACCAAGCCAGAAACAGCACCAGCACTGGCTTTGCGATCTCCGATGGCTGAAAGGTAAAGAAGTTGCCGAAGCGAATCCAGCGATGCGTGTGATGCGAGCCGGGCATCAGGAACACCAGCACCAGCAAGACAGTTGTGACACAAAGAACGGGATAGATGAAGCGCGGCGAGTTATAGCGGCTCACGTCCACATGCATCAGCACCAGCATGGTAAGCACGCCCAAAGCGGCCCAAACAGCCTGCGTCAGAATGAAGGTGTACGCGGAGTGGTATTTCTCCTGGTCAACCACGGCCGAAGCCGAAAAGACCATCACTAATCCGGCGACCACCAGCACCAGCGTAGTGAAAAAGAGCCATTTGTCAACGCCAACTCGCTTTGCCATAAGTTCCTACTCGATTTCGCCTATACGTTCTCGTTCAGCTTCCAATCTTTTTGCTCCGCAACCAGTTGCTTGAAGACATTCCCGCGATGCTCGTAATTCTCAAACTGATCGAAGCTGGAGCAAGCCGGCGCCAGCAGCACCACATCGCCGGGCCGCGCCTCAACAACAGCGGCGCTCACCGCGGTCGCCAGCGTCCCGCAGGAGCGGATGGTCACCGCTCCGCGCAGTTGCGATTCGATTTTTGCCGCGGCCGCGCCGATGGTGTAGACAGCGCGCACTCGCTCACGCAGCAGCGGCGCGAGCTCGGAATAGTCCGATCCCTTGTCCTTGCCGCCAAGAATCAAATGAATTCCGCCAGGAAACGCAGCAACGGCTTTCGCGGTTGCATCCACGTTGGTGGCCTTTGAATCGTTGTAGAACTCAACGCCATTGACGGTGGCCACGAACTCAAGGCGATGCTCAACCGCCTGGAACTTCTCAACTGCACGCGCAATTAAGTTGGCAGGCACACCCGCCAGCCGTGCCGCGCACACCGCTGCCAGCACGTTCTCCACGTTGTGCATACCCTTGAGCGGAATTTTTGCGACCGACAAAATCGTTTCGATCGCCGCGTCCGGCCCCGCATCCGGTCCTGACCGGTAGACTACGTTGCCGTTTTCAACCCATGCTCCCTGTTTCACTTCATGCTTCGCCGAGAACCAATAAACCGAAGCGTGCGTGCGGGCCGCTGCTTCTGCAGTGCGGGCATTGTCGGCGTTCAGCACCAGGCAGTCGCCTGCATCCTGCTTGGCGAAGATCCGCTCCTTTGCCAGCGCATAATTTTCAAAGCTCCCATGTCGATCGAGATGGTCCGGCGTGATGTTCAAAATGACGGCAATCCGTGGATGGAACTCTTCCGTGCTCTCCAGTTGGAAGCTTGAAACCTCAAGCACCGACCACGAGTCGTCCGTGCTTTCGTCAATCAAACCAATCACTGGCACGCCGATATTTCCGGCAACCAGTATTGGGTAGCCGGCTTCCTTCAGAATCTCGCCGGCGAGCGCCGTCGTGGTCGTTTTCCCATTCGATCCGGTGATGGCCAGAATCCGTCCCTTCAGGAAGCGCGCCGCCAGTTCCAGCTCGCCGATCACCGGGCGGCCAAAGCTCTTGGCTTGCACCAGCTCCGGCGTATTCAGAGGCACGCCGGGGCTCACCACAATCAGATCCTGTCGGCGAAACGTCAACAGGCCGTGGCCGCCCGCCTCCACATTGATTCCTTCATCGAGCAGCGCCGGAATCTCCTTAGCCAACGACTCGGCCGAGCGGATATCGGAAACGGTCACCTGCGCGCCCTTGTGGCGCAAAAACAGTGCCGCCGCCAGCCCGGACTTGCCCAGGCCCACGACCAGAACCTTTTTGCCCTTCAATTCCATCATTTGTTCCAAACGCTTGTTCCTGACGAAGTGCCCGCTGCTGACGAAACGCCACCAACTTTATTGTGCACCGCGGGGGATGCGGCGTGCGCGCGGCTAGCGCAATTTCAGCGTTGTGAGTGCAAACAATGCAAACACCAGGGCGCCGATCCAGAAGCGCACGATCACCTTGGACTCGCTCCAGCCCAACTGCTCGAAGTGGTGGTGCAGCGGCGCCATTTTGAAGATGCGCTTCTTGCGCAGTTTGTAGCTGCCCACCTGCAGAATCACCGAAACTGCTTCAAGAATGAAGACTCCGCCGATAAACGGCAGCAGCAGCTCCTGGCGGATGATGATGGCCACCGTGCCGATGGCCCCGCCCAGCGCCAGCGAGCCCACGTCGCCCATAAAAATCTCGGCGGGATGCGCGTTGTACCAGAGAAATCCGATCGATGCGCCCACCATCGACCCGCAGAAGACCGCGAGTTCGCCCACCATCGGCATGCGCTGCAATTCCAGGTAGTCCGCGAAGACCACGTTGCCGCTGATGTAAGTAAGCGCCGCCAACGCGGCGGCGGCGATGATGGTACAGCCGATGGCCAACCCGTCGAGCCCGTCGGTCAAGTTCACGGCGTTCGACGTTCCCACCAGCCACAGCACCACCCACAAAACGAACGGCGCAAATGCAAATAGCGCCATGTGCGGCAGGGTGCTGGGCCACACGTGCCACATTAGGGTCGGGTGCAGACTTTTGATAAACGGAACCGACAGGCGCGTTGAAAACACGTCGAACTGGTCCAGCACCACCAGCGCCACAGCCACCACGACTCCGGCCAGCCCTTGCCACAGCAGCTTGGCCCGCGCCGTCAAGCCCAGGCTCCGCCGCTTCACCACTTTGATGTAGTCATCCGCAAACCCGATCGCGCCATACGCAAGCGTGGAAAAGACAACGATCCACACCAGCGGATTCGCCGGGTCGGACCAAAGCACCGTGGGCAGCAGAATGGCGATGCAGATCAGCACCCCGCCCATCGTCGGCGTTCCCGTTTTTTTCAGGTGCGACTGAGGTCCGTCGTCGCGCACAAACTGCCCGATCTGGAACTCGCGCAGCTTTTGGATCACGTACGGCCCGATGAAGAGCGCAATCAGCATCGCCGTCAGCGAGGCAAACGCAGTACGAAACGTCAGGTAGCGGAAGATCCGGAACGGGTGAAAGAACGGAAACAGCTTTTCGTAGAGCAGCCAGTAAAGCAAGAAGCCTCCCAAGCCGGATCGGGGCGGAGTTTCAGGTTGATTCTACAAGGCGGCGAACCTCACAAAGGATACCTGGAAAGGTTCGCGCCGAGCGGAACTCAGCCCAATCCGAGGAAGACGGCGAGCGCGCGGTCCACAACCTTGAGCGTGCGCGGTTCCAGCTCGCCGAAAGGGGCGCCGGCCTTGTCGCGCGGAATGGTGTGCGCCTTGTCCACCATGATCTGCGACGCAGCGCGAAGTCCATTCCGCGATGAAGGGCTGACAGAAATTCGAAATGTCTCGATCGGCCGCATTTCAGTGGTGACTGGAAGAATCGTGACCGAAGGATGGTGCGCGAAAAGATCCGATTGAATCACCAGAGCGGGCCTTGGTTTGCCGTACGCTCCCGCTAATACCACCGGGATCAGATCGCCGCGTTTCATACCCATCCGTCCGTGTCGGCGACCTCAGCGACCCATGCGAGGGTTTCGGCCTCGAGCGGATCGTTCGCCAGCAACAGCGACTCGCGCTCGCACTTCTTGCGGAAACTCTCCGATGAAGTATCCGGCAGCCAAAACTGTACTGGACGCAGCCCCGCGGCGCGGAGCTGCTCGCGGTGCTTTCGGACCCGGATTGTGACGGAACTCTTTGTCGTCGGCATATGTTTCATGAAACATGATACAACAGAACAATTGTTTCATGCAACATGTAAAGGCGAAGTTGGCGAACAAAAAACGAAGCTGGGTATAATTCGTCTTACAGTGCTTGCATTGCAACTTTGAGTGAGAAAATGGAAGACTTCGCGAAGACATACTCTCAGATGACGGATGGAGAGCTACTTCAACTTTCCGAGGAGTGTGATGGCATCATACCCGATGCTCGCATTGCGTTGATGCAGGAGTTGTATAAAAGAGCGAACGAATCGCCGCAAACAAATAAGGGCAAATCGGGTGTTAGTGTGGTAGTCCCGCGACGATCATATGGGATTATATTCCCCCAAATGTGCCCGGGGTGCCTTCGAACTGATATTGTTAACGACGTCAATTTTAATTCCTTATCCCACAGGCATTTTAGGTTCACGCACACCCGCCACGATTACCTATCTATCAAGATTCCACATTGCGACCAATGCGCAAAGATCGTAGCGCACCGACGTAAACAGAGCACTATTTACATGGTTTTAGTTGCCATATGCAGCTTTGGACTTGGGATTTGGAAGGATTGGAACAACTTGGTTCCTGTAATACTTTTGTTGGTCCTGTCTTTGCCTGCTGTATGGTATTCCCGCGTTGTCGAATCTGTCGATGTTGGCGACTATAACGAAGAATTCATAGAGTTCTGCTTCAAGAATTCGGTATACGCAGATGCCTTCAAGAGCGTAAACGGATTAACCAAAGCAGATGTTGCCGCAGAACGAAAATCTTTGTTTCTTGAGGCCTATAACCAGATATCAAGACCGAGATGAAATTTCTACGCAACCACGATTTTCAAATCGAGAATTACTTTCCCACGCGGTGAGATCGAGGATAATAATATGCCAACAAACGAATCGGGATTGATGCCGAAACTGGACTTTTTCTACGGTTCCAATGAAACTGGCTTGGAGTCGCTTTGCCAGAAGGTTCTCGGATGTTTTCGACTTCCGCATCAATCGCTCATTTGCATCTTCGATAATATGGAGCGCCCGGAGTTTACCAGATGCTTTGGCGAGGGCTGTTGTGGGTTCTTTTACCCGACACAGTTTCCGACATCGGCCTTGGGATTCGACTTTCGTTTGCCGAGCGATATTATCGAACGACTTCGAGACAGTCAAGACAGGACGTACGATATTTTGATTTACTTGACGCATAGAGTCTGCCAGTCTACAACAGGAACTGTCATAACCATTGCTCATGAGTTGCAGCATTTTATGCAATATGGATTCAGTTATAAGGTGTATATGGCGAACGATGCAATTAGACAAATTCGCACAATAAAAGAAAACAATTCTCTCCCGTGGGGTTTGCCCGCAGAACATGAAGCTGTACTGGCCTCCAAGAAAGTTTCTGAAGAGGTTCTTGGCAAGGACTCGGTCTTGGGCTATGCGGAGCAACAGAAAGAGGCAGGGAAACACAAAAATGACTGGAGAGAGTCCGAAAAGTGGAGTTTCTTCCTTGCATCGGATCCGCAGGAATCGTTCGATTTCCTCGAACAAACCAAACCTTTGGTCGATCAAAACCGAAAAGCTCTGGTCGAGCAGTTTCCCGTATGCAACAGTGAAGAGCCGGACTTCACAAAGGAAAACTGGTGGGAGTAAAGAGTGCTTCTACTCATTGGCTGAAAAGCAACCGCAGGTCTTTCGACTTCGCCTCGCTCCGCGCAGGGTGACGTCTATTTGCGGAACTATCAATTGAGTGAGCCTCCAGCTAGCAGCTAACAGCTAATAGCTGGAAGCTGTCTTTTACCGCGTCTTCGCCACTTCCTCCACCGTCACCGGATCGAGGAACGGCATCGCCGCGCGCAGTTGCTTGCCGACGATTTCTACCGGATGCTTGGCCTCAGCCTCGCGGAAGGCCAGAAACTCCTTCTTGCCGGAGTTCTGATCGGCGAGAAACTTCTTCGCGAATGTCCCATCTTGAATCTCGGCGAGAATCTGCTTCATCGCCTTGCGGCTCTCGGCATTGATGACGCGCGGGCCGCTCACATAGTCGCCCCACTCAGCGGTGTCAGAAATCGAATAGCGCATATACGCCAACCCGCCGCGATAAATCAGGTCGACAATCAGCTTGAGCTCGTGCAGGCACTCGAAGTACGCGCTCTCGGGCTGATACCCGGCCTCGACCAGCGTCTCATAACCCGCCTTAATCAGCGCGCTCACGCCGCCGCACAAGACTGCCTGCTCGCCAAACAGATCGGTCTCGGTCTCTTCCTTGAACGTCGTCTCCAGAGCCCCGGCGCGCGTGCAACCAATGCCCTTCAGGTAGCTGAGCGAGAGCGCGTGCGCGTTGCCGGTCGCGTCCTGGTGCACAGCGATAAGCCCCGGCACACCGCCGCCTTCAGTGAAGATTTCGCGCACGCGATGGCCCGGCGCTTTCGGCGCTGCCATGCCCACATCGATACCCGCGGCAGGAACAATAGTTTTGAAGTGAATGTTAAACCCATGCGCGAACATCAGCAGCTTGCCTGCGCTCAGGTTTGGCCCAATCTCCTCGGCATAAAGTTTTGCCGCGGTTTGATCGGGAACGAGCACCATCACAACGTCGGCCCATTTTGTGGCCTCGGCGACGGTCGTCACTTCAAGGCCCGCTTTCTGCGCCTTGACAATCGATTTTGAATTGGCCGCCAGGCCCACCTTCACCTGCACGCCCGAATCCTTAAGGTTGAGAGCATGCGCGTGTCCCTGCGAGCCGTAGCCAATGATGGCCACCTTCTTTGCCTGAATTAACTTGAGGTCGGCATTGTTGTCGTAATAAGTCTTCGCCATGATTTTCTTAGTTTTCCTTTGTATTCGAGGTTCAAGTTTGTTTTGAGCGGGCTCGTCTGGCTGCCGGTGGCGCAATGCCACCTGTTCCAAACCGCAGGCCGAATAGAGACCGAGATTTCCGTGGAAGTCTTTCCCGGATTAAGAGGGGCGGGGCTTTCCAGCCTAAGCCCTTACAAATGTCGTTAACCCCCGGCGCGTGCGCTCACGAAGCTGGCAGTTCCGCATTTCATCCGCGAGAGACTCCAGGTTAGGTACTCCATAGATTGAAAAGTTCTCCAATTCCGCATCGGAGGAGAACAGATGCAACGATGCCTGTCCGAGCAACCGCTTCCCCAGCGGCTTGCGCAATTCAAAATGATCGATGCGGAACAGCTCCAGAGATTCTTGGACTTTCGAAAGCAGACCGTGCTCCAGTTTGATCCGCTGCGTGGTGATCTCATAATGAATACTTCTGCTCTTGATGAAGTAATGGATGCCGATTGCCGCGCACGTCACCAGAAAAAACAGGCTCAAATAAGCAACATTTCGATCGGAACTCTCAACATACCCGGCCTGCATCAGATACCCAACCAGAATCGTTACCGCAATTACCACGACAAAGGGCATTAACTGTCCGACGGTATAGATGATCGCCGGGTGCCCGGTGAACAGAATTTTTTCGGTTTCCAGGTCCTTTGTCGCGGCATAAGCAGTCAGGTCCGTATTGCAGAAACGGCACTTGATCGCGACGGCCTTGATGGTCTCACCGCAGACAGGGCAGGCTTTCTCGTCAGCGTTCATCCATCTTTCCTCTCAAGCCAGAATCATAACCCATGTTCTCGCCCGTTATTACTGGGCACGACGACCTTCCCCTACCCGGCTTCGCCAGCAACGCTGTCTGCAGCAGGCTCCACTTCCGGCTCGGCAGCCTCGCCGTCTACCACACCCATCGCCTTCACGACGCTGCTTACGTGGTGGCCACGCCGCATGGTCATCTTGCCGCTGCGGCAAATCTCCAAAACCTGCCCATCGTCCTCGCGCAGCACTTCGATAAGCCCTTCAATCTTACTTTCGACGCCCGTCATCTCGATCATCAACGACTCAGAGGTGAGATCGACGATGCGTGCGCGAAAAACCTCGACCAGGTCGAAAATCTGCGCACGCTTCCGCGGCGAGGCCGCAACTTTAATCAGCGCCAGTTCGCGCGTTACCGACGGCGCCTGCGCAATGTCGTCCACATCGACAACGTTCTCCAGTTTAAACAGGCTGGCGCGGATGCGGTGCCCGGCCTCGCCCGACGCCTCGCACACCAGCGTGAGCCGCGACAGGCCCGGCCGCTCGCTGCGCCCCACGGTAAGCGAGTTAATGTTGATATTCAGCCGCCGGAACAGCGACGCCACGCGCGTCAGCACGCCCGGACGGTCTTCAACATAAGCGACAAATGTGTGCAACATGATCGAACCCACTTTCCTAATTGTCGTGCTCTATTTGTCGTCCCCTATTTATCGTCCGCGGTCTCTTCCAGCGGATCGTGATCGGGACGCCGAATCATCTCATGCAGTCCGCTGCCGGCAGGAATCATCGGATACACCGAGTCTTCCTTCTCCACCATGAAGTTGAGCAAGAACGCACCAGTCGCCGACCGCGCCGCGTTCACCGCGCTGTCCACTTCAGAGCGCTTGCGCACCGCGCGCCCTGGAATGCCATGCGCATCGGCCAGCTTCACAAAATCCGGGCTCACCAGCGGCGTGGATTCGTAGTTGCGCTCGTAGAAAAACTCCTGCCACTGCCGCACCATGCCCAGATAGCCGTTGTTGATGATCGCAATGTTGATTTTGATTTTTTCCTGCACGATGGTAGCCAGCTCCGCCGCCGTCATTTGAAATCCGCCATCGCCGGCGACAACCCATACTTCTTTTTCCGGGCAGGCAAACTTGGCGCCGATGGCCGCGGGCAGCGCGAATCCCATCGTTCCCAGCCCGCCAGAAGTGATCAGCGTCCGCGGCTTGTCGTGATGGAAGTACTGCGCCTCCCACATCTGGTGCTGGCCCACGTCAGTCACAACAACTGCGTTGCCGCCGGTAATGCGCCACAAATCGTGCATCACGTGCGCCGCGTACAAGTGACCAGAGTCAGGCAGGTTGTTGATGTCGCGCACCGCGACCGCGCCCTTGCTGGCCTCAATCGTCTTGAGCCACGCCGAGCCGTCGCGTCCCCCGTTGTTACGAGACCCGATTCGCGGCAGCAACTGCTCCAGCACTTCGCGCAGATCGCCCACCAGCGCCACATCGACTTTTACGTTTTTATTGATCTCCGACGGATCAACTTCGATGTGGATCTTTTTCGCTTTGGTCGCATAAGTTGCAAGCGTGCCCGTCACGCGATCGTCGAAGCGCATGCCGCACGCGATCAGCAGGTCGGCTTCCTGAATGGCCTCGTTGACCCACGCCTCGCCGTGCATCCCCATCATGCCCAGGCTCAGCGGGTGCGACGCGGGAAATCCGCCCAGCCCCAGCAGCGTAAGTCCCACGGGAATCTGCGCGCGCTCGGCCAGCGTGCGAATCTGCTCCATCGCGCCTGACTCCATCACGCCGTGACCGGCAAGAATCACCGGCCGTTTCGAGTTGCGAATCAACTCGGCAGCCTGCGCCAATCCAGAATCGTCAACGTGCAGCATGGGATGAGGGCGATACGCGCGCGGCTTGGCAGCTTCAAAGTCAAACTCCGCCGTCGCCTGCTGCGCGTCCTTGGTAATGTCCACCAGCACGGGGCCCGGCCGTCCCGAGCGCGCAATTTGGAAAGCTTCGCGCAGCACGCGCGCCAAGTCTTCCGCCTTGCTCACCAGAAAATTGTGCTTCGTCACCGGCAGCGTAATCCCGGTAATGTCCACTTCCTGGAATGCGTCCGTGCCCAGCACCTTGCTCGACACGTTGCCGGTAATGCACACAATGGGAATCGAATCGAGCATCGCCGTGGCGATTCCCGTAACGAGATTCGTCGCGCCCGGGCCGCTCGTGGCAACAGCCACGCCAACCTTGCCGGATGCGCGCGCGTAGCCGTCGGCCATGTGCGCGGCTCCTTGCTCGTGCCGCACCAATACGTGGTGAATGGGAAACTTGCGCAGCGCATCGTAGGCCGGCAAAATGGCGCCGCCGGGATAGCCAAAGACCTCAGTAACGCCCTCGCCTACCAGCGTAGCCCATAGAATTTCGGAACCCGTCAGGCGCGTCGGCGTGGTCAAGTGTGCTTGCGAATCCGCAGCGTTTGTGGTCGCCGCAGTCGCGTTTCCGCTCTGGGTTGCGTTTCCGCCCTCGGTTGCGTTTCCGCCCTCGGTTGCGTTTCCGCCCTCGGTTGCGTTTCCGCCCTCGGTTGCGTTTCCTTCTGACGCGTTCGCTTGTGTCTTTGCGTTTTCCTTATGTCCCATAACAACTCCTTGTGCACTGATGCTGCCTGCTTTTCCTAGTCCCTACGTCCCTGCTCTTACGTCGTCGCACCCAACGATGCCGAATTCACGCGATCCACATACTTCCTAAACACGCCCTTCGGCCAGCGCAGCGCCGGCGCTTTGAAATCCTTAAGCCGCGCCGCCATCTCCGCTTCGCTGATCTCCACATTCAGCGTGCGCTTTGCGATGTCGAACGCGATGATGTCGCCTTCTCGCACCGCCGCAATCGGCCCGCCAATAAACGCCTCTGGCGCCACATGGCCCGCGGTAAATCCGCGCGTCGCGCCGCTGAATCGTCCATCGGTCAAGAGCGCAACCTGCGCGCTCAGTTCGGGGTTAGATGAGATCGCCGCCGTCACCTGCAGCATCTCGCGCATGCCCGGCCCGCCCTTCGGCCCTTCGTAGCGAATCACCACCACGTCGCCGGGCTTGATGCCGCCGGCCTGCACAACCTTGAAGCAGTCTTCTTCGGAGTCAAACACGCGCGCCGGTCCGCGATGCTCGTACTTGCCCGTCGCCGCGATCTTCATCACGCAACCCTCCGGCGCCAGATTGCCTTTCAGAATCACCAGGCCGCCGTTGGGCTTGATCGGTTTTTCAAACGTGTGAATCACATCCTGACCCGGAGTCTCTTTCGCTAGCGCGGCCTCTTCTGCCAGCGTTTTACCGCTGATGGTCAGCGCCGATCCGTCGGCGAATCCGGCGTCAATCATGCGTTTCGCGAGCAGCCGCGACCCGCCCGCTGCCTGGTAGTGCGACGCCATGTACTTTCCCGCCGGCGTCAGATCGCATATATAAGGAGTGCGTTTCGAAATCGCATCGAAGTCGTCAATGCTCAGCGGCAAGCCCAATTCGCGCGCGATGGCGAGGAAATGCAGCACCGCATTTGTCGATCCGCCGCTGGCGGCAACGCTGGCGATTGTATTTTCGAGAGACTTGCGGGTGATGATCTGTGAAGGGCGGCGATTCGCGCGGACGGCGTCCATCAACATGCGTCCCGCCGCGCGAGTTGCTTCAGCTTTGCTGGGCGCGGTGGCAGGAACGCCCGAAAGCTCAATCGGCGAGATGCCCAGAATCTCCGCGCTCATGGCCATGGTGTTTGCGGTAAATTGGCCGCCGCATGCGCCCGCGCCAGGACAGGCATTGGCTTCGAGAGCCTCAAGGCCCGCATCATCGATCCGCCCTGCAGCATACGATCCGATGCCTTCGAAGACGTTCTGAATCGAGATGTCGATTTTCTTGCCATCCGGGCCGTCAAGCTTGCCCGGCGCAATCGATCCGCCGTAAAGCATCATGCCCGGAATATCCAGCCGGCACAGCGCCATAATGATGCCCGGCATATTCTTGTCGCATCCGCCAATGCCCACGAGCCCGTCAAAAAGGTTTCCGCGCGCGACCAGCTCAATTGAATCGGCAATCACTTCGCGGCTCACCAGCGACGCCTTCATGCCCTGCGTGCCCATGGTGATGCCGTCAGAGATCGTAACCGTGTTGAACTCCATCGGCGTCCCGCCGGCCTCGCGAATCCCTTCTTTCAGAGCCTCGGCAACTTCGCGCAGGTGCACGTTGCAGGTACCGATCTCGGTCCATGTATTCGCAACGCCGATAATCGGCTTGTGCAGATCATCCTTCTTAAATCCGGACCCGCGCAGATAGGATCGCGCCGCCGCGCGGCTCGGTCCCTCGGTCAACGGAATACTTTGTCGCTTGCCTTCGATCGTCATTTGCTACCTTGGTCCCCTCTTTGTTGCGCGGTCCGTTAGTCAAATTAACTTCTTATTCATCTATGGCGATGTCTTTATAGCTCCGCTAACTCCGCTAGCACCGCCAACTCCGCTGTCTTATTTCGCTTTCAGCCATCCGGCTTCGTTGTGCTTCGTTTCAAATGTGTCCAGCGCCGCCGCGTGCCGCAGCGTCAGGCCAATATCGTCGAGCCCCTCGATCAAACAAAACTTCCTGAAGGGATCAATCTCGAACTTCGCCGTGAATCCGCGTCCATCCGTCACCGTCTGCGCTTCAAGCGAAACGGTGAGCTGATAATTCGGAATTTGCTGCGCGTTTCGGAGCAGTGTGTCGACCTCTTCCTCGCTCAATCGAGCCAGAACAATCCCATTCTTGCCCGCATTCGAAAAGAAAATGTCGGCAAAGGTCGGCGCAATCACCACCCGAAAGCCGTAGTCGCTCAGCGCCCATGCCGCGTGTTCGCGGCTTGAGCCGCAGGCAAAATTCCTGCCCGCAATCAGAATCTTCGCGCCCTTGTAGCGCGGATCGTTCAAAACAAATCCCTCAACCGGCTTGCCGTCCGGCGTCTGCCGCCAGTCGAAGAACAGAAAATCGCCGTAACCCGTGCGCTCAATGCGCTTCAAAAACTGCTTGGGAATGATCTGGTCTGTATCCACATTAGCTCGGTCCAGCGGCGCAGCCAGCGCGGTCAATGTGCGAAAGGGTTCCATCAGGCCTTTACCTCCTCGTGGGCAAACTCAGTAACGGGCCAGTTGCGAATGTCCACAAAATGCCCGGCAATTGCGGCCGCCGCGGCCATCTCCGGCGAAACCAGGTGCGTGCGGCCGCCGCGTCCCTGCCGTCCTTCAAAGTTGCGGTTGCTCGTCGAAGCGCAGCGCTCGCCCGGCGCAAGAATGTCGGGGTTCATCCCCAGGCACATGGAGCAGCCCGGTTCGCGCCAATCAAAACCAGCGTCAATAAAGATGCGGTCCAGGCCTTCCTTCTCCGCCTGAGCCTTCACCAGTTGCGAGCCAGGAACCACCATTGCGCTCACATGCGTTGAGACTTTATGGCCCGCGGCAATCTTCGCCGCAGCGCGCAAATCTTCAATGCGTCCGTTGGTGCAGGAGCCGATGAAGACGCGATCAATCTCGATCTCCTCAAACGGCGTTCCCGCCTTCAGGTCCATGTATTCGAGCGCACGTTCGAACGATTTGCGATCGATCTCATTGCCGGCCTTCGCCGGATCCGGCACCTTCCCCACAACCGGAGCAACCATGCCAGGGCTCGTACCCCAACTCACATACGGAACCAGCGTGGCAGCTTCAATCACCAGCTCGCGGTCAAACGTTGCGCGCGGATCGGATGGCAGCTTGCGCCACTCGGCCACAGCTTTGTCCCAGTCGGCGCCCTTCGGCGAGAACTGGCGGCCCTTCAGATACGCAAATGTCGTCTCGTCAGGAGCGATCAAGCCCGCGCGCGCGCCCGCCTCAATGCTCATGTTGCAGATGGTCATGCGGCCTTCCATCGAAAGCGCTCGAATCGCCGAGCCGGCATACTCAATCACGCATCCCGTCGCGCCGTCGGTGCCGATCTTCCCGATGATGGCCAGGATCACGTCCTTCGCAGTAACGCCCAGCGGCAGCTTGCCCTCGATAGCAATGCGGAAGGTCTGCGGCTTCCCTTGCGGCAGCGTCTGCGTCGCCAGCACGTGCTCCACTTCGCTCGTGCCGATTCCAAACGCCAGCGCCCCAAACGCGCCGTGCGTCGAAGTGTGCGAGTCGCCGCACACAATCGTCATGCCCGGCTTGGTCAGCCCCAGCTCCGGCCCGATCACGTGCACAATTCCCTGCTCGCGCGAGTTCACGTCGTACAGCTCGACTCCGAAATCGGCGCAGTTCGTGCGCAAGGTGGAGATCTGCTTCGCCGAAATCTGGTCCACGATATTCAGCCTGCCTTCAATCGTTGTCGGCACGTTGTGGTCCACAGTAGCAATGGTGCGATCAGGCCTGCGCACTTTGCGCCCAGCAAGCCGCAACCCCTCGAACGCCTGAGGTGAAGTCACCTCATGCACCAGATGCAGATCGATATAGATCAGCGTAGGTTCGCCCTTCGGCTCAACCACCACATGCTGCTCCCATACTTTCTCGAATAATGTTTTCGCTTCGCTACTCATTGAATACAGCTCCTAAAACTTCTTGCAGCTATCAGCCTTTACGCGCGAACGAGCTGCTCTTTCACCGTCTCCCTCACCTTCGCGCCCATTTCCTTCGTCGACAGCACCGTCAATCCCTGACTGCCGCCGCGAGCCAGGTCCGGCGTGCGGAAGCCCAGTTCAAGCACCTTGCGTACCGCCGCTTCAATCGCCGCAGCTTCCGTTTCAAGCCCGCCTGAGTGCCGCAAAATCAGCGCTCCCGTCAAAATCGCGCCCAGCGGATTCGCCAGCCCCTTGCCTGCAATGTCCGGCGCAGATCCATGCACCGGTTCGTACAAATTTACTTTCCCGCCAATCGTCGCCGAGGGCAACATGCCCAGCGAACCCGTAATCACCGCCGACTCGTCGCTCAGAATATCGCCGAATAAATTCTCCGTGAGCACCACATCGAAATCGCGCGGTCGGTTCATCAGGTGCATGGCCATCGCATCCACATATTGGTGTTCCACCATTACACCCGGAAATTCCTTCGCAACCTCATTCACGGTCGCGCGCCAAAGCTGCGAAACCTCGAGTACATTGGCCTTGTCCACGCTGGTCAGTTTCTTGCGCCGCTTGCCGGCAAGCTCAAACGCAATCCGCGCCACGCGAGCCACTTCATCCTGCGTGTAGCGCATCGTGTTCCATGCTTCTCCAGAAGTCTTATTCCACTCACGCGGCTGGCCGAAGTACAACCCGCCCAGCAGCTCGCGTACAAACAGCACATCCGCGCCCTCCACGATCTCGGCCTTGAGCGGGCTGTTAACCGCCAGCTCTTTGAATGCAAACGCGGGCCGCAAATTGGCAAATCCGCCCAGCGCCGCGCGAATCGCAAGCAAGCCAGCCTCCGGCCGCTTGTCAGGCGGCAGCGCGTTAAATTCATTGCCGCCTACCGCACCCAACAAAACCGCATCCGACTTAAGCGCCGCTTCGAGCGTGTCCGCGGGCAGCGGCGTCCCGTCCTGCACAATGGCCACTCCGCCAATGCGCTTTTCAGTGAACGCAAATTCGTGCCCGCCGATCGCGGCAATCTCTTTCAACGCAGCGACCGCTTCGTTCGTTACCTCGGGGCCGATGCCGTCGCCGGCTGTCACTAGAATCTTCAGCTTCATGCGCGCTTGTCCCTGCTTTTATCTTGATCTCTGTTCTCTGGTCTCTGCCTGTTAATCCAGCTCGCTCACCGGCTCGCTCCGCCGTTCGCGAATGTTGTCCGGCAGCAATCCCACCAGATCCTGGTCGTAAATGTTCTTTTTGCGATCGGCCAGCGCGACAAACCGGTAATACATCTGTTGCAACTCCTCGCGGCTCACTGTAAAGCCGAGCTGCTCCAGCCGGTGCCGCAGAGCCGCGCGGCCCGAGTGCTTGCCCAGCACCAGATGTGTCTTCGCCACGCCCACAAGCTGCGGCGTCATGATCTCGTAGCACAGCGGATTCGCCAACATGCCGTGCTGGTGAATGCCTGACTCGTGCGCGAACGCATTGGCGCCCACCACCGCCTTATTCGGCGAAGGCTTGAACGTGATGAGCTGACCCAGCACTTCGCTGGTCGGGTAAAGCTTGTCCAATTTGATGGACGTCGTCAGCCCAAAATAATCCCCGCGCACGTAAAGCGCCGCCGCAATCTCTTCAAGCGCCGCATTGCCGGCCCGTTCGCCGATGCCGTTGATGGTGCACTCCACCTGCCGCGCGCCGGCCTGAATGGCCGCCAGCGAATTGGCTACCGCCAGCCCCAGATCGTCATGGCAGTGCGCCGACAGCACCACGCCCTTTTCGTCGATCGCAGGCACGCGCTCGCGTACCTCACTAAACATCGCGCCGTATTCTTCGGGAGTCACGTAGCCCACTGTGTCGGGCATATTGATCGTCGTTGCCCCGGCCTCGACCGCAACACGCACTATCTCCACCAGGAAATCGCGATCCGACCTCGTCGCATCCTCGGGCGAAAACTCCACATCGTCAGCAAGCGACCGCGCCAACCGCACGCTCTCGCCGCACTGTTCCAGCGCTTCTGCGCGGCTCATCTTGAGTTTGAATTCAAGATGCAGATCGCTCGACGCCAGGAACACGTGAATGCGCGCGCGATCGGCAAACTGCAGCGCCCGCGCCGCCATCTCGATGTCCTCTGCTTTAGCCCGGGCCAATGACGCGATCCGCGGCTTCCGAATGGCCTGGGTAATGGTCGCAATAGCGGCAAAATCGCCCTCCGAGGCCATGGCGAAGCCGGCCTCGATGATGTCCACGCCCAAATCTTCCAGAGCGTGGGCCATCGTGAGCTTTTCCTGCGTGGTCATGCTGCAACCAGGCGACTGCTCGCCGTCGCGCAGCGTGGTGTCAAAAAAAACTACGTGGTCATTGCTCATCTCTGTGCCTGCCATTTGCCCGCCGGGCTTGTGCCTTTTAAGCTAATGCATTTCAAGCGAATGCCTTTCAAAGACGTCCGGCCTAGTCCAGTTCTTCCATTCTCGCCCACTTCCACATTATAAGGCAAAGTTATAATTCTTTTATAATCGATTAGAATTGCTTATAATGCGAGAGATCAGTGGCCAGAGATCAGAGATCAGTTTCTTCGTGCACATCTGGCAGATTCGACACGGCACGAGATCCAATCGGAATCCGCTTCGAATGCTGCCGATGCCCGCGAGTGTCGGTCTGATCCCTGTTCTCTGCATTCCGGAGGAATGCCCATGGAACTCAGCCAGCTCGAAACCTTTCTCGCCGTCGCCGAAGAGCGCAGCTTTTCACGCGCCGCGCTGCGCCTTCACCGCACTCAGCCCGCCGTCAGCCAGGTCATCCGTAAGCTTGAGGGCGCGGTCGGCGAGACTCTTTTTGACCGCGCCGCCCGCGATGGCTCGCTCACCGCCGCCGGCAACCTACTCCGCGACTACGCGCTCCGCCTGCTGGCCTTGCGCCGCGAAGCCTCGAGCGCCCTCGACGAATTGAGGAGTCTCGAGCGCGGCCATCTGCAGCTGGCAGCCAACGAGTACACCTGCATGTACCTGCTGCCGGCCGTCGACGCATTCCGCCGCGAATATCCTCACATCGGCGTCACCGTGCAGCGCATGCTGGCCTCGCGCATTCCACAGGAGCTCAGCCTGCGCACCTTCGAGCTCGGCCTCATCTCCTTCAAGCCGGACCCCGCGCAGGTCCGCACCATCGCGGTGTATGGCGACAGCCTGGCCCTGATTGTCGGTCCGCGTCACCCGCTGGCCAAGGCAGAGCGCGTCTCCATCCGCGACCTCGGCAACGAGCTCTTCATCGCACACAACGTGGCCTCGCCGCTGCGCCGCAAGGTGATTGAGGCCTTCCAGCGCCACCGCACGCCGCTCAACATGGAAATCGAGCTGCCTACCATCGAGGCCATCAAACGTTTTGTGGCCATGGGCAATGGCGTCGCGCTCGTGCCACACCTCACGGTGGCCCGTGAGCTTGAAACCGGCGACCTCGTCCGTGTAAAGGTAGACGAACTGGACGTGCGCCGCGTGCTGCGTCTCGCCCACCGTCGCCGGGCCGCGCTCTCCTATGCCGCCAAGGCCTTCCTGCAAACGCTCCGAAAACTGGCCACGGAGCAGGGACCGCCGTTCTTTTACCATGTGGAGCGCGCGGGATAGGAACATATCGCGATGCACCAAAACTATTCCACCATCTCACTCTCCCAACGGGCGTTCGCGCGTCTATAGCTCAAGAGATTCTCGCCGGCGGTGTCTAATCAGGATGAACGGCCCCAACCCGCCCCGGCCATTTACAATTCTTTGAGCGGGGTACGGGAGCTTCCTGTGCGCCGGACTGTTGCGCCGGACCGGTTCACCGGACCATTGCATCGAATTCGTAAGGTTTCTTAGCACCTGCACCTTTGTGCAGTCGTGAGGATCAGGATCGAATGAAGAGGATCGCTTTTTTAGTTTCCCTGCTGGCCGTGAGCGCGGCCGCAGCCCACGCCCAGGAAAGCCGCCAGGACATCAGCCTGAGCGGAACAGCGCTGATTGAGCCGTACAAGGCTTCTTCCACCGATATTCAAGTCCACTCCACCACCGCCTATGGTGGATTGCTCAGCTACCGATTCATGCTCACGCCGAGCAGCGCGCTTGAGGGCAACTACGGCATGACCTACCAGAACAAAATCACATACTACGGTTCCCAGTTCCAGAACGGCATCACCATTCTGACTCGCAACCAGGAGATCTCGGGCGCTTACGTCCGCTCCTTCGTCTTCAAGAATTTCAATCCCTTTGTTGAGGCCGGCCCGGCAGCACTCATCTTCATGCCCATCCAGAACTCCGGCACCAAAATCCAGGACGCGCGCCGGCAGACGGAGATCAGCGCAATGTATGGCGCGGGCTTTGCCTACGAGATCAGCCCCAGCTTCGACATCCGCGTTGAGTATCGCGGGCTCGTCACAAAGGTCCCGACCTTTGGCGTTAATTCATCAAGCTACAACTTCACCACCAACCGCTGGTACAACATCTCTGAGCCCATAGTTGGCGTCGCCTACCACTTCTAAGAAACGCGGCTCGCGAGACTCAACATAAAGGGGACCGGCCTATGCCGATCCCCTTTTTCTATTCATGCTTTTCTATCTTCACCCAGTCGCCGCGTTTTCAATTCCGCGGAAGACGGAAAAGGTATGCACTTACGAGATTGAGTCCGAAGTCTCTTATGTACGCCTTCCGTCCAATTCCATGAACGTAAAAATCGCGTAGCGACGGCCCCACAGCGCCATCGCGGGTTGCAACCAATTCCAGTCCGGCTTGGGCCGCCAACTCGGTGTGGTCGGTGTGTACATAGTGTTCAATCTCGTGGACGGCGCCGGCCTGGTCATTGAATGCTCTGCGATGGCCCGCGACTACGGCCTCGGGATGGAAATCCGTAACGAAGACGTGTCCGCCGGGCATGCAAACACGGCAGAATTCCCGGTAGGCCGGGAAGGGATCGCGGAGGTGGCCTAAAACAAGCCGGCACCACACCATGTCAAATTGGCCGCTGGCGAATGGCATTGCGTTGATGTCTCCTGCAACAACCGAGTGCAAGCCTCCTGCTGCCAGCATCTCCGGACTTAAATCGATTCCTACAGCCCCGGGAATATCGCGGATTCTGGCCCCTGCCCCGCAACCCGCATCAAGCAGATGATTGCGCGGCAGGCCCTCGAGCATGGTTCGTGCCAATTCGTCATCGAGATAATGCGTTGTGGTCTCATTGGAATACCTAGGAGCCCATAGACGATAAGCTTCTCGTACGTCCAATTGATTCGTGGCTGTGACTTCCGGCGGACGCAGAAAACTCCGCAGAATCCTCCCTACGCTCTTGCGCGCCAGAAGTCTCTCCAACGCGCTTGGGCCCTCGGTTCGTCTCACCCTTTGCCCCCTTCAGATTTTGAGACTGCCGTTGCCGATCCCCTTTTCGCTGCCTGGACTTAGATTCCACTCAGGTCGTCGAAGTCTCAATCCCACGCGCTTCGCGGTATCGTCCCAGCTCCTTCACCATGCCGCAGTGCTGGCTTAGCGCCTGCAGGGCGCGGGTTCCATCGTCGGCCCGGGTTCCGTCGTCTTTCGATGCAATCTGGCAATCGACATAGAAAATGTACTCCCACGGCTTGCCTGGAACGGGGCGCGACTCAATCTTGGTCAAATTTGTCCCCGTCGCGCTAAGTGCGCTCAGCGCCGCCACCAGCGAGCCCGGCTTGTGCTCCAGCGTAAAGGCCACGCTCATCTTGTTCGCCGCAGGGTCAGTCTCGGCTTCGCTGCTGCGCCTCACCAGAAAGAATCGTGTGTAGTTTTCCGCGTCGTCCTCAATGCCGCGGGCAAGAATCTCCGCGCCATAATAGGCGGCCGCCTGGGCGCTGGCAATCGCTCCCGCCTGTTTGTCGCGCTGATTCACAAGCTGTTTCACGCTGCCTGCAGTGTCATAAAAAGCGACGGCCTTCATCCGTGGATGCTCGGCCAGAAAGCGACGGCACTGTGCCAGCGCCACGGCATGGGAATACACGCGGTCGATCTCGTCCATTTTCGCGCCGGCAACCGCAATCAGGTTGTGCCGGATGCGCAACAGCGCCTCGCGAACCACAGTGACGTCATGGTGCAACAGCAGGTCGAAATGTTCGAGCACCGATCCCGCCAGGCTGTTCTCAATGGGAATTGCGGCGGCATCGGCCGCTCCCGAGTCGAGCGCCGCAAACACCTCCGCCGAGAGCGCGCAGGGAACAATCTCCGCATCCGGCACCAGCTTCAGCGCCGCCTCGTGGCTGAACGAGCCGGGCTCTCCCTGAATTGCAATCTTCATGCTGTCGTCTTTTGCTCCGGGCCGCGCACGATCGGCAGTCAACCTCATCCGCGCGTCCATTTCGCACCATACCACAGGCGATCGTTCGCAATCCTCACGCGCTCGGCCCCAAACCGGGCCCTAATTTGAAGCAGCGGCAGCGGCTTCCCTTTCGACCTGCGCAACCATGGCCGGGATCAAATCGCCTTCGGTCACTGGCACTCGCGCCGTCCACAGCGTCAAGTTCGTATCCGCACCGCTGACGATCGCAACTCCATCAATCGCGCTCGCGTTCATCAACAGGCGCGAATCCGTCCCAAGCCCCTGCGCTTTTGCAGGAGTCTCGAACTCCACCACGCTCTTGCCGCGATAGGTCAGCTTGTCACTGGGGTAAGGACCCGAGGGAAAGTCGCTCGCCGGCTCGATTCCCTCTGCGATCACGCCTTGCGCGAAAGCTTTGTACTCTGGAAATACCCGCGCGATGACCTTCGCAACTTCGAACCTTCCACTCGTGCCGCCATTGTCGAAGGCAAGCTCGATCACCTGCCCTGGGAACCCTTTCCAATCGTCCGCGAACAATCCATTCGTGTCGATCGGATTAGGAGTCACAAACAGCTCAATGCCGCTCGAGCCGTAGATTGAAAAGCAATACCAACCTCGCGGTGCAAGAACCCCGATTCGGTATTCCGCCTTGTAATAGGCGAGCCGTTGCGCCGTTGCTGCGGGAATCGCAACCGTCACGCTTTTGCCGCTCGGCGCCGCAATCGGTCCCGCCTGCCCATCCGATGCGCAGCCGACAAACGGCACCGTCACAGCGGCGGTCTGGGCCGGCGGAGTGGAAGACTGCGCCTGAGCGAATGCGGGTGCCGGTCCAGAAAACCCAGCACACAATACGAGACTCGCGAGAGAAAAATGATGCGCTTTCATGCGTGCAATCATAGCAATCGCCCGTGCCTTTTCAGCGCCTCATCCATAAATCCGCCGTCACAAATCCCAGAAACACCATCGCAATCACGCCGTTCATCGTAAAGAACGCGGCATTCATCCGGCGCAGGTCGCGCGGCGAAACAATGGAGTGCTCATAAGCCAGCAGCAGAGCAACGGCAACCACGCCCAGCCACCCCGCCACGCCAAAACTGAACAGCTTCCCAAACCAAACCAGCAGCCCCAGCATGGCCAGATGCATAATCCGCGCCGTCCAAAACGCCGCCGTCGGCCCGCTCGCCTGCGGCAGGCTGTGCAGCCCCGCTGAGCGGTCGTGCTCGTAGTCCTGGCAAGCGTAGAGGACGTCAAATCCGCCCGCCCACAACGTCACTGCCGCCGTCAGCACCAAAATGCGCGGATCGAGGCTGCCGCGCACCGCAATCCACGCCGCCGCGGGCGCCAGTCCCAGCGCCAGGCCCAATCCCAAGTGCGACCACCGAGTCACCCGCTTCAGGTAGCTGTAGCCAAGCAGCACCACCAGCGCCACCGGCGCAAGCTCCAGCGTCAGCCGGTTCAGTTCCGCCGCGGCCGCCAGAAACACCGCGACAGCCACGATCGTGAAACCCAGCACAAAATTCCGGCTCAGCAGCCCTCTGGGAATAGCCCGCGTTCGCGTTCGCGGATTCTCGGCGTCAAGGTCCGCGTCGGCCCAGCGGTTAAACGCCATCGCCGCCGATCGCGCCGCCACCATGGCCACTACGATCCACGCCACCTTTCGCCAGCCCGGCAGCCCGTTCGCGGCCAACAGCATCGCTGTCAAAGCAAACGGCAACGCGAAGATCGAGTGTTCCCACTTGATCATCTCCAGCGTCGTGCCGATCTTGTTCAGTATGCCGGCCATTCTAAGTTTTCCAATTTTCAGTCTAGCCGAGCGCAGCGCCGAGTCTCGGCGTCCCGCTCTCACTCACCCGGCTCACCGCCCAAGAGCGCTGAAATTCTCCACAGGCGCCGCAGCATGCCGAAGGGAACGTCAGATCTCCGCATTTCGCCACTCTGTTAACCTAGGGAAGGTGATTCAGATCACGAAATCCGGGCCCAAGTAAATGAAATGATGATTTAGAAGTTCCACCCGGAGCACGTTCATGAAGAACTCCCCTCCCCTGGGAAGCGAATTTTCGCAGCTTGACCCCGCGGCGTTTGTTGTTGACCCTGAGCTGATTCATGCTCTCGACGCGCACTCTGTGTCCGTGCCTTGTAAGGCTGAGCGCGTGCTCTTCCGCCAGGACGAGCCTGCTGTCGGAATCTTCATCGTCCACAAATGCCCGGTCATGCTCAGCATGATGTCGCAGGATGGCCACTCCCTCCTCGCCGTGCAGGCCAGGCCCAGTTCTTTGCTCGGCCTCCCCGGCGTCATCGGCAATCAACCCTACGCGATGAGCGCGACTGCTGGCGCAGGTGCAAAAGTGAGCTTCGTCAGTCGCGACGATCTCACTGCGCTCATGCAAAGTGACCCGGCTCTGTCTCTCAAAATCCTTGACCTCCTGGCCGCCGACGTCCGCGGCACCCGCAAGACGCTCTAGTAATCAAGACCTGCTCGCACTTCTGCGGCGGACGGTGCGGGAGGCAGTTTTTCTCAGTTCCCAATCTTTTCGGTAACAAGACCGAGGAGCGACGCAGACCCGGGGTCCCCGCGGACAGGTCCTGGTCCGTGGGGTGGAGATCGGGGAGTCTGCTAGCGACGAACGACAACGAAATGAGGGAAATTGGCCTTGGCCGTCGCCCCCTACATCACCGGAATGCCCGGCTCGCGCGCAACTCACGCGCCGCGTCAGCGCGTATTTCAACCGCGCCCTCACCTGCTAAACTCACACGTTGTGTATCCCGCCGGCCTTGCTATCGCTGTCGTCGCATACTTGCTCGGGTCCATCCCCACGGGCTACCTGCTCTATCGCATCTTTCGCCGCCAGGACATACGTTCCTTCGGCAGCGGCAACATCGGCGCAACAAATGTGTTGCGCGCCGGTGGCACTGGCCTCGGCATCGCCACGTTTCTCCTCGACGTCCTCAAGGGCTGCGCCGCCGTCTGGCTCGGCGGCTACCTCGCATCGCTCTGGATGCCCGCTGTCCCCCTGCGCACCGCCGAAGCCTTCGCGGCTCTCTGCGCCGTGCTCGGCCACATGTTCCCCATCTGGCTCAAATTTCGCGGCGGCAAAGGCGTCGCCACCGGCTTCGGAGTCTTCCTCGTCGTCTCGCCCTGGGCGGCTCTATCCGCCATCGGAGTCTTCGCAGTCGTTCTCGCCGTCAGCCGCTATGTGTCCGTCTCCTCCATCGCCGCTGCGTTCAGCTTCCCCATCTTTGCCTGGTTTCTCGTCACCGGCTCGCGCCCGCAATTTTTCTTTATCGCCGGCGCGCTCGTTTCCCTGCTCATCATCGTCAAGCACCACACAAACATTCGCCGCCTGATCGACGGCACTGAAGTCCGCATCGGAGCGCACAAACTAGCATGAGCCGAATCGCCATCTTAGGTGCAGGCGCCTGGGGAACCGCTCTCGCGCTCTCGCTTGACCGTCGCGGCGGCCACCAGGTCACGCTTTGGGCGCACGCCCCGGAGCTCGCGCAACAGATCCTCGACGCACAGGAAAATTCCCAATTCCTTCCCGGCTTCCGCATTCCGCCGGCCATTACCATCACCGCCGACCGCGACGCCATCACCGCCGCCGACATCGTCGTTTCCGTCATCCCCTCTGAGTTCCTGCGCGCCACGCTGCTCCGCGTCCGCGCGCATCTGCGCATCGGCCAGTTCGTCGTCAGCGCAACCAAGGGAGTTGAAGACCGCACCCTCTTTCGCATGACTCAGGTGCTTTCCGAAACATTGGAACCGGCCGGACTCCTGCTCTCAATCGGCGCGCTCTCCGGCCCCAGCTTCGCGCTCGAGGTGGCGAACGCCCAGCCCACCGCCCTTACCGTAGCCTTCAGCGACCCTGAAGTCGCCGCCCTCATCCAGCAGGAATTCTCCTCTGAAACCCTCCGCCTCTACACGTCCGCGGACGTTATCGGCGTCGAGCTCGGCGGCGCGCTCAAAAATGTCATCGCCATCGCTGCCGGAATCGCCGTCGGCGTCGGCCTGGGCCACAACTCCACCGCCGCGCTCATCACTCGTGGCATTGCCGAAATCACGCGCCTCGCCGTAGCCTGCGGAGCGCGCCGCGAAACCCTCGCCGGCCTCTCCGGCGTCGGTGATCTGGTGCTCACCTGCACCGGCTCGCTCAGCCGCAACCGCACCGTCGGCCAGGAGCTCGGCCAGGGCCGCAAGCTGCCTCAGATTCTTGATAGCCTCGGCGGCAAAGTTGCTGAAGGAGTGCTCACCACGCACGCCGCTCTCGGCCTTGCACGCAAGCACGGCGTCGAAATGCCCATCACCGAGCAAATGGAGCTGATCCTCAACGAAGGCAAAGACCCCCGCGAAGCCATCCGCGCCCTCATGCTCCGCCCCGGCAAAGAAGAGCGCTGATCCGTTCCCCGAGTCCCTGCTCCCCGCTTCTTCATCCGCCCGCGATCGCACCCAGAATCAGCAGCGGTTCTTTTCCCGCCGCCACTGCATCGGGCAGCGCTTTGTCCGGCGATTCCAGCGACCAGTCTTCCTCGCACACAAAGAAGCGCAGGAACGCGCGCCGCTGGCCAGTTTCATATTCGCGAATCGTCCCGCGCAGCATGGGATAGCGCGCTTCAAGCGCGTCGAGGACAGCACGAATCGTCACCGGCGCGGCTACTTCCAGCAGCACATCGCCCTCGACCTTCGCCAGGTTGCGCAGATGATACGGCAGCGCAACGCGCACCGTTGCCGCGTTTGACTCTCCAGCGCTACTCAATCCGCCCTCCGCGGTCCGGTGATGTCCTCTACCTGTTCTCTGTTCTCTGTTCTCTGTTCTCTGTTCTCTGTTCTCTGTTCTCTGTTCTCTGTTCTCTGTTCTCTAATTCAGCGTCTGCACTTCCACAGACAGCACCGCCGGCAGGTCGCGCACAATCGGCGCCCAACTATCGCCTCCGTCAGCCGAGCCGTAAACCTGTCCGCCCGTAGTACCGAAATAAATTCCGCAATCGTCGAGCGTGTCCACGGCCATCGCGTCGCGCAGCACGTTCACATAGCAGTCCTTCTCAGGCAATCCTTTGGCCAACTCCTCCCACTCATTGCCGCCCGTGCGGCTGCGGTAGACGCGCAGTTTTCCATCGAGCGGATAATGCTCCGAGTCGCTCTTGATCGGCACAACATACAGCGTCTCCGGCTCATGCGCGTGCACGTCGATCGCGAATCCAAAGTCGGTGGGCAAGTTGCCGCTCACCTCGCGCCAGTTCTCGCCGGCGTCGTCCGTGCGCATCACGTCCCAGTGTTTCTGCATGAACAGCACATCTGGCCGCGAGCGATGCATCGCCACATGATGCACGCAATGGCCGACCTCGGCGTTGGGGTCGGGAATGAACTCGCTGCGCAGTCCCTTATTGATCGGCTTCCACGTCGCGCCACCGTCGTTGGTGCGGAACGCGCCCGCAGCAGAAATGGCGATGTATATCCGTTTCGGATCGGTCGGATCGAGAATGATCGTATGCAGCCCCATTCCGCCCGCGCCCGGCTGCCACTTGGGCCCGGTGCCGTGTCCACGCAGGCCTGAGAGCTCGTGCCAATTCTCGCCGCCGTCGGTCGAGCGAAACAGTGCCGCGTCCTCCACACCCGCATAAACGGTCTCCGCATCGGTGAGCGATGGCTCAATGTGCCACACGCGCTTAAACTCCCACGGATGCTGCGTGCCGTCGTACCACTGATGCGTCGTCAGCGGCTTCCCGGTCTCCGGCGACGTATCGTACGCAAAGCGATTTGGCAATGCTGTCGGCGGCCCAGGAGCAGGAATCGCTTCATTGGGCAACCCCGGCTGGTGCCAGGTCTTGCCGCCGTCGTCCGAGCGCTGGATCAGTTGCCCAAACCACCCGCTCGTTTGCGAAACGTAAATGCGATTAGGATCAACTAGCGACCCTTTCATGTGGTAGATCTCCCAGCCGGCAAAGAACGGCCCGCTCACCGTCCAGTCCTTGCGTCTGCCGTCGGAGTTCAGAACAAACGCCCCTTTATGCGTTCCCACAAGCACGCGCACACTGCTCATAACGGCCTCCTGCCTTGTTTCGTGCCTGATTTCGTGCCAAGTTTCCTGCTTGTTTCCCAGCCCGAAACAGACATTCAATTTCTACTAGCCGGCAGCTCGGCCTTGAGAACCGACTCCCCGGACACCGCTTCGTCATTCTTCCTAATTTTCCTTGCACTTTGCAAGTGTTTTTCCCGGCGCCTCGTGAGTCAATTCCGAGTCACTTCGTTGCCTGTGAGTCGACAACTGCAATCAGGTGCACCGGCCCCAACAGCCCCGACGGCAACAGAGGCGAATCGGCTTTGTACGGCGTGAAATCGGCGAATGCATACTTCTTTAATGCCCACGGCTGCTGATCGCCAATCATGCGGTTCACCCAGAGATTCGTCACGCGAATTTCTAGTTGGTTGGTGCCCGGCATTAGTGCACTAGTCACGTCAACCTTGAATGGCGTCTTCCATAAAATGCCAAGGTCCACGCCATTCACCTTTACGTCGGCGAGTTCGCGCACATCGCCAAGGTCCAGCCAGAGATGTGCGCCAGATATTAATTCATCCGCCGGCACCTCAATCGTCTTCGAGTAAGTCGCCGTGCCGGAGTAATACTTGAGCGCCTGGTCCGAGAGCGGAATTGGAAAGTCGGTCCACGAAATTAGGTGATGGAAGCCGATCGACTCGGGAATGCCTTTGCCGGGCTCGAAGCTGACGCTCCAATCGCGATTGAGCGCATCGTCCAATCCGCCAATCACCGTCTCCCGCGGCTCGGGCAGTTCCAGTGCAGTTTTCGTAGTCGGCGCGCGAAAGAGTACAAACGTCGTCCCATACGGATCGAGATGCAACGGCACAGTCGTCCGGCCGTCAGCGGTTGTGCTATACGAAGTAGGCTGCGCCACACCCGTCGCGGGATCCCATAACCCCGGCGCTTTTCCTTCCACCCGAAAGGTTGCGTCCACGTTCTCGGCGCGGTCTTCACGGTTGTCGACAAAATAAATATCGCCGTCGTCGAGTTTGCGATGCACAAACATCAACTCGGAATCGGGCTCCGGTTTGGTGTACTCCCAATCGCGCGCCACTCCAAGCGCAGCCAGACCTTCGTTCGCGCTCATGCCCGTGTACACGCTTCCCTTACCTACTTTTCGCATCGACTTACCAGCCGCAGGCCGTTTCCCCCAAAGCCGATCCGTCACCCGCTCGAACTCCTTCTCATCGTCGGCCATACTCGGCGAATCAGTTGGCGGCTCGCCTAAAAGCACCGCGCCCTGTGTAACCAGGCTCAATAACTGGCGCAGCACCGGCAACGTCATGCGCTGACTCCGCCCGCCGAGATAAAGAATCCTGTAACTTGTGCCACCCGGCGTCACCAGCCGTCCATCTTTCACCGACAATTCATGCAGCACCACATCGCTGTTCACAAAGTCGAAGCCGTAACCATCCGGCTCGTTCCCGATCGACTTCCATCCGAAAACCGCCGTCAGCGGGCCTTCCTCGCCGTAGAAGTACGCGACATCGGCTGAATAATGTCCCTGCTGCAGCAAGTAAGAGCAGCGCGCCAGATAAGTGACCCACGGCTTTGCCTCGTCTGCCCATGTATCGTTGCGATTAAACCAAAGCCCGTAGGGGCCGAGAGTCAGCCCCGGCGCCAAATCTGGCACAGGCTGATGCGTGGACTCATGAATCTCAAAGCGGTTCACGCCCAGCGCAAACTCCAGGTCCGCAACCTTCGTAAGGCTGTTGGGCGAGAACGACCACGCCGGTCCGCGCGAGGTCATGGACTCCGCGCCAACCAGATTCTGCCCATAGATATGAGCCACCGACGCAGCTCCGCGCAAGTCAGAGAGATAATCGATATCCGGTTCCGAGCCGCCCGCCCAGGTCCACATCGCACCCATGGGGACATCGGTCTTGCTGCGCATCTCCATATCGTCGCCGAGAGACGGGCGATGATACTCGAGCGCCTCGCCGTAGTAACTCATCCCGTGAGCATGTAAGTCGTCTGCAATTTCTCCGTAATGGTTTTCTGCCAGAAGCTGGCCAAGCGTCCGCCGAAAGTCCCAAAGAAATCGATCTGTGTCATAAGCGCTCTTGATAACTACCCCGGTAAGCGCTGGTAACCATGGCCGTGCATCGTAGCCGCGCCGCTGTTTGAACTCATCAAGCATGTTATCCGTCCAGTTTTGCGGCCCTACTTCAATGCTATCCGTGAGTAAGTACGAGATACCATCCTTGCCTATGTTCTCCAGCCCAACCGCATCCGCATACATCTTCAGATAGCCGTCAACATAGTTCTTCACATACTCGCGGTTCAGCTTGTCCACTTCCAGGCCCGTCGCCTCCGCCGGAGCCGGCCCGTTTTCATGCCCGGTAAGCGAGTAGCCAATGCGCAGCACCATCCAGTTCCCATCCGGCGGCGTCCAATCCAGCGTTCCATCGGGCTTCATCTTGCCCGCCAGATCGATCACATCTTGCGGCGGCACGACAAACTTTGGCGCGACCTCTGGATCTTGAATCGCGTAAAAGTCCCGCGCATTCGCGTACCCTGCGCGCTGCTCCCATTCATTCATCCGCACGCCGCTATCGAGCACCAGCTCCGTGATCTTATGGTCGTGCTCCGGCGGGCCGCCTGGCTGCGAAAGATACGCGACGCGAAAATACCGCGCCGTCACCGCATCAAACGAAACCGTCCTCTGCACCAGGCTGCTGAACGGAATATCGGCCACTTTCTTGAAGTTCACGCCATCGTCGCCGGCCTCGATGAAGGGCGGGACCGCATTGCCGTCATGATCGAAAACGCTGATCGCATCATTCAAGCTGGCCAGCGTCACCGCCTGAATCATCTGTGGGTGGCCGTAATCAAATTCGACCCACGATGCGCCAGGCGTTGCCGCCGGCAGATCGAGCGCCACCGTATTCACATCGCCGTCGGAGAGCGCAGCTACATTTGCTGTCCCGCCGCTCGTGGTGATCTTTGGGCTCAGCTCCTCCTGCGATTCGTCGCCATCGGGAATCCTGTATGCGATCACCGCGGAGTCGGCATAAAATTGCGGAGGAGTCACAACCGTTCCATCCGGAGTCCGCCGCCCCTGAACCGCGAAGTTCTGGAAGGTTCCGTCAACCTCCGGCGGATGGGCCAGCTTGCCGGTGAACGGCCGTCCCCCTTTGATGCGCGTTGCCGTCCACACCATCTTCTTCATGCCTTGCGCTGCGGGCACCCAAGGTCCGCCGGTCTCGCTCCAGCCCGGAGAGCTCGCGATCGCAACCTCCATGCCCATTCCGCGGGCCGTAGTCACCGCAGTTCTGAAGGCCTGCTTCCACTCCGGCGTCATATAGATCAGCCGCTGCGGAACCACTTGCGGCGTATTGATTGCCCCCTCGAAGATCGTCACGCCGCCCAGGCCCACGCGGTGCATCCATTCGAGATCGAGCTTGATTCCCTGCTCCGAGATGTTGCCGTTCATCCAGTGCCACCACACGCGCGGCCGTGCGCCGTTGGGCGGATCGAGAAACCCCTCAAGCAACGGATCGTCATGCGAAGCTGCGGTTGGACGTGAATCTGCGGGAGCCTGCGCTTTGAGCCGGCAGCCTGCCGCGCAAGCGGCGCAAATGAAAACAACCAGAACCAGCCGAGTTCTCTTCATAAGGAACCATTGTAGATTCGCTGCTTAGTCGGGAGAAACCGACGCTGTCGTTGACGACTGGTTTGCGCGGACTGCGATGCGCGATAGAGGCCGCCCCGATTGCGCCCAATTTCGTCCATGATTGCGGCCCCGATTGCGCCCGACAAAGAAACACAATCCCGCGCAGCGCGACGCCGGAACCGGCGAACTAGGCTGAGATGTGATGTGTGGCCGGAAGCTCTAGAACGTGAACGCGAGGCCGGCGCGCAGGCTGCGCTGATCGTCGGCGAACAGCAGCAGCGAGCCGTCGCTCAGAATGTACGGCTGATAACCCTGGGCGAGCAGATTCCTCACCTCGAGCAGCGCCTCCAGGCCTCCCGATCCATCGCGCGCTATGTGGATGGGCTGGCGCAGCCGGACGTTGAGGAATGGCAGGGCAGCATTCTCCGCGAAGGGCGCAACTTCAGTGACAGTGCCATCGGGCTGCCAGCGATAGCTCGCGCTCCAGCGGGTCCCAGTTCCATCCAGTGTGCCCGAAAGCGAGATTGAGTAGGTCTGTGCGCGGCGAGGATGAGAAGAAGCCAGCACGTCCGCCAGTGGGTTCGCCTTGGCCAAATTCGGCATTAAGAGAGCGGCGCCGCTGGCATAGGCCACGCGGATGTGATTGCTGCCTGACAACCGGTGCTCTACGCTGGCCTGCACGCCCGTCGAAGAAAATGCCGGTCCCGCGGCGCGCAGCATATCGCTCGCCGGATCGAAGAGCACACCCTCATCGCCCAGGCTAACTTCTGATGTATTTCCCTCGGCAAAGTGCCCCAGCGCCTCGATCACTGGGTTGTCAATGTGATCGGAGTAAAACAGAACCGCAACGCCAGAAGCGTCGGTTTGCCGCTCCCAGCCGATCTCCTGGTGAATTCCGTGTTCAATCGCCAACGCGTCACCGCGCATCGCCATCACCGGCAACCACGCTGTTGCCTCGGATTCATCGTCGCCAGAAATCCTGCTCGGCGTCATGGTGGCCAGGCGATAACGCAAAGTGTTCGCGCCGTTGTGCCACTCAACGTCGGCGAATGGAAGCATCGCTGTCGCCGTGCTTGGCGAGTTTCCCCCAAGCCGCCCGATCACCGCGGTGGAACCCACCTCCGCATCGATTGCCGGCCCGAAATGCATCGTCTCGAAGCTGCGCACTGCGGCTTCATCCAGACCTTGATCGCCCGCGCCCTCTATATCGGGCGCAACCGAAATCGCTGCAACCGACTGCACAGATCCAGCCATGCCCAGGTCCTGCCGGAAGCCCAGCATCGATTCCATGTTGCCGTTTGTGCCCGGCGCAAAGTCAACGCGAGCCAGCAACTCACGGCTGTCTGCCGGAGTGTCTTCCACTGCTGTCGAAAAGCGCTCGCCGCTCTCGCCAAAGGTTCCTGCCTGGCCGGTCGCCATCAAGCGGGCCTTCAGCTTCGGCCTGACGCCAGGACCGTCTGAAACCACCACCAGCGGCCCATCCTGAAGCCAGCGCAACAGCGGCCGGTTCGCCGCCGAGCGCAATGTCCACGCCCAATCGTCTTTTTGGGAGTCTCCGCCGCGCGGGCGTGCCGGAAGCCACTGGATCACTTCATACAAAGTGTTGAGCGTGAGATTGACGACGATCGCGCCCTGGACTTTGATGTTTTCTCTGAGAGAAGGCAGGAAGTAGGGGCCCATCGCCTTGACAGCATAGCGGCCAGGCGCAAGCGAGGAGATTGCAAAGCGGCCCGCACTGTCGGTATAAACGCTGGCCACAACGCTTTGGTCGGAGCGCAGAAGCTGGACTTCAGCGCCGATCTGTGGCACGCCTGCCGAGTCGCGGACCAGGCCGGAAACCGACGCCGGCGTCGCTCCAAAGGCTGGAGCGCCACCCAAAAATACGACCAACACGGCCAAACCGGTGAGATGGGTAACTCGCTTCATCAGCAGATCGGAAAACCCCACCGCGTCCCTGGCAATCTTCACTGAAACATTCGCCGTGCAAGCTCCTGAATTCTCAAGTTCAGTTGGCATGTGCACGATTTAACCTCTATTCGACGACAAAAGGCGCCGATTGTGCAATCTCTTGTTTTGAGATCGCATCGTCGATCTTTACCGTCACCTTGTACCTGCCGGGCTCAAGACCGGCAATAGGGAGCGATTTCTCCACAGTTAATTGGTCGCTGTGCGCCCCTAAATCTTTTGAATCCAATTGCTTCTCCAGAATCACTGTTCCCGATGAGTCCGTGATCTGGTAGGTAACCGTCGCCGAGTTACTCTTGGTAGCTTCGTCAATACCAAGGTTATAAAATTGCATCCAGAAATTCAGATCCTGGCTACGCTTGAAGGTCACGGGCGTTGCCAGGCCGGTTGCTACGCGCGGCCGGATAAACATATTGCTGATGATGAAATTGCCGCTCCCGATCTGCCGCGACGAAACGGTATTCATCTCGTCGGCAAGAATCAGCGACGAGGCTCCTAGTTTGTCGTCCTCGAACGTTGGAACATCGAGCGCTCTTCCGTAAATTCCAATGTGATCCGGATTGTGCACGTCCTTGATTGCGATGTCCAGGCGGTAGTTCCCAGGGGGCAGCGGAAGCGACTTCCAATAAAGCGACTTGCGATCGAGACTCTTCTCCAGCAATTCAGACGGCTCTTCCACTTCGACCGTGTCTTCGAAGGTCTGCACCGTTTTGTGCATGATCGTGGTCACTTTGCCCAGGATGTTCACGACTCCCTTCGACACACCGTCCTTCGTCTCGAACGTGATGTCGCGGTTGCGCAGTTGAATGGTGATCGGCACCAGATCCATGCTGTCGGTCACCTTCACAAAATCCGTGCGCACATCGAACGGGAACGGCGGCCCGCTCAGCAGCTTGTGTGTGGAGCTGAAGGCGTCGAGCGCTGCGTCAAGATCGCCGAACTTGATGGGCGGCGGGGCAAAAAGCTTTGCCGCCAGATCAATGCGGTCAAATTCCTTGGCTTGATCGTTTGTGCCCATCGGCCCATTGCCAAGCTGTTCCAAACCGCTGCCCTTAAACCTGTCCTGTTTGCCCTGGTGGTTCAGCTCCTCATACTGAGTAAGGCCGGCGCCGGGCACCATCTTCAGCGCATCTTTCTCGCTGCGGTCGATGGTAAAGTGATAGTCGCCGCACTGGCAGGTATCCACAAATTCAATGTCGACGTTTTCGCCAATGCCCTCCAGATAGCGGTAGTGCCAGGTCTCAAATGGAAAGGTCGACGTCTCGCCGCCTCCCTCTTCCATGGGCCGCTCGTACATGCCGCCTGAAGGATGCGAGTCAATCGAGTCCGCCTGACCCCACATGATGTAGATCCGCCCGCGGTCCGTCTTCCATCCCGGCTTGCCTGCGGCATAATGATCGTTCGCATATTGAATGCGCCGGTAGTGCTCTTCGCGAAATGAATTCTCCTCGGAATCCGGATCGGGGTTGCGCCGCTGCCAGAAATTCTCGATGAACGCCTCGCGTTCCTCGTCGTTGGCCAGGCTCATGAACGATTTGCGTTCATCGTCAGAGATAATGTAGGGTACTTCCTCGTTCAGCCAGGTCTTATACGGACCCTTCAACTCTTGCCGCAGTTCCCGCTGAGCCTTATACCTCTCCTTGTCGGAGAGTTGGCGCTTGAGAGGATCGGCGTTCTGATCCTGCCCGGCTGTCGGCGCAGCCTCGGCCGGCCCAGTTTGGGCGGGCACAGTTGGGGCCGGAGTGGCTTGCGCCAGCGTGACTTGCGCCGGCGTGACTTGAGTCTGACTTGGGGCTTGGGGGGTGTCGTTCTGCTGCGCCACGAGCGCTGCTGCTGGCATCCAGATGAGGCCACAACCAAGAGCGGTATACAGTACACGGCGGCTCAGGAACATCATTGCCTTTGATTCTCCTGCAATCTCCTCATTTTACAGCCGCTTTTAGCGTCGGGCAAGGTTCTTGGGCACAGCCATTCGCCCATTGGACGCTTTGGCGTCGCCGAAGTCACCGGTTACGCGCCGGGCACAGCCCGGAATTCGGTCACTTTCTGCGTCCAATTAGCTCGCGCGGAAGGCCCCTCGCCGTCCAACCGTCTGAAAGTGTGCCGCTCCCATTTATCGCGCCCCAACGGTAGATTTATCGCGCCGACCGGCGGGCAGGCGTCCCCATAGGCGGTAGTTTGTCGCGATTCGCGGCAAATTGGCAGCTCGCATAGCGGGAAATGGACTTCAGTTGCCGGGAACCTTTCGCGGTTCGGTCGCGTACACTGGAGTGTAGAAAAAACAGGATTTCTTGCCCTCATGAAGAAGATTATTCTCATTGCTCTCACTGTGCTCGTTGCTGCCGGACTTGTTGCCTTTATGGTCCACAAGCAGCAGTCTGGCTATACCAAGGTCTATACAGCCAACGTCGCGCGGGAGGATCTTTCCACCGTCGTCGCCGGAACTGGTCAAATCAAGCCCACGAATTATGTGAATGTTGGCGCAACAGCCATGGGCCGGGTCACGCACCTCTATGTGAAGGAAGGCGACAGGGTCACCAAAGGCGAGGTTGTCGCCACAATTGAAAACGTGCAGCAGGAAGCAACCGTGAATGGCCAGCAGGCCGCCATCTCCGCCGCCGGCACTGACATCCTCTCCGACGTTGCCGCGGAAAAAACGGCCCAGGCCAATGTCGAGCACGCTCAGGCCGACCTCGAACAGAAAAAGCTTGACTGGGATCGCGCTCAGGCGCTTTACAAGGACGGCATCATGGCCAAGCAGGACTACGACGCCAGAAAAGCCGCCTACGACCTCGATGTCGCTGCCGTGGCACAGGCCGTCGCCCAGCTTAATCAGGCCAAAGCCAACACCGATTCGGCACGAGGCCACATGCAGACCCAGGTGGCCACTCTGCGCGCGAATCAGGATATGCTCAACCGCACCATATCGGTTGCTCCGTTTGACGGCGTCGTGACCAACGAACCCGTGCGTGAAGGCGAAACGGTCGTCGAGGGCATCCAGAACACCGAGGGCTCCACCTTGATGACCATCGCCGATATGAGCGTCGTCACCGCCGAGGTCAAGGTGGATGAGACCGACATTGTCGACATCAAGCTTGGCCAGGCCGCCGAGATCACCGTTGATGCGCTGCCCAACAAGACTTTCAAGGGCCACGTCACGCTTGTCGGCGATCAGGCTCTGTTGCGCTCGACCGGCGTCGCTACCTCGCAGTCCACCACCGGCACTGAAGAAGCCAAGGACTTCAAGGTCGTAGTCACGCTCGACAATCCATCCGATGATCTTCGCCCCGGGCTCTCCTGCACCGCGAAAATCACCACGGCGCATAAGACCGATGTGCTCTCCCTGCCCATTCAGGCCCTTACCATGCACGATCCGGCCACTGACAATGCCAAGCCCGGCAGCGTCCCGGCAGCCGCCAACAGCGCAAAATCGAATGCCGTCCAGGGAGTCTTCATCGTCCAGAAAGATGACCACGGCAAGCTGCGCGCAAATTTCGTCCCCGTCACGACGGGCATCACCGGTGCCACTGACATTGAAGTGCTCTCCGGCCTGAACAGCGGCGCGGAGATTGTGATTGGCCCTTACAAAACTCTGCGCGACCTCAAGGGGGGCGCGCTGCTTAAGCGCGATAAATCCGTACCAGCGGTTACCACCAGCAGCTCAAGTTGACACGCCCCAAAGCGGCAATCGAACCAAAACGGAAATCGAAAGTGATCGGCATACGAATTTCGGCGCGGCAATCGAATTTCGAAAAAGGATGAGTTTCAGATGGCTTTGAATGGCGTTGGCATCGAGGAACTACCGCAGGCAAAGGTCGTCAATGCAAACGACGTAATTGTCGTCGAGGACCTTTGGCGCACCTACGATATGGGCTCGGAGCAGCAGGTCCAGGCCCTGCGCGGCGTCTCGCTGCGCATTCGCCACAACGAGTACGTGGCCATCATGGGGCCCTCCGGCTCCGGCAAGTCCACGCTGATGAACCTGATCGGCTGCCTCGACACACCCTCCAAAGGGCGCTATTGGCTCAACGGCCAGTTGGTCAGCGATCTTGACGACGACCAGCTTGCGCGCATTCGCAACAAGGAGATTGGCTTCGTCTTCCAAACCTTCAATCTCCTGGCCCGCGCCACCTCGCTGCACAACGTGGAGCTGCCTCTCATCTACAACGGCACTCCAGCCGCCGAGCGCCTCACGCGCGCCCGTAAGACTCTTGCCGACGTTGGCCTGGAATCGCGCATGATGCACAAGCCAAACGAGCTCTCCGGCGGCCAGCGCCAGCGCGTTGCCATTGCCCGCGCCCTGGTAAACAACCCGTCCATCATCCTCGCCGACGAGCCCACCGGCAACCTCGACTCCGTAACCGGAAACGAGATTATGGCCCTCCTCGATCAACTCCACGCGCGCGGCAACACCATTGTGCTCGTCACCCACGAACCCGATATTGCGCAGTATGCTCACCGCGTCGTCCACATCCGCGACGGCCAGATCTTCTCCGATGAGCCGTCGGCAAGAGCTCGCTGACGATTAGAGAGCCGTCAGCGAATTCAGAGCCGTCAGCCAAATCATTGAGAGAGCCCGTCAGCGATCTCGCGATCCCAAAAATCTTCGGCCCCTCCAGTTCCGATTGCACTTTTCCACAGCGTTTCGTTCCAACTTCTCACTACATTCATCAAATCACCTTGACTTTGCGCGGAAACAGGTCCAAGATTTCCACAGAACGCGAGGGAAAAGACGCGGGCGGTCAGATCGACAACTAGATCGCCAAATTGACCGCTGAGCTTACGCAAGGCCTCAGTTCTGGCCCCTCCTTCTTCTCCCTTCCTATCGGCGATCTCGTGCGCCGCCCTTTGCGCTGATCGTTTTGTCCCGATCATCGTGTCCCGATCTTGGTCGATTGATCGTCGCGATGATTTCAACTCCGTAGAATTATTCGCCAACCGAGTTCGCCAACCAGGTTTGCCAGTCTCGTTCGTCGCAGGTTCTATCGGCGCCCCATTCAGCATCCGCCGGCCCTGCCGTACCTGGTGAAATTCAACTTTTTTCGTTCTCTTATTTGCCTGTTGACGCTGCTCGATGCGAACTCCTTCGGAATTCGAATTGTGTGCGTTTTGCGCGCATTTTTCCCTTTCGAATTGGACAGTACTGGCATCAAACCTTGCGGAGGAAATCGATGGTTGTCACATCGCAATTCATAGGTCATCGGGTTACGGGCCTCTATGTTGGCGCCGGCAACGTGCGCCGCTATTTTTCCAGGCGCATCACGCAGATTGAGCTCCAGCTCGATCATCTGCGCATCGAGTGCGGGCTGGCTCCAAATTTCTGGCATGACCACCCGGAGATTCACGATCCAAGATTGTGCCTCTGGCTGGAATCGAAGCAGCGCAACCACAACGGCGATACCCGAGTTCCAATGGCTTTGATCCCGTCGGGAAAAAACTCGTTCATTCTTGGTCCCGCAAGCAAGGAAGAGAGCGAGCCGGCTTTCGGCGAGGTAGGAGACCCTCATGAAAATGGACACAGTTTCGACTGAACCCGCAACGCGCTCGACCGAACCCTCGCCGCGCCGGACTGAATCCCCAAAGCGCTCGACTGAACCTGACACGCGCCCATCTGATCTTGAGACCCGTGCAGCCGAGGCCCTGGCGGCGCTGCTCGGCCGTGTCTCCGCGATTAAACTGATGGAGATGAAACGCGAACCCTGGCCCCGCGACCCTTATTCCGGCATCTCGGCCCCGCGAATCCCCGCGCGACAAATCCCTGCGCGCCCAATCCTCGCCCGACCAATCCCCGCTCAACCAATCCCGTCGCACCGAATCCCGACGCGAACAATCATTGCCCAAATCGAGGTCTACGGTCATAGCCACACGCTGGCCTGCGAAGTCTATCCCGACGGTGACCCGGATCGCCTTCGCAAAGCGTTTCACGAAAACCGTGCAGCCGCCGCCCCGCTCGCCTCCGATGCGACGCCCGTTCTCATCGCGCCCTATCTCTCCCCGGAGGCACAGGACCTCTGTAAGCAGCGCAATGCCGGCTTCCTTGACTTTGAAGGCAACGCTCGCCTCACTGTGGGCGAAGTCTTCATCGGCCTGCGTTCGCTGCCCGGCCGCGCAGCCGCTCCGCAGTCTGCCGCTCTGCGCAAGGTTCCTGCTCGCTCCGCCGTGAACTCAATTTTCCTGAATGAATTGCCGAGCTTGTCCCGCAAGCACCCGGGAGCAGCGCTCCCCGCCTGACGCCAGAGCGCACCAGCCGAGGTCAAACCATGGAACTCATCATAAGCAAACCCAGAATCCAAACTCTGATAGCGCAAACGGTACTGCGCAAATTCCATTGCGAATCCCTTGTGGCTGAGTTCGAGGCCGAATGCCTGACGATTAGTCACAAGCCAGGGCCCGCCTATCGTTGGGACGACATGCTGAAGGAAAGCCAGGCTTTGCAGCTCATGTTGGACCTGCTTGAGAGGCGGGAAAGGAAAGGCGTCGCAGCCCGGTAAACGCTGTGCGAGACAGCCCGAAGCCCCGTCCTCCGCAAAGCTCTCACATAAATGGTACTGTCCTCGCGAGGTCCACCGATCGGCAATGATAAACGCCGTTTCCGCCGCCGATCACACGTCGCGCCATCCAGCCCCCGCGATCCAGCCCCCGCGATCCAGATCGACCCTCCGCTCCCAACCCGGCCAACTAGCCCCGCCTACTCCGCTAGCTCCGCTAACCCCGCTTCGCCCCTCATCAACCCCCGCACACCCGCCCGCACAAATCCCGAAAACAAAGCACGGCCCAGCAAGCCATCCTCGCTGGGCCGATGAAACTTCAAAGAACGCCGCCGCGCCAAGCGGCAACTCGAGTCTCTGCGGCGCTACAAGACCCACCTGCACGCTCGGCCGTCGATCCGCTTTTTCCCAATGCCTTGCCAAAGATTCCCCGCAAGCATGTCGATCCAGCGGGTACCGTTGCGGTCCCGGCAGCAGGTTGATTGCAGGAGCCTATTCCATATCAAAACCAGGTTTGCTTTCGGTAATCGATATAAGCCTGTCCGAACTTTGCTTGCAGGACCTTTGCTTCCCGACTCGCCCGGATCACTTGCATCACGAGCAAAGCGAGCAAAGGAATGAACAACCAATAAAGGTGCAGCGCGACAACCAGGCCGACCCACATCACCACAACGAAGACGTAAATTGGATTGCGGATTCGCGCGTAGAGTCCATGCGTGACGAGCCCTTTTGCTTGTGCCGAGACCGAAAATGAATTGCCCAATTGAATACGCGAGATCACGAACAGGATGTAGCCGGCTGCTGCAAAAGCCGCTCCCCCAATCCTCCAAGCCGTCCAGGGCCGCTCTCGAACACCCGGCACAAATAGATAGAGAAGCCCGACGACCACCGGGACAACCATCGCGGGAATTGGGAATCTCAATCTTCTCGGCTCTTCCATATCACCGTGACCCCTCTCTATGAAGACCCCATCGAACCAGACCTGCAACGCCCAGCAATGGACGTAGCGCGCACTCGCGGCCGGCGTCTACAGCGTTTTCGATTCTGCTCTTAACAGAATCCGGGGGGCCCAGTAGCAATTTCCTCAAAAAATTGCCGTCCTGCGCGACGCCGGCGATGTCGACACGTCAATCGAAAACGCTCTAGTTGGCGTAGGTCCAGCCCGTCTCGACCACTGTGTGCCCCTGTTTGCGCAATTCGTCAGCCTTCTCTTTTTCGGCGTCCGTCGAGGTCACTTGGTCGCACGTAACGCTGATGCCGCCCTCATTGCCCGAATGCGCCAGATAGCGCCTGAAGTCGGCGGACCAGGGCTCCTCCACCATCGTGGTTGCATCGTGAGTCTTGATCGGAAAGACGGCACTCAATCGCACCGTCTGAACCGTGGGGCTTGAATAGCACAGCATGTTGATCGCTCCCGCTGAAGAGCTCGGAGATGGCGACGACGATCCCGAGTGGCAGGAAACGCAAAGCAACGCGGATGTGAGCACAAGGCTCGCGCCCGGCAAGCGGATGATTCTGTTCATGAAGCTCTCCTCGATGCAGATAAAGATTGGCGCAGATACAGATTGGCCAGGGCTTACAGATTGGCCGGGATTCGAGCGCCCGATTTAGCCTCTGGAGTGGCGATTGTACCCTTCCGCTTCCGCCAGGCGCAATCGTGCTCTGGCATAATGCCTGTTCGGCGGCTAGCTAAGGTCCCAGCCCTGGTCCCAGCAGCCGTCGGCCTGCATGCCGGCAACACCGAAACCTGGCATAGAAACCTGTAGCGCAACTTTGGTCCGGATGCGGGGTCTAAGTCGGGGAATCCGATTTGGGCGTTCGAAAGCGATGCCAATCCCCCCTTGGCCGTTTTCAACGATCTGGCGGTAGGATGCGGCAGGGCACAGCCGTGAAAACTCTTTGCAACTCGCTTGCGAAGGCGGTTCGGCTCATCGTGATCAGTGGGTCCGTCATCGATAGGTTGCGATTAGGCCCCTGTACCACGCAAGCTGTATCCTGTGTCACGGGGGAGATTTGTGCTTCTGAACAAGCTTGAATCTGGCTTCTTGCTATTCCAAACGCAGCAAGGATTAGTTGCCGTTGAACCCTCCTTTTGGCAGCGCGTTTATCTGCTTTGGACCTTCCGCAACTTTCGACAGCTCTCGCTTTCCCTGTTGAACCCGCGCCAGACTGCGCTCATCAACAATCTTTTTCGCCAGCACGCGCCGGTGGTTTCGCATGAATACGAGCCATCGCTGGAGATCGGCCTGGTTGAAAACTTTGTGCCTCCGGCCATCGAGATCGCCGCTGCACTGGCCGCGAAAACGGCCGCTTTGCCGGCGGTGAAAGCGAAGCTGCCTGAGCAAATGGCCGCACAATATGTCGCGCCGCCGGTAATTCCCATCGCAGTTGCGCCTGCCGTAAAGGCCGATGTGCCGCCGGCCGTCAAAAAGGAAAAAGCAGAAAAGGAAGGCAATGCAACAGATCGCGTTGAAATTGCGCCCAGGAGTGCTCTGGACCGTTCTTTTGCGCCGACAATCTCCTGGCCGATAATCTCCTGGTTAAAACTTGCATCGTCGAAACTTGCATCGTCGAAACTTGCATCGTCCAATCCGGCAGCGTCCAGGCCGGCAGCGTCTCCACCTCAAGCGTCGAGAATTGTAATTTACAGGGTTGCCGCCGCCATCGGCGCGCTGTCGCTGTGCGTGGGTTTCATCGTTGTATTTCATCGCATCGGGGCCGTACCTGGCTCTCAGGCGCACAGTTCACCACCGCAGCTCAACTCGCCGGATTCTCCTTCTGCGCCCGAACCAACTTCCGTCGCCGAGGATCCCGCCACCGTGCCTGAAGTCAATCCTCAGGCCGGCGATGCCCCGGATACTGCGGTCAAGCCGTCACCGGCGAAGGTAGCATCGCCGATCGCTACGACGCACCCGATGATGACACCGGAACGTCCATCTCGCCGAGCTACTGCGCGTGTTGCGTCAGGGTCAAGCGGAGGGTCGCATGATGCGGCATTCTCGAGGGCTCCGGCGTCGACATCCGCTCGCCGAATGACCTCGGCTCCTGAGTCCCGTGGAGCTATGGCACGTTCCGCGCAGAGATATTTCGATTTGGCCAACCTACAGATGCACAAGGGCAATTACGCGGCAGCGGCAGCTAACTATAAACGGGCCTGGCAAATCGAGGGCAATAACGCCGCCGCCAGGGGCCGCCTCGTGCGTGCTCGCCGGGCCATGCAAGCGGAGAGGACGATGCAGGCGAAGGAGGAGAGCATTGCCAACCGGAGACAAAAATACGCGCAATGACACTACTACCGCGGTTCTTCAATTCCGGCGGTTCTTCAATTCCGGCGTTTCTCCAATTCCGGTGGCGTTTTTAGATCGAGCAATGTGGCGTTTTCTTAAGAAGAACGCCACTTAACCGTATCGGCCGGGTGCCCCTGGTCCCTCGCACTTGGGGACCAGGGATCGCGCGCTACGCTACGGTGGGATAGCACGAACCTCGGGTTTCTCTTTCTTCACCCTCCACAGACGGGTTGCCCTATCCTTCGCTTTTTTCTGGCGAAGGGTGGGATAGCACGATCTCAAACTCACAGGCCTTGTATCAGGGCTTGACTGGTAGGTCGGGGATTCATCCCCGACTGCCGCGATCCACACTCACCACAAGAAACGGGTGCCCCTGATCCCTCGCATTTGGGGACCTGGGATCGCACGGGTCGTCGCTACGCACGGACAACTGACCACTGACAACTGATAACTGACAACTGATCTGCCATCCCGAGCGAAGCGCATTTCAGCGGAGCCGAAAGCCTGCCCTGAGCGAAGATCGCGTCAGCGATCGGAGTCGAACGGGGACCTGCTTCTTGGAATTTTGGCGAAGGGTGGGATCGCACACCACAGGTCGCTCGGCGGACCCAGAGAGTTCCAGTCGCCTCGACGCCGTTTACCGATGAGTAATCTCCGAGTAGCCGACAATCCACGAGTCATCGCGTGGTGGCTCAAACCGAAATGCCTGGTGCGATCACTTCTACGGGTGTCTTCGGCTGCATGTGGGACAATGCGATATGCCGCTGCGGACCTACCTGGTCAGCGTGGGCCTTAGTGCTGGACTTACGCTGTTGTGCGCTTTGCCGTTTGTATTGGTTGCGCTTTGGCGCTCCCGCATACGGCGGTGGGGACTGGTTCTGTTTGTCGGATCCTTGGTCATCCTTGAGAATGCGATCGCAGAACTCCCCCGGGTGAACGGGTTCCAGCACCTGCATTGGAGTTGGCAAGCCGCGATCCTGACAACGGCTTTGACATTGCTAGTGGCGTGGTTGGCTCCTGGAGTCTCCTTTGCATCCATCGGTGTTACCTCGCGCCTGCAGCCGGGCTGGTTGAAGCCGTCAATTGTCGCCCTCTTCATCGCTGCAGCGGTTCCTGCTGTTGTCTTCAGCCTTGGCTCTCGCGTCAGACTGACTGGTGAGGGGTGGGCTTACCTGCTGGTGATGCCAGGTCTTGCTGAAGAACTTCTCTTCCGCGGGCTGTATCAGTCCTTGTTGAACAGCGCTTTAGGCCGACGCTGGCGGTTCGGCGGGGCCGAGTTCGGCTGGGGGCTGCTGATCACCTCCGTTCTGTTCGCCGGGGCGAATGGCCTTGTTGCCGTCGATGGTGCCCCTGGTCCCTCGCACTTGGGGACCAGGGATAGCACGGACCCAAACTTCCCCTGCCTTCATCCACCACGAACCGAGGATGCCCCATCCTAGGCGCGCTTTTGTTCTTGCGCCGGGTGCCCCATCCTAGGCGCGCTTTTGTTCTTGCGCCTAGGGTGGGATAGCACTGACCCGAACTCACAATCCGGCCTTCTTCGTTAGAATGGGTCTGAGAGCCGGAGAAAATTATGGATAAGCAAGTCGCGGCCGCGATCGCGGAACTGAAGGCACAGGGAATCCCCGTGGCAGTTGATCCGTCTGGCCGTCAAGCTGATCTCTATATTGCGACCGTTCCCAATGGAGAAAAGTACCAGCTTAATGCCGCCGGCCTATTGGATCTCAAGGCGAAGGCCAAATTACACCTCGAAGGACTACAAGAATTGCATTTCGCAAAAAAGAAAACTCCAAATTTTCACAACCCGCCTGGCAGTTAGAAACTGCGCGTGTCATAGGTCTGTGAATGCCGCACAAGCCGCGCTCAAATCCACCACAAAATTGGGGTGCCCCATCCTAGCTTTGCTAGGGTGGGATAGCACGAACGCAAACCGACAGGTTTTGTATCAGGGCCTGGCTTCAGCCATGCCGCAAACGCCGCAAAAAATAAACAGGGCTTTAGCCCCTGCACCGAACGGAAGGAGCAGCGGCCTTCAGGCCCTGAAGTAACGAGCCCCGCCCCGGCCCACCACTTCCTCTCGGCCTTCAGGCCCGGAAATAACCAACCCCCGCACAAACCCGCCCACAAAAATCTCGGAAACAAAGCGTCTTCGTCCCCAAATGCACGAGGGGCCCCTCGCCTCCGAAGGGCCTCGTGTGCACTGTGGAAAAAGTTGCGGCTAATAAAGCAAGGGGCTGTCCTAGATAACTAGCGAAGAGCTAGATTTTCTAGGATGGCGAAGATGCACAAGAGCCGCCTGCTCTGGAGCCAACAGTTACGGCTGATGGAGCACTTTGTTGCGGGTACGACAGCCCGCACGGCGGGCGTTCTGGTGGGGGTCAACAAGACGACCGCGGCGTATTATTTCCATCGTCTGCGGCAGCTCATCTGCAAGGCCAGCGAGGATGCCA
>PLCO01000042.1 GCA_003134815.1 Acidobacteriaceae bacterium | reverse complement strand
TAGAGAAGACTGCCGGCTGGGGGGCCGTTTTGGGTTGAAATTGGGCCGCTTTGCGCACAAAAATTAAGAAAAATCGCAAATAATCGAAGCGGATTTTGAGGCATATTTGTTGATGTTAAAGGAGTTATATTCATTTTTTGAGTTTTAAAGTGTATAAAATCACTGTCCCGCATCTTCCCGCCGCCGTCCCCTGTGCCAGAAAGGCAGTGGCTGACAGCCAGCCAATAGCCAGTAGCCATTAGGCGAGATGTAAGACGCCGAGGGAGCGGCGAGGCAGCGGAGTCGGCGGAGCTAGCGGAGTTAGCGGTGTTAAAGAGGCGGATCATGGAATGAGTAGGCGATGGAAAGGCAGTGGTTAGTGGGTAGTGGTTAGTGGTTAGAAAAAGGGCAGGCCGAAAGCCGGAAGACGGAATGGGAGCGATTGTGGCCTGTATGTCGATCATGGAACGAGTATGCACCAAATGGGGTTAATTATCGGCAAAGGTAAGATGCGGAGAATCAGGTACTTAGAGATTTTCTGGCTTGACACGGGACAGGCTTCGGGACCGGGCGCGTTCCCGGCGATGTCTTCGGACGTGGGTTGAGGCCCTAACCCGAGCTCGATGATCGCAGTGACCTGTTATCGTCAATCGTGCGAAGCGCACCCTGCCCTTTAGTTAGAAGGGTTACTGCTTCCTCCCGACCATCGCCACGACCCACAGTGCTCGCGACAATGCGAAATTATGTGACGGAGAAGAGGGGTTCGGATGAGAGTGGCCGTGGTGCCAGCGAAAAATGAAGCGGCGGGGCTTGCCAGCTTGATAGGCGAATTGCGGCGCCGCGTGGACGTGGTACTCGTGATCGATGATGGATCAGAAGATGCCACAGGGCATGTTGCGGAGAGTCTTGGCTGTGTTGTCCTCCGAAACGATCGCTGCCTTGGTTATGGCGCAACTCTTCGGAGAGGGCTGTTGTGGTGTTGTAATGCCCACGCGTCCGCGGTTGTGACGATCGATGCTGATGGGCAACACGAGGCTGCTTGGATCGATAGTGGAATTACAAAACTGGACCAAGGGGCAGACGTGGTGTTTGGAAATCGTTTTGCCACGTCAGTAGGGGTGCCCCAAACCAAGCTCCTCTCGAATAATTTTGCTTGGGATTGCGTGAAGCAGTGTATCGGGCGGAAACCAATTTGCGAAGATGTGAGCTGCGGCTTTCGCATCTATGGGCCACGAGGACTGCTCGCTTCAGTCGAGACCAGAGTCGAGTCCACATCGGGATACTCATTCGCTCAGGCAACTTGCGTCCAGCTTCACAACAAAGATTTGAGTTTGGCCGCCATCAATGTTCCTGCGATCTATTTCGAGCCTGTATATGGAACCCACATCAGCGAAATGCGGGACTTTCTGCTTTGGCTTGTGGCGTGCACACCATTGAAGAAGGATGCTGAGCGTTGGTTTGACTGTATTCTCCGTGGTCGCGCACTTTCACTTGAGTTTGAAGACTGGCGAATCGGTACCACGATAATTGTGATTGGTCACAGATTCAGAGAATTCGTGCGGTTCTCCGTCGAAACGAATGCGACAGTACTGTAGACACACATTAACAACGATGCAGTTCAACGAAGCTTTGTCGAAGGCAGCTGTTTCCAAAGGGGATTTGCTTTGTGCCCCGCAGCCCACAGCAATAGCGCAACAGCACACAGCAAAGTGTCGATCAATAGAATCGGTAAGTGGCGGATTGCAGCGCATTTCAACCGCGGCAGAGCAAACGATACCATCCAAAGCGGAACTCTCCGAAAGGCCTCTCCCTCAAGAGTGCGCAGTTGAAGGCGCGCGATTCGATTGCGCAGTTTCTGTGAAATTAGATCGCGCATAGTCTGCGGATACATCCCAAATGCAACTGCCTCAGGGAGGTACAGTACCTGTCGACCATTGCTCGTAAATAAGACCCCGAGATAGACATCATCAGACGTCAGGCCATCTGGTAACCTTGGCCACACATCTGCCCGAATCGCAAAGAGGGGACCGCAGACAAGCCACAGGCCAGACCCATCCGGAAGGCCTCGAATTGCGTGGAGCGCCTGAGACGTCATTTCTCCGATTCTGGTCCAATAGGGGCTGGAGCCGGATTGAGGAATCATCCTGCCAAATGCCAGCGAAAGCTTGGGGTCGTTGAAAAATGCTTCCGAGAGCAGTCGCAGAGTTTGCGGCTCAACTTGAACGTCAGCATCGACAAAAACAAGAATTTCACCGCGAGCACATTCTGCAAGCAAATTGAGCGCGGCGCACTTGCTAAGTCGTGATGCGTCACAGACTATGCGCGCCCTGCCGTCGTCGCAAAAAGCATTGTGGGCCATTTCCACCGTGCGATCGGTACACCCAGAGGCTACTACGATGAATTCGATGTCGTTCCGAATGTACTGAGATGCCAGCAGGATGGATCGAATTGATTTGGCAATTGATTCTTCTTCGTTGAATGCAGCTATTCCCAGTGTTATTGACGGCAGGCCTACGGCATTCAACGTGTCTTTGGTTTGCTCGATATTGCACCTCCGCTGGCAGAGATTTTGCTTAGTTCCAACTTCGCAACAATCCGCATTCCTTGGATTTCAAATCGGAAACATATCAAGATTTCGCAACTAATTCAGTTAAGCTTTGAAGCCCGCGAATCCCTCGCAATGTATGTAGCGCCCCAGTCCGTAGGCACTCCTTCTCCGCTCTATCGAGGAGCGATTTTGCTGACCCCATCTCATTCTGAGCAACTGCCAGAGATGCAGCATGTCGCAAGGTATATCCCAGCGATGCGCCAGTTAATTCCGCATAAGGCAACGCGTGGATGTGAATAGTGGACTCGGCCTCGTCAAGATCGTGGACTTTGCCGGAGGCCACTAGCGTAGCCGCATACTTTGACAGTGCGTATGGGCTTGGATCCTGTAGGGAGACTCTCCGGAGCCATTTGCGCGCCGCCCTCCAATTGCCCGCACGCATTAGGATCGTTCCCGCCGAATCGAGATATGAAGATTGAAGATCAGGATAAGCGCGCATTGCTGGAATCAAGCCAAAATGGTTGACTCGCACCGCTTGCGAACGACCTGCCATGCTGAGGATTCCCGAAAGGGCCTGAATCTCTGAGTACATTTCATACCAAGAACCGAGTTCAAGAAAGGATCTGACGGATAGCGTTGCTGCCTGAATTGCACGATCATATGCTGCCTGATTTGCCATCACTCCAGCCGCCGAAGAGAGTGCCTCGGCGTATAGACGCTTCGTTTTGCTTGGGACAAGATTTAGATCGCTGATGAGGGGTATCCGTTTTGCATAGTTAATTCCATCCCAAAAAGTTAGCGCCGATCTCAAACCGACTATTTGGCTCTCCAGGTTAAGGGATTCGCATAGAAGATCAAACTCCTCGCTTGGATTTAAGCTGATAACACGAGATTTTGGGTGAAGCCTTCTAAGAACTGCATCGCGGAGCTCTTCTTCGCTCGCAACAATCTCGGCGTGATCAGGAAGGATAAGTGGATCCGCCAAAATACTCAAAATGCAGGCAAGGCTCGCTTTGTACTTTTCGCCGACTACATAAAGATGCACGGGTTTGCCGAGAGCGCGAGCATGGCAGATTTCAAACACGCTCGCGTGGAATGGCTCCGGTATGGCCGCTTGGAAAGCCTGTTCGGGAAGATAGCTCCCCGCACGGTTCTTGAAAAATGCGACGACAATATCGGAGTGTTTAAGACCGTCGAGTAAGATTTCGGCATCACTCTTCCCACTCTTGGCTTTTTCTGCCTCGCCTTCTCTCTCCCACATCCACGGCTCAAACCCCGACATGAGCAAGTCCTCGTAGAGCCGCACTCTTATTGGCCACAGCCGTCCCCGTGGCTCGCCAAATGGTGAGCTCAGAAAGACCCTGATTCGAGTTGACTGATCGGCTAGGTCAGCTGACATTTCTAACTTCCCGGATACACTTGCCAGCATTCTACGTCTTTGAATCAGAGAAAAGACGAGACTTCTCGAATCATGAAATGTCGCCAATGCATTCGCCGACTCGGATCGATCCCGGAAGAGTCGGCAAGGGTCCGGCGATCTCATGAGCGGGTAGGGGGTAGGGAGCAGGGAACAGGAGTCAGTTCTTCGTGCGGCACCGGTGTTCGTGCCGCCGAGGATTCGGATCGCGGGGCGGGTCATAACAGCGGCCAGTGGACAACACCCAGGATTTGATTTGCGTAAGCGGTGTTCCCCCCTAAAGTGTTCGCTGAGGAGAGAACAAAGTAAGGGCGTGGCATTCTGCGGCAGTTGCGGGAACCAGTTAGCGAGCGACGAGCGCTTTTGCTCGAAGTGCGGAGCCGACTAAGGGGCGAAGGCGGGCGGCCCGGGCGACGACTCAGTCCTCAAGCGTAACGAATTTCGCATTTTTCTGCGCCTTGAGCACCAGCTCGGCCGCGAGCAGCGCCTCATCCGGATTTTGCGCGGTGTGAGTGCGGTTCACAATGTCCGCCACAAACTGCGGGCCGAAGGGCAGGGGCATGGCGCTGCAATCGATATAGCGCGCTTGCTTGCTATCGACCACGAATAAGTTGTTGCCCTGGTGGCTGACGCCGACATTGGTGTACTTGCGCACCTCCATATAACCGTCGGTGCCGAGAATGAAGAGCCGGCCGTCGCCCCAGGTGCCAAGGCCATCGGGTGTAAACCAATCGAGGCGGACATAGCCGAAGCCACGGTTGCCACGCAGCACCATGTCGCCAAAGTCCTGAAAGCGGGGATGCTTCGGATGGCGCACATTGGCGATTTGCGATTCGACAACGACTGCTTCGGTTGATCCTGTGTAGAACAAGAACTGATCCACTTGATGCGAGCCGATGTCGCACAGAATTCCGCCATATTGATCGGGGTTCCAGAACCAGTCGGGCCGCGGATTTGCGCCGCCTGCATCGCCGCTGCCGCCCTGAGCGATCTGGTGCGGAGCAATGTTGATGGTCTGGATCACCTTGCCGATCGCGCCCTGGCGAATGAGCACGCCCGCGTAGACGGCTGCCTTTACCTCAAGCAGTTCGCTGTACATGATAGCGTAAATGCGCTTGGTTTCGGCCATTGTCTTGCGGACATCGGCCAGTTGTTCGAGCGTAGTCAGTCCGGGTTTGTCTGACAAGACGTCTTTGCCGCGCTTCATTGCTCGCACGGCGATCCCCGCACGCTCACTGGCGATTTGCGAGGTGAGAATCAGTTGCACCGAGGGATCGTCGAGAATTTCGTCTTGTGTGGAGACGATCTTCACATCGGGGAATCGCTTGCGGAACCGCGCCAGCTTGTCTTCTTCGCCGCCCCAGGCCGCAACCAGTTCTCCGCCGCCGCGCTGGACGGCGCCGATCATGCCATAGATATGGTCGTGGCTCATGCCGCACACGGCAAATTTGATGTGGAATTTGGGCGCGGCTTCGCCCTGGTCGGCGGCCTGCGCGGGCACGACCGCGTCTTCAATGATTCGTGCCGCTCCGCCCCCGAAGGCCATCGCGCTCTCCGGCAGTCCGGCCATCATCGCCGCCGATCCCAGGGAGCCCACCAGGCCCGCCTGCTTTAAAAACTCGCGCCGCTGCGTCAAACTCGTTGTCATCTCTCCTCCACGTTTCTTCAGTCTGCTAGTGCGATTCCCAACGCGGATTGCATCCGTCTCACGGGCTGAATCGTTCCGCAATCTGGACCCTCCGCCGGCGCGGCTGCAATTGCGCTCATTGATCATAATCGCATCGGGGCGGTATCGGCTGGCGGGCGTGAATTGTTGAAGGCGACTCCGGCACTGTGGGCCAATATATTTGTTCGAAAGCCGAGCGAAGAGGTCTTTCAAATGGACTGAGCTCCAACTAGGTAAGCCGTCGTCGCGCTCAACTTTGCGACAATGGAATCTCATGCTCACGCTTCAACATGCCGGAAAGCGGTTCGGGCCGCGGATACTTTTTCTCGAGGCGAACTGGCTGATCCGCAACGACGAGAAAACCGCGCTGGTGGGCGCCAACGGGACGGGCAAGTCAACATTGATGAAGATTCTGGCGGGGCTGGAGACGCTCGACTACGGCTCGCTCGAAAAGACGCGCGGCATCAGCATCGGCTACCTGCCCCAGGAGGGTCTTGAGCTCGCAGGCCGGACGGTATTCGAGGAGTGCCTGACGGTCTTCGATGAGCTTCACGAGATGGAGCTTGAGATTGAGCAGCTAGCCGGGCAGCTTGCGGATCTCAATCACAAGAGCGTGGAGTATGAATCGGCTGCCGAGCGCTACTCGCTGCTGCAGGACCGTTTCCATGCGCTCGATGGCTACGCGCTCGACGCGCAGGTAGGCAGCGTGCTCACAGGCCTCGGCTTCGGCAAGGAAGACTGGACGCGGCAGACTGACGAGTTCAGCGGCGGCTGGCAGATGCGTATTGCGCTGGCCAAGCTGCTGCTCGCGAAGCCCAATCTTCTGCTGCTCGACGAGCCTACCAATCACCTGGACCTGGAAACGCGCAACTGGCTCGAGGACTATCTGAGGAACTACCCCTTCGGCTACATCCTCATCTCGCACGACCGCTATTTTCTCGACGTGACGATCGACCGCACCGTGGAGATATGGAACAAGCGCCTGACCATCTATCAGGGAAATTACACGAAATATCTGAAGCAGAAGGACGAGCGGCGCGAGCAGCTGATGGCCGCCTACAGCAACCAGCGTGAGCGCATCGAGCATCTTGAGGCGTTCATCAGCCGTTTTCGATACCAGGCCACCAAGGCCAGGCAGGTTCAGTCGCGCGTCAAAGAGTTGGAAAAAATAGAGCGCATCGAAGTTCCCGAGGAAGAGCCGGTCATTCACTTCAAGTTTCCGCAGCCGCCGCCATCGGGGCGCATTGTTGCCGAGGCGCAGGACTTGGCGAAGAGTTACGGACCGAAGCGGGTGTTCGAAGGCGGGCGTTTCACCATCGAGCGCGGCGACCGCGTGGCGCTGGTGGGCGTGAACGGCGCGGGCAAGTCCACGCTGATCAAATTGCTCACCGGCGATGAAGCGCCGACGGCCGGATCGATACGCCTTGGCCACAACGTGATCGCCGAATACTTTGCGCAGGATCAATACAAGGTACTCGACCCCGACGCGCGAATGCTGGACGATATTAACCGAGCCGCCCGGCGCGTGCCGGAAGTGGAATTGCGCTCGCTGCTGGGCTGCTTTCTCTTTTCAGGCAACGACGTCTTCAAACCGCTGGGCGTGCTTTCGGGCGGCGAGCGCAACCGCTTTGCGCTGGCACGGATTCTTGTTTCGCCGGCAAACTTTCTGCTGCTCGACGAACCCACCAACCACCTGGATATGCGGGCCAAGGACGTGCTGCTCGAAGCGCTGGCCAACTACAGCGGAACGGTGGTCTTTGTCTCTCACGATCGCTACTTCATCGATCGGCTGGCCACGCGCGTGTTTGAAATTGAGAACGGCGCGGTAACGGCGCATGAGGGCAACTACGAAGACTATTTGCGGCGCAAAGCTGCGCTGGCTACGCCTGTGCCCGCCGAGGCGCCGGCCCCGCAATACGAAAAGCCTGCGTCGAATGGAACGATCGTCATCGAGGGCGGTTTCGAGGAGTTCGACGGCGCGACATCGTCGGTGGCGCCGCGGGCGCGCCGCCTGAATCCCATCAAGCAAAAGCAGATGCTGGACCGATGCGCTTTTCTCGAAGAAGAGATTCCGCGCATTGAGAGCGCCATTGCACACACCGATGAGCAACTGGGTGTCTATGTATCGGCGGCCGAAACGCAGCGTTTGACCAAGCTTGCCGAGGAACTCCGCGCGCAACTCGCGGCACTTACTGCAGAGTGGGAGGAGCTGGCGGCGCAGTTGGAAAGTCAAACGACCTGATCCTGAGACAAGCCCCGAATCCCGTCGTGCATAATCGAAATACGATGGCCCTTTTGTGGAATCCCGAGAGCTGGTCACAACGGCTGGCGGAGATTGAGGCGCAATCCGGCGACCTGAAAGAGGCTCCGCTGCGCCGCGACGTGCGCTCAATGGGCACGCTGCTGGGCATTGTGCTGCGCGAGCAGGCCGGCGACGAGCTTTTCGCGCAGGTTGAAGCGCTGCGGCAGGGAACCATTCGCCGCCGCGACGCGGACGCGCACGGAAAATCCGAAGAGGCCGCGCGCCACGACTCAGCCGCGATGGCACTCGTTCACTCCCTGCCCGTCGAGCGGGCGGTTCTGCTTACGCGAGCCTTTGCGTTTTACTTCGAGCTCATCAACCTGGCTGAAACGAATCATCGCAAGCGCCGCCGCGTTGCTCTGCGACTGAGTGGCCAGGCCGGCCGGCAGCGTGGCTCACTGGAGGGAACGTTCAGTGAGATGCGCCGCGTTGGCATTGGCGCGGAGGAGGCGCTGGACTGGCTGCGCCGCGTGCTGATTGTGCCCGTGTTTACGGCGCACCCCACTGAGGCGGCTCGGCGCTCCGTCATGTTCAAGCGCCGGCGCATTGGCGAATTTCTTGAGGCGCTCGATCGCATTCCACTTCCCGAGCAGGATATGGCGCGTCTGGAGGAACTGGTTCTGGCCGAGATCACCAGCCTGTGGCAGACCGACGAGGTACGCTCGCGCCGGCCAACCGTCTATGACGAAGTGAAGATGGGCCTCGACTACTACGACGTGTCGATCTTCGCAACGCTGCCTGAACTCTACCGCGAGATTTCGGCGGCGTTAAAGGCGGCATACGACCTCGAAATTGAGCCACTGGATCTGCCTCTGGTGTTGCGCTTCGGCTCGTGGATCGGCGGAGATCGCGACGGCAATCCATTTGTGACCCCAGAAGTGACACGTGCCGCGTTGAAACTTGCACGCGGGCATTTGCTGCTCTACTACGAGCGCCAGTTGGACGCCATCATCGACCTGCTGACATCGAGCGCGCAACAACGGCCGGTGAGCGATGCGCTGCTCGAGCGCCTGCGCGCCTATGTGGCGCAGGTGCATACGCCAGAGGCACAGGTCTTCGGCTCGCAATACGAATTTGAGTACTACCGCCGCTTCGTCATTTGCCTCAAGGCGCGCATTCAGCGGACGCTGGAACGGACCGGCGATGGTGCGGACGTTGGCGCAGCGCTGCCCGTGATGCCCTACACCTTATCGCGCACCCAGGACAAGCTCATCCAGGCGTTGCCGGCCTATTGCTCAGTTCAGGATTTTGTCGACGACCTGGAGACATTGCGCGCCTCGCTGGCCGCGAATGGCGGCATTCGCATTGCGCGCACGCTGATCGACCCGCTCGTGCTGCAGGTGCGCACGTTCGGCCTGCATCTGCACACTCTTGATATTCGCCAGCACGCGCGCATTCACGAGGCGGCGCTGCGCGAGGCCATTGGCGACACGATCGCGCCTGCGCTGCACAGCGGACTTTCTCAAGAGACGGCGAGCGTGCTTGAGACATTTCGCGTTGTGGCCGAGGTGAAGGGGGGATGCTCGCCGGAGGCGATTCGCCAGTACGTGATCAGCGGCGCGTCTTCGGTTGAGGATGTGCTGGCTGTGATTCGCCTGGCGCGGCTGGGAGGCGTCGCGGTGGAAGGCGCAGGCGAGGAACCGGGCAGGGATCCCGGGCTTATGCCAGTGCCGCTCTTCGAGTCCATCGAAGACCTGCGCAATGCGCCGCAAATTTGCCGCGAGCTTTGGAGCCGGCCGGACTATCGCCGGCTGCTCGAATCGTGGGGCAACTGGCAGGAGATCATGCTCGGCTACTCAGACTCAAACAAGGACGGTGGCATGCTGACCTCGACGTGGGAGATCTTCCGCGCGCATCGCGATCTGCATGTGGTGGCTCGCGAGGCAGGGATCAAGCTTCGCATCTTTCATGGCCGCGGCGGCACGGTGGGCCGCGGCGGAGGGCCGACGCATCGCGCCATCTTCGCCCAGCCCTTTGACTCCTTCGACGGCCAGTTGCGCATTACCGAGCAGGGAGAGGTGCTGAACTTCAAATATGCCGACGAGGTACTGGCCGAGCGGAACCTTGAGCTGATGATTGCGGCTTCGCTCGATGCGCTGGCGCGCCCCAATGCGCGCGATCCCGAGGGCCACTTTACCGGCATGCTCAAGCCAGAGTGGGAGGCCGCGCTGGATGAGCTGTCGAGCCTGGCGTTCGATTTCTACCGAGAGCACATTCTCGAGGACCCCAGTGTGATCGCTTATTTCGAGCAGAGCACGCCCGTTGGCGAGCTTGAGAACGCGAAGATCGGCTCGCGTCCCGCACGGCGCAGCGATTCGCCGAAGCTCTCCGATCTGCGCGCCATTCCGTGGGTATTCGGCTGGACCCAATCGCGTCTGCTGGTACCTGCCTGGTTTGGCGTGGGCTATGCCATCGACCGTTTTCTGGCGCGGTCAGGCGCGATCGAGCTATTGCAAACCATGGCCAAGGAGTTCCCGCTCTTTATCGATCTCATTCGCAACGTTGAGATGGCGCTGGGCAAGGCGGACCTGGGCACGGCGCGGCTCTATTCGGCGCTGGTTCAGGATACGAAGCTGCGCGAGCGGATCTACGACATGTTCGACGCTGAATTCCATCGCACGGTGCGCGCAGTTCTCGCGGTCACGCGACAGAAGGAACTGCTCCAGACCAACCAGGTGTTGGCTCATTCGATCAAACTGCGCAATCCCTATGTCGACCCCATGCATTTGATCCAGGTGGATATGCTGCGCCGCAAGCGGGGCGGCGAAGACACGCCCGACGTGAATCGTGCCATTGCGGCGACGATCAACGGGATTTCGGCAGGCTTGAGAAACACAGGCTGATTCCGACGATTTTTTTAAAGGGGGCCGCGCTGCCCTCATTATCTTTGGAAACGATTCCCTTACAGGCCGGCGGCGATTGGGGTACGATAGCATCCATGTTCAGACGCCCGGTCCTAAAGCTTTTGGCAATTTCGGCCCTGCTTATCCCTGTCGCGGGACTTTCACATCCTCAGGGGGCCGATGCCCAGCAACCGAATACGACGCCGGCCTCTTCCGCCGGCTTCTCTGTAAACGTCACCTATTCTCAAAAAGCCAGTAGTGCCCTGGCGGCAGGGAAAGAAACCGTCATTGTCGCCGGATATCTTTACGGGTTTCCCTTGCAAGGCACCCCAAAGAAGTATGTGGACCATATGGGACAGATCAGCATCGGTGACGATATCAAGCAGGAAATCTCTCCTGGCGCGATCGCAACGTTTGGCGCCATCAAGTTCGATGAGGCCATGTTGAAGTGGATGGATGGCCGGGGCCCGCAGATCGTAATAAACGTGTATTCCGGCCGCAAATCGTCGCCCAATAATCTGCTGGATTGCGGATTTTACGAGGGACCGCTCAAGGCGATTCAGGGCACGAGCCTTCCCATCTCCTGCAAACTGATTGGGGAGTAAGGGGAGCACTCTTTCGATGGCCTTCATGGGGTGAAACGATAGCGCTTGCCATTGGCGGGGCGTTGGGTCTAGGCTATTTGCATGCGTCGATGTCGCTAACACCGTCCTCCGGCGATTCCCCAATTCCTGTGGAGTCTTAAAGGTCTTGCAATGTGGCGTTTTCTTAATGAAAAACGCCACTTGAGGTTCGTGGCTCCGGCTCGACGCTGATTGGGAAATCGCTATTGGTGCCAGCCCGATGCTGAATTGTGCCTGACAGCGCGAATTTTCCCACCTGAAAAGCTGCACCGTCCCCAAATAGCAGGCTCTAAAATCCGTTCCACAAGCGATCCGGGCAATTGGCCCGCGAAAAAGGAGATCATTATGGCGCGCATTGCCGCGAATGTTACTGAATTGATTGGCCACACCCCCCTGGTGCGGCTGAACCGTGTGGCAGCGGGTTTGCCCGCTACCGTTGTCGCCAAACTGGAAAGCCAGAACCCCGCATCGAGCGTCAAGGACCGCATCGGCTTGTCGATGATTGACGCTGCCGAAAAGGCGGGCAAAATCAAGCCCGGTGTGACCACGCTGATCGAAGCCACCAGCGGCAACACCGGCATCGCGCTGGCGTTTGTGGCCGCGGTCAAGGGCTACAAGATCATCCTGACCATGCCCGAAACCATGAGCCTTGAACGCCGGGTGACGCTGCTGGCTTATGGCGCGGAGATTGTGCTGACGCCGGGCCCTAACGGCATGAAGGGCGCGATCGCCAAGGCCAATGAGATTCTGGAGAAGACACCGAACGGCTACATTTTGCAGCAGTTCGACAACCCCGCTAACCCGGCCATCCATTTGAAAACGACCGGCCCGGAGATCTGGGACGACACCGATGGCAAAGTCGACATTCTCATTTCCGGCGTCGGCACCGGCGGCACTCTCACCGGCGTTTCGAATTTCATCAAACCGAAGAAGCCCTCGTTCAAGGCCGTCGCAGTTGAACCCTCTGACAGTGCTGTACTTTCAGGCGGAAAACCCGGCCCACACAAGATCCAGGGCCTGGGCGGCGGGTTTATTCCCAACGTGCTCGATACCAAGCTCATTGATGAAGTGGTGCAGGTGACCAACGATGAGTCAATCGAAATGGCGCGACGGCTGGCGAAGGAAGAGGGCCTGTTTGTCGGAATCAGCTCGGGTGCGGCTGCAGTTGCTGCTCTCAAGGTGGCCGCGAGGCCAGAGAATGCGGGCAAGCTGATCGTGGTTGTGCTGCCCGACTTTGGCGAGCGCTATCTGTCGAGCGTGCTCTTCGAGCCGCTGCGCCAGCAGGCGTTGGCGTTGCAACCCGAGCCGATTGCGGTGACGGCGTAAGGAAGCAGGGACGTAGGGACGAGACATACGGTCTAAGGGACTGGGCACATCTGTGCGCCGCCAATCTCGCTCCTGGTCACTATTTCCCTAGTCTCTCTGTCTCTTATTCCTGTGTCGCTTGAAAGTCATGTCAGTCTTCGGCCGAATGCGCGATGAAATCGACTCCATTATGGAGCGCGACCCGGCTGCGCGTACCCGGCTGGAGGTTTTGCTCTGCTATCCGGGACTCTGGGCGGTTTGGATTCATCGCGTTTCGCACTGGCTATGGCGGCGCAACCTGCGACTGCTCGCGCGCATGCTCTCGCAGGTGGGCCGGTTCTATACCGGCGTTGACATCCATCCCGCCGCGCTAATCGGCCAGCGATTGTTCATCGACCATGCCGCCGGCGTGGTAATTGGCGAGACGGCTATTGTGGGCAGTGACGTGACCATGTACCAGGGTGTGACGCTGGGCGGCACGGGCAAAGGCCACGGCAAGCGCCACCCGACCATCTGCGATCGCGTCTTTATCGGCAACAACGCCAATATCCTGGGCAACTTGACAGTGGGCGAAAACTCGCGCGTCGGCGCCGGATCCGTGGTTTTGTCCGATGTGCCGCCGAACTCGACAGTCGTGGGCGTTCCCGCTCACATCGTCTACCGCAACGGCGAGCGCGTGCTCCTCACCGATCCTCACGACATCAAGGACCCGCTCTCGGACGCGTTGATTGCGCTCTCAGCCCGTGTAGAGGAACTGGAAGAACGGCTTGGCGCGGAGCCGTGCCCACCCGATCCATTTGCAGCCGAAGAAGCCGAACGCGCCGCATATCGTGATGAACTGGAGCGGTTGCGAGTGTACGTCACAATGGGCGAAGGCATCTAAAAAGTATAGGCAGCAACATTGCATGTGGTAGCTTCGAACCCATATTCTTATGGTCGGGCGAAGTGAACGTTGCCGCGCTATCTGGACGTTCTTTCTTCGCTCATCTCTGTTCCACAGGATCCGCTTCGGCTCCATGGCCTCCTCACTCTCGTTTACGGGATTTATCTGGAAGAATCTACGGCGTCGAAGGCTGAGAACTCTGCTGACTCTATGCGGAATCAGCATGGCGGTGGGCGCTTTCGTGGGCCTGGTTGGTTTCTCACGCTCATTCGAGCAACAATGGACGCAGATCTACTCCAGCAGCCGGACGGATATCGCCGTGATCCACGGAACGTTTTTGAATACTTCTCTGGATGAATCGGCGACGGATAAGGTGAAAGTTCTGCCGCTCGTGGCTCAGGCTGCGCCCGCGATTATCAACGAGATGGATCTGACCTCGGACCAGAATGCTCTGGTTTACGGCTGGAAGGCCAGCGAATACCAGATCGACTCCGTGAAGCTTGTGAGCGGGCAGCGTTTTCACGACGGCCAGCCGCAAGTGATGCTGGGCGATGTTCTGGCCCAGGAATTGAAGAAGAACCCCGGCGACACTTTGGAGGTTGAGGGCACGACCTTTACGGTGACGGGCATATACCACGGCGCCTCGGCGCTGGAAGCCGATGCCGTGATCATGCCGCTCGACGAGTTGCAGCAACTGAGCAGCGTTGGAGGCAAAGTGTCGACGATTGATGTGCGCCTGAAGCCAGCGCCGCCCGGCGAGGCATGGGATCACTATATGAAGCGGGCGCAAGCGCAGATTGAGGCGGCACTGCCGGGTTTGCGAGCTATACCGGCAGCCGAGCGCGCCAGCGATAACCAGTTCGTCAAGCTTGCGCAGGCCTCGGCATGGGGAACATCTACGCTCGCCTTGTTGATCGGGATTCTGGGGATCGCAAACACGATGGTCATGAGCGTCTTCGAGCGCACGAAAGAGATCGGAACCTTGCGGGCCCTGGGATGGAAGCGCCAGCAAATACTGGCGCTGATCGAGGTTGAATCGGCCACGCTCGGCCTCGGAGGGGGAGTGCTCGGTCTGTTTTTGGGATGGTTCGCTCTGCGCGTGCTGGCCAGCCTGCCGCAGACGGCAAGCTTTGTCTCCGCAAATCTTGAGTGGCCGTTGCTTGCCCAGGCAATGGTGATTGCCGTGCTATCGGGCGTGATCGCAGGCGCCGTTCCGGCCTGGCGGGCAGGGAAGCTTTCTCCAGTGGATGCGCTTCGCCACGACTGACGCGGTTCCACAATCACTCTAACCAGATCCGCAACAGTCGAACTGCTTTTTCATCAAGAAAAAGCAGCTTTGCAAGACGCCTGAAAGGATACTTGAATTGTGGGGCCGCTCTAGGCGGTTTCCGCGGAGAATCTCTCGCGCAGCACGCGCCTGAGGATCTTTCCGTTGTGATTCTGCGGCATACCGCCGGGATCAACGATCCAAATGCGCCGTGGCGCTTTGTAAGCGGCGAGATGGTTCCGGCACCACTCCAACAAGTCGGTTTCGTTTTCACGGGCGCCGGGCAGCAACTCAACAGCTGCAGCCGGTATCTCGCCCTTCTCCTTGTGAGGAATGCCAAAGGCGATCGCGCGAACCACCGCGGGATGCGCCAGGATGGTTTCTTCCAGCTCGCGGACGTAAACCGAATAGCCACCGGACTTGATCACGTCTTTGGCGCGCCCCACCAGCCGGACGAGGCCAAAGCGGTTGCGTGTCGCCAGATCGCCGGTGCGCAGCCAGCCGTCGCGCGTGAGGAGGCCGCTGTTGCTGTCCTTGTCCTTCCAATAATGCGGCGACATGCCGTGGCGGCGAATCTGGCACTCGCCGGGAGAGCCGGCTCGGACGCGCCGGCCGTGTTCATCGGTAATGCGAACTCGAAACGGCGGGACGGGAAAGTACAGTTGGCCGCTGCCGGGGAAGAGCGAAAGTTCGACGCCCATCATGGCGAGCCCGCCAAGCTCCACCATGCCGTAGCCATTCAGCAGAATTGGGGGGATGCGCTTGCCGCCCGGCAAGCGGAGGATAGCGCCGAACTCGCGAAGGCGTACGCGGACCTCAGAGGGAAGGTAATCGCTGGCGGAGAGCCACACGCGCACAGTCGCCAGCCGCCGCGGGTCAGGATTGCTGTTGACCAGCCGGGCAAGCATTGCGGGCACGCCAACAATCGTAGTCACGCCGAATCGCTCGACCAGCTCGAGCGCATCTTCGACATCAAAACGCTCAAGAATGCATCCGCGGAGTCCGGCCATTAACCCGTAGAGCGCAATGCTGACGGCCATGATGTGCGACCATGGCAACGCGACGAGCGCGAGATCCCTGGAGCTGAGAAAAAGTCCGGCAAAGACCGTAGACGAACGCGCGCCGAGCAGGGCACGGCTTGAAAGGGCCGCTCCTTTGGGAAATCCGGTGGTGCCGGAGGTATGGAAGATCGCGACGGTGGTCGCGGGATCAATCGGGGTCGGCGGAAACAGCGCGCCAGGATCGCCTACGCGAACAAACCCCTCCATCGTTTCTGGTTCCAGGTCATCCTGAATCCAGGCGCGAACGTTCAGCGCGCTCCGTTCTACGATGGTGCGTTCAAAGACCGCTTTGTCCGTAACCAGAATCTGGGTGCCGCTATCGGCAAGGATCCGCCGTACTTCGCTTAGAGAGAGTTGCGGATTGAGAGGAACGGCAATGCCGCCGGCACGGATAATGGCCAGGAACCAGTGGAAACAATGGTGATCGTTGGAGCAATAAATGGCGACAGGCTCAGCGGTGCGGAGGCCAATGGAACGCCGAAGAAAGGCATCGATCCTGCAAATTGCCGCGTGCAGATCGGAAAGATTGAAATTCCCGTCCTTGCCGACCGAAACCTCTGAATCCCCCTTCCGGCGAAGCAATTCGTCCACCAGGTTGGCCACTGTGATGCTGCGGTCTCGGGCGAGTTGAATGCGGCTGATAAGACTCATTGTGCCGAAACTTCCTTGCGGCCCCAGTCGCTGGCCACGCAATAGTGAAGCAGGCGGTCAAGATAATCCATCACGGGCGGCGGGAAGATTCCCGCAGGCCCGAGAAACCGCTCGGCGTTGGTGGTGTCGAACTGCATGCGCATGGTGAAGTAGTCGCGGTATGCGGCGCCGTCAACCAGCACGCGCCGCTTGCGTCCCCACAGCGCAAGAGACAGCAAAGGCCGCACGGCGGCGAAGAAGACCCGGGGATCGACGTAGCGCGGCTCGCGCACATTAAAGTATTCGGCGGCACGCCTCGCGACTTGCTCGATGGTGGCGCTGCCGCGAGGCCCGGCGCATAAGTGTACGGTGCTGCCCAAAGCGCCTTCGTCGGAGGCAAGCTGCACGACGGCTCTTGCGACGTAATCCACAGGGACAATATCGAGGACGGCGTCAGAATATCCAGGCACAGTGCGCCACAGCCGTCTCGAGTAGATTTTGAGCGGCCAGTACAGCATCTTGAAGCTGGAAGTGACGCCCGTCTGAGAATCTCCCACAATGATGCTTGGACGTAGGATGACACCGGGCAGTGAGCCAAGCCGCGAACGCACCAGCGCTTCGGCTTCGGCCTTGGTTTGCTCGTAGGTGTTGCGGAAGTGCTGGCCTACGTCCAGCTCGTTTTCACGAATCAAGCCCTGGCGCTCGCCCGCAACGTATGCGGTACCGACATAAATAAAACTCTTAAGAGAGCGCATGGATGCCGCGAGGTCCAGCATCTTCCGCGTGCCTTCCACGTTCATGTGCCGCGCCTGCTCCAGAGAGTGATCGAAGCGAACCGTTGCCGCGCAATGAATAACGCGCGTTGCCTGGGCAGAGAGTAGCTGCAAGGTTACGTCGTCCAACCCGCAGTTGGGCTCGGAGACATCGCCGGCATAGACCTGGACACGCGACGAATCGGCGGACTGCAAATCAGCGGACTGAAGGATCGGTTCGGCGCGTTGCGCCGGCGTTTGGCCCGGCCGCGGGCGAATGAGCAGGGCAACGCGGACGCGAGGCTCGCGCTGCAACAGCTCACGGACCACTTGCGCGCCCAGAAAGCCCGTCGCGCCAGTCACCAGGATCAGGTCGTCTTGATTCATGAGGCCAGTATCCGTGCGCGGTCCGCTCGCAGACCGGCGCAGTGGCACTGAGCGCGTCGGAGTGAATGGGGACCTAAGGCCATTATATTTGGTAACCGCACGAGCGCGAGGGCTGACTTGACACATTATGCGTGCTTGGTCGACGGCTGGCCCCCATGGTCGCGTTGGTTCCCACGATGTACGGCACTCGGATCGCCCAAGTCCGGGTGCTAAAGTAGTTTGGTTCCGAAAACTCTTGCGAGGATTGGCTCGTTGCCCTGGTTTCGCGCATCGCTCGTATCTCACTTTGTGCTTGCGAGCATTCTTCTATCGAGCGCTGTTCGCGGCGCTGCGCAGGTCCAGACGGCACAAGTTCAGGCTGCGCCAGTTCCGGCCGAGATGCGCAACAGCTTCTTTGCAGTCATGGTGAACAACCAGCGGATCGACGTTGCACACGCAGCTTCAAACTACGAATTCGTCAGCTTTGACGCGGCTGGGCCCTTGGAAATTTCGATTACCGCCGCCGACCCGCATTTCTGGGATGGCGGCGTGGACATCGAGCCGTGGCGGCTGGGCCTGCGTGCGACGCACCCGGAAGGCGAGCCGCAGACTATTCGCTTCCACCTGGCGGGGCCGGCCAAGCTCTCAATCTCGCGGCCAGGGGACTTCCTGAATCAGGCGCGGATGTTGTTTCTATTTGCCGGTTCGCCGCCTGCGCCCGCGCCGAGCGGACCCAACGTGACCGTCGTGCCTGCGGGCGTGCATCGCGAGAGCCTCAATCCAAAAAGCGGCGACACGATTTACTTAGAGCCGGGCGCATTCGTGTTTGGCAGCCTGAACCTGTGGCAAGTGGAGAACGTGAAGGTGCTGGGCCGGGGAACGATTGTGTACGACGGCCCGCAGGATCCGAACGGCGATACCGGATGGTTTCACCAGCCCGATTGGCATTGCATCGTCGCCGACCAGGCGCACAACGTGGAGATCGACGGGCTGACCTGCATCATCCGCTCGCGCACATGGTCGATCCAGATGAAGGATTCGACGGGATTTCGGTTTGACGATCTGCGCGAAATCGCCGGCGTCGCAGGCAATGCCAACCAGGACGGCATGGACTGGCTGGGCGGCGGCGACACCGTGGTGAATCATTCCTTCTTCCGCTCGTCGGACGACAACCTGGCTGCGCTGGGCAATTGGGACGGCTACACGAATGCCGCGATGGTGACTCCCGGCGCGGACGTCAGCAACATACTGGTCGAGAACAGTGAATTCTCCACCAGCATTTCAAATGTGGTGCGGCTGGGATGGCCGCAGAAGACTTACAACCTGCGCAACTTTACGCTGCGCGATTCCGACATTCTGCACGGGGGCATCGGCTCGTGCGGGCAGACTTTCGGCCTGCTCGGGTTCTGGGGCGCGAACGGCGCGAGCGGCGACCACTCCGGCGTGACATTTGAGAATCTGCTTCTCGACAACTGGTATTCGCTGGTGCAGATGGAGCAGGAGCTGCCCAGCCTGCATGGATTCGCCTTCCGCAATATCTGGGCGCTCGATCAGCCGCCGCTTGCCGAGTCAACCATTACAGGCGACGTGAGCGATGTAACCTTCGATAACGTGAAGTACGGGCATCTGCGCGTGACGAGCGACGCGCAGATGCCGGTGGTGGTTTCAGGCGGCGCGGCTGAGCCTGTGTATGCTCCCGCACCCGCGCTGGCGGCGGCTTTCGGCGTTGAGCCGGCAGTCATCGCGCCGCGGCATTCAGTCACGTTTACTGCCAAGGAAGCGCCGGGCGCGCAGTACACGTGGCTCTTTGGCGATGGAACGTCGGCGCACGGCCGCAGCGTGCGGCATCGCTTTCCGGATGCGCTCGGGACTGAGTTGGACGGACGGAACGGCGCGGGGCGATTCCGCGTGCTGCTGCATGCGACAGACAAGAGCGGCCATCAGGATTGGGCGGCGCAGGGCGTCGTGGTTGTTGAGCAACTTCACGATGCAGTGAAGACGGCGAGCGCAACGGGGCCGGGCTCGACCGTTGCAGGATCGAGCGCAGCGGGATCGACAACTGCTGGCCTGAGTTGGAAGATCTACCCGGGCGCTTGGACCGCGCTGCCGGATTTTTCGACGATTCAGCCTGCGCTGACTGGTCTGTCGCCGGGTCTGTTTGCCAACGCTCCGGCGGAGGCCGAACCTTCATCTGCCAACGCTCCGGCTGTGGCCGAAGCTGCGTATCCGGGAGTTCAGGCGGACGGAAGTCATGGATCGGGAACTCCGGAGGCCGGAGCTCCGGAGTTGGGGAAGCGCGCGACGGTGTGGGACGGATTCATCGACATTCCCGCTGACGGCGGCTACACGTTTCACTTGATCGACCGCGACGGCGAGCGGCTGACGATTGACGGGATTGAAGTAGCGAAGACCGGACCTCCGTTCGGGCTGGTGTGCGGCGCGGCGGGTAATGCGCTGCGCTACGACCGCGGGTCGATTGGTTTGAGAGCGGGTCTTCATGCGATCCACGTGGAGGCGCTGAATACCGCTACCGAAGGCGCTCCGCGGCTGTTGTGGGAGGGGCCGGGGCTGCCGCTTGCGGATGTGCCGGCGGGGGCTTTCTCGCGTAGTTCTGAGTAGCGGAGCTGGAATGCCGGCGAGGCAGCCAAGCAGGGAGTCGGGGCGAGTTTGGGTCGAATTGGGGCGGTTTTGCGCACAAAAATCGACAAAAATCGCAAAAAATCGACAAAAATCGGTGCGGATTTTGAGATTATTTTGTTGATTCTGAACGGGTTAAGTTCAATTTGCACCAAATTTGGGATAGCAAATTATTTTTGTGTGATTTCGGACCTCCGAAGACAGTGGTTAGTGGGTAGTCGTTAGTGGTTAGAAAAATGGGCAGGCAGGGGCACAGTCGGCGACGGGGTGCGGTTACGATTTGCTTTTCGATCATGAAGCCATTGTGCGCCGGAAGGGACAAATGATCGGCAAACCTGGCGCGCGATTTTTGCGTCGTGTTTTCAATGGTTTATCTGTGAATTGACGACGGCCGGGGCTTGACATTGCGCGAGGCGGTGCGCGAAATGAGGGCGACCCTGCTTTTTGGGCCGCTTGGGCGGATGGGGCGACCCGAGGACGCTTCCTCACCCCAAGAAACAGAGATCGTTTCTTGGGGGCCCCAATGTCGTTGGGGACCCCGGGTATCCAAGCGGCCCGAAGTGCCAGGCTGAAGCCTACGAATTGGTCAGGCGGAGCCAAGGGGACGGAGTTAAGGGGACGGAGCTAAGGCCCTTGGCGGGAGACCCCTCTTTTCAATAACTGAGAACAAGCATGAGGGACTGAGAAGAACCATGAGGATCACGATTGGGATTGGATCAAGGCGATAAACTGCATCTCAATGTAAAGAGGCTAAATATGAAAGCAGCTACAGTCGTCGGAATTCTTCTCATCGTACTCGGAATTGTCGGCTTTGCCGTTGGGGGAATCAGTTTCACCCACGAGAAGAAAGTTGTAGACATGGGTCCCGTGCAACTCTCGCACAAAGAGACGAATACTATCCCAATCTCGCCGATATTGAGCACGGTGTCACTGGTCGCTGGAATTGGCCTGGTGGTTGTGGGCGTTCGGAGATAAGGAATCGCGGCAATTCCGGAGACCGGTGGGCTGGGTCCGGGCCTGAAGGCCGAATCATCGTGGGCGTCGCATTCAGAGGCCTGAAGGCCTCTGCTCCTTCCGTTCTTCGCCGCAGGGGCTGAAGCCCTCGATTCTTCTTGCGACGTTTTCGGCGTGGCTAAAGCCATGCCCTGATACAAAGCCCGGCTGAGTGTGTTCGTGCTATCCCATGTCCCCAAATGCGAGGGACCTCCATCCCACGGACGAGGACCTGTCCGCGGGGACCCCGGCCTGGGGCACCCATTCTTTTGCAGTGGGTGAACGGAATAAAAGGCCCACCAGTGATATACAGGGGGAAAGCGGTGGTCTGAAAAAGAGACAGCCGCGACTCAGCGCGACTCAGATTGCGTCTTCACTTGCCTCCCTGCCTGCCAGCAAAGACATCCAACCTTTAAGTGCGAAACTTCGTGCGAGGGCAAACAATGCAGGCTCCGAATCATGTGCAAGACCACATAGACACAATCGCCAAGCATGAGCACGAGTTTCTGGCGCGAAGATCGCCGGCGGAAAGACTGGGAGATTTAACGGCGGCCATCGTCGGCAATCTTGGATTTGTCGTCGCGCATATCTGTCTCTTTATTTTCTGGATTCTGGTAAACACGTTACATGTGGCGCGAATTCCGCACTTCGATCCGATGCCGTTTTCGCTGCTCGGAACGGTTGTCGCGATGGAGGCGATCCTGCTGGCCAGCCTTATCCTCATGCGGCAGTCACGACTCGCACGCCGCGCCGATGAACGGGAACATCTGGTGCTGCAAATCCTGCTGCTGACGGAAAAAGAGGTGACGGCGGTGATCGGCATGAACCAGCAGATTGCGAACAAGGTGGGATTGTCGGATATGAAAGACAGCAAAAATATCGAACAACTCGGCCAGAATACTTCAATCGATGAAGTGGCTCAGGACATACAAAAAAGCCTGGCCGAAGATGTGTAGGGGAGATGGGTAGGAGGCGTAGCAGCCGGGCCGGGTTCATGGTGCATCCCATGTCCCCAAATGCGAGGGACATGGGGCACCCATTCTTTTGTGGGAGATGAGGGTCGCAGAAAGCCAAGGCCGCCGGTTCGGAGTTATCCGGCGGCCCTAATGGACGGGGGAGGGGTGCGTTACGGTATGCGGATGGTGGTGCGAATCTGGAAGTTTGAGGTGTTGGCGAGAACGTAGTAGCCGTCAACCATGCGCCATTCGTAACCCCGTGGCGGGGTGGTCAGGTGGTACTGGCGGTGGTCGACTCTATCGCCGCGATCCCAGTCTTCGTGCCTAATGGGCGCGCCTTTGTGCCAATCCCTGTGCTCGACGTAAGAGTGGTTGTCGCGATGGTCCTGGTCGTGATTGTCCTGATTATGGTGGTCCTGACCGAGGGCAAGGGCGCCGCCGCCAATAAGGCTTGTGGAAAGGATGGCGAGCGCTAATACGGTGTGCAGCTTTTTCATGAGGAACTCCTTGCTGCCTAGGATGCTGCCGGGACAGGGTACGTTGCGTATGTTGCGGTTAAATTGCCGGCAAAACGGAAATGTGCATTTAGTAGTCGCTTTGACGGCGCTGGCGCCAATGGACTCACGGCAACTGCGTTATATCCCAGCCGCCGCCGAGCGCGCGCACGAGGCTGACGCTGGCGGCGAATTGCCGGCTCTGAATGTTGATGGCGGTGACCTGGTTTTGTAAGAGCGTTTGCTCGGCGGTGAGGACTTCTAAATAACTGGTGACGCCGCCTTTGTAGCGCGTGTTGGAGAGGTCGAAGGAGTGGCGTGCGGCGTCAACGGCGCGCTGCTCTGTTTCAGATTCCTGTTCCAGGATGCGGAGCGCGGAAAGCTGGTCTTCAACATCGTTGAATGCCTGGAAGACGGTGTTGCGATAGGCGTCGGCCTGAGACTCGTAGTTGTGGCGGGCGGCGTCGGTGACGGCGTGGCGCTGGCCGGCGTCGAAGAGCAGCTCGGTGGCCTGCGCGCCCAAGCTCCAGAGCGAGCTGGGACCCTGAATCCAGGTGCCGGGATTCGTGCTTTCGAACCCGCCGGTGCTGCCGAGGGTGATGGTTGGAAAAAATGCGGCGACGGCGATGCCGATTTGCGCATTGGCCGCTGCGGCGAGGCGTTCCGATTCGGCGATGTCGGGCCGGCGCTCGAGCAGTTGCGACGGCACGCCCAACGGAATGTTGGGAAGCGCGAGATCGAGAGGCGACGGCGGAATGCTGAAGTCGGGCAGGTTGTCGTTGGCGAGCGTGCCGATAGCGTGCTCGAATTGCGCGCGGGCCACGCCGAGATCGACAAGCTGCGTGCGGACCGTTTCAAGCTGCGTTTGCGCCTGCGCGACGTCCACCCCAGTGGAAACGCCGCCGTGAAAGCGCCGCTGCGTCAGGTCGAGCTGGTGCTCGAGGTCGGTGACGGTGCCGGTGAGGAACTTGATCTGGGAATCGAGCCCACGGAGGGCGAAATAGTCGGTGGCCATTTCCGCATGGAGCGTGAGAGCGATGTTCGCCTCATCGGCGGCGCTGGCCTGGGCGTTCTCGCGCGCCTGCTCAATGGTGCGGCGAATGCGGCCCCAGAAATCCGGCTCCCAACTGGCCTGGCCGGAGATGACGAAGTCGTTGTAGGCGGTGGCGCTGCCCGGCGAGGCCAATGGACGGTGCGCCGAGATGCGATTGCGGCTGATGGACGGGCCGGCAGAGACGGTTGGAAAGAGATTAGCGCGAGCGGCGCGGACTTGGTCTTCCGCCGCTAAATAAAGCTCCATCGACTGGCGGAGTTGCACGTTGGTGGTGTCGATGCGGTCTTCAAGCTGGTTGAGCTGCGGATCCTGGTAGATCTCCCACCACTTGCCCTTCAACATTCCGTCGGAGGGATTTGTGGGTTGCCATGCGCCGCCCTGCGGATTGGGCGGAGGAACGACTACGGTTGTAGCGCCTGTTTCTTTATAGGCCGGCGGGGCGCTGTAGCCGGGGCGTTTGTAGTTGGGGCCGACGGGCTTGCAGCCGGCGATGAGAAGCAGCGCAAGCGATGCGCACACGAGGTCAGTGCGCGCAAAGCCGGCGCGGACGAAATCGGCGCGGACGAGACTGGCGCGTGAAGGGTGCAGCCGTGATGCTCGATCCTTTGGCAGCGAAGCCGTCACATCGTCCCCCCGCCGAACGCACTGCTCTGAGACGACTCCAGGGTGACCTTTTCTCCGTCTATCAGCGAGTCGGGCGGATCCTGAATCACTTTGTCGCTGGGATTGAGGCCACTGACGATCTGCACCGTAGCTCCGTCGTCCTCGCCGATGGCGACGGTAACCAGATGCGCGACTGTGCCATCGCTGCCCTGGGCCAGGATGGCGACCTGCAATCCCTTGCGGCGGAAGATGAGAGCCGAAGCCGGCACGATATATGTGGAGCTTGCTGAGGGCGTTTTGAAGTGCACCTGCGCGAGCGAGCCGGGCATGAGCTGGCCGGAACGGTTGTCCACATCAATTTCAACGAGCAGCGTGCGGCTGACGGGATCGATGGCGTCGGAGGTGCGGACCAGCGTGCCCTGAAAAGTTTTGCGGGGGTACTCGGGAAGGGTGAGGGCAACCTTCATGCCGCGCTTCATGGATTGCGAGAAGATCTGCGGAACGCTGGTGTAGACGCGCAGGGTTTGCAATGCCTGCATGTGGAAGAGCTCGGTGCCGGCACTCTGGCCAGAGCCGGAGCTGATGAGTTGGCCGGTGTCAACCGCGCGGGCCGTGACCACGCCATCGAATGGCGCATAAACTTTCTCGAACGATTGCAATTCGCGCAGACGGTCGAGGTTTGCCTCGGCGGACTTGACTCCCGAAGCGGTTGCGGCGGCCTGATTTACAAACGTGTCGGTGTCCTGCTGCGAGACGGCGTTGGATTTGACCAGGCCCGAGTACCGATCCGCCTGGATGCGCGCGTTGTTAGCGGTGGCCTCAGCCGTGGCCAAATCCGACTCGGCCTGCGAAACCTGCCTGTCCAGCTCGGGCGTAGAGATGACGGCCAGCAGCGCGCCTTTTCTTACTTTGGAGCCGATGTCGTAATACCAGCGTTCTAGGTAGCCGTCAGTGCGGGCATAGATGGGCGAGTCAGAGTATGCGGTCACGTTGCCGGGAAGGACGAGGGTCTCCGCGGGCGCGCCGGGCCTGGCGGGAGCTACCGAGACCGTGGGCGCGGCCAGTGAATTGGTGCGCGCGGCGAGAACATGATCAGCGTGCACCCGGCGGAGGATGCCAATAGCCGCAAATATCGCAAGGATGAGCAAAACCACGGCCACGCCCACAAGGGCCTTGCGCGGTGCGAGCGGAGCTTCCTCGGGGGCGGCCTCGGAGTTTCTCGGGGCGGATTGAGAATGCGGATTCGGTTGCGGTGTCATTATCAGTTACTCCGGTCTGGCGTCGAACTCGTCGAATTGCGCGGCATCGGATTCGTCGTCGCGTACGCGCTCGCGTTTGCGCTCGATGCGGCCATGGATGAAAGAGAAGAAAGCGGGGACGAAGAACAGCGTGGCGATGGTGGCCAGCAGCAGTCCGCCGATGACGGCGCGGCCCAGCGGGGCGTTCTGCTCGCCGCCGTCGCCGAGGCCGAGCGCCATGGGCACCATCCCGATGATCATGGCCAGGGCGGTCATCAGAACAGGGCGGAGGCGGACGAAGCCGGCGTCCAGCGCGGCGCGACGGGCATCGCCTACGAGAATTTCCATCTGCTCGCGGGCAAAGCTCACCACCAGAATGGAGTTTGCAGTTGCCACGCCCATGCACATGATGGCGCCGGTAAGCGCGGGCACGCTAAGTCGCGTTCCAGTGAGGAAGAGGAACCAGACGATTCCCGCCAGCGCAGCCGGCAGCGCCGAAATAATGAGAAACGGATCGAGCCAAGATTGAAAATTCACGACGATGAGCAGGTAGACGAGCAGGATGGAAAAGGCGAGGCCACTCAAGAGGCCGAAATACGAGCGATACATGGTCTCGCTTTGGCCGCGGAGGATGAACCGCGAGCCGGGGGGCAGGTCTTTTTGATGTGCGTCGACAATCTTCTGCATGGCGCGGGTTACGCTGCCCAGGTCAGTGCCTTCCACATTGGTGTAGATGTCGATCACCGGCAGAACGTCATAGTGGCTCACGGTGCCCTGCTCGGCGCCGGGGACGATGTTGGCAAGGTTGCTCAAGACTTGCACCGGGCGGGGTGCGCCGGGCGCGGCCGTCGTGGCCCCGGAGGTTTCGGCGGGAGCGACGCTGCCCAAGGGCGCAGCGCCGGGCGCGCCGGTTGAGGTGCTGGTGGAAGGCGAGGTCATGGCCGCGTTGGTCGCCGAGCTGGTTATGGGCAGGCTTTCAAAAGCAGCCATCGTGTCCATCTGGTACTGCGGCGCCTGAATGGCGATGTTGTAGGTGACTCCGTTGCGCGGATCGAGATAGAAATTCGGACTCGTCTGAAAACTGCCGCTGAGCGCGATGAGGAGGCCTTGTGCGACATTCTGTTGAGTGAGGCCAGTACTCTGGGCGCGCGTGCGGTCAACATTCACGGTGAAGTTAGGCTGGTTGAACGGCTGCTGGATGCGCGAGTCGGCCGCACCGCGAACATAGCGGACTTCATTGAGCATGCGGTCGGCCAGGGCGCGGTTGGCGTAGAGATTGGGGCCGACGATTTGAATGTCAATGGGCGACGACAGACCGAAGTTGAGAATCTGCGTGACGATGTCGACGGGGACGACATAGAACGTGACGCCGGGATATTGGCGGGCCAGCACCTCGCGCAGGCGCTCGATATAGGCCTCGCTGGGATGATGGTGGCGTCTCAACTGCACCTGAATGTCGGCATCCGCCGAACCCACCGGCGCGGACGTGGAGTAGGAGAGGTTCAGCGAGGAGTAAGGCAGGCCGATGTTATCGATAACCGTAACGAGCTCATCGGACGGAATTTCCTGGCGGATGGTCGACTCGATGTGGTCGCAGAGGGCGGCGGTTTCCTCGATGCGCGTGCCGGTATGCGCGCGCACATGAATCATGAACTGGCCGGAGTCAACGGAAGGGAAGAAGTCCTGACCGAGGAACGGCGTCAGTCCCAGCGAGACGAGTGCAAAAGCCAGAAAAAGGATTAAAAAAGCGCCTGCGTGATCGATACAGAGAGTGAGCAGGCGCACGTAGCCGCGGCGAAACCGCTCGAATGCGCGCTCGAATCCGAGTTGAAAGCGCGTGAACGGGTTACGGCTGGCTTGTTTTCTCGCGGTCTGCGCATCGTCGTGCTCCTTGAGCAGGTACTTGGCCATGGTGGGAACGAGCGTGCGCGACAGAAAGTAGCTGGCAAGCATGGCGAAGACTACGGCCTCGGCCATTGGCACAAACAGGTAGCGCGCCACGCCGCTCAAGAAGAACATGGGCACGAAAACAATGCAGATGGCGAGGGTGGAGACAAGCGCCGGCGTGGCGATTTGCGCGGAGCCTTCGAGGATGGCCGCCTCAAGCTCGCGCCCCGTCTCAAGAAAGCGATTGATGTTCTCAATGGCGACGGTGGCATCGTCAACCAGGATGCCCACGGCCAGCGCCATGCCGCCCAGGGTCATGATGTTGATGGTTTGGTGCAATGCGCCGAGCACGATGAGGGAGCAGAGAATCGAAAGCGGAATGGAGACGGCGATGATGATGGTGGAGCGGAAGCTGCCCAGGAAGATCAGAATCATGGTCGCGGTGAGGCAAGCGGCGATGATGCCCTCGCGCACTACGCCGCTGATCGCGCTGCGGACGAAGATGGACTGATCGGCGAGCGGAACGATCTTGAGCTGCGGCGGCAGTTGGCCCTTCAAACTCGGGCTGGAGATGATTGCGTTCACGCGCTTGATGATGTCCAGGGTGGATGATGAACCGGTCTTCATGACGTTCATCATGATGGCGCGGCGGCCGTCGACGCGGACAATGTTGGTTTGTGGCGGACTGCCATCGCGCACATGGGCCACGTCGCGGATATAGACCACTGCGCCGTTTACCGTCTTGATGGGCAAGTCTCCCAGGTCATCGAGAACGGAGGGCGCGGAGTTGGTCTCGACCTGATACTCAAAGCGATCGAGCTTGATGGTGCCCGAGGGCGCGATGACGTTTTGCGCGGCGATCGCATTGACGACGTCGGCAGGCGAGAGCCCACGGGCCTGAAGCGCGTTGAGATCGAGGTCCACCTGAATCTGGCGCTGCTTGCCTCCGTAGGGAAACGGCGTTTGCGCGCCTTCGACGGTAGACAGTTGCAGACGGATAGTCTGCGTGGCCAGGTCGTACAACTGTTGCTCATCCAAGCCCGGGCCGGAGAGACCGAGTTGCAGCACGGGCACGCTGGAGGCGTTGTACTGGATGATGAATGGCGGCGTGGTACCCGGCGGCAAGGAGCGCAACTGGACCTGACTGATGGCGCTTACCTGGGCCACGGCCTGGCCGATATTCACGTTGGGGTGGAAGTAGATCTTGATGATCCCGACGCCGACCAGCGACTGCGACTCGATGTGGTCGATATCGTTGACCGTGATGGTCATTCCGCGCTCGGCGTTGCTCACGATGCGGTTGGCAATCTGATCCGCCGACAGACCGGCGAAGTTCCACACCACGGTGACGACCGGTATATCGATGTTGGGAAAGATGTCCGTCGGCATCGTCTCGATGCTGTAGACGCCAAGGATCAAGATGAGCAGCGCGAAGACGACAAAGGTGTAAGGCCGCCGCAGCGCAAGCCGGACAATCCACATCATAGGGCTGGTATTCGCTCCTCGGCCGGTACTCCGATGGCGTTCAGGCCATCCAATGCCCCGCCATCAACCGCAGCCGCATACGAAAACGCAAATCGGGGCCGGTTTTGAGCTATTTTTCGGCGGGCGCCGGTTCCTCGGGCGCCTTGCCGGACCGCACAGGAGTCTAGCTCCGGCCAGGCGTATCAATCAACAAACTTATGGCAACAAACTTATGGCAACATACTTACGGCAACATACTGATGGTATCCGATCGACGAAGACGATGAGAAAATCGCAGGAACCGGCTACGGGAATGCGCCCACAACCATAGGACGCCTGTGGGCGAGAAAAGATTCGGCTATTGGAAACAGCCGAGTGGCGAAGAGTGTCCACAGCCCGAGATGCGCGTCTAAGGAAAAGCCCGCCTCGTTCCGGTAAAATGTGAGATGAATTTCGGAAAAAGGGATTCATCCCCGCAGCCGACACTCTGCGCGGCGGGGAAGTTGTGGCAGGAGTTTCCACCCCAACGACGAAGACCTGTCGTTGGGGACCCCGGAGAGTTTGGGAAGGGCGGCTGTGGTCAGGTAGAATCGGTCTTTATACGAAGTACGAAAACAGACGCAAGCAACAGCCGCAAGGAACACCCGCAAGGAACGGGCAGAATTTCCGAGGAAAGAACGGATTTTCGGAAATCGAAGGTGTGCATATTCTTCCTGTGAACCCGAACTATGGTACGAAAGAGACTTTGTGCTCGCCGCAGGGCTCAAACCCGGTGAAGATCAGGCACACTTTCATCTTCGACGCCGCATGCGCCGCGAGGCGCGTGGCGCGGGTTCTCATGGTATTGGCGCTGGTATCGAGCGCGGGAGCGGCGTTCGGGCAAAGCTCAGACACAATCGATCAGATTCGGGTCATCGGCAACCGGCGCATCCCCAAGGAGACGATCCTGGCGCGCATGTTTACCCATCCGGGCGACACATACGATCCCATCTCGATCGAGCGCGACTTCAACTCTCTTTGGAACACCGGCTACTTTGAGGACCTGCGCCTGGAGCGCGAGGACTCAGAGAAGGGGGTCATCCTGGACGTATTTGTCCGGGAGAAGCCGACGATCAGAGACATTATCTACAAAGGGAACAATTCAATAACCAACTCCGACATTCTGGACGCCTTTAAAAAGGACAAGGTGGGCCTGTCGGTGGAGAGCCAGTACGATCCCACGCGAATCAAGCACGCTGAAAATGTAATCGAGGAACTGCTTGCGCAGCACGGCCACCAGTTTGCGACGATCAAGACCGACGTCAAGACGGTTCCACCGGCCTCGGTGCAGGTGACGTTCAACATCAAGGAAGGCCCGGTGGTGAAGGTGGGCAAGATCACCTTCGTGGGCAATGAGCATCTGAACGCAGTCTACCTGCGGCGCTCGATGAAGAACCTGAAGCCGATCGGCATTCCGTATTCCATCGTCTTTGAGGACCTGTTCCCGCAGACCTACGACTCCTCAAAGCTCGAGGAGGACACCGAGCGCGTGCGGCAGGCCTACCGCGACAAGGGCTATGCCAACGCGGCCGTGGAGCAACCCAAGACGCAGATTCGCGACGAGGGCGGGTTGAACTGGTTCACATTCAGGCCGCGCAACGGCAAGAGCATTGACATCTCGATGACGATTGAGGAGGGCGAACGCTACCGGCTGGGCGAGATTACGTTCACGGGCAACAAGCAGATCACCAATGTGAAGGCCCTGCGCTCCACTTTCCCCATCAAGGACGGCGACTGGTTCAGCGCGACCGAAGTCAGCAAGGGCCTGGAGGCCCTGAAGAAGGCTTACGGCGGTCTGGGCTACATCAACTTCGGCGCCATTCCCAAGATCACCTACGACGACCAGAAAAAAACCGTCTCGATGAACATCGACATCGACGAAGGGAAGCAGTTCTTCGTTTCGCGCATCGAGTTTACGGGCAACACCATCACGCGCGATAAGGTGATCCGCCGCGAATTGATGCTGGACGAGGGCTCAGTCTACAACTCGCAGTTGTGGGAGTACAGCCTGCTCCGCCTGAACCAACTGGAGTACTTCAACCCGCTGAAGGTGGATCAGGACTCCGAGGCGCACCAGGATCCGGATAACGGCACCGTGGAACTGCTTTTGAAGGTGAAGGAGAAAGGCAAGAACTCGATCGGCTTGAACGGCGGCGTGAGCGGGTACTCGGGCGCCTTCCTGGGGCTGAACTACTCGACCAACAACTTTCTGGGATTGGGCGAGACTCTGAGCCTGCAGGCAAATCTGGGCAGCGTGAGCCGCACCTTCATGTTTGCGTTTACGCAGCCGTACATACGGAACCGCCCGATCAACCTGGGATTCCAGATTTTCAACAACAAGCAGGATTACAACGCAGTCAAGAACTATCAGGCCACGACCGGGGCGTCACTGAACCTGTCTTCGGCGGAGCAGTCGCTGACGCAGAACTACAACGTGGGCTCGGACGGCTTTAACTTCTCGCTCAATTACCCGCTGAAGAAGCACGCGTTCCAGCGAGTGGGCGTGACGTATTCGCTGACCAAGTCGACGATCACGGCATTCAGCTCGGCCTCAGCGGCATTTTTCCAGACGATCTCCTTCCGATCCGGAGTGCAGGGATCGAACCCGCTGGCAGGCATCATCAACAGCAATCTCTCGCTTACCTACACCTACGACACGGTCAACGATCCCGTGCGGCCGCGCGGGGGCAAGCAATACTCCTTGTTTGTGCAGACCGCAGGCATCTGGGGCAGCGTCCGCTACGTGAACCCTGTAATCGCGTACAAGCAATACATTCCCATGCACGACCTGAAGTTCTCAAAAGAGGGTCACAACGTGCTGGCGGTGCGCGCGCAGCTAGGGTACATCTCCGGTTTCGGCGGCGATGTAGCCCCGCCAAACAACCGCTTTTACGCCGGCGGCGAGCAGGAGTTGCGCGGGTTTGACGTGCGCGGCGCAACGCCGTACGGTTACGTGCCCACTCGGGTCAACTTTGAGCTCACCAATCCGGATGGAAGCTGCGTTCCCCGCGACCCGACGAATCCGCAAGACAACCAGTGCATCCAGGTTCCGCTCCCGGTCTACGGCATTGCTTCTATCGGCGGCGATACGAGCCTGACCACCAACATCGAGTACCGCATCCCAGTGGTTGGCCCGTTCATGTTCTCGTTCTTCGACGACTTCGGGATCGACGTCGCGGCCAGTCACGGACAGTTGACACAGAGTCCGCAGGGCTTTGCCTCGCTGACAGCGCCGCTCTATGGCTGCCCGGTGTACAACAACGGATCCTGCCAGGGCGGTATCCCCGGCTCGAAAGTCGGGTTCAAGCAGAATATCCTCCCGGTGTCCGGCACCAACTTTGTTCCGCGCATGTCCCTGGGCACCGAGCTTTCAGTGATCATGCCGATCATCAATGCGCCGTTCCGGCTGTACTACGCCTACAACCCGCTACGCCTGTATGAGAGGCCGTATTGCAACGAGGTGAGCCTGGGGCAGAAGCAACTGAGCTGCTCGGCCGGGTTGATTACGCGCGCGATGTTCCCGGCGGGCGGCGCGGGCGATTTCTCCTACGGGGAAGCCATCGAGGCCTACGGCGCGCAGAACATCTTCCGCGAGCCGAGGAAGACGTTCCGGCTGACGGTCTCGACGACGTTCTAGGGCGTTTTTAAATCAGCTAAGCGGTTGAGCCGGGCAAGCGAGTGCGCCGAGGACGCGGCGGTTTGACGCTCGGAATTGAGGCACTTATAATCCCCTCTAGTTCCCGGCGATGCCCCCGAGCGGAGATGTTGAGAGCAAGTTCGTTGCCGGACGGAGCCTGAACAGCATGGCAAGCAGATGCTGGGGCCCGAGACCGGCGCGCTGACGGGATTGGCACGCGGGAACTCCGAAGGAGTACTTGAATCGCATGAAGCATCTTCCCATATCCGTTCTTGTGTTCGCCGCGGCAGCGCTTATTCCAGCCGCCGGCCAGACGACCGCGGCGCCTGCCGCGCAAAAGCCCAGTACGCCGCCGGCCGCCGGCCCGGCCAAGGTCGCGGTGATCGCCTTTCAGGCGGCGGTGAGCCAGACCAACGAGTTCCAGCGCGACTTTGCCGACGTGCAGAAGAAGTACGACCCGAAGCGCCAGCAATTGAAGACCCTGAGCGACGAGATCGACACGCTGACCAAGCAGTTGCAGGATCAGGGAACGCAGTTAAGCGAAGAAGAGCGGGTGAGCAAGACGCGGTCCCTGGACGACAAGAAGAAGCAAATGGACCGCGACAGCCAGGATGCGCAGAGCGACTTCCAGAACGACGTTCAGCAGTTAATGAGCAGCGTTGCCGTGAAGGTGGGCGCGCTGATGACCGACTATGCCGCAAAGCACGGCTACACGCTGGTGCTTGACGCGGGCGACCAGCAGACGGCCGTGGTGCTGTATGCCATGCCGTCGACGGACATTACCAAGATTGTGATCGACGCGTATAACGAGAAGTCGGGCATACCGGCTCCCCCGGCGCAGGGAGATGCAGGGGGCCAGCCTGCGGTGGATGCGCCTCAGCCTCAGCCGGCGCCGGCGCATTGAAACAGGGACGTAGGGACATAGTGACCAGGGACGCAGGGACATAGGGACATAAGACCAAAGGCTCGGGGAACAAGTGATGACTGGCCGGCGGCCCCTGTATAATCGCGTTAGTTCCTGCTGACGTTTCCGTTCGCGATCTTTTCAACCTTTGCGCCGACCGGCGCGGAGAATCCCCAAGAAAAGCGTGTGAGGTTTGTCAGAAGAGACAGACACGCTAGAGTCGGGCACCTTGTTGCGTCTAACTGAAGTGCCGGCCCCAGAAATTCCAAAGGAGTTTTTAACTCAGATGAAACGATCGCTTACGCTTGTTCTTTTGCTGGCTTCAGGGATTACGCTGAATGCCGCCGCACAAACGCCGGCCGCTCCGGCCGCAACACCTGCGCCAGCGGCGGCGCCCGCCGGCCCCGCCAAGATTGCGGTCATCGCCTGGGAGGCTGCCGTGGCGCAAACCAACGAGGGGCAGCGTGACTTTGCGGATTTGCAAAAGAAGTACGCACCCAAAGAAGCCTCGCTCAAGTCGCTTAACGACGAGATCACGACCCTGACCAAGCAGTTGCAGGACCAGGGGACTACGCTGAGCGAGGCTGAGCGCGCCAATCGCAGCAAGGCCATCGACGAAAAGAAGAAGCAATTGGACCGCGAGACCGAAGACCTGCGCAACGACGGCCAGCAGGATATGCAGGACCTGTTCAGCAGCCTGCAGGCGAAGGTTTACGACGTGATGCAGGGGTACGCCGAGTCGCAGGGGTTCACGCTGGTTCTGGACATTTCGCAACAGCAATCGCCAGTGCTGTATGCCACCGCGGCGAGCAACATCACCAAGCCGGTGATCGATGCGTACAACGTGAAGTCGGGCGTACCGGCTCCGCCGCCGCAGCCCGCCGCCGACGCGCCGAAACCGAAAGGGGTTACTCCTCCGGCGCATGCTCCGGCGCCAAGCCATTGAGAAGCGGCCGCTAAGAAACGGCGACTGAGGCGCACAGGCGTTAGCTTGAGGATTGGCGTAAATTAAGGGCCCCTGCCCAGCTAGGGTTTTGCTGGCGGGGCCTTTGCTTTTGCTGAGCGGCCTCCGCTGTGGAAAATTTTGTGGATAATTCCCCGATAGCCCTAGAAATAAAGCGAAATTTCCCTCTTGCCAGGCCAATTCTATTTCTGATAGAAGGCCTAACCTGTTGTTTTTGAAGGGACGTTTCCTGGAAGGCCGTCGCGGCCGGCAATGACCTGCGCACGGATTGCCCCATGGGCGGTGCTGGCCGGTTTCCACAGATGGCCATGAATTTCCTTTAACAAAAGCCACGGAAAAGCAAGAGTTTGGCATTACTTTTGCTAATCATTTTTGCTGTTCTTCGCCGACACGGAGGACGGCCAGGAAAGCTTCCTGTGGAATGTCGACTTTGCCGATGCGCTTCATGCGCTTTTTGCCCTCTTTCTGCTTCTCAAGCAGCTTGCGTTTGCGGGAGATGTCGCCGCCGTAGCACTTGGCGAGGACATTTTTGCGTAGAGGGCTGACGGTTTCGCGAGAGATGACTTTGGCCCCGATGGCCGCCTGAATGGCGACTTCAAACTGCTGGCGCGGAATGAGCTCGCGCATTTTCGAGACGAGAGCCCGGCCGCGCTCGTAGGCGTGGTCATGGTGGACGATGATGGAGAGCGCGTCGACCGGCTCGCCAGCGATGAGGATGTCGAGCTTGACCATGGGCGACTCCCATTGGCCGGCGAGCTGGTAATCGAGCGAGGCGTACCCGCGCGAGATGGACTTGAGACGGTCGTAAAAGTCGAGCACGATTTCATTCAGCGGCAGCTCGTAGGTGAGCATGACGCGGGTGGGCGTGACGTACTCAAAATTGATCTGCTTGCCGCGTTTTTCTTCGACGAGTTTGAAGATGCCGCCGACATATTCCTCGTTGGTGAGGATTTTGGCGGTGATGACCGGCTCGCGAATGCTGGCGATGCTTTGAGGCTCGGGCCAACGGGATGGGTTGTCGACGTCGATCTCTTTTCCGTCGGTGAGCGTGATGTGGTAGCGGACGCCGGGCGCGGTGGTGATGAGGTCAAGCTCGTACTCGCGTTCGAGGCGTTCCTGAATGATCTCCATGTGGAGCAGGCCGAGGAAGCCGCAGCGGAAGCCGAAGCCGAGGGCGACGGAGCTCTCCGGCTCGAAGAAGAAGGACGAGTCGTTGAGGCGGAGTTTCTCAAGGGCGTCGCGAAGCAGCGTGTGTTCGTGCGAGTCGACGGTATAGAGGCCGGAGAAGACCATCGGCTTGATGTCTTCGAAGCCGGGCAAAGCGTGCGCCGCGGGGCGGGCATCGTCAGTGATCGTGTCGCCGATTTTTGTGTCGCCGACGTGCTTGATGGTAGCGGCGAAGAAGCCGACTTCGCCAGCGATGAGCTCGCCGATTTCGACGGGCTTGGGGCAAAGCACGCCCATGGACTCGACTTCAAAGGATTTCGAGTTATACATCATTCGAATGCGCTGGCCTTTGCGCATGGTTCCCTGCATGACGCGCACCAGGACAATGACGCCGCGGTAGGGATCGAACCACGAGTCGAAGATGAGGGCCTGGAGCGGCGCGTCGGGATCACCGGTTGGCGGAGGGAGGCGGCGGACGATGGCTTCAAGAACTTCGTCGACGCCCTGGCCGGTTTTGGCGCTGACGGGGATGGCGTCGGTGGCGTCGAGGCCGACGGCTTGCTCGATATCCTCCTGCGTGCGGAGAATGTCGGCGGACGGCAGGTCGATTTTGTTGATGACGGGAATGATTTCGAGGCCGTGATGGATGGCGAGGTAGGCGTTGGCGAGGGTCTGCGCCTCGACACCCTGGCTTGCGTCGACGACGAGAAGGGCGCCCTCGCACGAAGCGAGCGAGCGCGAGACTTCATAACTGAAATCGACGTGGCCCGGCGTGTCGATGAGGTTGAGCTGGTAGGTCTGGCCGTCGCGGGCTTTGTACATCATGCGCACGGCGTGGGCCTTGATAGTGATGCCGCGCTCCCGCTCGAGGTCCATATCGTCGAGGATCTGGGCCTGCATTTCGCGATCGGTGACCGAGCCCGTGAGCTCGAGCAGGCGATCGCTGAGCGTGGACTTGCCGTGATCGATGTGCGCGATGATGGCGAAGTTGCGAAGGAAACGGGCGTCCATGGGAAGGCTTTCGGAGGGGTTGTATCGGGTGTACTATGCGCGAATTAGAGCGGAACCAGAGTAACTTCACCCTTTTGAGTTTTGTGTGAGGTCGCCGCTCCCTGATGGTCGCGTCGACTTGGGATCCGTGCTTTCGGGATAAATTGACTCTGGTTCCGCTGTAGCGGAGCGCGCGGCGCAGATCGTCCTCTATGGCATAGCTTATCATCGCCATAGTGTCGATTGCGGCCTCACAGTTGCGCGGTTGGTTGCGTGGTTTCGCGCACAGGCATCGGAGTCGATTGCGGGCGTCGGGGCTGATGATGGGAGTGGGCGTGCTGGCGCTTTCTTTGGCCGGGTGCACTCCGACTGACCCGGCAGTGGCCACGGCGGCGCAGCCGAAACAGGCAACAGCGCCGGCATTGGCCGCAATTGATCCAGAACAAGCAGCGCGTCAGGCACTACCGGCCCCGCCGCCCCCGCCGACGGCAGAGGAGCTGCGCGTTCGCGCGATTATTGCGCAGGTTGAGGCGGCTTATGCGCGCGGCGAGGCTGACTACCAGAAGGGAATGCTCGGCGAGGCGAAGGTGGAGTTCGACCGCGCGGTGGACCTGATGCTGGCGAGCGGGCTGGACATCAAGAGCACGCCCGAGTTGCAGGACGAATTCGACAAGATTGTGGACCAGGTGAACGCGCTGGAGATGGAGGCGCTGAAACAGGGCAACGGATTTGTGCCCAAGGAAGAGCTGACGCCGTCGGAGGCGGCGAGCGATATTACGTTTGCTTCCGATCCGAACCTGGTGGCCAAGGCGACGGCCGATCTGGCGACGACGAAATCGGACCTTCCGCTGCTGGTGAACGACTACGTGGCCACGTACATCAACTTTTTTTCGAACACGCAGAAGGGGCACAACACGCTGCTGCATTCGTTTGAGCGCAGCGGGCACTACAAGGCGATGATCCAGCGGATTCTGGCCGAGGAGGGCGTGCCTCAGGACCTGATCTATCAGGCGGTTGCCGAATCAGGCTTCAATCCCAGGGCCATCGGCCCCAGAACCAGGTCGGGCGGCAGGGCGGGCGGCATGTGGCAGTTCATGCCCCATGATCCCTCCTATGGGCTTGCTTTCAGCGCTTACGTCGACGAGCGCTTCGACCCGGAAAAATCCACCCGCGCATACGCCCGCTACATGAAATTCCTCTACAACCAGCTGGGCGATTGGTATCTTGCAATGGCTGCCTATGATTGGGGCGCGGGCCGCGTGCAGCAGGCAGTAGAGAAGACCGGCTACGCGGATTTCTGGGAGCTTTATAAACGCGGAGAACTGCCCAAAGAAACCGCGAACTACGTTCCGGAAATTCTCGCGGCGATCCTCATCGCCAACCACCCCACGCAATACGGCTTTGACGACATCACCCTCGATCCGCCGATCTTGACGGACACGGTGACGATCAACTATTCGATCGATCTGCGATTAGTGGCCGACCTGGTGGGCGCGCCGGTGGATGAGGTGGAGGCGCTGAATCCAAGCCTGCTGCGCATGGCGACCCCGCCTGATGCGCCCTTCGACCTGCATTTGCCCGCAGGCACGGCCACACTTTTTGACCAGCGCGTGGCGCTGATTCCCGAGGCGCGTCGCAACTCGTGGCGCTACCACCCGGTGGTTGCCGGCGACACGCTGGCTTCGGTGGCGGAGGAGTATCGCGTTTCGGCGGGCGAACTTGCCGCGGCCAACCAACTGAGCTCCGGCGACAGCATTGCCAGCGTTGAGGCGCTGGTTGTGCCGGTGCCGCCCGCCGCGGAGCCCTCGGCCCGGATGCGGCTTTATACCGTTCGCAGGGGCGATACGCTGGTGACCATTGCGGACCGGTTTGGCGTTTCCCTGAGCCAGTTGCGGGCCTGGAACGCGATCCCGTCGGGCATTCGGGTGGCACCCGGACGCAGGCTCCATGTGGCTGAACCGACGCCTGTCGGCGCGACGAGCCGGCGTCGGCGCGGGACCGGAACCGCCGCCGGCGGGGCGAGAACGGGGACGGGGGCTGCCGCGACCAGGCGCGGCGGGGCTGCTTCGACGCATAAACCGGCGACTAAGGCGCAAAAACCGAACAGCAAGGCTCCGGCAAAGGGCAGGCACCACGGGGCGAAGACGGACTGAAGACGGGTTATGGGGGCAAGGAGACGCGGGCGAGCAAGGCGACAGGCGAGTCGGGCGGCGTGGCAGAGGCCTCACCGTAAAAAAATCCGCCTAAACCCGCATTCCAGGCTTGTGTTCTTCTTGTATTTGAGGGCAAGCTAAGGCTACAATCGCTTGCGCGAGCAAAACTGTTTTGCCTGCTCTCGAGATGGACGAAACGCAAAATGAACAGCGGCGATCCGCTGGAGGCAATGGGATGGATGAAGTTTTGAGGATGTATGCGATGAGTGACGGCGACCCGTTTGGGAAGCCGAGCGACCTGGGCCCCGGACAGGTTGAAGCGTTTGAAGAGGAAGATGAGTTTGAAACTGCCGGCATTCTTACCTCTTCAGATGACGATGAAGTGATCGCCGAAGAGACGGTGATCGCGATTATTGCGAAGCCCGCGGCCTCGCCGAAGCCGAAGAAGGCTGCGGCAAAGAAGGCGGCGAAGAAGGCTCCGGCCAAGAAAGCTGCGGCGAAGAAGGCTCCGGCCAAGAAAGCCGCCAAGAAAGTGACGAAAAAGAAGGCGACGGGGAAAAAGGCCGCCAAGAAGGCCGCGAAGAAAGCTCCGGCAAAGAAAGCTGCCAAGAAGTCTGCGGCGAAAAAGTCAGGCAAGAAGGTGTCGAAGAAGAAGGCTTCCAAGAAGGTCACGGGCAAGAAGGCGGCGAAGAAGGCCGCAAAGAAAGCCAAGAAGGCCGCTAAGAAGAAGGGCAAGAAGTAACGGACGCGCGAACGAAAGGCCCGGCTTGACGAGTTGATTCTAAGACTCTCCTGCCGGGCCCTTTTGCGTTCGAAGTGCTCTTAGAGCGCGAATCAGGCCGCTTGGAGCTGCTTGAAGTGACCCTTCTGATGGCTGACGTAGTCCTCGATGAGGAAACGGAGCGTGACCGGCGCATCGTCGCCAACAACGCACGAGGCCACAAGGCGCTCTTGGGGAATCCGATCGACCGCGGCCATGAGAATCTCGTGCTCGGCCTGCCACCAGCGCAAGAGCGTTTCCCACTCCGCCTCGGCATAGCCGTGTGCTGCCACCCAGGCATCCTGCGCGTATCCCGGTCCGGCATACTGGCCGTCGATCGTGGCTCGGACGAACCGCTGGCGGTTGTTGGCGGCTGAGTCCAGGAGATGGCCCACAATCTGCTTGCGGGTCCATCCGCCCGCGCGCCAGGGAACGTCGGCAAGGGTGGGCGGAAGCGCGAGAAGCGCGGCGCGCAGCTTGCTCAGCTCGGCGCGAAAGTCGCGAGCAGTTTGAGTTGGCACAGTTTGCGTTGAAATAGTATTCTCCTTTCCCCGATGCGGAGCGCACCGGAGAAGGATTGTGTGTGGAAACTGCCCCTGCGAACGGGCCGATATTGCTATTAGGTTGCCGGCCGGCTTACGGAAGCGCGGCGAGCACATCGGAGGCCGCGGTGTTTGGGTTCACCTTGACCCAGACTTTGGCAATTTTGCCCTGAGGATCGATGAGGAACGTGTTTCGGTTGGCCATCGTGATTCCGGCAAATCCGCCGAGCGAGCCATATGCGCTCACGACTTTGTGGTCAGGGTCGGCGAGCAGATGGAAGGTCAGCGCATCCTTGGTGCAGAACTGCTTGTGGCTGTCGACCGTGTCAACGCTGACGCCCAGGATCACGGCGTTCTTGGCATCGAATTGCGGCAGCGCGTCCTGGAACTTGTGCGCCTCAATGGTGCAGCCCGTGGTCATGTCCTTGGGATAGAAGTAGAGGACGACCCACTTGCCGCGATAGCTATCGAGGGAGATCTGCTCGCCGATTTGCGAGGGCAGCGTGAAGGTGGGCGCGAGCTGACCGACGGCGGGCATGGTGGAGTCGTCGGCGCGGACGGCGACGAACGGGATTGCGGCGACAATCGCCAGAGCGAATGCGAGAAGAAGAAGCTTTTTCACGGGAAAACCTCCTAGAAGCAGGGAACAAGGGACCGAGGGAACGAGGGAACAAGGTAGCTTCTAGCTGCTAGCTTCTAGCCTCAAGCTTGGGAATAGGGAACAGTGGAGCCGAGGAAACGGCCAGCGGCCGCTGTTCACTGTTTCACTCTATCACCGGGACGCCGCCACAATTGTAATTCCAGCGTCATTTGCGCGCTTGAGCAGGGCGTCGCGGTCGAAGAGCAGCGTGCGGCCGGCTTCGATGGAAAGGCACGTGGCTCCGGCGCGGATCATGGTCTCGACGGTCGACTGGCCGATGACGGGTACGTCGAAGCGCATGTCCTGATTGGGCTTGGCGACTTTGACGACGGTGAGGCGGCGGGCGAGGAGCGACGGGGCGGTTGGCGCGGGCTCGGTTGCGGCGTCGCCCGCCCTGGAATCGTCGAGCGATTGCATCAGATCGATTGAGCGCATTAGGCGGCCGGCGCGGTCGATTGTTGCGTCGGTGCCTTCCATTGCCTCGACGGCGACGCAGGCCTGCGCGGCCACGATGACGGTTTGGCCAATGTCGAAGGCGGCAAGGGCCTGCGCCACACCGAGGCCGTACTCGATGTTGAGACATTCGTCCGCGTCGGGAGCGCGGCTGGTGAGCACGCCCTCTTCGGCCAGCAAAGGATCGAGGAATGTGGTGGAGTTGATGAGCTCAATGCCCTCGTCGCTGAGGACTTTTGCGACTGCGCCCAAGAGCGCGTCGGTTGAGCGCGTGCGCAGGTTGAGCAGCAGTTTGGCGAGACGCCAGTCGGGCCGGATGCTACTGAAGATTTGCTTGTGCTTGACCTGGCCGGCCATGACTGCTTTTGCGACTCCGGCGTTTTTGAAGGTTTCTATGAGCCGGGAGAGCTCGCCCAGCGAGAGCCAGTGCACGGTAATTCCGGAGTCGGCTTCAGCGCGGCGATCGATTTCGGGATCGGTTTCTTCTTTGATCGCGGCGACGACGACTTCGAGGCCTTCTGCTCGCGCCGCATCGAGGAGCAGAAAGGGAAAGCGGCCATTGCCGGCGATGAGGCCGAGCTTCATTGAGATTCCTCTCTCTGGACCGTCTCCGGTGGAAGCAGGTGATGGGGATCAAAGGATCCGAGTTCGACGAGGCTACCTTTCCAAATGAAAGCTCCAGAATGATCGATGTATCCGATCTTTTCTTGGGTCTCTACCAGGCAACGGCCAAGTTGAAATCTCCCTGCTCGGAAGAAGCGAGGGGATATGGCAAAATTGCCCGCGTTGTCGATGAATCCAACTTCACATGGAAGTTTCTTCGAATCGCCGACATAGTTCGTACCTGCGGTCACCTGGGCCACGCCTTCAGAGAATTTTTCGACGCGGCTATATATGGTGTCGATCACAAGCTCTCCGAACAAGTTTACAAAGCCGCATCGCTTTCCCAATTGGACATCTGCCATCCCCTCAGAGAACTCGTAGGCCATATCGAACCGAGGCGCCACGACAAACTCAGCGTCACGATTGATATGGCCCCATTTTCCGTCTTTCGCGACGCGCGCCAGCCCCTGCCGAAATGGTCCTGCTATGGCGCGCTCACAGACGAATTGAGGCGAAATCGCGGAAGTGCCGTCTGTTCTGATGTATCCCCACTTCCCTCCCAGTTTGACAGCTGCGAGTCCCTCAGAAAAGGCTCTTGCGTCTTCAAAGAAAGGTGGAATCACTTCCCGGCCGAGCCGATCGATGAATCCGTAAAGTTCGCCGGACTGGACGCATGCGAGTCCATCGCCGAAGTGGCTGACAGATCGGTAACGAGCTGGGATGACAACATTTCCCTTGAGGTCGACTACGCCGCGCCGATCTCCTGGCAGTGTGAATTGCGCGAGCCCCTCAGTGAAGACAAGCGGACCGCTGAATCTCGGGGGTATAACCAAATCACCCGCCTCGTCAATTGCGCCCCATTTCTCGCCCAGCCGAACCGCCGCTCTGCCGTTTCTAAATGACTGCGAGCGATCATAGGTTGGCGGGATGACTACTTCGCCATTTGTGCTGATAAATCCCGCCTTATATTTGGTCCGACTTCGCCCCATGCGGACGAAGATGGGCAGTAGTTTTCGCGAAGATACGGGGATTTCCATCGCGCCTACTTGATGACCCCACGCTTGCTCTGTTCGATGAAGTTGACGAGCAGAGCCACGTCGTCGCCCGGGAGCGTTCGCATTTTTTCGAGAGCCTGCGTGGTATTGAGCTTGGCCGCGAGCAGTAGCCGATAGGCCTTTTGCAGTTGCTGAATACGCTCGGGCGTGAAGCCGCGGCGCTCAAGGCCGATTTTGTTGATGCCGAAGGCGCGATTTTCGCGGCGCGAAGAGGTGAGCGAGTAGGGAAGTACGTCCTGCGTGACGATAGTGCCGCCGCCGATGAACGAGTACTCTCCCAACGTGCAGTGCTGGTGGACGGGGCTAAATGCGCCGAGCGTGACGTGGTCCTGAATGACGACGTGGCCGGCGAGCGTGGCGTTGTTAGCGAGAATGCAGTTACTGCCGACCTGGCTGTCATGCCCGATGTGCACGTAGGCCATGAGCAGGTTGTTCGAGCCGATGCGCGTTACGCCTCCACCGCCGTTGGTGCCGCGGCTGATGGTGACACATTCGCGAATGGTGTTGCCGTCGCCGATTTCTGTTTGGGTTGGCTCGCCGGAGTATTTGAGGTCCTGCGGGGCCACGCCGATGGAGCCGAAAGGATAGAAGATGTTGCGAGCGCCGATGCGGGTGCGTCCGTCGATGACTACATGCGAGATGAGCGTGCAATCTTCGCCAAGCTCGACCTCGGGCCCCACGGTGCAAAATGGGCCGATGGCGCACGATTTGGGAATGCGCGCACCGTCGGCGATGACCGCGCTGGGATGGATGCTCACTGAGTTGCCTCGGTCGGAGCCGGTCATTCTTTAGGGTTCGATCCGGCTGACGAGCCCGATCCAGCTGACGAGCCCGCTCCTGTTGACGAGCCCGATCCGGCCGACGGGTCCGCGGCTGCTTTCGGGTCCGCGGCTGATTTCGTTTCCGGCCTTCGCGGCACGATCATGCAAGTAAGCGTCGCCTCGGCTGCCACCTTGCCGTCAACGTATGCCTTGCCCTCCATTTTGCCGACGCGCGGGCGAAAGCTCAGAACGGTGACTTCAATGCGGAGTTGATCTCCGGGAGTGATGGAGCGGCGAAACTTCGCGCCATCGATGCCGGTAAAGACTGCCAGCTTTGAATGCCTGTCCTCGATCTCCGAAAGCAACAGCACCGCCCCAGCCTGCGCCATCGCCTCAATTACAAGCACGCCGGGCATGATGGGCGCGCCGGGAAAGTGGCCCTGGAAGAATGGCTCGTTCATGGTCACGTTCTTGATGGCGACAAGGCGCTTTTGCGGCTCGAACTCGAGCACGCGGTCGATGAGTAGAAAGGGGTAACGGTGGGGCAGGAAATCCATGATTTCCTGGATGGTCAACGTCATTCTGCGGCTCCTCGGAGCGGTGGGGTTGTGTGGTTAACGCTCGTTCGGATTATAAATAGGCGCGCGCAGGAAGCTGCGGAAGCCGCGGTTTTGCGCTACTTCTTGATTTTCTTTGCGACGGCGTCGGGATCCCAGAAATCGGCGGGCAGGTTTTGGTTGAAGCTCACATGGTCGACGTAATACTGGCGGAAAGTATCGCCGTTTTTCATGCGCGTGATGGTGAAGGGAGTGGGGAAGCCGTCGATGGTGTGATAGTCGTCGTACTCCTCGGTATCAGTGTTTTTGTCGTGGTATTCGGGGTCGCGCCACTGGAAGGTGCGCGCAAGCGGCAGATGGGTCTGGACGTCCATGAGAATGGTGATGGACTCGTTTTGCGGCGAGATGAGCGTGACCTGATCGGCAAGGTGCCGCTCCACCATGTGCTCGCCTTCATAGAGCAGGATTGTGTTCGGGTCCTTCATCCAGACTTTGACGGCCGTCTCAATGGAGTGGTCGCGGCGGCGCAGGTAGTCGTCCATGATGTCCTTGTCCTGCGGCTTTTTGCCACGGTAGGTGACCTCCCATCCTTGCCGTCCCACAAAAAACTCCACCACGTCGCGATGCTTGGTCACATCGATGCGGTCATGGTCCGGCCATTGGTGAAACTCAAATGTTTCGTCGGTGCCCAGGTTGGGGTTGCCCTGATAAAAGGCTGCGATGTGGCCATGGCGCTCCATGTTGTTGATGTTCAGCCACAGATCGCCACCGAGAGCCTGGACCATGGCGTCAAGCGCGGCGTGGGCCTGGGCGGCATTTTTGACGGCTTCAGGATCTGGCGCCTGGGTGCGCATGGCCGGCGTGGCTACGAGAATGAATAAGGCCAGGGCGGCCGGCAGAAACTTCCGCATGAATCCTCCGAACACGAGTGTCTGCATAGAAAGACGCAGATAAGGCGCTGTCGGCGCATGATAGCCAAGAAAAAGGCATCAGGGCCACGCTAATGCATTGCGGAAGGGGCTGTCGAGGTTAATGGAACTTCGGTAGTGTCCTAATTTGAAATCCACAGGCTTATTCTCCGATTTCGGCGATTGGATTGCATGGCGGGAGAAAACTGATTTTGTAGCCATAACGCGAGAGTTGTAGTAAAGATGACGGTATGAAATGTGAACACACATCAAAACGTGTTGCAAAGAGGGCTGCTCAACAATGGCGGTATGGTCGAACCCGCAGCGAACGGAGTGTAGCTGCCTCTGCAATACGCGCTTGCAAGCGTTCAAATGGCCGCTCCCGATAGGCAACTGGTGCTTGTCGAATGGCTTGACTCCCGCCGTGGTGAAGGATGGGTGCGTCTCGACGAACTGGAAAGCGCTGTGACCCGCTGCCGTTCCGTGGGCTGGATCATCGCCAAGGACAAGGAATCCGTAACGCTGGCCGGACATATCGGGGAGAATCCAGACCAATGTTGCGGTGATCTCACTATTCCGAAGCGAGCAATCAGCAAAATTACTCAATTGTCGATCCTTTCGGAAAGAAACGCGGCCAATACGCTTTAGTTCCGATTTGTCTTTTCTGTGAACCGTTGGATTTTGCGGAGATCGCGGTATTCTTCGCCTTTGAGTCCGCGCAATTCTTCGACGGTCTTATGGGACCAGATGTCGGGCTGGGTTGCGCGTTCCTCGATCGTCACCCGAAGATGAAGGTCATCGCGGATGGATTTAGCCTCTGATTCCAACGGTTTGAGAAGCGTTAATCGCGCTTCGATCCGCCTCATGGTTCTTATTAACTCTCTGAGAAGCAGGCTGATTTCAAAGAGAAAGCCTGCGGCGAATGCAGCGCAGATAAGGATTAAAGGCAACTCCATTTGAATTCCCCTTTCCAAGTTCATTTCCCGATGGCGGTTCTCAATAAGCTGCGTATCCACTCAGAGGCGGTTTGATTGCTGGATTTCGCAGCCTTTTCAATCGCCAAGCGTTCATCCGGCGTGACGCGAACGCGGAGCATAACAGCCTTAGCGTTCCCTTTGGGGAGCCGTGGGCGTCCCGGTTTCTTAGGCTTCGATGTCGGCATTGGCTCTGAACTCCTGAACGATAAAGGCTCTGACTGCGGTTTCTGGTGACACCGCCGGTGGAACGTGTAGCACAGTGACATGTCGTTTCGGGTGGTCTGGATCGTCCGTGGCATGGGACCAGGCGTAGGCCGTGTTGGCGGTGGGATGCCCGTGGAGCGTAAAGACTTCCACAACCCCATCCCATATTGTTTTGCCCTTGAAAACCTCTTTGACCGGTACGCTCTCACGGTGCGTGGATTCTACGCCGTGGAGTTTGCGGATTACGTCCCGCAAGTCCTCTATGTAGGCCATGCTGTCGCCTCCACCAAATCTCCCACACTCCAGAACGTCTTTTCGACTCCAGCGGCCATTGCCGGGGTGCAGCGCAGCGTATTGTGACGCTTGACGAAGTTGTAATAGGCGAAGTGAAGACCTACCGCTGCCTCAAAGTTTTCCCGCTTCTTGCTGAATGCCAGAGTGAGCCGGGTCAACCGGCGCATGTGAAGGCGAGTCGTAGCATTCAGGCGTTCGATGTAGCTGGTAGAGATTAGGTCGAAGTTTGGCTGACCGGCAATGACTTTCTTTTCGGCAGAGACGAATTCAGGTTGACTGTAGCGGCGCTGGCCTTCGACTGATTCCGTGCCGTAAGTCTTGATGATCTGGCCGTAGTCGGCATCGCTCCCGAATGCCTGCTCGACAGCTTCCACGTAAGCCTTGAGGCCGTCCGTAGAAATTTGGACCCGATTCCTCATCCGTCCCGCTACGTCGTCCAGAAAGGCGTTTGCCGTGGCCGCATCGCGTTCCCCAACACGGAAGGCGGGAACCAGTTTGGTTTCGGCATCGATGGCGCAAAACGTCCAAACGCTGCCAACTTCGGCAGGATCGTCTGGCTTGACGTGTTTCTCCTTCTTGCCGATGAATCCCCAAATCTCATCCATCTCTAGGCGAGTGCAGGTCAGGTCTTGCATCTTGAAGTCCATTAGGGCTTTGCATCCCTGCCCGATCCGCACGCCTAGGCGCATGATCGTATCGCGGTGAGTGCCAGTCATGCGCTCAATGGCGCGGATACTCGAACCTTCGGCCAGCGCCGCGATTACGGCGATTTGCTTATCGGTATTGAGGACGTTTGCCATGCCCTTACCCTCACTAGAAATACTGTACCCCAATAATTAGATTAAGTCAAGAGGTTTTTGGGGTACAATTGCAGGATTATGTTGAAACGTCTGGTAATATTGGCCGTCGTCTTGGCATCCTTTGGGAGTCTTCCACCAATCCCAAGGCAGACGGCCTATGGGAACGATAGCAGCAGTCATAATCCAGAAGAACAGGCTAATAGCGGCCAGAATCCATCCACACCGACTCTTACGATTGTTGAAAAGAATTGTGAGAGCGATCAATTCAAAAATGATGCCGATTGCAAAGCCGCCAAAGAGAAAGAATCCACCATAGCGGTCAGCAAACTCCCCACCGCAAACGTCACGATTCAGCGGACTCCGGGAAGAGACAAATTTGATTGGCTGGCGTATTGGGCGAATGTAGCCGTGCTGATAGTAGCGAGTGTCACTTTGTGGTGGTTTATCGTCCAAACGAATGCTACCAAGAAAGCCGCCGATGCTGCCCTCTTGAACGTAAAGGCCCTCATTATTTCGGAGCGCCCGTGGTTTGTTGTGGACATCAAGAGCCAAATAGAGAATGGCAGGCTGATGCACGTTCTCAGCTTCGCCAATCGCGGCAGAACTCCAGCCGAACTGATTGAAGTGCATTGTGCTTGCGAACTCCATCCGACCAATGGATTCACCCCCACAGAAGCCTTGGACTGTCCGCTCATACATCCCACGCAGACGCTCTTCTTCACTGACGATCCAGTGAGAATTTACGAGGTTCATCCAGATGGGATGCTGAGTCAAGACAACAGGAATGGGAACGACCCGCGAACGGTTTATGTGTTCGGCAGGATTCGATATTGGGATAAGTTTACCGACCGCACGCTGCCAGGAGTCGAGTCCTACCTGACGCAATGGTGCTTCCATTACATACCCGGCACGGGGGACTCTTTGGATAGGTTTGCTTTGACTCCAAACGGGTACAACAAGCATACATAGGTACGCCAAGACCAGTGTCCTAATCGAAATTAGGACACTACCGGAACTTCAGACAGCGCGGAGGACTCGAGCAGGTAGAAAAATAATGGCGCTGACCAGCGCGAGTACGCCGCCGACGGCAATGCCTACGACGCGAAACGGCAGCAAGAGCAGCCAGACGATGGGGTAGAGCACCAGAGCCAGCAGGGCCAGCGGCCAGCAGAACACCAGGAGTATGCACCAAAGAAGGAATTTTGCCATGGCTTTGAGCGCCTCATTCGCGCGGAGTGATGCGTACATTATTACGCAATTGCGGCGGCGGGGGTTCCAGTGCGTGGGTTTCAGATCGGGTCAGCGGGCTTTCCCGGGGCGGGTGCGGGTGGGGCGCGATGATGCCGGCGTCCTGGCCGAAGACGACTTGGGAGGCTTGGATGGGGCCTTCGCTTGGGTAGGCCTTGCCGGCGCCTTGGCTTTGGCGGCGAGGGCTTTCCTTCGCTCGCGAACGATTTTCGCGCGATCTTTTTCCGGCATGGCGAGGATGGCTTTGGTTTTCGGCGGCAGTTTTTCGAGGATCAGCGCGTGGGCGCGCCGGAGCTCGTCCTCGATCTCGCGCGGGCGCAATGCGCTCCATCGCTCGAGCGTGACCCAATAGGCCTTGGCGAGGTAGGGCGAGGCAAGAATTCCCTCGCGCTCAAGGAACTCATGAAAGCGCTCGGCGCCGCAGTGGAACCAGAGAACGCCGATGCCGGTTCCATCGAGATCGGTCATGGCGAACATTTTTCCGCCGATGTCGCGATCGCCGGCCCAATAGACCAGGTGGTGACCCCAGTTCACCGTTTCAGTGACGTGGGGCAACGCGAGGCAAATTTCGCGAATGCGCTCGTTGTCCATGCAGCCGAGTTTAACTCGGCTGCGGGAACCTTGGGAGGCGTTAAGCGGGCTGGAGAGGAGGGCGGGTCTTATACGAATCCGAGATTATTTGTGGCGAAGTTTCCGATGGACGGCAACACGGCGGGGAGTTCGGCAGTGCTGACGCCAAACCACTGCGCGAGGGTCGCCGCATACTGCGAACTGGCCGTCGTCGGAACCCAGCGGCCATTCGAGCCGGAATCATCGGGCCCTGCGAGCGCCAATGTCGGATAGGCGCCGTAAATCTGTCCGCCTTTGACCGCGCCGCCAATGACGATGTGGTGCGATCCCCAGGCATGATCGCTGCCGTTGTTTGAATTTGGCTGGAAGGTACGGCTGAAATCCGACATAGTAAACGCGGTCACCTGGCTGGCCACGTTCAGCTCAACTGTTGCGTTATAGAAAGCGGCGAGAGCCGGGGAGATTTCCGCCAGCAACGTGCTTTGCAATCCGAGCTGGTCGGCGTGCGTGTCAAAGTTGCCGATGCCGGCGAAGAAGATCTGGCGCTGGACACTAAGTGCGGCGCGGACTTGAATGATCTGGGCAATCTGCTTGAGTTGCGCGGCCAACCCGTTCTTCGCCGGGAAGACGGTTTGCAGCGGAGTGATCGATTGCACCGCGTCGGCAAGTGTTTTGGCGTAGGCATAGGCATTGGTCGTGATGGAGTCATCGGCCTGGACCAGGGAGATGCCGGAGTCCAGGGTGAGCAGCGCCTGCGCGGTAAGCTGGCGCGCCGAGCACTCCGCGCCTTCTGAGCAACTGGCTCCGTTCAAATTGCCGGGCGAGACAGAGACAGGTGTGGTGGAAATGCCGTTGCAGAAAAGCGTATCTCCGGCCACCGACGTAATCATCGGGATGGTGGCGCCCTGGTTGTAGCTCGAACCGAGGACATCGGCCATTCGGCCGGCCCAGCCGGTGGGGGTGGCGGCGCTCTGCGCCGCATTTTGCCATTCCAATTGCTGGTCGGGATGCGAAAACAAGTTCGTCGGCGCGGTCTGTCCGGCCTGGTATTGCGCCCGCGTGAGGGGTTGGACGAGCGTGCCTACGTTGGCCACGAAGGCGGCATTGTTGATATTGAAGAGCGTCTGGATGTCGGGCAGGCTCGGATGCAAGGCGAAGTTGGGCGCGGGAGTGAGCGGCAGAAGGGTATTCTGCGCCAACGCCAGATCGCCGCGCAGTGAGGAGTACTGTCCGTAGCCCGTTGTGTCGAATGGAATCAGCGTGTTGTTGGCGTCGTTTCCGCCGAACAGAAAAACACATACGAGCGCTTTGTAGTCGCTGGCAGTTTGCGCCAGAGCATTGAGCGCGCCAAACGGACGCAGGCCCAGAATGTTGCCGGCGGCAGCAAGGCTCGCGCAGTTTATAAAGGTTCTCCGGTTCGTCCGCATGGCGTTTCTCCTGAGGGGATCGGAAGATCTTCGATGCCCGCTGCTAATGCATGACCTTGTACTGCGACGACGTGATGACCAGGTAAGTGGCCACGCGCACCTGTTGCGCTGTACCCAGGCCGCCGATTGCGCTGAGAATCTCGCTGCGCATGTCGCTCGGCATCTGGCCGTGCATAAAGATGGTTCCGAGCATGTCTACAAGTTGGTCGGGGCTCGAGGCCGCAAGCTGCCCCAGCGGGCTGGTTGCGCTTAAATCGATGGTGAAGCCGGTGATCTTGTTGTTGACAAAGCTGTCGGCAAGCGAAAGCCGCAGGATGGCGGTTGCGGAATTCTCAAGATCGAATTCCGGCGCATTCAACGTTGTCTGCGGGACGACGTAGCTGGGCGGGAAGAAGTTGAACACGCTGCTGGAACGATAAGGCCGCTCGCTGAGATTGTTGGAGTAATTCGATAGTGAGAAGTAGGAACCATTTGCATCGGTGTTGGTAAAGCCCACGGCGCGCAAGAAGTTCGTCATCCACAGCATCGGCTCCCGAAGGTGCCCGCCGTCGTAGGTTGGGTCGGTATCTCCGGCGCGAGCATCCTGGTCCTCAAGAATGGCGCGGATCACGGCCTGCATGTCGCCGCGGACGCCGCTGCCATTGTTGGCGAATACCGCGGCAACGCGGGCCACGTAGGCGGGGCTCGGCGTGCTGGTGACCAGGTGCTGGATGAGCTGCTTGCAGACGAACGGGCCAACGTTCTGATGGTTGAAAATGTTCGTCAACGCGCCTTGCAGGTCCGCCTCGGCTGTTTGGCCTGCGGGCAGGACGGTGCCGTTCAGGAGCGTCTTTGCTGTCATGTCGTGCGCGTTCTCGACGGCGACCATCGGCGCCAGGTAATTCGCTGTGTTGTTGGGGAATTTGGTTGGCACTCCTCCGCTCGATGTGGCGTAGGTCCAGCCGGTGTAAGCAGCGGCAAACTCCTGGACCTGGGCCTGCGTGTATGTGGGGATCGGATTCCCGCTGCCGTCGAGTTGCAGGGATCCATCGTCATTCAACAAGTTCAGGCCGGTGGTGAAGAGCTGCATCAGCTCGCGCGCGTAGTTCTCGTTGGGGATTTCCCCGGCCGGCGCCTTGGCGCTATTGAGCATGTTCAGGTATGCGCCCATACCGGGCGACACCGTTACGTCGTGCATGACGGTATAGAAATTGGTGAACGCGTCCTGCGCAAGCGTGTTGTGATAGTAGGTAATGGTGGTGGCATTGTCGGTGTCGCTTGAGATGACGAAGATCTCGCTCAGCGCGAATGCCACCCGCTGCCGCAATTGATCGGGCCCTGTGAGCACCGTTTGCCACCACTCCGACTCTTCGCAGTTGGTGGGGGTATTCGCGGCAAGGCACAGAGCCGGCAAAGGCGAAGGGATATTTGCAAGCGGGGTGTCGGGCGTGCTGAACTGCTGCGTAATCCAGGCATCAACGCCGGTTGACTGCACCTGATGGATTGTGGCCAGCGAAGGCCCGAATGTGGATTGGTCGAGCAGCCGCGCCGCCGTGGCTACAGTGGTGAGATAGATGGCTGCATTTACGGCGTTCGAAGCTGAAGCGCCGGGGCTCGGATTCATAACGCTCACGCTCAGCGATGTAGTGCCGTTGGGAATGGTGACGGTGGCCTGCAACTCAGTGGAAGACACGAACGACGTGGTCACAGTGGCGCCGCCGGCCTGGATTTGAGCGCCGTTCACAAAGCCGGCGCCGTCAACTTCAAGCGTGTAGCTGGTTCCTGAAACCGGCGCGGCTCCGGCTGCGGAGACTGAAGGAATGGGGTTGAGAATGCTCAGCGGTGCCGAGCCGAAAACCGCTGGCGATGCCACACTGACGGCCGTTACAGTGACAGTGTTCGTGGCCGGGATGACAGCGGGAGGCGTATAAACGCCAGCGCTGGTGATGGTTCCGACGGTGCTGTTGCCGCCCGCAACGCTATTGACCTGCCAAGTGACGGCAGTGTTTGAAAGATTGCTGACCGTGGCCGTAAAGGTGGTTGTGCTTCCCAGCCGGACTTGGCTGGCTCCGTTGACGGTGATTGACGGTTGTGGCTGTGTGGAGGAGCTGCGGCCGGAGCCGCAGCCGCTGATTAAGAATGAGGCACTAAGCGCGAGCGCGAGGAAGTGGTAACGGCCGCGGAATCGGGTGTTCAGGGTGACCCTCCTTACCGCTGGGAGACCTGTCCCGCAAGCAGGGGCGGAACGAGAGCATCCTGATACTAACCGCGCGTACGAGGGAAAGTCGCGCTCTTCCGGCGAATTTTTTCAGCCCGGCGGCGCCGGGCTACGCTCAGTGGCCGTGGAGCAAACGGTCGAAGGTTGGTCCCTGGAATTTGGCTTCAAAATCGGTAAAGCGGCGCTCGAGCTCCCATTGGGCGGAGGCCTTTTGGCTGCCGCTGAGGAATTGGCTGCAATTGCCGGACGGATTGGCGCTGCCGAGAGTTTCGCCCTTGCAGGCACCGGCGGCCGCGCGAAAATCATCCGGCGTGGCCCAGAGGTCAGCGCCGGGGAGGAAACTGTGCTCCATCCCGGTGCGCGCTAGTTGCTTGAGGTCGCGGTAGGTGAGGCCGTAATCGATGGCGGCGCGGACGTATTCGTGGGTGAGGTCGATTCGGCTGACGCCTTCATCGTCAGTGGAGAGCGCGACCGGCACATGCGCGGAGCGGTACACGGGAAACGGATGCGCATCGCCGTCGATGCCGAGGATTCCTTCGTTCGAGCTGAGGTTGATCTCGACCATGATGTGGCGGGCGGCCAGTTCGGTGAGCAGGTCGCGCGGACGGTCTTCGTTCATCACGTCGACGCCGTGGCCGATGCGCTCCGCGTCGCCGAGCTCGACTGCCTGACGGATGTGAAAGCGCAGGCCCTCTGGCGGCACCATACCGGGCGCGAGCTCGCCCGCGTGCAGAGCGATGTGAACGTTGGGATAGATGGAATGCAGATAGCCGATAATCTTCATCTGCAGCGTGTAATCGCGCATGGCGATGTAACCATCCTCAGGCTGCACAAAGTTGATGCCCACCCAGGTGCCGGGGTTGGCGTTCTGGGCTGCCTGGACCGTCTCGAAGCCGAGCAGCGTTTGCGCAAAGACCTGCTCCGGAGCGTTGGCGCGAAGAACCTGGTAGATGTAGCGAATCTCGACCTGACAGGCGGGCGCGGCTTGCGCGGTTCCGCAGTGTTCGATTTGCTTGCGTCCGGTTTCGGCCTGGCTTGCTTCGTTGAGGTCCGCAGACACTTCGTCGCGCAGGCCGTGGTCCAGGAGCTGCTGGCGGAACTGCGCGAATGCCTGCGGGTCAGCCTGCGCGAGCTTTGCATTCCAGCCGATCTGGTGCGCGATTTGCGCGGCGTGACTGAAGGCAGGCGTGTTCATCAGCTCGAGATATTGGTTGTTCTCAGCGGCGGCCCGGCTGGCCACTTCGTCGACCCACTCGGGGGCGTGCGTATTGCTCAGCCCGCCAAAGCGGCCGAAGGTCGAGAAGAACTGGTCGTGCTCGCTCCAACTGGGCGTGGGGACAAAGCTGCGGACTGAGAACGAATCGATGAGCTTGTCGTAAATTGCTTGATCGGCCGGCGTGAGATTGCCGGAGAATTCCTGCGCCGGGACCAGGGTTTTTCCGCGGCAGGGCGGCTTGGCAAAAGTGAGGCTGACCGTGTCGACGCACAGGCCGTCCTCGCCGGCGTCACGGATGAATGTCTCCGCATAGACCGCGCCCGAGAGATGAACGTGAAGGTCGGCGCCTTTTGGGAAATCGCTGAGAAAAGCGCGCAGAGTTTCAGGGCCCTGATGCAGGTTGGCCTCGTAGATGAGGGCGGTGCGCGTTTCGGCCCTGGTGGGTATGCCTTGATAGTTGGGTCTTGGTCCGCCGAATGGTCCAGATCCGTCGGGGCCGGGTCCGCAGCCGGCGAGCAAGGCCAGCGCTACGCCGGAAGCAATTTGGACGGAACGAAGAGCGAGGCGGCTGCGCATGATTGCAGTCCAGTTTAGTTCACTTTGGTCGGGGCTAGAGTCGAGGGCCGCGGTTTGGCCGGGTAGTTGGGGCTTGGTATACTGGTCAGGTTGTTTTGAGCGCACGGCACGTGGATTTACTCACCTCGCCCGGCACCGCCGGAACCCGCGCGGATTCATGCAACTCTCGTTTCGACTGAGGCCAGATAGCTCAGTGGTAGAGCGCGGCCCTGAAAAGGCCGGCGTCGGCGGTTCAATCCCGTCTCTGGCCACCATTCTTAGGTGATCGAATCTATTGCAGGTAATAGGTGCGGTACGGGTTATTGCGACGTAAACTTGTGCGCGGCCCGCTCTATTTCCTGCGCATCAAGAACCACCAAAGGAACGGTGCATATCGCGAGTGATATGTCTTCTTCGCCTTGATTGAGTAAAGGACAAAGTCTACAAATACCGCCAGTCCCAAAAAGCCGAGGTGTTCGATCGCCTTAGCTATAAACACGTAAGTTAGCGTCGCGGCACAGACGAATAGGTACGCCAATATTACTTCGTAAGGCTTGATCTCGTTTCGCCTCGTTGGCGCTAATGATGCTGATGAAGCGATTGGATTGGGGGAAGCGTTCGCCGATTCGATAGCCCTCCGAGCAATAGCTTCTTCACGCTTTTGGGCGTTCCGAGCCATATTAATGTCGGTCTGCTGCTGCTTATAGCCGATCCATACGAGCTGCCCCTTCTTGCTACCACGCTTCGCAATTCGGAAGCCGGGCTTATCTTTGAGGAGTCTTGCTTGCGCGTGAGCGCGCTCTTGCTTGTTCCTTGCTCTTGTCTCAGCACACTTCTTCTTCCAGTCCTCGAAGTACGCTTTCTCCTCGTCGGTCATCGTCCATTCCTTTCAGAGAAGTGTTCTGTAGGCCCCTGCCGTAAATAGGCGCCTCACTTCTGCCTGAAATCGGTCCCCATGAGCCTCATCGGGGTCTTGTCCATCCTCGATGAAGTTGATGTGAATCATTTCATGAAGCAAGAGAATCCGACTCAGTTTCTCTGAAATCGTTGCCGCTGTTTCGACGTACATGATCTTCGTCGAGTGGTCAAAGCAAGCAGGACCGCCAGCGTTATCTACAATCTGGATGTTGCACTTTGGATCGTGGCGGGGAAAATATGTCTTTTGGTAAGCGTCAGCCCACGCGCATAGTTCGTCGACAGAGATTGGGTCTCGGCGAATGTTGCCGTTCTCATCCATACTGAAGGTCGCCATGGCAGAAAATTATAGACTGCGAAAATAAGAGACAATTTCGTGTGCTCATTACTTACCGAGAAGCCGCGCTTCCATCGTGTCAGTGGCGCTCAAAATTTGTAACTTACGTGTTTTCAATGTGGCGGAAAGGACCAAAACAGTCTCGGGCCACCACGCTCGCGTACAATAACTCCTACCCAGCCGGGGAGGCTGAACCCTTTGGCAGCGACTCTAACCCCATTGCTTGCTTTGATCGGCCAGCCATGGGGAGGGGTGCGTTCGGCGGGGGCCTATCTCGCTTTTGCCCCGGAAAGCTCTCTGCACCACTATCTGAGGATGCAGTACGCCGACCAGACATTTAAGGGACTCTACCACTGGAATTTCTTTGATGCGATTGTGCTTTTGCCGTACTTCGCAGTGATGATCCTGCTCTCGATTTACGGCCTTCATCGATACACGATGGCGTACCACTACTTCAAGTTCCGCAAGAATTACAAGCCGGACCCTCCGCAGCATTTTGAAGAGCTGCCGATGGTTACGATTCAACTGCCGATCTTCAATGAGCAGTTCGTTATCGATCGCCTGATCGAGGCCATCTGCGCGATCGATTATCCGAGCGAAAAGCTTGAGATCCAGGTGCTCGATGACTCCACCGACGAAACCTGCGAGGTGGCGGCGGCGATTGTGGAGCGATACGCCGCAATGGGCCACGACATTGTCTATATTCACCGCACTAACAGGCACGGATTTAAGGCGGGAGCGCTCGACGCGGGATTGAAAGTGGCTAAGGGCGAATTCATCGCCATCTTCGACGCGGACTTTGTTCCGCCGACCGACTGGCTGATGAAGGTGATTCACCACTTTGCGGAGCCGCATATCGGCATGGTGCAGACGCGGTGGACGCACCTGAACCGCGATTACAGCATTCTGACGCAGATTGAGGCGATCCTGCTCGACGGCCACTTTGTGCTGGAGCACGGGGCGCGTGCCCGCGCGGGAGAGTTCTTCAACTTTAACGGCACGGCAGGCATGTGGCGGCGGCAGGCGATTTACGACGGCGGCGGCTGGCAGCACGACACGCTGACTGAGGACACCGACCTTAGCTACCGCTCGCAGATGGCCGGGTGGAAGTTCAAGTATCTGCCTGACGTGGAGTGCCCGTCGGAACTGCCGATTGAAATGACGGCGTTCAAAACGCAGCAGGCGCGCTGGGCCAAGGGGCTCATCCAGACGAGCATCAAGATTCTGCCGAGGGTGTTTCGATCGAAGGCGCCGATGCGCAACAAGATCGAGGCCGTGTACCATCTGACGGCGAATCTAAGCTACCCGCTGATGGTGATCATGTCAGCGCTGCTGATTCCGGCGATGGTGTGCCGCTTTTACCAGGGCTGGTTCCAGATGCTGCTGATCGACGTGCCGCTGTTTACGGCGTCGAGCTTGTCGATTGCCGTGTTCTATGTGATGAGCGAGCGCGAGCTTTTCCCCAAGACCTGGAAGAGGACCTTTTTCTATCTGCCGTTTCTGATGGCGCTGGGGATCGGCCTGACGGTAACCAACACGAAGGCTGTGATTGAGGCGCTGCTGGGCATCAAGAGCGCGTTCGTGCGGACGCCGAAGTATCGTGTGGCAAAGAAGGGCGAAAAATCGCAGGCCGCGAAGTACCGCAAGCGCCTGAAGCTGACTCCGTGGATCGAGCTGCTGCTGGGCTGCTACTTTGCTGCGGCAATTTATTACACGTTTACGAACAATAATTTCTTCACCGCGCCGTTTCTGATTCTCTTCGTCGTCGGCTACTGGTACACAGGCTTGATGAGCCTGCTGCAGGGCCGCTTCGAGCGCTGGCGCACCGGCGTGAACACCGACGAATCCAGCCCCAAGCCGTTCCCGGTTGGCGTGTAGATGTCACCCCAGCAGATTGTCTGGGATCCGGTCAAGGCACGGCGCAACAAGGAAAAGCACGGCGTCGATTTTGAGGAGGCTGCGACCGTCTTTCGCGATCCGCTCTTGCTGATTTTGCCGGAACCGGAGTATTCCGGCGAAGAAGAGCGTTGGATCGCGCTCGGAAAATCCATAAGCCAACTTCTTCTGGTTGTGGTGCATACTGAAGATGAGAGGACGGTACGAATCGTTAGCGCACGGAGAGCGGAGCCGCGCGAACGGAGGCAATATGAACAGGAATTCTAGGCAGCCGAAAAAGAAGAATGAAGTGCAGCCGGAGTACGACTTCACGCACGCAGTTCGCGGGAAGTACCTGAAACGTTTCCCGCGAGATGTGGTGATGGTTACCCTGGCGCCCGACGTAGCTTCGGCTTTTCCCGATGCAGAAGCCGTCAACACAGCCTTGCGCGTTCTTCTCAAGGCCGCGAAAAAGGCAGCACCCTCTTCCGCGAAAAGGACGTCGCAGGCGGCCTGACCCCTGCCAACCTCCCAGCAGGTGCACGATGCAAGCCAATGGGATCAATTCATTTTTCGAAACGCCGATCGGCCTGGCGTGCATCCCTGTCTTTTTCGTTGCGCTCTGGTGCGCGGTCTGCTTTCTCATCAGCTTTATTACCGGGTGGTTCGCGCTCACCCGGCGGTTTAGACGGCAGTCCGCGCCGTATGGCGAGATCAGGACTGCTGGACCATTCTTTTATACGGTTTACATGCGTTTCTGGGGGCACTATTCGAGCGTGATCCGCCTGAGCGCGGCCAGCGACGGAATCTACGCCTCGGTTTTGTTTCCGTTCCGGATCGGACACCCGCCGCTGCGCATTCCGTGGGATGAGATCAAGCTGGGACGGACGAAGTGGTTCTTGAGAACGTACATTGTTCTTACGCTGGGCAACGAGGAGATGATACCCATGCGTATTTCTCAGCGCATGGCGCGCAATCTTGGGATCCTCGATCGCGTCCCGGCGTGAGCATGATGCCGGTGACCGGAGTTTATCTTCCTTGCTACCAGCCCTGAATTTGCGCGATTCACTGTGCTACATTTGCGCCATGATCCTGAAGAACCTGGCGCTTGCCGCGGCGCTGCTTTTGTTGGCGTTTGCGACAGCAACGGCGAGCGCGCAGGCAGCCAAACCCAAATTACCCGCGAAGCCAAATGCAGCGCCTTCGCCGACGGCGCCCACGACAAGTGGGAACCCAACGGCGCAGCCGGCTGGAGGGGCGGATAATCCGGCTGCTTCACCGGCGACTGGACCGGAAGCGGGACAAGGTGCGGGACAGGGAGCGGCTGTTCCTGGGCAGGGCGGCGAATGCCAGGGCGGCCCATGCGATGCGACACCGTCGCACATTACGATTGCTACACCTGCGCCTGCGGCAGCGCCGTGGCCCTGGCAGGATCGCATAGCATGGGCGGCGCATATCATTCTGGTGGTGCTTGCGTATGTGGGCGTGATGCTCGCAATCTGGCTGTTGCGCAAGATCGAACGCCAGTCACACTATGCCGAAACCACCGCTCAGGCAGCGGCCGACAGCGCAAAGGCAGCGCTGATGTATGCCGAAGCCCAGGCTCTGACGCAGCGGCCCTGGCTGGTAGTAACCGTTGAACCCGAGCCCGGACCGCACAACAGATTTACGATTGTTGCGACAAATCGGGGGCGCAGCCCGACGCGGATCGTCACGCTTGTGGATGAGATTGCGACTGCGCGGGATGAGGCACACCTGCCGCCGAGTCCGGCTTTCAAGAACGAGGCGAAACCTCCGCGCGCGCCGATCATCCTGCTGCCGGGAGAAGCGACGGGACTGAAGACATTCAGCCGCGACGATGTGAAGTCGGTAGTGGAGACCGCCGAGGACTTGCGCCGCGTGGAGGCATGGGAGAGCAAGATCTATCTATTCGGCGTGGTTACTTATATTGATTTGCGCGCGCCCGCCGGGAAGGAACCGTACGAGACCGGGTGGTGCTGCTGGTATATCCACGGCCACCAGAAGAGCGGCATGGTGATTGCGGGCACGCCGGAGTACAACCGGCACACGTAGGGTAGCCGTGAAGTCGGCGGTCAGGCCGCTATTTGCGCAGAAGCTTGCGATAATATTTGCGGCTCATCACGTCCGGCGAAAAACGCAAATAGCTTTGGTCGCACTGAGTGCCGTCGCGGCCCCAGCAATAGTTGTTGTTCCAGGCACACTCATGCCGGTGTGGAACCAAGAAGTCCCCGTAATCGGCGCAGGTTTTGAGAGCAAAGTTTTGTTTCCGGCGGACACCACGATGGGCCATGCGCTTGTCGTCTTTCGCGCTGGCGGTGCCCGTTATCGCTGCAAAGGGGCGGCGAGTTGAACGGCTCATGACAAACTCCAGGACGCAGTTGCGTACCTATGTCATGGCGTTCCTCCTTCGTTAAGAATAATCGACGTGCCCGCTCGTGTCCTCGGCCGCTTGCGCTCTATATCCAAACGGATATAATAGGGCAATGAAGGAGATCGAGTTCCTTGGCGACTCGTTGAAGGCAATCGCCAGTTTCCCAAGGAATGCACGTCAGGCTGCTGGCCGTCAGCTTGCTAAGGTGCAAAACGGGAATCCTCCAGACGACTTCAAGCCGATGCCCGATATAGGGAAAGGCGTCGAGGAGATTCGGGTCCGAGATCAATCGGGAATCTATCGAGTAATCTATACAGCGCGATTAGCCGACGCCATCTATGTTCTGCATGCATTTCAAAAAAAGACGATGCAAACTTCGAATCAGGACATTGAGATCGCCAGGAAGCGGTTTAAAAAGTTGATGCGAGGTGAGCGATGAGCAAAAAGACCGGGAAGAGATTTGCTAATGTCTGGGATGCAATTGCCGAGACTCCGGAAGAAGCGGTGAACCTGACCTTGCGCTCGGATCTGATGGACGAGATTGAAGCCGTCGTCGGCAAGAATGGCTGGACTCAGGCCGAGGCGGCGAAGCGGTGCGGGGTGTCGCAGCCACGCATCAACGATCTGCTTCGAGGGCGCATCTCGCGCTTTTCGCTCGATGCGCTGGTGAATATCGCCTCAGCGCTAGGGCGCAAGGTTCGTATCATTCTCCACGAAGCGGCGTGATGGCTCTACCTTCCGGTGCCGCCTACGGTCATTTTGTCCAGCTTGATTGTTGGCATGCCGACGCCGACGGGGACGCTCTGTCCGTCTTTGCCGCAGGTGCCGATGCCCTCGTCGAGCTTGAGGTCGTTGCCGACCATCGAGACAAACTTCAGAGCCTCCGGACCATTGCCGATTAAGGTCGCGTCGCGCACCGGCGCGGTTACTTTGCCGTCCTCGATGAGGTAGGCTTCCGAGGCAGAAAAAACAAATTTGCCGTTGGTAATGTCCACCTGGCCGCCGCCGAAGTTTACCGCGTAAAGGCCGCGCTTGACGCTGCGCAGAATGTCTTCGGGGTCGTCGTCGCCTGCGAGCATATAGGTGTTGGTCATGCGCGGCATGGGGATGGACTGGTAGCTTTCGCGCCGTCCCGAGCCGGTGTTGGCCATGCCCATGAGCCGCGCCGAAAGCTTGTCAGAGAGGTAGCCCTTGAGCACGCCGCCCTCGATGAGGACGGTTTCCTGGGTAGCCGATCCTTCATCGTCGACATTGAGCGAGCCGCGGCGGCCAGCCATCTTTCCGTTGTCGACGACGGTCACCTTCGAGCTGGCCACCGACTGGCCGATCAGCCCTGCGAACGCTGAAGTTTTCTTGCGGTTGAAGTCGGCCTCAAGCCCGTGACCGACGGCCTCGTGAAGCAGAATTCCGGGCCATCCGGGGCCGAGAACAACTTCCATCTCGCCGGCGGGCGCGGGAACGGCGCCCAGTTGCAGGATCGCGCCACGGGCGGCTTCGCGCGCCAGAGATTCAGGGCTTTTGCTGCCGTCAAATTGCTCGAGGCCAGCTCGACCACCGCCGCCGGCAGCGCCCTTGGTGGTGACTGCGCCTTCTTTCGCGATGACCCACACATTCAAACGGCACAAGGGCTGCGTGTCGCTGGCGAAGGCACCATCCGATGCGGCAATGAGGATGCGGCGCAGCTCCTCACTATAACCGGCGCGGACCTGGACGATGCGCGGATCGAAGGCACGCGCTGCGCGATCAGCGCGGAGAATCAACTCAAGCCGTGCCGCCAGATCGACGTCGTAGCCACCGAGCGGAACGGGGTATAGATTAGCGCCGCGCGTTTCGGTGAATCCCTGGATGGGCTGCTTTGCGGGACCGGAGGCGATGAGCGCGGCCGTTCGCGCCGCGTGGAGCAGGCGGTCGGAGCTCAGGTTGTCAGTATAGGCATAGCCGGTGCGCTCGCCGCTCAGGACGCGAATGCCGCATCCGGCACTGGTGCCCTGGCTGGCCGACTTCACGATCTGCTCATCCACGCCGAGCGACGTTGCGGTAACGGACTCGAAGTAAAGGTCAGCGTAGTCGCCACCGGCGCTGAGGGCCTCTCCCAGGCAACGCTCGAGGAGCCGCTCCGTGAGGCCGAATTTCTCAAAAAAGTAACGCTGATGGCTCGGTTTTGGGGAGATTTCCGGGTGCGTCATCGTAATCCAAGTGTACTCTGCCCGTTTCTAACATTTCGATGCGCGCGCGCCTGGTTATCCGCCGCAGGTCGCGCGGTTCTAATCTGGGTACCTCGGTCATTGTCGAGCGTCCGCAAGCAGTCGAAATCATGCTAGGATTCGAGCCATGAAGAGATTATTTGCGGCAGCACTGATGTTCACGGTTTTTGTAACCCCAGCGTTTGCTGCAAAACACCCCCGCCAAAATCATCACCATTACGACTACCGCTACCATGCTCCCAAATTCAAAGCATCTAAGTCCCACGGCCATCACCCCCACCCGCAGCACGTGAGCCAACATCAAGCCAAGTAGCCGGCTTCCCACGCATTCGCGTTAACCCTCGCGGATCCGAATCCTTATCTGAGTTCTCCTCCATCCGGTTCCAGTGCACGGCCTCGTCCATTTAAGATTCTTGGCATGGCCGATCAGGAAGACCTGCGATACCCCATCGGGAAATTTCACGCGCCCACTGAAAACACAGCCGCCGTGCGCGCAGCGCAGATCGAAGCGCTGCGCTTGCTTCCGGAGCGTTTGCGAGCTGCCGTGGCTGGCCTGAGCGATGCCCAATTGGACACGCCCTACCGCGACGGCGGATGGACGGTGCGCCAGGTGGTTCATCACTTCGCCGACAGCCACGCGAACAGCTACATTCGCTTCAAGCTCGCCCTGACTGAGGACTGGCCGACGATCAAGCCTTACGATGAGGCGGCGTGGGCGCGGCTTGCGGATTCGAGTCTGCCGATTGAACTGTCGCTCGTCTTTATCACCGGGTTGCATCAGCGGTTGGTTGCGCTCCTCGAGTTGATGACGGAGAAGGATTTCGAGCGCGGCTTCAACCATCCGGAACGAGGGCGCGTGACTCTCGCGACCAACCTCGCAATCTACGAGTGGCACTCCCGCCATCACGTAGCCCACATTTCCAACCTGCGCGCCCGCAAGGGCTGGTAGAGAACGCCATGGGCCCCGGCGATCGAGTTCGCGCCGGTGATGGGGCCTCGCCCGCGCGGCTGGCGCAAACCATCGAAACCTATCTTGCCGATCATCCTGGGGCGGCGCTGCTCGAGGATGGCCGAGTGGTGTTCGACATGCGGACTGCACATTATTCGGTCGGCGAGTCGCATGGCCGCTGCCTGCTGCAGCTTTGGAGCGACGAGCGCAACATTGTGCGCACAGTCGTCGACGTGCAGGAGCGCGCGCAGTGCCTGCGCCTGGTGACGCGGCGGATGGGGGCGGCGAAGCCGCAATCGCTCGAACTGGCGCCGACCAGCGACCGCCGCACGCCAACAGCCCGCGACACCGCGCGACGCAATTACCTGCGGCTGCTGGAGCGCGTGCTCACGCGGCAATTTATTGGCACCAAGGTCGATGGCTTGCGCACCGCCATGGATCTGGAGCACAGCTTTGGTCCCGCGTACGTGCGCGGCCGGCTGCTCAAAGGAAGCGCGGCCGACGCGGTGATCGGTGTTGGCGCTTCCGAATCCGGGTCGACGATCGATGGCGTTTTGACCCTGGGAATCCTGTGGCTTGACTACTGCCGCCAGCACGCCGATGCGCGTCACCACTTCGGCGGCCTGAAAGTCATCGTCCCCGCAGGCGCATGGCGCACCACCGCCGAGCGCATGGCGTGGCTTAATCACGCTGCCGCCAATTTTGAATTGTGGACTCTCGACGAGCGCAGCGAAGAACTTGCGCCGGTGGACTTTCGCGACACGGGAAATATCGAGTCGCACCTCGTCCATGCATTTTCGCCGGCCGCGGCGCTCGAGCGCTGCCAATCCGGCATAGACCGGCTTCTCTCGCTGGTTCCCGATGCCGCGCGCGATCGCGTGGAGGTCCGCGCGCATTCCGCGACTGAAGTTGGGCTTTGCCTCCACGGACTTGAGTTTGCCCGCGTGCGGCATGGCGCAGCGGCACACTCTTTTGCGCGAGAGGATGAAGTGACTTTTGGCGCGGGGGCAAACGAGACACCACTTAGTGCCGAGAACGAATCGATTTGCCGGGACCTTTTTGAGCGCCTCTTTTTGAGCCGCCACGCCGACGGCGCGCATGCCGATCCGCTGTTCCGGATGGCACCCGAGCGCTGGCTTGAATCGCGGCTGCGGGCGGGGGTGGCCGAGCTGTTACCCGGGTTGCGCGGCGACCTTGTTTACACACAGGTGCCCGCGCTTTCAACCGGCGATCGCGGAATGCTTGATCTGCTCACGCTCGACCGGAGAGGCCGCCTGGTTGTGCTGGAATTGAAGGCAGGCGAGGACCTGCATTTGCCGCTTCAGGCCCTCGACTATTGGATTCGAGTGCGCGCGCTGAATGCTGATCGGCAAGCCGCATCGCCGAGCGCCGGGCCGGGCAGCGATGCGTCTCTATCGGCTTTCGAGCGCAACGGCTACTTTGGAGGCGCGGAAGTGTCGGCGCTGCCACCGCGGCTTATTCTCGCGGCACCGGCTCTGCACATTCATCCGGCCAATGAGCCCGTGCTGCGATGCCTGTCGCCTGAGATCGAGTGGGAGTTGATCGCGCTGGGGGAACACTGGCGGCGCGAACTGAAGATCGTGTTCAGGAAACGCAGCGGCGACCGCGCGCATCGCTGATGGCTGTTTCTCAGATCGCGTGTCTTTTGATCTGATCGGGGAACCCGGAGTGTCTCCCATGCGGCCCAACGGGAAATCGTGCCAGTGAAGAAGTCTCCGGGAGGAATTTGCCGGAGAAAACCCCGCGCGGTTCACGAACGAGGCGCGGTCGACCGCACTAATCTGGCCGCGTTAGTCTGGCCGCGTTAGTCTGGCCGTCTCTCCCAAATTTCGTCACCCGGATCGCCGAATAGTTTTACCATTGCGTAGTGGACTCGAATGTAGTCGCGCAGGGGTTGCAGGTGGGCGTCGGAGGGATTCTCCCATTGCGGGATTGAGTCAAGGTGCATCGAATCCCACACGATGTATTGAGTTCGATGTTGTTCAAGGCCGTCAATTACATCCTCGACCTGCCTTGTGGTTGTGTAGGCGTTGTTAGTTACGAGCGGTAGTGGCGTCGGGTTGCGAAGGTCGAGATAGAAATACATGTCAGGGAAGGCGGCCTCGTAGAAAAACTGTCCCGGCTGGGTATGCTGCTGAACCCATTCGTATTCCGAGAATGTGTCCTCAGTGCCTTGGGAGAATCCCAACTTGCCCTGCGCGGTGGTCAAGATGCCGATTTCGCTGGGCCGCGAGTGGATGACCGAAAACGTCGCAACGGCAAAGGCCCCCAAGGAGCAGATCGCCAAAAAGCTCCGCGCAATTTTGCCGCGAGAATCAAGCAGCCAAACCAGAAGGATGAAACCGAGCAACGAACTGGGGACCGTGCGCGGAGGGGCAGGCGCCGGTGCCATGCTGAGAAAAAGGAACAAACCAACAATTGCCACCAGCACCGGTCGGCTCCAATCATCCCAGGAGTTCTTGCTGAGCCTCAAGAAGTAGCGCGCCAGAACCAGGATGCAGATGCAGGGCATTGCCCACAGGTCAATCAGCATCTTGGCAATCGATTCAAAGAGCCGGAGCGAATGCGGGGTGGCTGTGCCTCCACTCAAGCTGCCATGAAGAACCAGAAGAGTGTTCCAGTCGGCCTGCTGGCGATAGTAGGTAAGCACATAAACCACCGTGCACCAGAAGAAACGCGCCGGTCCGGCCTGCCAGATGAAGTAGCCGTTCACCAGCAGAAGAGTTGCCGCGAAGGCCGCCGTGAACCAGCCTGCGTTGCTGAAGAATTCCCGCCGTTCCGATTGCAGCTGCCTGGCTTCCAACCATAGAAACACGAGGAATCCCACCGCCGCAGCTAATCCTTTGGTTTGCGTGAAGCTGGCGCAGAGCCCGCAAAAGATGCCTGCCGCGGCAATCCTCGCAGTCGTCCGGCGCTCCGCGAGAACGGCGACCCCGGCCATTGCAGCGAGCGAGCTGTACCAATGATGGACCGGGCTCGCGAGGTAGAAACGCGCATCGAGAAGGAACAGCACGCTCGGTAGCAGCGCGAAGCTGGGGCTCATCAGCTTTCTTGAGATTGCGATCCCGACCCACACCAAGCCCGCGCCCAGGAGCACGGTGAGGAGGTTTGGAACCCAGGGCCGGAGCCCGAACAGCTTGAAGAAAAGAAGATTCACGAGAGCAGTGCCAGGAGTGACAAACTCAAAAAAGTCTCGATAGATCAGCTCGCCCTGAGCCATTCGTTGCGCCGGGGCCAGATAGAGCAAATAGTCGTCTATACCGCTAAAGACAGGGAGGAACGGCGGGAAAAAGGCGAAGCAGTAAAGATAGAGCGAAGAAGCGAGCACGAGCATGGTCGATCCCGCGTAAGAAGCTTTGAATCGTGCAGCCATCGATTCCCGCGTCCTCCAAAGGGCTGATTGTGCTTTCAGGATAGCTTCCTGGCTCGATCAGCTGAGATCAAGTAGCCGAAAACAGGCCGCTGAGAAGAAGGCGCCGACAACAAGGCGATGAGAAGAAGGCGATGCAGTGCGTTGGGATTTTCGAAGCTCATATGTTGGAAAATATATAGGCCCAACCTCCCGCTCCAATGAATGCGGGCAAGAGGCAGGGCCTTCAAAGCTATAAGTTATGGATAATATAACTCGCTAAAACCGATAGCCGTTGCCGGCTCTCAATGTGTTCAACGGCTGCCCCCTGAAAAACTTCACCGGACTCCAAAGTTTGTTTCGTCTCGACATGTCCGATGTCGAGCCGCTCCGCCGTCGTCAAGTCTTTTTCTTGTATTGGCCGCGACGCGAGGGCAGAATGTGCAACTGATCGATATGCATGTGATCGGGGATGCCGCCTGGCGGTTTTCGCCCGGGAAGGGATCGTCCGTTGTCTTCACCGTGGTGGCCGCGGGCCTTTGCGGGCACGACCGGGTTAACGGGAAGAAAGTCTGACTGCGGCGGATACTTTTTCGCGCCGTTCTCGTTCGCTGTACCGGTGTTTTCTGTTTGAGGCGTTACGGATTCCATCTGCATGATGAGCGACTCGAATGGCTCAATGGCGCGCAGCAGCGCATCGATTTCCAGATTTGGGCCCGGAGTTGGCTGCGCAGGACGTTTTGCGCGATCCAGCTCTCTAAGCGCTTGCGAGAAGCACATGCCTCTTAGTTCGCTGAGCCGGGGCAGAGCGAGAGGCGCATTCTCTGCAGGCGCCGGCACGGGATACTGCGCGTGAATTGATTCGGGATTCCCGGCGGAATTCTGCGCGGATCTCTGGGCGGCCTCTTTGGCGTTTTCGGCGATGCTGCGCGTTAACGGGCGCGATTCATGACCGGTTTCCGGCCCCGCGAATGCTGCCATGAGGCTTGAAGCAGTCTCGTCCCAGGGCGACGGAGTCTCCCGATGCATTTTCTGGGCGGATTCCGGCGCAACGGGCGGCGGAAGTTCAAATTCGGGCAGCGCGGAAGGCAAAGGAGGCGCGCCAGGGAGTGTGGCATTTGAACTGTCAGCCGCAGCTACTTTGTCGATATGCCGGGCTTCCGCAGGTTGCCAGGTTTCCGCGGGCGGATTGGCTTTCGCAGGACTTAGTGCGGACAGATTTGCGGCGGGCTGATGGGGGCCGGCAATATCGAATTCAAGACTGGCGCTGCCCTCATCGATTGCCAGTTGGAGCGTCTGAAGCATATTCCAATCGGTCGATTGTCCCCGGCTTTTGGCACGGCGCTTGATGGCCTTGACGGAGGGCCGGAATGCCGGATCGGAAGTGGATGGCCGCGCCTTGCGAATGATGACGGCGACTGCGGCTCCGAGAAAGATGAAAGCAAGCAGAAGAACAATAGCGTTGCGAAAGAAGGCGGAATCGACGGAAAACCACGGAGTGACCGCGGCAGCGGCGAATTTGGCGATGCCGGGAAGCAAATGGCTGAACGTCATCCCCATGTGCGTATTCGCTCGCATTTCCAGATCGCTGAGAACCGCGGTCTTGCCCCAGCCGATCTTGTTCCGGCCGATTTTGCCCCAGCATGGTTTGCGCCCGGCTTTGAGGCCTTTTCTCGATGTTGTGCGGGCGTTGAGTGGCCTGATGGCGCAGAGGCCCAATGGAATCGAAGCTATCCGTTTGAACCATTGAGAACAATGCCGCAAAGGTGGGATTTGAGGCGCCGGGCGCTGCATCCTTAGACACGGCGTTGGTGGGTAATTTGGTAACTGGAGACGATTACCCTGGTCCCAAAGGATGAGGGGTGTTCCGAGGATGCAGCCGGATGGCTGCGGAGTGGAATCAACGCAATGGGAGCGGACTAAACGAGACGAAAAACGCGAGTGAGGGGCAACTGGGTTTGTAGGTCGTTCATCGGCCTACGCGTCGCTCATCTCACGGCCCCTGGCCTCGCGTCCCACGGACGCCAGCGCCGCCAGCGCCAGGGCAACGACGACCACGGTAATGGCAAGCACGGCGCGATAACTACCCCAGCGCTCAGCAGCGAGGGCCTGACCTTTGCCGTTCCACGAGGTGATGAGGCCGCCGAGTTGATAGGCCAGGCCGGGCGCCGTGGCGCGCACAGGAGCGGGCGACAGCTCGGTGAGATAAGCCGGAACGACGCCCCAGGCACCCTGCACCATGAACTGCATCAGCACGGCGCCGGCGCCAAGCGTTACGGCGGAATGGCCATAGGCGTAGAGCGGAATAACGGGAATCGCCAACAGCGCAGCGGTGACAATCGCCCTCTTGCGTCCCCAGGTTTCAGACAGCGTGCCGAAGAAGATTCCGCCGGCGATGGAGCCAAGGCCGTAGAGGACTCCGATGAGACCGATGGTTTGAGGAGAGAGCTTGATCTGGACGGCCAGAAAAGTCGGATACACATCCTGTGTTCCATGCGAGAAGCTCATGAAGGCTGTCATCAGGAGTACGAGGAAAAGAAAAGTAGGTAGGAAATGGAGGAGCTCGCGTGACCAGGTTGGCGCCGCATGAGCCGCAGTTCGCGCCGATCGCTTTTTGGCAGCAGCGAGCCAGACCGGAGATTCAGGCACGCGAGCCTGGACATAAAACGCGAGGAGGGCGGGCGTCGAGCCGAGGATGAACAATCCACGCCAGCCAAATGCCGGAACAGTGAGGCCGTGCCAATGGAAGCCGGCAAACAGCAGGCCGAAGGCTGCGGAGGCGAGGATCGATCCGAATGCGTAGCCTTCCTGAAGGACCCCGGAGAATGTGCCGCGACCATCCTTAGGCAGAGTTTCAAAGGCGAGCGCGGCGCCGACGCCCCATTCCCCACCCATGGCGATTCCGAACAGAGCGCGCAGGATCAGGAGCACGTTGAGCGAGGGCGCAAAAGCGCAGGCGAGTTCAATGACGGAAAAGCCGACGATATTGGCCATGAGTATGGGCCGGCGGCCATAGCGGTCGGCCAACATGCCGAAGAGCAGAGCGCCAACCGGACGAAAGGCCTGAGTAAGGAACACCGCTCCGAGAACCGTAGACGGCTGGGTGCGGAACTCGCGGGCGATTGCAGAGACGCAAAAGACGAGGAGAAAGAAGTCGAGGCTATCGAGCGTCCAGCCAAGAAACGCGGCCAGAAAAACATGGCGCTGCGGAGAGGTGAGGTTGCGAAACGGGGCGATAACAGACGCTGAGACGGGCACTGGCGGGAGAATAGCAGACGGGCAGGGAAGGGCAGTGAGGATTCCGCGGAATATATGTTGCAACGACTAAGTTGGGCCGAGCATCTTACTGAGTGAATTGCCGCACCTAATTATTTTCATCGGGCTCAAAGAGCCCCTGAACTGAAAGGATTTTACCGTATGAAACGATTGGCCGTCGTAGCTCGTGTTTTGGGGGCTGGTGTTTTGGCGCTCGCCACACCCTTTGCCATTGCGCAAAACACAACCCAATGGGTTTCCGACCCGAATCACAGCGAGGTTGATTTCGCGATCAACCACATGAGCGTTTCAACGGTTCACGGCCGGTTTGGCAATGTGAACGCAACCCTTCATTTGAATGATGCGGACATTTCGAAATCCAGCGTTCAGGTCACCATCGGAGTGGACACGGTGGATACAGGCGTGCAAGCCAGGGACAACGACATCAAGGGCGCGAGCTATTTCGATGTGGCCAACTTTCCCACGGCGACATTCGCGAGCACGAGCGTGAGCAAGACTGGCAATGACCTTACCGTTGCGGGAGTCCTGACTTTGCACGGCGTGACCAAGCCGGTGGTGCTCACAATTGAGGGGCTCACAGGACCAGTAACGGACCAACGAGGTAAGGTGCATCGCGGGTTCTCGGCGACGGCAACGATCAATCGAACCGACTTTGGGATTGGGGCGAAGGTTCCCGCAGCGATGCTGGGTGCCGAGGTCAAGCTCACGATCGAACTTGACGTCATCAAGCAGTAGGGCGCGAGGTCATCCTGATTTGCGGGAGGAAGCTTTGCCGGACGATGCATTGGCGCTGGTGTCGGCGCCGGGAATCGGCGCAGCGGTGCGATGGGAGGAATTCCAATGGCAAGCTTGAAGTCTGAGATCGCACAGACAATACCTTTTTCGAGCGCGGAGGAAGAGGCAGTGTTGAATCTGTTGCGCACATCGGATTGCCTGCAACGAGCCTTCCAGCAAAGTATCAGAAGATTTGGCCTGACGTCGACGCAATATAACGTGCTGCGCATCCTGCGGGGAGCACAACCTGACGGGCTGTCGTGCGCGGCCATTGGCGCGCGCATGATCGCCATGGAACCCGACATCACGCGATTGCTGGGGCGGCTGAAAAGCCTGAAGTTGATTCGACAGCATCGCGACCGTCACGATCGGCGCGTGGTGTGGACGCAGATTTCCGACGCCGGCATGGAGGTGCTGAGGGCGATGGATCCGCTGGTTCGGCGCGTGCCGGTGGAGTTGCTGGGCCACATCAGCGGCGCGGAGCTAGCCGAGTTGACACGCCTGCTGGAACTGGCGCGCCAATCCTGCGCGGACGCGCACCAGCCGCAATAGGGCTGCGGTTGAGCGGGTTCTTCTGGAAAGGAATGTGCGGAGGAAATGTTACGAGGTGACGACCTTTTGAGCCACCGTCACTTCGTCCATGTCCGATTGAATGATTTTATTGTGCAGGCAATAAAGAGCAAGTTCCAGCCGGTCTGAGACGCCGAGCTTGTCATAGATTTTGCGCAGGTAGTTCTTGATGACCTGCTCGGTGGTGCCCAACTGGAAGGCAATCTCCTTATTTCGCTTGCCCTGCGTGATGCAGGTGATGATTGACATTTCCTTGGGCGAAAGGCGAGGCTGATTGCGCGGGCTGACGAGCGCAGCCGCCTGGGCGCGATAGGCATCGATCACCCAGTTGACCGATTGATTATCGATCCATGTTTCGCCGGCAGCGATACGGCGCACGCAGCGCACGAGCAAGTCAGGTGAAATGGAACGGGAGACGATGCCGCGGACACCGCGCCGGTAAAGCTCGACAGTGTGGTTTTCGTCTGATGAGACGGCCTGCACGATCAGCTTGACGTCTGGCGCCATGCGCAGGAGTTCGGGAATTGAATTGGCGGTGCCGGCCAACATGCCGCCCTCTAAAAGCACGATGTCGGTTGGATAACGCTCAATAGCGGCGCGCAGATTTTCCAATGAGTCAGCCTGAGCAACGACGCGGATGTCGTCCTCGAGGGCGAAGACTTTGCGGATCCCGACGCGGTAGATCGCCTGGGAGTCCGCGAGTATCACGCGAACGGTCCCCGGCTTTACCGGGGTATCAGGGCTTTCGCCTTCTGGGATGTCGTCAAGGATTTCCATAGCCGGCTGCCGTGAAGCCAACCTGGACCTTACTGCTCCACAAATCGATAATCGTCAATTGTGGCAGCGGCAAGGTGCTCATTGTGGCTTGTGGAGCAGCGTACCACACGCCCCTTGCAGTGGACCAGAACATCCTGCGGCGCGCCGAGCACGGCACGAGGCATTCGCATGGAAAAATCGATGTCGCGACCGACGGACAAATCCTCTTCAAGAGCGAAGAGAACGCCGCTGGCAGAGATGTTTCGAGTCGAACCTACGATCTCATCTTCTCCAGCTGAGAGCACCACTGGCAAAGCGAGAGGGAATCGGACAGCGCAGCGAACTTCTTGCCGCTTTTGTGAAGGGGCTTGAACACTGGACGGCGTAGATGTTTCTGGTTTGAATGGGTTCATAAGGTCGTGCCTAAATGAGGATGGCTTAATCGCAATGTATCGAGTTTCGTTGATTTCGCCCACATCACCGAAGTTTTCAGTCTGGTAACCGCAAACGGCTCTAATTGTTGAAAGCCGGTAACTTGCCGAACTTCGGGTCTTCGGCGCGTTCCTGTAGAGCTCAGGGGACATTCAGAATCCTGTTGGGCGGCGGCACTACCCACATATCTATGATTCATTCCCGCCGTCACCCATGTGATTCATTCCCGCTATCACCCAGGTCCGATTCCCCTACTACTCATCTTGTGCATTATCGGAGTCGGCTATTTCCGGCTGGGCATGCCTGATTCATGCGCGGAGGGATAGGAATCTAGTTGTACAAGACTCGTTATAGGGCGAAGATAAGGCAAATATCGCGGAAAGTAACCAATATTTGGGTACTCATCCGCCGCAATTACGGGTACTTAGGGAAGAAATCTTTTCTAATACCACTTTTGTTGTAGCGGCCCTGCATACTTTGAGTTACTCTAACGAAGCAAGGTTGTGAGGCGGAGTTGTCTCCGCCAGGAGATTCATCAATGAGTTCGCGCACGATTCAAATCTTGAAATTCGGCTTCGCTGCATTGCTTCTCGTATCTGTGTGCTCTGCCAGCGCGGTGCCGTATGGAGGCTTGAAGCTTCCGCCGCCCAGCGTAGCGGCAGCAGTTCCGTACGGGGGCCTGAAGCTCCCGCCTCCAAGCGTAGCAGCGGCGGTCCCGTATGGGGGCCTGAAGCTCCCGCCTCCAAGCGTAGCAGCAGCGGTCCCCTATGGGGGCTTGAAGCTCCCGCCCCCGAGCGTAGCAGCGGCGGTCCCGTATGGAGGCTTGAAGCTTCCGCCTCCGAGCGTGGCATAAGAAGTTCTGTTGACTGCATAGGGCCCACCCTTTAGGGGTGGGCCTTTTTGCGTCCTTTAATGGATCAGAGAAGCTTGTAGACTGTGATCAACAGGCGGCCATGCTAGGCATGCTGCTATCCTCATCTCATTCCGAGCGGCGGGTTGGACCCGATGTCTTTGAGCGTTGACACCTTAATTTGGCTCGCAGCCACTTTGACAGAGGTCGCGGTTATTGGGCTGCTTTTTTATCGACGCATCTGGCGCACTTTACCCGTATTTTGCGGATACTGCATTTGGGATGTAGTTGGAAACGTCATCGGCCACTTTTACGGGCTCAAGTATTTTCAAATCTATTTCGCGCAGGCAATTCTCGACTCCGCATTTCTCTTCTGCGTTTTGGTTGAACTGGTTTGGTCGCTGCTCCGGCCAATTCGAGCCTCTTTGCCGCGCAGCGCCATGGTGTTGGTGGGAATACTGATCCTGGTAGCGGGCGCAGCCATCTGGCCATTCGCTGCCCTGCCAGGTCTCGCGCATGCCACATCCAAAATGGGGCTCCTGTTCACCCAGCTGGAGCAGACGACTTCTATCCTTCGGATTCTCTTCTTCCTGTTGCTTGCCGGCGGTAGCCAGCTATTGTCGATCAGCTGGCGCGACCGTGAGCTGCAGGTCGCCACCGGGTTCGGCCTCTATTCCATAGTTAGCCTCACGGTAGCGGTGCTTCAAACGCATCAGACAACTGCATCCCAGTACGTTCACCTATTTCAATTTGAAACAGCCAGCTACGTATGTTGCCTGGCTTACTGGGTCTTCAGCTTTGCGCAGAAGGAGGCAGAGCGCAAGGAATTCACGCCGCAGATGCGGAGCTTTCTGCTGGCTGCCGCCGGAGCTACGCGGTCCATGCGAGTTGGGCTGAGCGAATCCCGCGGTGACAAGCCGCCGAAGGATAAGCACTAGTCGAATTTTTGCGGCTTATGCACGAATCACGCGAGCAGCGGAGTTGCGGTGCCGCGCGTTGACCTGAACGCTTGCGCCGTTGCGTGCGTTGACACAAACGCTCAATGCGGGTTGTAATGGAAGCAGTGGTGAAGGAGTTCACCCGACTGCGTTTTCAGGAATGCTCGATTTCGAAGCAGATTCCCTCAAATTGCCGCGAGCCTCGGTGAGCGGCAATCCCGGCAGAAAGCCTGCTGGAGGCACTGAATTCCTGAATACGCCGGTTAACCGCTGTCCTCTTTCTTAAGCCGGACAGATGATGACTCCTGACAGGGAATCCTGTTGCGGAGTCGTATCGCGGCGCGATCCCCTGAGACGCTGAGAACACAACGATGGCGCGATTGCTGCGTCGCATTTGCGAAGCTGTAAATCCAGTGCCAGCGTTTGCGCAGCATAGATTGACGCGAGGAGAATGACAGTGCAGAAATATTTGCTGATCGCCGCGGGCGGCGCACTGGGCTCGATCCTGAGGTACTGGGTCGGTTCCGCGATCTCAGGACGGATGGGAAGCAAGTTTCCATATGGCACGCTGGTCATCAACATCACAGCCTGCGTGATTATCGGATTCACGCTCACGTACTTTGGAAAACGCGCCGATCTGAATCCCGCATGGCGGTTCCTTGTGCCGATCGGCTTCATCGGCGCGTACAGCACTTTTTCGACGTATGAGTGGGAGACGCTGTCGACGATGCGATCGGGCGCTTTTCTGCTAGCTGCGACTTACGCGGTAGGCAGTCTCGTGATGGGCCTTGCGGCGACCTGGTGCGGCACGGCGCTGGCCGACCTGCTGTGAAGAGCCAGTGAAGGACGGCCGTGAGTTGCAAGTGGCCAGCAAAGGTGCTTCAATCGTTCGTTGTTCAGCTGTAATTTGGAACTTGCCGCGCGTGAAATTGCAAACTTGCTGGGCACTCTTGAGTGAGTCAGGGTGCAGAGAAATTTGGGTGTAGAGAAAAGCGGAGGCACGACGCATGTTGACCACAGGCAAGGCGGTGAAAGTTACGCTTTATTTGAGCGATGGAGCCAAGCACCATCACGTGCCGGTTTACACGACGATTCTCGACCTCCTTTTCCATGGCGGAATCGCTGGCGCCACGGTCATCAAAGGCGTGGCGGGCTTTGGGGCCAAACACCGCATGCATTCAGCGCACATCCTGGAAATTTCGGACCATCTGCCGATCAAGATCGAGTTTATTGAGACGCGCGAAAAAGTGGATGGGATTTTGCCAGAGCTGGAGAAGATGATCGGCTCTGGACTGATTGAAGTGCAGGAGACCTCGATCATCGTCCCTCCTCACCAATAGTTCAATCGGCCGTTCGAAAGCGACAATCGCTCGCCAGCCGGCCCTCACAAAACCAAAGCGCAACATTCAGCCGGAAAATGCATCTAAGTCATCAGGGGTGGTGTGTTGCACAGGAGTGGTCTCGACCCGCACCGCACTGTTGCGCGGAAATCCTGAATCGTCAATGACATGACGGATTTAGGAGACTCGATTTATCCATCAATCAGATGAGATGATGCATACTGAAGAGTAGAGAGTCGGGCGTTCTTACCCAAAGAGGAACCTATGCTCTCAAGTTTTCGCAACCGCATTGTTCTATTTGTTCTTATCCTGGTGGCAGGATCTTTCTGCGCTGAGGGACACGCGCAGGCGGCTCTTCTGATGGAGGAGCCCTACGGCTTTTTTGGGGCCCTGAACCCGACCGGGCATAATGCCATTTATTTCGAGCGAATCTGCGCTGAGACGCCGGTGACGTTGCGTCGCTGCCAGACGGGTGAGCTTGGCGCAGTGATTGCCCGCTATCAGGGCATCGACGGATACGACTGGGTGGCAATCCCTCTAGTCCCTTATCTATATTCAGTGGAAAATGCAGCGGATGCTCCGGCGCAAGTGGACCACGACATGGTGGTGAAGCTGCGCAACCGGTATCACGAGGAGCATTTGACGAGCCTGCGAGCGGATTTGCCTGCGGGCAACTTTATACACGGCGGCTGGACGCAACTGGTGGGCGCGGCGTACGAGAGGCGGATCTACGCCTTTCACTTCGAGACAACAGCAGAGCAGGACGATGCGCTGATCGAGAAACTGAATGCGGGACCGAACCGGACGAGCTTCAATCTGCTGTTCGACAACTGCGCGGATTTTGCGCGCGTGGTTCTGAATTCCTACTTTCCCCAGACGTTCAGCCGGAGCATCTTTCCCGATGCCGGTATAACCACGCCAAAGCAGATCGCGCATAAACTGGTGCGATATGCGCGCAAGCATCCGGAGGCGCAACTGACAGTGTTCGAGATTCCACAGATTCCGGGCTACCGGCGCCACAGCCACTCGGCGAAGGGCATCGACGAGTCGTTCGTGACCACGATCTACGCAGTCCCGATCGCACTGATGAACCCTTATCTCGCAGGCGGCCTGTTCGTGAACTACCTGGTGCGCGGCCGCTACCAATTGATCCCGAAGGAGACGACGGTTTTGGGACCGGAGAACTTGTCGGCCATGATGGCGACGGGATTGACAGCGCCAGGGTTGACAGCGCCAAGCTCGACCCAAGAGAATTCGGCCATTGCAGGTATACAGGCGCCAGTGGCCGTAGACGGCGGATCATCTATCGCGTCAGACGCAAAGGGCGCAGGCACCAAGGTCACAGCCGCAACGCCAACGGCCGCGAACGCCAATCCAGGCCTGCAAGGAACGAGCGCAGCAGATGAGTAAGCCGCAGAGTTTCAAGAGTCATGCACGGTTCGATCCTCCGTATCATTTCTTTCTAACCATCGTTTCGATCGCCACCATCGTCATCGCGATCATGTATGCGGTGCACCACCCAAGCTTCTATCCGATATGGTTTGTTGTGTTGTCGCTGGCGGCATTCGTTGCGCTGTTCCGGATGCGGCAGTACCCGCTGAAGGTGCAGGACCGCGTGATCCGGCTTGAAGAGCGGTTGCGGTTGCAGGCGCTGGCGCCGGCGGAATGGCATACACAGATCTATCGGCTGACTGAAGACCAACTGATCGCGCTGCGCTTTGCGGCGGACGACGAAGTTGTCCCACTGGCCAAGCAGGCGCTCGAACACAATCTGAGCCGCAAACAGATCAAAGAGCGGATCAAGAGCTGGCGCGCGGACACCTGGAGAGTGTGAGAAGAGCAGGGAATAGGGAATAGGGAACAGGGATCAGAAAAGCGTCGTCGTAGCCGAGTAAGAACCTCCTTCAAGGATGTGTTGTGCCGAGTCGCCCGGGTGCGAGCCGGGGTGTGCGCGGAAGTGTGTTTGAGGCCGATTTGGGGGTCGATATGGGGTGTCGATTTGGGGTAAGAAAGGGCCGTTTTGCGCATAAAAATCGACGAAAATCGATAAAAATCAACACGGTTTTTGAGGTAATTGTGTTGATGATAAAAGAGTTAAGTGCGATTTGCACCGAAAATAGGGCAGCATTTTTTTCTTTATTTAATTTCTCCTGAAAAGACAGCGGAGCTAGCGGGGTTTGCGGAGCTAACGCTGATCGCGGCGCGATCTTCGATTCGAATTGTTCCGGGGGAATCCTCATACAACTACAAGTGTAGGGATTTGGCAGAAATAATCGGCAAACTTGCGCGGGGAAATATTCGGCATGGAATCAGCGGGATGGACGGTGGAGGGCGGGGTGCGGCTCTTGACAGATTCTGCGGCTGGTGGGGTGAACCCCTTGGGTGA
>PLCO01000033.1 GCA_003134815.1 Acidobacteriaceae bacterium | reverse complement strand
ACCAAGGGATTATGAGTCCCCTGCTCTAACCGTTGAGCTACAGGCCCGTCCCAGCGGTTATCCAGTAGCCCTCGGACAAAGCCTATGGGCCAAAGTGGCTCTTTTATCAAAATAAGAGCCACACCGCACTCTGCCATTTGCCGCTATGAACTGGAGAACCGCTCTTCCTGCCAATCATAATGCAGTCACTATACTTATTCGTAGCGTCCAGGCTGCTTCAGAGCGCCGCGCTGAGGTTGTCCCCGAGTTTGCTCCATGAATACGCCGCTCCGAAGTGTCGAGCTCACTCAAGTCACGGAATGGGACGACGGTCAAATCCGCCGCGGCAGCGACGATCTCGCCGCTGAAGAGCCTCTTCAGATCCTCGCCTGCGGCAAACCGCTGGTCGTGACGATGCGCACTCCGGGCCACGACCGCGAGTTGGCCACCGGTTTTCTTCGGACCGAAGGCCTCATCGAGAACCGCGATCAAATTATCTCCATCCGCGATCGGGAATCCGCGATCGAGCAAGCCGGCAACACCGTCGACTGCAACACCATCGATGTGGAATTACGCGACGGCATCATCGAGCCCGGCAAACCGCAACGGAATTTCCTATCGAATTCAAGCTGCGGGCTTTGCGGCAAAACCTCCATCGACGCTGTGCGCACGCGCGGCCTGCGGCCGCTTGATCCGGGCTTTACGATAGACGCCGAGACGCTCATTTCACTGCCCGCCCAATTGCGCGCCGCCCAGCCAGTCTTCGATCGAACCGGCGGATTGCATGCCGCGGCTCTCTTTAACGCCACCGGCGAGTTGGCTGTGCTCCGCGAGGACATCGGCCGCCACAACGCAGTCGACAAAGTTGTGGGATGGGCGTTGCTCCAAGGCATGATTCCGCTTTCGAGTCATGTGCTCCTTGTCAGCGGACGGGGCGGCTTCGAAGTCGTTCAGAAGGCAATTGCCGCGGGCGTGCCTGTTGTTGCTTCGGTCTCGGCGCCTTCAAGTCTTGCAGTGCAATTGGCCCGCGAATTGAACCTGACTCTGATCGGCTTTTTGCGTGGACGACGCTTCGTTATCTATTCCGGCGAGTCGCGCTGCCGGATGCGGCACTAGGACTTCAATCTGGCCGTGCCCCGCATCTTTCCCTTTATTTGGTTACATCGCCGCGTGCTGCTGAAGGTCGAGAGAAGATGCAATAATCGATGCGGCGCACTTCAGCATCCGATTCATGAACCAGGAATCAATTCCCCATCTTCCCTGAGGATTTGCCGACTATGGCGACGATCACGATCGATGATACGATGCACTCATTCGCACCGAATGAGTCTCTGATCGATGTCATCAACCGCTCGGGTGTGACAATTCCTCAGGTCTGCTACCACCCTCAACTTGGACCCATCCAAACTTGCGATACCTGCATGATTGAGGTCGACGGCAAGCTGGTCCGCGCCTGCGGTACAACCGCATCGGCCGGAATGGTCGTCGTCACGGGTTCGCCTCGCGCCGCAACGGCCCAGCGCGAGGCGTTCGATCGCATCCTCGGCAATCACCTGCTCTATTGCACTGTGTGCGACAACAACAATGGCAACTGCACGGTTCACAACACAACAAAGCTCCTCGCAATCGAACACCAGCAGACTCCTTTCGAGCCAAAACCATATAAGAAAGATTTTTCCAACCCCTTCTACCGGTACGATCCGGACCAGTGCATTCTTTGCGGACGTTGCGTTGAGGCCTGCCAGAATCTGCAGGTGAATGAAACCCTCAGCATCCGCTGGGAAGACGAGCACCCGCGTGTTCTTTGGGATGGAGGCGCGACCATAGGCGAATCGAGCTGCGTCTCCTGCGGCCACTGCGTCACGGTTTGCCCCTGCAACGCCCTCATGGAGAACTCCATGCTCGGCGAGGCCGGCTACTTCACTTCCCTTCCCGAATCCGCGCTTGATGGAATGATCGACGTTGTGAAGGCGATTGAGCCCGAGACTGGCGACGGCCCCATCCTCGCGCTCTCTGAAATTGAAGCCACCATGCGCGACTCGCGCGTCAAGCGCACTAAAACGGTATGCACTTATTGCGGCGTCGGCTGCAGCTTTGATGTCTGGACGCGCGACCGTCACATCCTGAAGGTTGAGCCACTCGAGGGGCCCGCCAATGGCGTCTCCACCTGCGTTAAAGGAAAATTCGGTTGGGGATTTGTCGACAGCGAGGACCGCCTCACCACTCCATTGATTCGCGAAGATGGAAAGTTTCGCAAAGCCACCTGGGATGAGGCGCTGTCGCTGATCGCGCGGCGATTCACTGAAATTAAAGCGGCCAATGGGCCGGATGCGCTCGCTTTCATCTCTTCATCAAAGTGCACCAATGAAGAGAGCTACCTGATACAGAAATTGTCCCGCGCGGTAATTGGCACCAACAATATGGACAACTGCTCGCGGTACTGCCAGGCGCCCGCAACTGTCGGGCTCTGGCGCACTGTTGGCTACGGTGGTGATTCCGGATCGATAAGTGACATCGAGAAGGCTGAGCTGGTGATTGTCATTGGCAGTAACACCGCGGAGAGCCATCCGGTCCTCGCCACTCGCGTCAAGCGGGCACACAAACTGCACGGGCAAAAACTCATCGTGGCCGACCTGCGCGAGCATGAGATGGCGCGGCGCGCCGATGTATTCCTGCATCCCAAACCCGGCACCGATCTCATCTGGCTCTCCGCCGTCACGCGCTACCTCTTCGATAACGGCCTCGCAAAGACCGAATTCATCGAACAGTGGGTTAACGGAGCTGAGAATTACATCAAGAGCCTCGACCCGTTCACGCTGGAAATGGCCAGCGAGCGCTGCGGTCTCCCGCAGGAAACGCTGATCAAAGTTGCGCGCATGATCGCCGAAGCCGGCAGCGTTTGCATTCTGTGGGCGATGGGGGTCACGCAGCACATCGCGGGATCTGATACATCCACCGCCATCTCCAACCTACTGCTGGCCACTGGCAATTACATGCGGCCGGGAACCGGCGCTTATCCTTTGCGCGGCCACAACAATGTTCAGGGAGCCAGCGATCACGGCGCCATGCCGAATTTTTTCCCCGGATACCAGCGAGTCGACGATCCGGAAATTCGCGGAAAATTCGAGCAGGCATGGAATGTGTCGCTTCCACCCGAGCCCGGCCTCAACAACCATCAAATGATTGACGCTATTAACGACGGCCGCCTCAAGTCGATGTATGTCTTCGGCGAAGAGATGAGCCTCGTCGATTCCAACGCGAATTACGTCGCTGACTCGCTTTCGAAGCTTGATTTCTTTGTTATGCAGGACATTTTTTTCACTGAAACTTGCCGCTACGCGGATGTGGTTTTGCCCGCCAGTCCAAGCCTGGAAAAGGACGGCACATTTACCAGCACGGAGCGGCGCATTCAGCGGCTTTATCCAGCGTTTGACCCGCTCGGCGACAGCCGCCCCGATTGGCAGATCATTCAGCAGATCGCCAACCGGCTGGGCGCAAATTGGAACTACGCTCACCCATCGGAAATCTGCGCCGAGATCGCATCGCTAACGCCCATCATGGCAGGTGTCACATACGAGCGCCTGGAAGGCTACAAATCGCTGCAATGGCCTGTCGCCGCGGATGGCTCAGACCAGCCTCTTCTCTACACGAAGCAATTCCAAATGCCCGATGGAAAAGCAAAATTCTTCCCGCTCGCCTGGAATGAGCCGAGCAACCAACAGGACACAACATACGATCTTCATTTGAACAATGGGCGCCTCCTGGAACACTTTCACGAAGGAAACATGACCTACAAGACAGAAGGAATCCGCGAAAAAGTCCCTTCTACCTTCGTAGAGATTTCACCGGAGTTGGCCAAAGATCGTGGCATTGAAACCGGTAGCATCGTCCGGCTTACCTCGCGCTATGGCCACGTGCGCCTCAGTGCGCTGGTCACCGATCGTGTTAAAGGCATGGAGCTTTACATGCCAATGAATTCAGTCGAAGAGCAAGTGAATCGGCTCACGAGCAGCGACGCCGACAAGGTAACCAGCACCCCCGCTTATAAAGAGGCAAGTGTCCGCATGGAGCTGATTGATGCTCACGGCGCCTCTCCGCTTCCGCGCGGGAATTCGCGCTTCGGTCATCCCACACCACAGCGAGGAGTCGAAGTGGAACGCAAGTGGCAACGCAGCGACTACCGCGCCCCCGGGGGCCTGGTTCAGATTCAAACCAAATAAATGGAGAGAAGACGATGGCTCAACCGATCCCTCTCGAACTGCCTCCGCGCAATCCCCGCAAGGAACTGCTCGATCGTCTCGAAACAGCTCCGCAGGAACACGCGGAGGCCTTGCTCGACGCGTTTGACCTGCTCGAAGAGCTGCACCAGGCAGGAGCTTTGCAAAAGCTCCGCGGAACCGTGAGCGCCAGCGACGAAATTCTGGAGCACGCTGTAAGTGCAGCCAAATCGCCCGAGGGAACGCGTGCGCTCCGCAATTTGCTGATCCTTGGCCAAATCCTCGGCTCCATCGACCCCGACTTGCTCAAGTGCATCGCGGTCGCGGTCGGGGAAACGCTGGGAAGCGAGCGCAAACCAGTCACCAAGCCGCCGGGGCTCCTCGCGCTGCTCAGCGAATTCCGTCAACCGGAGTTGCGCAGCAGTGTCGCGCTCATCAATCGATTCCTCCAAACTCTGGGCAATCAACTGAAAAACGTGCGTTCCAATCGCCCGCAATCCTGATCGGCTTGCTTCCCTGTCTCCCAATAGAGACCGGATGTCGATCACCGGCCGATGGGGAGTTGAAATCGCGAGGTTGGAGCGAAATGAATTTGCGACAGGAACTTCGGCAAATTTGATGTCCGTTGGCCTTGATAAAGCGACATTCCTTGACCATATCGGTCCTCCTGACAGCAACTCTGAATCTGCTGCCCCTTCCCCCGGTATGCCATACCTCCATATTTGATGACAAAGGGTCTACGGGATGGCCTATACCTCGTCCATACCTCCGTAGAGGCAGCAGCGTTGGCGGAGCTAGCGGAGTTAGCGGCGCTAGAAAAGACTCCGTCTGCAGGCGGTTTTGGGTCGAAATTGGGCCGTTTTGCCAACAAAAATCGCAAAAAATCGCAAAAAATCGATGCGGATTTTGAGATAGTTTTGTTGATGACAAAGGAGTTAGTGGCTGTTTTTGCAGCTGAGTGAGGAAAATCATCCCTCGATTTAATTTTTCCCCGAATGGCAGTCGGCCAAAGGGTTGAAGCGGAACGATGTGCGTGACGGCGATACGTTGTTGAACGGAGCCTGGCAAGAGCGAGAATGAGCGAACGATCCGGTAATGGGTTGGTGTAGCGATCATGGAACGAGTATGCGCCGGAAGGGGGAAATGATCGGCAAACTTGGGAAAAGTTTTTGGTGAGTGTTTTCAGGAGGTTGCGGGGAATTTGGAGCGAGGGAAGGGTTGACAAAAAAGCAGGGGTCGGAGAACAGAAAGGCAGGAGTAGCCAATTGGGAGTAGAAAGACGGGGCGCAAAGGACACGTGTCAGGGATCAGAAAAATAGACGGCGGCCGGGACGACGGAGGTGTTGGCCGTTGGGAAACGGGCGGGGTTGATGGCGACATGGGCGTTTACCATTACTAATGCGGTCGCCGCTTAAGACGGGTTCATTGAGCGCTTTGGCCTGTTCTCGCCAATTGACTTCCATCTCGGCGTCAGGGGACCAACAGAAAACTAGATGCTCGCCAACTTTGCGCCACCAACCCCGCAGCAAGGCGTCCAAAAAGCGGCGTCAACAGCTCTCGGAAATCGCCGGCATTCGAATTGAGAACCCTCATTCTACGGAATCGTTGAAGCTCCATCAACCGATGTTCAATGTGCAACAACAGATGCTGTTCCCTGGGGTCATTGATCTCAAAACCGAATGACGACTCCGGCGCTGATGCGCAGGTTGTTCTGGTGATTGTTGCTTCCGTTGTCGAATGTTGTCAGCAGGTAGTCGGCTTCGACGAGTCGGATAGAGAAGCGCGGAGTCGCGCGCAGGTCGAGGCCTCCGCCGAAGATGCCCGCAAAGGCTGCGCCGGCGTTGGCCGCTCCCGGATTTGAGCCCTGAACGAGCGTCCCGCTGGAGTGAGCCAGGCCAAGCAGCACCTGGCCGAACGGTTGCAGAGATGAGCGGCCTAAACGCGGAAGATAGCGCCCTCCCGCGGTGAAAGTACTCAACGTGATGTTGTCGCGGGAGCTGGAGACAGTGCCCGCGTGAGCGATGGTGACGTCGCCGGCCAGCGCAAACTGCCCGGACATGAGCGGCCATGCGAAGGTAGCGCTGCCGCCGTTCAGGTTGAAGCATCCGCAGCCGCCCGGAGGCGCGTTGCTATGCAGATAACTGTAGTCGAGAGCGAGTTCGGCGCGCGGCTTGCCGCTTGCCGGCTGAACGGGAGTCTGCGCGACTGCCTGAGCTGCGGAGATCGTGGCGATGGTCAACAACAGAACGAATGAGGCTTTGATCCTGAGTCGCATGGGGTCTCCTTTTACTCGACCGTCAACTGCACGGTGGTGGACTGCTGTGCCGAGCCGCTAGTTCCGGTAATGGTGATGGAGTAATTCGTTGCGGCAGTACCCATGCGGAAGCCGAAGCCGCCTCCGCACGCAGTGAGAGCGGAGAACGCGCCCAGCGAAGCAAGCGCCAAAACAGCGAGCGTGATCCAGCGTCTGCGCTTCTTGCCGGGAAGGAAGAACATACCGATGACTGCCAGCGCCGGCGCGGCAAGCGGCCATGGTGAGCCTCCATTCGTCAACGCAACGTTTGTTGAAGCGGTTTGAATGGTCAGCGTCGAGCTAGCCGATGAGCTGCCGGGTGTGATTGACACCTGCGAGAACGAAGCCGTGGCACCGGGCGGCAGCCCGCTGGCGGCGAGCGTAACAGCGCTTGGGAACGCGCCGTTCTGCGCCGTGACGGTGATGGTGTATTGCGCCGAACCGCCGGGTTGCACGGTTTGCGGCATGGTTGACGAACTGACGGTAAAGGTTGGCGTCGCGACTGCCGTGAAGTTAGCGGTCACGCTTTCCGGCGCGCTCATGGAGATGGTTGTGGAAGCGCTGCTGGTACTCTCCACGCTGCCCGTCCAATTGGTGAAGGTGTAACCCGAGTTAGGCGTGGCTGTCAGGTTCACCACCGTCCCGGAAGCGTAGTAAGTGCCCGACGTGGGCGCAACTGATCCGCCGGCAGTTGGACTTGCTACGGTTGTTAGCAGATAGGAAGTCGCGAATGTCGCCGTGTAACTGGTTGCACTTGATGGCGCGGTGACAGAATGCGAGAGCGCTCCCTCGTCGGACCAGGAAGTAAAGGTGTTCTGCGTCCCGGCTGAGGTCTGCGGTGACGTCGTGGCAATCGTATGACTGGAGCCCACCGTCCAGCTCAGGGTTTGCGTGGTGGTGTAGGGCGTTCCATCCACGCTGAAGGAGAGGCCCGCGGGGCTGGTGCCAACAGTGATTTGTACGGTTGCGGCAGTGACCGTAACCGAGTTCGTCCCAATCGCGCTGTTATAGGTTAAGGAACTCCCGGAGTCGGGCGTGTAAGTAGCGGTCAGGGTGTCAGTGCTGGTGGCCAGCGATCCGGCGGGGACGGAAATCGTCGCGCTGCCGCTGACAAGAGTCGTCGCCGCGGATGTGTAACTCCCGCTGGTCAGAGTTACCGAGCCCGTGGGTGTGGGATTATCGCCGCCGCTGACGCCGATCGTCACCGTCAGCGATTGCGTCGACGTGATACTCGTTGGAGACGGCGACACCGTTACCGTTGGCGTGGTCTTTGCTGGAGAGGTTACTGTGACCGTATTCGATCCTGTCGCACTGTTATAAGTTGAGGAACTCGCGGAGTCGGGCGTGTAAGTAGCCGTCAGCGTGTCTGTGGTGGTGGCCAGCGATCCGGCGGGGACCGTAATCGTCGCGCTGCCGCTGACAAGAGCCGTCGCCGCGGAGATGTAACTGCCGCTGGTCAGAGTTACTGAGCCGGTTGGCGTGGGATTACCACTGCCGCCGCTGACCCCGATTGTCACCGTTAGGGCTTGCGTGGTCGTGATGCTCAATGGAGATGGAGACACCGTCACTGTCGGCGTAATGGCTACCGGTGGAGTGATGGTGCAGCCGGTGCCGAGGTTCAACACGGTGGATTGCGCACCCACCTGGCCGCTCGCGTCGAGCGCGGCCGCAATCAGCGTAACGGTACCGGAGCCGGGGACCTGGAAGGTGTAAGGAAGTTGCGCTGACGGGATCGCCGTGTAGGTGTTTCCGTCATCGAGGCTGTACTGGACAACGGATAGCGGCGCGCCCTGGATTCCGGGCGTTGCGTTGATCGTTGCGCTGAAGCAGTTCGTTGAGAGGGTGTTTGCGGTGAGTGTAACAATTGGACGACCGCCGCCCAAAGTGATTGTGGTGGTGGCGGTGATAGCGTTGCCGTCAGAGTCAGTCGCCGTGAGAGTGAGCGTATGTGTGCCGGGCTGTAGAGTTACCGGGAGGAACTGCCCGCTGCCCAGTGCGCCCTGAACGCTGTCGGTCCACTGCAACGCAGTACCAGTCAACACTCCATCGTCGGCGTCGTAGGCCGCGCCACTGAGGTAGACGGGGTTTGCCGCCGGCTTGACGGTCCCGTTCAGAGGCGCATTGATGACAATTGTGGACGGAACTTTCTTTGGCACGCTGAACGGAATCGATGTGGCGCTGCCTGTGTTCGCGCCATCAGAGACATCCGCCCTCAAGAGTGCCGCGGCGGCTCCCGGCAAGGTACTGAAGTCGATGGTGTCGCTCGTACCGGTAAGGTCATCGATTTGCTGCCAGGTGTTTCCACTGTCTGTCGAGTAGAAGATGCGCGAGGTGAGGGTTGGCGCGGAGCTCTGGATGGTCCAACTGATTGCCTGTTGCCCTGAACCGACGAAGCCGGCCGCGGGACTCGTGATGGTGACGATCGGCGCTGAACCAGTGAGAGGCTGACTCGTAAGAACATTGTTGTCGGGGTCCAGGACGACGATTGAGGAGGTTCCCTCAGTGACCGGAATCCATTCGGAGAATTCGGGATTGGAGAAGTGGTCGCCGTCTTCTGTCTCGGTTCCGGCGACTAAGGGGGTGAAGTAGCGGGTGTACAAGGCTTGTCCCGAGACATTCTGAGCCTGAATGGAGTAGGTTCCGGAGCCGGGGTCGGTTGAGCCCTGGATTGTTTGCGTAAAGATCGGGTCAAGTGTGGCCGAAGTGCCCAGGATGGAGCCGCCCACCTGCCAATACGATCCTTGCACGAGCGTGGACGGAGCCAATGACGCCGCCGCCGGTGTTGCCAAAAGCGTACCCGGCGACCTCGTCGCTGACGGGGATGCGACTGAGCCGCCCTTCAATCCTGCAATCGCAATCTTGTAGTTGAACGGGCTGATCCACCGCGGGACGCAGTAGCTCATGATATCGAAGGTCTCGGTGGGATCGATGACCGTTTCCAAGACAACATTGAAGCCGTATTCGAGGCCTGTCGAGCTCTGCACGTAATTCGTGGAATAAGGCCAGGCCACACTGGCCGGGCTGCCCGGAGTCGGAGCGCCCACACCCCAGCACCCTGGAGCTGTCCCATTAACGCCCACGTTGGGAGCACCAAGCAATGTGTGAACCATTCCCAAGGTATGTCCGGTTTCGTGTGCCAGCGTGGAATAGATGGCATTCGTCTCGCCGAGGCGTGTAGCCATGTCTGGAATGACGGTTCCATGTCCGGAATAGACAGAGACTGCGCCACCGTGCGGATCGGTGAATGACGACAAATAGACGCCGACGTAGTTGGTTCTCATGTTGCCTGCGTTATCCGCGGCAGCGTCGGCAGGAAGATAGAGGTCATCCACCTTATCGACGAGAAGGCCTTCCCAAGTATTCCAGTCATTCATGAACTGGGTGCTCGATTGGGTGATTCTGTTGGTCGTGACCTGTACCGTGACTGGGTTGGGAACAGGCATCATCGTGCCCACCAGGTAAGTCAATCCGAGCAGCACGGCCGGATTCCCACAGCCGTACGAGCTGGTCGACGGGCACAACTGGACTGCCTTCAGATTGAGTGACCGAGTGGTCCTGCTGTTGATGGTGAAGTTTTCTGTGTCAAGCACTTTGCCCGAAGGGTCGGTTACCGTCAAAGCGGCCGTCCAAACCCCGACGGGAGGGATGAAGTAGAAGTCCATGGAAGTGCAGAGGACTGCGTCGGCACGCTGATCCTCAGGCGGGCAACCCGGCAAGATGTCGTCGGTCTGCGTGCCGTTGATCGCTCCTGTCACCTGAACCGTGTAAGTCTCGACATTCTGAACCTCATTGAAGTAGATACGCATGACGCCGGGTTTGTTGGCGATGATCGGGACCGGCGGTTCGTTGTTTGCCGCCAACGAGGCATTCAGGTCGTCGAGGGACTGGTACTGCTGAATCGACTGGGTGAATTCGACCGCGGAAATTGGATTGGGAGGATTGATGACGAATGGGAGGCTGACAGAGATGGCAGCGGGCGTACCTTCCGAGTCGACCACCTGTAGAGTGATACTCACTACCTGCTCTTGGGTTGGCGTCCCGGAGAGGATGCCGGTGGAGGGTGCGAGCTTGATACCGTTCGGAAGCGTGCCCCCGGTCACGCTCCACACGTAGGGCGGGACACCGCCGGTTGCTGCGAGAGTTTGCGAGTATTTGGCGCCAACCGAGCCTTTGCGGAGACCAGCGGTAGTAATGGCCAGGCTGGATTTAATAACGAGGCTGGTGGTTCCAGTCGCGGTCACCTTGGGCGAGTTGGAGTCGGTAACCTGCAGGCTAAACGTGAATGTCCCAAACTGTGTTGGCGTACCCTGAAAGACGCCTGTGGCCGGGTTCAGCGTCAATCCGGGGGGAGGCATGCCGGAGGTGACCGTGGTGGTGTAAGGTGGGACGCCGTTGAATTCGTTGACGGGATTTGCATAGGCTGCGCCTACCAGGCCGTTGGGAAGGGTTGCAGGCACACTGAGCTGGTCGTTCACCACCAGTGTCGCGAATCCTGACTCCCTGCCGCCGCAGGTGAGCGCATAGGTGTAGGTGCCTGCGACTGTAGGGGTAATTGGAGCAGTGCCAGTGTAGACGTTTCCGTTGTTAGGGAAGTCGCCAAGTTGCGAACCGCTCCACTGGCCAGCGCCGCTGGGATATCCCTGGATGGTTGCGTGGCACTGGCGCATGGTGCGCGAGAAGGCGTTGAGTACGCTCCAGGTGAGTAATGTCGGATTGCCGGGGGAAACAGTTGTGGGATTGAAGGAAAGCTGAATTGCAGCGGGAATCGGTGTGGAGAGCGCCGCTACAAAGATGTTCTTCCCGAAATTATCAAAGGTTGTTCCGTTGAAATTGCCCGATCCATCCTGGACCAGTGGGCCTACGGGCCGGTCTCCGTCCGCCGCGGTATCGCTGAAGGCATAGAGCGAGTGGAAACCGCCTGAGGTTCCAATTTCGAAGATGGTTCCGCAACCGGCGACTCCGGGCGTAGTTGAGCAGGCAAGGTTACCGCCCCAGTATGTGGTTCCGTACAGATTGCCATCGCTCCCCAGGACGAGATCGGAATTGAGGTCGTGGCCATCCGTACCGCCGGAGAGGGTATAGAGTGTCTGCATGGTGCCTAGCGTTGAAAGTTTGTATATCGCACCGTCTCCGGCTTCGCCATCAGGCGCTTGCGTGGTGTAGGCCGAGGTGGCGTAGTAATTGAAGTCAGGGCCTTCAACCACGGGACCGGTCGGGAAATTCAACGAGGAAACGCTGACAGGATATGGATGAATATTCGTGACCTGGCCAGAGGGGGTGAACTGTAGGAAACCGGTCGATGTATTTGTGTAGAAGTTTCCATCGCTTCCCTGCAAGACTGATCCGGGCCTTTGGTTTTCGGGATCGGTGAGTATCTGTCCATCAGTTCCCGCCCCCTGGTGCAGAATCGTAACGACACCGCCGGTAGTCATGCTGAAAAACTCAATGCCGTTGTTCGACGTCGCAATGCCGTAGAAGTTGCCATCTTCGCCTTGCGTTAAAGGGCCTGGCCAATAGCCGTTTGTGGGGCCATTGGTTTTGTCGCCGGGAAAGGTGTACAGGACTGTGAATACTCCGTAGTTTGTGAGCCTGAAGATGGTGCCGTAACCCCAGCCGTTGCCTCCTAGGATCGTTGTGCCATACAAGAAGCCGTCGCTCCCTTCAATAAGCTGATTGGCGTCGTATGGAGTGGTAGTGTCTCCCGGGGCGCGTTCAAACGTATGGAGTTGAGTGACTACTCCACTTGGTGTGATTTTGTCGATGTAGGTGCAGCTATTGGCGGGAATATCCTGACACGCCCAATCGGCACCGTTGCCGCCCGTTGATATCCCATAGAAGTTTCCATCACCGGCCTGGATCAAACCGGTAAAGTCATCGACGTTCGAGGCGCCGAAGCTCGTGAGGGTCGCCGTCTGGCCCAGGAGCTGGGGAGCGCTGCCTGAGAATACCCCGCCGAAAAGCAGGACTGAAAGGATAAAGGCAGAGCCGCTGCGGCGTGAGGTTCGTGCGCTCATGGGGAATCTCCTATTGTGGATCGCGCTATTCGTTGGGAGAATGCGTCAAGCGTTTTTCGAGTGCGACTGCAAGAAGGGGGATGCCGATCATATATGAATCTATTGCGCTTTGGGAAATACCGCAGATCAGAAGCAACTTACTAAGGCCGGGCGACCACTACCTTACCGCCAGCCTGGACTGGATGTCGGCCAGAACCTTGTGCGCTTCGGCTGTCATTTGCTTCGCGCCGGGAGAGAATGCGCCCGTGGCGAGCAACTTGTCCGCGATGACGGCGTGCGGCAATGCTTCCGCGTCGCGATGCTGCCCAACCAGTGCGCGCGCCCAGATCAGATGGGATGCCCCAAATCGCCGGTCGGTCGGCGCAACTCTTCCCTCCTGGACGGCGACCAACTCCGCGGCGGCCTTTTCGCCCTCTTCAAAATGCCCGGTATCGACATACGCTTTGGAGAGAAAGTAAAGCGGCTCCGCAAGGTCAGGACTGGAACCCAGCATCTTCCTCCATGTGGGCATGGCCGTCTCCATCATGGATAAGGCTTCATTGGCTCTTCCAAGCTTCATCAGCGCGCCGGCCCAATACTCCTGCTCCGTGAGAGCTCCGCGGCTCTCCGCTCCAGAACACTTCGTGTATCCGTCATAGGCGCGCTGGTAGAGAGGAATACTCGCAGGAACATCGCCACGTGTTTCGTGAAGGTACGCCAGATCTCCAAGAACGTCAGACTTTTCGCACAAGGCTGCGGGATCGTTGTCATAGACCGCCAAAGCCTTGTTGAAAGCTTGCTCCGCCTCATCAAGACGGCCCCGCAGCTCAAGATCTTCGCCGAGCGAATAGGTGGCGTCGGCAGTCTCGCGCGGAGAGAGGTTGTTATCCTGGCACTCCTTTACCGCGAGCTGCAGCAATCGGACATTCTCATCGGTGCGGTAGCCATTATTTTCACGGTTCCAGGCATAGAAGATTGCGCTCCAAACGCGGACGGCAGGGGGAACGCCGGATTTGCGCGATAGTTCCAGCGCATGTGAAGTAAGCGTCTCACCGGTGCTCATCTGTCCCTGCAGGTACGCGATATTTCCAGAGAATGCCTCCGATTCCGCTTCCGCGGGTATATCGTTTGCCGCTTTTGCGCTGGCAATTGTTTGGGTGAGAACCTTCTGGGCACTATCCAGATCGCCGTTTTCGTACATCGATTCGGCAAGGCCCATCTGAGCCTCGCGCAGGTCGGAAGGGTCTTTGATGTAATCGGGCAGCATCTCCACGCCCAGTTTTAGAAACTCAGGCACGGTGGCCGCGGGCTTGCCAGTGTAATTTGAATTAGCCAATTTGAACAAACTGTACATAAAGGTCTGCATGCGCAGTGCCCGCTGTCCCTCACGGAGAGCCTGGCGTTGACGCCATTCTCCATACCCTAGGCTGGCAACGAGAGCTATGGCCGCGAATACCGTTGCGGCCACGCCTGCCCGATGGCGGCGCACATATTTGCCCAGGCGGTAGAGAGCCGTTTGCGGGCGAGCGAGTACGGGCCTGCCGTCGAGATAGCGCTGAATGTCTCCGCTAAGCGAGTCGACTGAGGAATAGCGATCCCTGGGCCTGGGGTTCAGGCACTTCTGCACAATGGTCGCCAGGTCGCCTGTCAGCATTTGCCGCAACCGATTTTCCGAGAGTCCGCGATGCTCTGCCGCCGCGCCGGTGATCGCATCCGGGAGACGCTCCGGCTCCTGCTCCGTGATGGCTCGTTCAATCATCACGGCCACGGATGCGCCGTGACCAGGTCTGGATCCGGCCAGCAATTCAAACAGAATCCCGCCCAGCGCATAGATATCGCAAGACGTGGTGACCGGCTCGTTGCGTAACTGTTCCGGACTCGCGTAGGCGGGCGTGGCCATAACGGTGGTGGTAAGCAGGCTGTCCAGCTGAATCAATTTCGATGTCCCGAAGTCCAGCAGCTTCACCGTGGCGTCGGCGGTTACGAGAATATTCGACGGCTTCAGATCCAGATGCACAATCAGGTTGCGGTGCGCGTAGGCTACCGCGTCGCACACGCGAAGAAACAGTTGCAGGCGCTCCTCAATTCCCAGCTTGTGCGCATCGCAATATTCATCAAGATGTGCGCCGTCCACGTATTCCATCACCAGATATGGCTGCCCCCGCTCGCTCAGGCCTGCATCCAGCATGCGCGTTATGTTGGGGTGATCCAGAGAGGCAAGGATGTGCTGCTCGCGATGAAACCGTTCAATAAACGACGGTCCGGCCGAATGCGGCGCCAGCATCTTCAATGCTGTCCGCTGCAGAGCGCCGCCCACCATGCGCTCCACCAGGTAAACGGCGCCGATGCCGCCGGTCCCCAGGTGCCGGATCAGCGAGTAAGGGCCGATCTTGCCGCTCAGCGCGGACTCTTGGGTGGGCGTCTCAACCCCTTCGTCAATGTCTGAAGCTCTCAAAATATCCATTGCCCGACGGCGTAGATCTGCATCTGGACACTGCTCGGCCAGGACGCGTTCACGGTCAGCTTCGGGGGTTGCCTCAGCAAGATGAAACAAATCTTGAAGCAACTGCCAGTTCTCGGAGTCTTGTGCCATGACCATCTCTTCTGGTAGGCGCGAATGAGGGGAAAATTGCGTCACGCACTAAGACGCTTGCAGACGGTCGCTTAACCAACCCCGCACGAATCTCATCTCCCGATCGACCGTAGCCTTCGATGTGTTCAGCAACTCCGCCGTCTCCTCCGCCGTGAATCCGAGAAAGAAGCGAAGTTCAACCATCCTGCATTTGCGTGCGTCCAGTTGTTCGAGCTCCTCGAGTACGCGATCCAGGTCAATCATCTCAGCGGGCCTGGCCTTGATCCAGGCCATATCGGCATCAAGCGGAACCGGAATTCCGCCGTCGCGCTTCTGTCTTCCTTCGGAGCGGGCGTGATCGACCAGAACCCGGCGCATCAGGCGCGCGGAGAGGCTGTAGAAGTGCTCACGGTCTTCAAATCTCAAGCTGCGTTGTCGGATCAGTTTCAGGAATAGCTCATTCACCACGCTGGTCGGCTGTAACAGGTTCTCTGGATGTTCCCCTCGAAACAGTGCCCCAGCAATCTTTCTCAGTTGAGGGTAAACAAGCTCGAACAGCTGTTCAACGGCCGCAGGATCCCCGGCGCCCCAATCGCGCAGAAGCACGGTGATTTCTCCCGCTTGCTTCATGGGAATCAATCCTGAGCAGGTAGTATATCCAATGCAGGACAGCCTTTGCCGCAACGAGTATCTGAAACCACCACTCGATCACAAGCCGGCCATTCGATCGATCTTCGAAGTTTCAACGGTGCTCAGTGCGGTTGCCTGGCAAATCTGAATAGGCGGTCGATTGGATTCGACAGGCCCCCGCTTGACTCAAAAGTGCAAGCGCGCGTCGCATTTTCCCTGGCAAGAGCAGAGAGGCATTTAGGATCGGAGCGTTGTGGCATTGTCAGAGGTATCAGTGCCAATATGTCGGCCAGCGGTCTGGGATCTACGGAGATCCCTGCTCGTCCGGTTCCAACCCAATTCGATCGTTCACCGCATTGCGGAAACGCTGTTTGCAGCCCAAATACCGCTAAGTCGTTTGCACGGAGACGTGTCCCAGCAGGAACTGAATCTGCTCCAGTTCACCGCCAGCCTGATGGCAAAGGCGGGCGCAGGTCCTCCGGAGATCATGCGGCGCTAGAGACGGAATCTCACAGTCTTTTGCTTTCTGTTTCACGACACCCCAAATGACCTTGGGGCTGAAACCGGTGCCCCAAATCTTGCCAGCCTTGTTGATTGAGCGAAAGAGCGTGCCGGTTGTTTTACCGGCGGCGGTCATCCAAGCGTCGATTCCAGCTTTCACCCAATCCGGAACCGGGATGGTTCGTATATGGCCGCCCTTGCCGACAAGATCGGCGATAACCCAGTGCTCCTCTCTTTGCTGTATGTTTTCAACGCGCAACGCAGTCAATTCCGCTCGGCGAAGCCTGCAACCCAGCAGAATCGCCAACGTCGCATAGTCCCGCTTACCTCGAAGGCTTGTGCCGTCTGCTGTCAACAACAGGCGCTTCCCTTGTTCGGAAGTGAGCCAATTGCCAACGGGCACTCCCAGCCGCTTTGCACCCTTTACCCGGCGAATGCCAGCAGCCAGGTCTGCACTGAGCAGACCGCAACCAGCAGCCTCGTATGCCAGCCTGCGGACTGCAGCCAAACGCAGGTTTATCGTCGTTGAGGCGTAGTGCCTCTGTTCAAGGGATATACGGTACCGGGTAACCACAGTCTTGTTGAAGGCGAGCCGGGGTTCTGAACAGTACCATTCGATGAATTCTCTGATGGCATGATCATAGGTTCGCTGTGAGCTTTGAGACGTCAGGCTGTTCAATACGGCTGACTTGGATTGCTCAAGGTCCGGAAGCTTTAGAACATGCTTGGGTGTCCGTTTGCGCTTTGTCTTGCTCTTTGCCATAAGTACGGCCTCCTCGCCGTGGCAAACAGCATCACCGCAATCTTCGCCTTGGTCTATCTTTTCGAGAGCGCTGTCAGTTAGTTGGAGGCATTCGGACAGATTAGTAATGGTAAGTCGGCAAGGGTCCTGCGATCTCGTTAGCGGGTTTGGGCGTGGATTTGAGCGCGGCTTCGCCGGGCGCAGACTGCTGACAAAGTATCAAGATAGGCTCTCGTTTTCCACGGGAGCCTTATTTATTTTGTAGACATGTTGAAGAAGCGGGAAGCGGAGCAGCAAGAGCTTGAGATGGTTTCAGTCGAGTCTCTTGTTCCATCGGGTCACTTGCTGCGGAAGATCGACAGTGCGGTGGATTTTAGTTTCATCCACGAGCGAGTGAAGCATCTTTACTGCGGGAACAACGGCCGCCCGGCGCTGGAACCGGTGGTGTTGTTCAAGCTTTTGCTTCTGGGCTATCTGTACGGAGTTCGCTCGGAGCGTCAGCTGATGCGGGAGGTGGAGGTGAACGTGGCCTACCGCTGGTTCCTTGGTCTGAAGCTGCGCGACAAGGTTCCGGACGCCTCGACGTTGAGCCAGAATCGCCGCCGTCGTTTTTCCGAGAGCACGATCTATCAGGAGATCTTCGACCAGATCGTGCTGCTGGCGGTGAGCAAGGGCCTGGCCTCGGGGTCGGTGCTGTACACCGATTCGACGCATCTGAAGGCCACCGCCAACAAGAACAAGTACGACCTGGCCGAGGTTCAGGTGAAGCCGCAGCAGTATCTGGCGGCTCTGGAAGCAGCCATCGGCGAAGATCGCGCGGCGCACGGCAAGGCGCCGCTGAAGCAGTCTGATCCAGAGCCGGAGACGAAGGAAATCAAGGTGAGCCGGACCGACAGGGACTCCGGTTACATGGTGCGGGACGGCAAGCCGAAGGGGTTCTTCTATCTCGATCACCGCACCGTCGATGGACGCCACGCCATCATCACCGACACCCATGTAACGCCGGCCAACGTGCATGACTCGGTGCCGTACCTGGGCCGGCTGGACCGGCAGCGGGAGCGGTTCGGGTTCGATATCCGCGCGGTGGGCGTGGATGCCGGCTACGCGGCGGCAGCGATCACCGAGGGACTGGAAGAGCGCAACATCTACGGGGTGATCGGCTATCGTACTCCGACCCATCGCGACGGCTACTTCTACAAGCGCGAGTATCGCTACGACGAAAAGCTCGATGTCTATATCTGCCCCAACGGTCAGCTGCTCAGCTACCGCACCACCAACCGCGAAGGCTACCGGCAGTACCACTCCGACCCGGAACAGTGCCGCAACTGCCCGGTGCGGCACAAGTGCACCGCGAGCAACAACTCGACCAAAGTGGTGACGCGGCATGTGTGGGAGTCCAGCCGCGAGCGCATCGATCGGCACCGGCTCAATGGAGTGGGCAAGCGCATCTACAAGCGAAGAAAGGAGACCGTGGAACGCAGCTTCGCCGACGCCAAACAACTGCACGGACATCGCTATGCCAGGATGCGCGGCCTGACTCGAGTACAGCAACAATGCCTGTTGGCCGCCACCGCACAGAACATCAAGAAGATCGCCCTGCTGCTGAGCAGAATGGGGGCCCATACGCCTTTTTTACTGCTCCTGGCGCTTGCATCCGCATACAGAGGTCAACTACGCCGCTACCAGCGACTCGAAACTGCAAACCGCGACTAAACCTGAAATACAAATCAAAAAAACAAACCCCACCAAAATGATGGGGTTCGTCAGCAGTCTGAGCGCGGCTTCGCCGCGCGCTTTTCTATTTCAAAAATCGTGAATGGATTATGCGTGGGTTGAAAGCGACGCCTCCTTCCGTCGTTGCTCCGCCCGATACATTGGAGTGATGGAGCAAGAGCAGAGAGGGGGCCGGGCGGAGTGGCGGCGGGAGCTGGGCGCGATGGTCACGCTTTTGGGGCCTGAGAAAGCAACCTTCCCTTTCCCCCAATTCCGCAGCGGATCACGCCGTCACGTACACCAAATCTCGAATGCGCTCACGAAGGTCCGACAGGTCCTCGAAAGTCGGCCACCATCGCCCGATCTCATGATCGAGCAGGGGCCGGAAAATGAGAGACGCTTGGGCGTTTGCCGGGACTGATCCGGAAGGCCGCGGTGCTGAATGAGCGCATTGGGCAGTTGGCAACAAGCGACTTCCCGGCAGCCTTGATTGGCAGGATTTGGGAGCTTCCCAAGTCCTAAAATCTGGACCTTGGGAAGCAGCTGGCCGGCATCGATCAATTTTTTGTACCTCCGGCCTAATGGTTTGCATCCTACAGAGCAAAGGAAACTCCATGCCTCAGAGTTCGCACGATCGAGCCGCAGAACTTCACAATCTGGCATCCCACGCCCACGCCGTCGCAGCAGTCGCCCACGGCAAAGCAGATCATCGAACCGCTCACGAACTCAGCAAGCAGGCTAACGAGCTCTCTCGGAATGCCCTGAAGCACTCCGAGCAGCTCGATACAGCAGCGGCTGAGTCTACCAAAGCGGAAACAGGGAAAGGCGAGAAAGTAGAAGCTGCGCATATTGTCCGCCCAGGACTTCCCGGTTAGCCAACTCAGCCGGCGTCTTCTTCAGACTGGCCACAACTTCCAAATCGAGAGCTTTCGCCGGGTGCCCCGCTTTTGGGACCTGGGATCGGATGGCGCTCAATTGCAACGCACGAAAATCACGCGGTCAGAACCTTGGTAAAGGATTCACCACACTGGGAGAATCCAGGCCGGAGGAATCAATATGACGAAGCTTACCAATACGAAACGGGAGAACCTTTCCGAGGACGAATTCGTGTTTCCCGAAACCCGCCGCTACCCGATCGAAGACGCCGCCCACGCCCGCGATGCCCTGGCCCGGTCCAGTGGAAAACCCGAGCACGCCGCGGTGGTGTCAGCAGTACGGCGAAAGTATCCGGAGATCGACATCGAGAAGTAGAAGGACCGGGGAACAGTGAGCGAGTAAGCGCAACTGCCACCCTCGGCATTCTCCTCTTCCGCCTTTGCTCGCTCCTGCTGCCGCTTGCGCAGAACCTCCGCGATAGCTCCCGGCTTCCCGCTCTTGTACGCCTCGTACATTTCCCGCATCTGCTGTTCCGTTGGGTACTCAGACTTCAGGCTCTCAAGCGAACTCCCCCGCAGGCCGGATTTTCGACCCACCAGTATGGCACGTACAGCTTGAGAGGGACATGTTGGTCCGAGTTCCCGCTAAAGGTCTAGGGCACTCCATCTGCACTGTCTTTGTTCTCCGCTGCTCTGGAAGCAAAAGACCTGAAACCTCTTGCGCTGAAATACCCCCGGACTGTACTATTCCTGGCAGGTAGAGATTTGTGTAAGTTATTGATTCTAAAGTGGTAGGCGAGGCGGGAATCGAACCCACAACCCCCGGCTTAGAAGGCCGGTGCTCTATCCGATTGAGCTACTCGCCCACGCTCTACCTTATTGTAGCTGCGAATTCGGCGATTCGGGCGGCGCGGCCGTGGGGTTGGTTACCATCCGTCACATTCTGGAGGTAACGGACAATCGCAGCTTCAGCCCAGTGAACACCTTCAACAGAACGCCGGCTGAGGAAGGCGCAGTGTCCTCCATGGCGCGGCTCGATAAAGTCAATTTGCGGGTTGGCATGGATACGCTCGCGCGTTTCAGCAACAATGCGTATGAACGGATCGTTCTGCGCGATCAGGACAAGCGTGGGAACTGCAATTCGGTCGATAACACGGGCGCTCGCGGCGCGGTGGTAATAGTCGTCGGCATCGCGGAACCCGCAATAAGGCGCAACAATCTTCTGGTCGAACTCGCGGATCGAGCGCACAGGGCCAATGCCGTCGGTTCGATAGATACCGGGAAACAGTTCGGCTTTGTGACGGTAGTGTTGCATCAACGCATGAAGAAAATGGCGCTCGTAGATGAAGTTGGAAGGCGCGTGCAGCGCGTTGGCACATGCGGCAAGATCAATAACCGAACACACCGTGGCCACGGCAACCAGCGGCGAACGCGCGCCCCACTCGCCGGCCAGCTTGAGCACCATGTTGCCACCCATGGAGTAGCCAACAAGCGCTACGCGCTCGAGCCCAAAGCGCCGGGTGAAGTGGCCAACCACCGCGCCCACATCGGCAGACCTTCCGGAGTGATACAGCGTAGGCGTCAGCTCGTCGGTATCGCCGCAGTTGCGCATGTTCATGCGTACCACGTTCATTCCGGCGGCCCATGCCTGCGCGGCGACGCCTCGAATATAACGGGAATTGGAAGACCCGTTCAATCCATGAACGAGCACCACTGTCAGCCGCGCGGCACGCACCTCTTCCGGTTGCCAATGGCAATGGCACAGCACGCGGCTTCCATCGGTTGGATCGACTTCGACAGTTTCCGCTTCGGCGGGCAGCAGAAAAGTCGGACGAGGCAGGAAATTGCCAACGATGGTTTGCAGGTGGCCGCTCGTCAGCCAGGGATGCGGCTTAAACGAGCTCAGCCAGGCTGGGAGCGCCTGCGGATCCTGAACCAGCGTATCGGCTTGCGTTACCAAGAACTACCCCTTAATGCGAAAGTTGACCTTACCATCCTTAGAGCCTGCTATTAACTTTCGCGCGCGGCGGCGTTGCGGACGAAAATCAGTCCAGACGAGGCGGAGTCCGAAGGCTGTGGCGGGCCCACAGTCGAGGACGACAACGAAGTATGGACTGATTTGCGTCGCAACCCAGCGGGCTGGGGCCAATTTTCCCCATTTCATTGTCGCTTGTCGCTCGAAGATACTCCATATTCATCGCTCCTCGCTCCTCCAGCTGAGAAAAATTGGCTCCCAGCGCCGCCCGTGGGAAAGTTAATAGCAGGCTCTAGGCTTTTGGGGGGACTTTGGGGCGGCTAGTGGGGATCGAACCCACGACATCCTGAGCCACAGTCAGGCGTTCTGCCGCTGAACTATAGCCGCCGTCTACCCTTCCGATTGTAGCATCGAAGCAGATCCTCACAGATCAGCCCAAGAGGAGCGAAAGTGCTGCATCGCGAACTAGATGCGACCACCGCAAGCGCCGCGCCTCAGGCGGGCGCGGCCGCTGCTGCGCCGGAGGGCGCAGCCAATCCTCCGCCGAAGAGCGCCGCCAATATTGACCGCTGGAATCGCGGCGCTTGGATCTTCCGCAACGAGACGCTGCGCAAGCTCGAGATTCTGCTCGACGAAGCCTTATCTGGCTGGCGCACCAGTTTCAGGGCCAAGAAGAACCGCGTTACAATCGATAGAGGTTATCGGGGCGTAGCGCAGTCTGGTAGCGCATCTGCTTTGGGAGCAGAGGGTCGGGGGTTCGAATCCCTCCGCCCCGACCATTATTTTCAGCGCATTGCAACTCCTTAACGGACCAATTAGAGGATCTTCTGCTCTCAGGACAGATGCCCGATCGTCCTATTCAAATTCTCGAACGCATGGAGTCCTGGCGAAGGGCAACGACAAATCTCAACCAGCCATCCGCCCGCCGTAGAAGAGCCAACTTTTTATGGCAGTCGAAAAACTGAAGTAGAATGGACCGAATGTTCGCCTTGCGCTATCTCGCAATCGCAAGGGATGGGCGCCCTTTATTGACACTTGGATGGACAAAAGGCCGCCGGGCTTCGATCGCTACCGGCGCGACGCTCGTTCTACTACTCATCTTCAGTACGTCCACCGTCTTCGTCCAGGCGCTCTGGCCTGTCGAATCTTTTCAAATTGGTGTTTTCGTCCTCACCGCAACATATCTGTTTTTTGGCCACCGGCGGGGGAGCGAAAACCTGGCTGGTGGCGTAGCTCCGTGGCTTGTGTACTTAATTCCGGCTTGGGGAATCATTCAAATCCTCGCGCACACCACAGCTTCCACCTTCGAAACACGCGAAGCTGTCCTGCGTTGGGGAGCCTTGGCTGCGGTATTCTTCCTTGCGCAGGCGGTCGCTGGCGCCAACATGGCCCGTGAAGTGATGCTCCTGGCCTTTTTTTGTTTTGCGGCGGTGATGGCTCTACTTTGCCTTACTCAGCTCTTCACCTCAGAGGGACGCGTCCTCTGGATTTTCCCAACGGGATATCCGGATGTATATGCGACCTTCCCCAACCACAATAACTACGCGCAATTCATTGAAGTATGCCTTCCAATTGCCCTTTGGTGGGCGCTGCGCGATGGCTGGCGATCCTGGGGATATGCCCTCATCGGTGGAATTCTCTACGCCTCTGTGATCGGCTCTGCATCGCGCACCGGCGCTATCCTCTGCACGGCTGAAGTAGTGGCGATGCTGGCGATCGGAGTGATTCAACACGGGCGTCAAAACCAAAGAAGTAAAAAACTGGGCCGGCTCTTCCGCTCATCCGCGATGGCTCTGGTTATGGTGCCTCTTCTCGCTGCGATCTTCACATCTGTAGTGGGCTGGCAGCGAATCTGGGAGCGCTTTCAACAAAACGATCCATATAACGGAAGGCTTGAATTCACGCTTTCGGCGATTGATATGGCGAAGCATCGACCGCTTATGGGATATGGGTTGGGAACATTTCCGGAGGTCTACCAACAACATGCGATCAAGGACTTTCCCTTTTATGCGAACCACGCCCATGACGACTGGGCAGAATTTGCCGCTGACGGCGGAGTTCCCTTTCTCCTTCTCGTGTTCATCCCCTTTGCCGCTGCCGTCCCGACGGCAATCCGGCATCCGTGGGGCCTGGGCTTAGTAGCAGTCATGCTCCATGCGTGCGTGGATTATCCTTTTCCGCGGCCAGGGGTTTCAGGCTGGATGTTTGCAATGCTGGGCCTTCTTTACATGGCGCGGGCCTCGGATCGGCGTAAACCCGGATTGGCGTAAACCCTGATCGGCAGGTCCTCCTGATCCAGATCAGTCGCATCGAGTGGTGGAATTGTAGAGCAGTTTCGGAATCCACGTAGACTTTTTGAGAGTGTTGAAAGGTGGCATTTTCTTGATGAAAATGCCACTTTGCAGCCTGCTTTCGGTCTACACCAATTCCGAAACTGCTATTGCGCCGAGGAGGAAGTTCGATCGATCGGATTGCCATTCGGCCGGCGCGATGATCCGGGGCATTTCACGCTATGGCCGGGCATGAATTTGGACTGACGGTATCACGAGCGTGCCCGAAATCCGCGGCGTACCAAGTGTCCGACGGTATTGAAGGCGGAGATGAACGAGCGATGCGTCAAGTGGGATGGAAAACTCAAAGTTTCCACGGTTCATCGTCTCGCTTGAAAGGTCGTTGGACTCCGCCAGCACCGTTTCAGAACCTGCGGCAATGATTTGCCACTTTAACCCCGTCTCAGGAAGAATTTGGTCGGTACGGTAGGAGTACTCCAATTCGTAATTGCCGGGTGGGAGAACAATAGCTTGTTGGGCAATCGTGCAGTTTTCCGGCTCCGCCCCGGAAAACTCCGTCTCCAGGCCGGATGGGCCCGGCCAGGAATGCAGGCCCGTGTACGAGAAGACCGCCCAATCGAAGCCGACCGGCAGTGGGTCGCGGGCGAAATTCGGATTGTTGGGCACGCTCGGATCGGCGACTACCCAGTGCTTCTCGATAAGAGTATTCCAGACTTCTTTCGCCGCATCTCCTTCCCTGGCCGCGATTAGATGGTCGATTACCGAGTACATCTCGGGGTCATCCGTCGTGGGATCTCCGACCTGGCTGAGGCGATCGGCAACTTCGGCGGCAGCAGGCAGTTGGTCTTTGGCGAGAAGAAAATCGAGATATTGCCGGATAAGCGCGGGATTGTTGTTCACGATCCTTCGCTCAATCTCGCTCGGGTCGGACGATACATGCCAGCACAATTCGAACAAAGGCCGCACGTTGTCCGACGGCATCTCTGCTGCACTCCGGGCCCATGTCCAGAATTCTGGCAGGTTGTTGCGACGAAAATAGAAGTTGGCCAAACTCCAACGCGGCAGGTAGGTGCGGTCAATTGCAAAAGCGTCCAGCAACAGCTTTTCTGCTTTGCGGTAATCGCCGGCGCCTTCAAGGCGTAGGCTCAGTTCGATGTCGGCTTCCGCATTGTAAGGGTCAAGGCTGATTGCTGTTTCGAGGAGCTGCTGCGCATGCGCATCATCGAGGAGCGCGAGTCGCATATAGTATTCCCACGAGTCTGGTTCCAGGTGGATGGCCGCGCGAACCGACTCCGGCGTATTCAGACGGAACAAATAGTCCGCCCTGGCCAGCGTCCAGGAGCACCAGATCCCGAATGCAAGAACACTGGTGACGATAGTTCGCCACGCGATCTCGAGAAATCGGATTTGAAGGCGGGTCACGGCCCTCCAGCGTATCACTTGATTTCGAATTCTGAAAGATGTGCAACTGCCAATTGAGCATATCGTCCCGGAAGATGCCCCGCAGATGTTCTGTGACTGTGTTGAATTCCAAAAACGATATTGCAACCTGATTGTGCGTCCTTGTATGACAGGTGTCCGACGCAGTCCGATCAATTAGATGCTTGAAAAACAGATCCTTCTTGGCGTATAAGAGACGGATGATTGGGCAGGGTGCGAATCCGCCCAGTAAGGGGCGCAGAATGGCCGCGAAGAACTGTCTGCTGGCAATGATTTTCGTCGCCTTCTCGTACGCATCCGCATCAGGCGCAACCGGTGCGATAGGCACCGTCAGTGCTCGCGGAGACTTCCGCGTCGACGGTAGCGCGGTATGGGGTAATGGAACGCTTTTCAACGGCACAACCGTAGAAACCGGGCAAGCCACTGCGACGTTGCGGCTCGACAACGGTACGGAGATCATGCTGGCGATCAACTCACACGGCGTGGTGTACGGCGATCATCTTGTTTTGCTGCAGGGCAAGACCCAGCTAAAGACATTCGGCACACCCTTCATCCTCGAAGCAGATGGCCTGCGCGTGGTTCCCACTGAACCGAATGCGCTCGGCATCGTGTCATTGGGCCCGGCAAACACCGTCGACATCGCTGCCGTGGCCGGAGATTTTCGCGTTGTCGATGATGCGAGCCTTTCGGTTGCCCACGTGTCCCGCGGCGCGGCGATCTCGTTCCCCGCAACACAAAGCACCGCAGCACCCGGAGGATCGCCCTCTATCGAAGTCGGCGGAAAGGTGACCTTCGAAAATGGCGATTACTACCTTACAACCGACCAGGGCGTGAAGTACCAGCTTGTCACAGGAGACGAACTTAAGAGATTCACTGGCAAAGTTGTCGTAGTCTCCGGTTTCCTCCAGGCCGCAGAGACGCCCTCGGGCATCGCTCAGGTAATCGTCACTTCAATCGATCTCAAGGACGCCAAAGGCCCGGGCACGGGGATGACGACGCAGGCAAAAGTTCTCATTGGGGCTGGCATCGGTGGCGGCGCTGCGGTGGCGGCAATCGTTGCGACCGGATCCGGCAAATCCTCGGCAAGCCGCTGAGCTTTCTTTCGCGACTACACCCGACGTCTTCTCCTCACGGAAACACCTTCATTCGACAAAAAGTAGCGCAATGGACTGTGACCTTGAGTTCTCGGCTCGAAGCTCGGGCCAATGCTCGGGTCTGTGCAGCTTAAGGTTTTTCCACAGCCTTGGGCTGTCTTCTCTTTGCGTGAATTCCAAGAATTCCCCCACGACCGCAAGTTGCGCAAAAGGCAACAGTACAGTTCCTCTGCCTCACATACGGCGCGATGAATGCCGCAGCGGCGCAAGAGGAAAATGGTTACCTTTGAGCTAACTTTGGGAATACGTCCGTCATGCAGCTGACTTACATTTTTTCGTTTTCACCTGTCGTGATTGTGTGCTACATTCCTTTGCACCGCTCATTTGGGGCAAGACTAGAGCACCATTCCCGGATCCGAGCTTTAGATTCGGAAAAATGGCTCCAGAAGAATGTTAGACATTTCAGGATTCCAGGTTTCTGGGACTGAAGAGTGCGAAGCCTGCCCAAAATCCATCGCCGCCGCTCGAGGCGTGCGTTTCCGCAATCAACACCATGAAAGTTCTGAAGCCGCGTTCGCGGATGATCAGCATCAGGCTGTCGGAAGAAGAGCATGATGGGCTCTGCCGTCTTTCGGCGGTAACGAATGCTCATAGCCTTTCCGACCTTGCGCGCAACGCGATTCGCTTGTTTCTCTGCTTGACTGCCCATGAGCGGCTTTTGACCGACCCCACGGGCGCGGTCCAGGCACAAATGGAGATCCTCAATCGGCGCATCGACGAATTAAGGAATCATCTCCTGCCCTCGGAGCCGCCAACAACCCAATGATCCTAATGATCGTCTTGAGATTAATGTCAGAGAGGCCTGAATCCCCGACCTCCGATCACTGCTCGTTCACCTACCTTGATCATCACGGAGCCTATATGAGAAGGATGGCATTTGCGTTTCTGGCGCTTGCGGCAGCAGCCGCGGCTTCGGCACAGCAGGAGCCCGCCCCGCTCCACGTTGGAGGGGGAGCGACGACGCTCAGCGACGTTTCGAATCTCCCTGTGGCCAGGATCGGTAACGATGATTTGATTGGCGTCACTGTCTACGATGCTCCTGAACTGACCCGAACTGTGCGCGTGAGCTCAGTAGGCGTTATCTCGCTGCCGATGGTAAAACAACCCCTCCATGCGGCCGGTCTTTATCCTGCAGATTTGGAAAAAATCGTTGCGGCGGCATTGACCGATGATCATGTTCTCGTGGACCCGGTTGTGACGGTTTCTATCGTTGAATATCGTAGCCATCCAATCACTGTGGTCGGCGCGGTAAAAATGCCTGTTACGTTTCAGGCCACCGGAAACGTGACTCTCCTCGATGCGCTTTCCAGGGCACAAGGGCTTACCGACAACGCCGGCTCGGAAATTCTTGTGAGCCGGCAAGCGCCGGATGCGGACGGCAAACCGTCGATGCTGGTGCAGCGCATCCCAGTGCGCGGACTTCTCGACGGATCGAATCTCTCTTTGAACTTGAGCTTGCAAGGCGGCGAAGTGATTCGGGTTCCTGAAGCCGGACGAATCTTCGTTGTAGGCGACGTAAAAAAGTCCGGCGCTTTCTACATCACCGACGGCTCGGAGAGCAGTGTCATGAAGGCGCTCGCACTTTCGGAGGGCTTGGACAGCTTTTCCTCGCACTCGGCTTACATCTACCGTACCGATGATGACGGTGAAGGCCGGAAAGAGATACCTATCGAACTCAAGAAGATCATGGATCGCAAATCGCCGGACGTGGCGCTTATGGCGGGCGACATCCTTTATGTTCCCAGCGCGACGGGAGCCAAGGCCAGCTTGAAAGCCCTTGAAACATCCCTGGGGATCGGCACCGCTCTCGGCGCCGCCTTTATTTATTACGGTGCACGGTAGGCCATCTGAAGAGGACCCATGCCTAAACAATTGAATTTGACAGAAGTTCTACACCCCGACCTGTCGAGTCGCGGCACGCAGCCGGCTTACTATGCTCCCATTACCCTGCATGAGGAAGTTGAAGCAACTGCCCCCGCGGTGCCATTGTCGCACTATCTCTGGATTTTCCGCCGGCACGTCTGGAAGATCGTTGCAGTGATCGCGACATGCGTGCTTGCGACCTTTGTAGTGTCCGCCAGAATGCAGCCGATTTATCAATCGACCGCAACTGTGAATGTGGACCGTCAGGCGCCCTCGGAAGTAGTGGGTGAGGACTCGACCCGACTCGTAGCCCCGAACGACGCCGATCAATTCCTCGCTACGCAGATCAAGCTGATTCAATCCGACGCGGTCCTCCGGCCCGTCGCTGAACAATACCATCTCCTCGACCTGGAAGGCCAGACGAGCAGTGCTTCCACCGAACGCGAGCAGCTTCTGGCGTCAGCGCCGATCACCCTCAAGCGGTTAAGAGTGACCCGTTCGCCGAATACCTATCTTCTCCTTATCAGCTATCGCTCCCCGGATGCGCATCTTGCCGCGGACGTGGCCAATGCAATCGCCAACTCCTATCTGCTCCAAACCTACGATCTCCGCATTCGTTCGGCAGCCGGCATGTCGACGTTCATGGAGAAGCAACTCGATGAGCTGAAGGCAAAAATGGAGCAATCGAATTTGGCGCTGGCTCAGTTCGAAAAGGACCTCGACGTCATCAATCCAGAAGAGAAAACCAACATTTTGTCGGCGCGGCTCCTTCAGTTGAACACCGACTACACCACCGCACAAACCGATCGTGTTCGCGCTGAAGCGGCATGGAACGCAATTAAGTCCGGCTCCCTGGAAGCCGCCGAGGCATCCACTCAGGGAGATACGTTGATCAAGCTGTACGACACGTTGGATCAGGCGCGCCAACACTTCGCATTGGTAAAGGCCACCTATGGCACCAGTCACCCCGAGTATCGCAAAGCCGCTTCCGAATTGGCTGAGGTCGAAAAACAGTTCGATGACACGCGGCAAAGCATTGCCGAAAGAGTGCAGACTCAGTACCAGGAGAGCCTGAACCGCGAGCAGATGCTTCAGGCGGCCGTCAACCAGACCAAGGCCGAGTGGGATCGCGTCAATGCCAGTTCCTTTCAGTATCAGCAATTGAAGCAAGAAGCCGATGCGGATAAAGCGCTCTACGACGAGCTGATTAAGAAGATTCATGAGGCGGACATCAACGCCGGCTTTCAGAACAACAATATTCGCATCGCCGATGTTGCGAGGCCTTCCTTGAAGCCTGTCTTTCCCAACATGCCGCTCAATCTCGTGCTGGCGTTCCTGTTCTCCACGCTGTTGGCGGTCGGCGGCGCCATCGTCCTTGACTCGCTCGATACCACTCTTCGCGATCCCGAGGAGGCCAGCCGGTTCCTCGGCGCGGACGTCATCGCCACGATACCCGTTGATCGCGCCGGAGCTCAGTTACCAAGGACTGCGCCTGAAGTTGCTTCAGCAGTGCTCGTGCCCGGGAATGGCCAAAATGGTAACGGCCATAACGGAAACGGCCATAACGGGCACCGCAAGGGCTATTACCGTGGCGTCTCCAGCTTCGACGAAGCGATACGCACTCTTCGCAACACTATTCTCCTGTCAGACTTCGAGCGCCGTCTTCATTCCATCGTTCTTACCAGCGCTACTCCGGGCGAGGGCAAGACGACGCTTGCGGCTCACCTTGCCATGGCCAATGCTGACCGGGGCAAAAAGACCCTCCTTGTCGATGGCGATTTGCGGCACCCCAGCCTTCACTCCAAATTCGGCCTCGACCCTCACACGGGGCTCTCCAACGTTCTTACCGGCGAACTCTCCTGGGAGGAAGTGGTCATTCCAATCGAGGGTACGACCAACCTGAGCCTTATTCCTGCGGGTCTGGGCTCTCACCGCGCTGCCGACTTGATCGGTCCACGGCTTTCCACTCTGCTCGACGAATTTGCCAAGGATTACGACCTGGTGATCCTGGACTCGCCCCCGCTCCTGGGCTTCGCTGAGTGCCTTCAGATGGCTGCCGCTGCCGATGGCGTGCTTCTTGTCGGCCGCGCTGGAGAGACCAAGCGCCGTGCCGTCGCCGAGGTGATCGCAGCCCTGCGCCGTCTGCGTGCAAACATTGTCGGCGTCGTCCTCAATCGGGTAAACCACGACACCTCAGCCAACTCGTACCAGTACTCCGGCTACTACGACAAGCATTATGCAAAGTATTACAAGTCTGCGACGCCACTCAACTGAGCTTCAACAGGCCTAAGCACGAACGCCTTGGGTGGAGCCGCCCTGACCGGCCCTGACCGGCCCGGCCTTGAGCGGCCTTCCAAATCAGCCCGGCCCTGCGAATCAGCCGCCCCTGCCGCAAAGCTGCGCCGCATCGAACTAACTCCCAATGTCATTGCCTGGAATCTTGCCGCTTGCGCAACCCCACGCGCAACCTCGTCCGGAACAACCGGATCGAGGCGGCGCGCCGCTCGCTGCTGAGCGCTCACTGCGGCTCAACGTCTCCTGGACCTTCGCCGGAAACGTGTTTTATGCCGCATGCCAGTGGGGCATGCTCGTCGTATTAGCAAAGCTGGGCTCCCCCGAAATGGTTGGCCGTTTCGCGCTTGCGCTCGCCGTTACTGCTCCGGTGTTCATGTTCACGAGCCTTCAACTTCGAGCAGTTCAGGCGACAGATAGGTCCCATCAGTTCGCCTTCGCCGATTATCTGGGCCTCAGAATCCTTTCTACGGCATTGGCCCTCGCCGTCATCGTCGGCCTTGCCGCCTGGTTTCATTACCCGTTCTGGATCGCAGCCGTGATCGTCATGGTCGGTTTTGCCAAGGGCTCTGAATCGATCAGCGACGCTGTCTATGGCCTCGTTCAGTGGCATGAACGAATGGACCTCATCGCACGCTCGATGATGCTGAAGGGCCTCATCTCGCTCGCGGCCTTCGCCATTACCATAGCCCTCACGCGCTCACTGGTCATGGGCGCTGCTGCATTGGCGATGGCCTGGAGCCTGGTGTTGATCACATACGACTTCTCGCTTGCGCGCAGATTCGCCCGCACGGGCTCGACGGGCCCCTTGCCTGCAGGCCATCACCCATCCGTTCCCCGCTTCACTCGGGACACGTTGCTGCGCCTCACGCGACTCTCAATTCCCTTGGGAATCACGGCGACGCTCGGTTCTCTCATCTTGAACGTGCCTCGTTACTTCATTGAGCATTACGCCGGCACGCGCGCCCTGGGTTTCTTCGCAGCCATCGCTTACCTCATGGTTGCCGGAAACCTCGTCACCAACGCTGTCGGCCAGTCCGCAACGCCAAGGCTCGCCTCGCTCTACGCATCGGGCGAACTCCGGGCATTTCGCTCTCTCCTGCTCAGGCTTTGCGGGGCCGCCGCAGTTCCGGGCGTCGCGGGCCTCCTGGTTGCGGTTCTGGCCGGCAAGCTGGTTCTTCGTTTGCTTTACCGGGCTGACTACGAAAGCTACTCAGGTGTATTCACGCTCCTCATGATCGCGGCCGGCATCTATTGCGTAACGGCGATCCTGGCCAACGCCATGACCGCGGCGCGAATCTTCAATCCACAGCCGGCGTTGTTTACGGCTGTAATGCTGGTGTCGGCTGCCGCGTGCTTCTTCTGGGTCCCGGCTCACGGCCTCACGGGAGCAGCATTCGCAATCATTCTTGCGGCGGCAACTCAACTGGTAGGCTCTCTCTTTGTCTTGCGACCCGTTTTGCGAGCCTCGCTCGGCTCGACCCCTATGCCTGCTGAGGAGGGCCCGCGTCTGGATGTATTCGAGAATTTCCCGGGCTGGGAAAGCGGGTCGGCCCTTCTAAAGCAGCAAATAACGACCCTGCATCGAAAGACCGTGGCCGACATCGGCGGCGGAGCAAACCCGCTGCTCGACCGCGCGTTTATCGAGGAGAGTGAAGTCGATTATTCACTTCTTGACATTTCCGAAACGGAGCTGGACAAGGCGCCAGGTTACTACAAGAAAATTCAAGTGGATGTCGCTGCACCCTTAGATTACTTCCTCAGTAGGGTAGGCGAGGAACGCTTTGACCTCGTATTTTCGCATATGTTTCTGGAGCATGCGCCAGATCCACTTCGCGTCCACCGAAACATCCATGCCTCATTGAAGCCGGATGGATATGCAATACACTTTTTTGCTTCATCTAACAACCTCCCGCTTATGATTAACCGCCTCATGCCTGGTTGGGTCTCCAATATCTTGATTCGAGTCGCTCAACCCAAGCGAGACTTAAATGGATGCCAGAAGAAGTTCCCCACTTACTACGCGATGTGTGGCGCACCCTCGAAAGCTTTGAACTCGAAATACAGAGGGCTGGGATTTGACGTCGTACGTCATACAGGATTCATCGGGCACGATTACTACAAGAGGGTTCCAATCCTGCGGGAAATCGAGCGCGAGCTTAGGCCGATCTTAGTTGCCGCCGGAATCCCAATGATTAGCGATTCGCTTCTTATCTTACGCAAGCGTTCGGCGACAAGCTCCCGAGACGAAGTTGCCCATCGGCACTTGCCAACGTTTTCAATTCCTCAAACACCGATGCGCCGGGGACATGAGGCCGAAATACCGTCGCCCCGCACGCTCCTGTCTCGGCATCCGGTCCACGAATAATGCGACCTCAAGCACGCGATTACTTTCCCACAAGCCTTGAGAACAGTCCCCGCCGCGGGGCTGTGCCACTCCTGCTGACGCTGTATGTCATTTTCCTGCCGGTCCAATTTCAAATCGTTGAGGGTTTTAATTTCGCGCCGTCCGATCTTTTTCTTTTGGCCTACCTTCTCTTCCAATCGAGTCGTCTTCAGTTCCGAAAAGGCGCATGGAGCATCTGGCATGCCGCTCTCCTGCCCATGATGATCCTCTCTGCGTGGGTCGGTTTTGAACAGAATGGAGAACTGACGTCTTACGTCGTCGTTAACAAGCTCCTGGGAGTTCTCTGGCTGCTGGTCAGCTATGGCGTGCTTTCAAGCGAAATGTCATCGGCCGCAGCCGTTCGCTCGCTCGCACGCACATTCGTCGCCTCAGTTTGCGCCCTGAACATCCTCGCTATCGCCGGATTTTTCTGGCCGCCGTTGGAGAGCATAATGCCGCGGCTGAACTATGACGCCGGCGAGCGGGTAGCCGGGTTCCTGATCGACCCGAACGCCTTCGGAGGGCTCGTGCTGACGGCATTGGCGCTGCAGGCGGTGACAGCATTGCTCAAAGCGCCGTTGTTCCGCGGCATTGCAGGTCCTTTGATCAGCGCATCGCTTATGGCTGGGCTGGTTTTGACGTTTTCTCGCAGCGCGTGGATCGGGTTAGCGGCGGCCCTCGTTTTCCTCGCCACCGTGCGGCCCTTACATAGTCTGAAGTTGGCCGTCGTTATCGCCGGGACTGGTCTGACGTTGCTGGTTTACATGGCATATAAAGGCCTCGACTATTTCTATGCTATGTCGATCAGGCCCGAAACAATCCAATCGCGGATCGATTCCGGAGGAGTTGCCCTTGGCGGTTTTCTCTCCCACCCCATCCTGGGCACCGGCCTGGGCACATTCCTCTTTGAACACGGATCCATCATTCATAACACCTACCTTTGGTTTCTTTCGGAGTGTGGTGTTGTTGGCGCAATTGTGGTCATCGGCTTGACAATGTGGTACTTCAAAGTAGCGATTCCCATCATCCGCTCCTCCAGAGGAGCTCAACGAGGTCTCATCGTTGCCCTTGCCGTCGCTCACGCAGGCATGCTCGGCGTCTCGGCGGGAATTGAAGTGTTCTACCAGCGGCACTGGTGGCTCGTAATGGCCATGATCGCCGCGTGTCGCACGAGTTTCTCGCGCCCGCAGTTCGTGAAGGTGTGGTTCGCTCCTCCCTCCGAATCTCTGGCTTTGAGCCCGGCCCAGTTCAGCCCGAGCAACCGTCCGATTCTTCGCGCGGAATAGCAGGCTAACGAAGGGAAGGCCAGACAAATCCCATGAATGAGAATCCGATGTTCATTGCCCACGGGCGGAGCCGATTTGTCAGCGCGCCGGGGTCACAGGGAATGCCAGCACTGGGGGCAAAGTGAGACCCGCAGTCTCGGTAATGATGGTGTGCTACAACGCAGCACCAACTCTCCCGTGGGCTTTGGGGTCCCTGCTGGCACAAACCTCGGACGACTGGGAATGCATTTTCGTCGACGATGGATCGACTGATGGCTCGTCCGCCATTGCGACTGGCTTGGGCGACACGCGAATTCGAGCATTTCGGTTCGCCACAAATCGAGGACGCGGAGCAGCGCGCCAATTCGCTCTGGAGCGGGCGCAGGGCGAGTACCTCTGCATGCTTGATGCGGACGATTGGATGTATCCATGGCGATGCAAGACCGAACAGGATTTCCTTGAGGCCGAGCCAGAAGCCGCAATTGTGAGCGCGGGAATGGCAATTCTGGACGGGGCCGGGGATTTGACCGGCGTCCGGGGAAATGTCGGAGACGATAACTCGCGGGTGCTTCCACCAATCACCCGACTCCGGACGCCACCTTTTCCCTTTGCGGCATCAATGATCCGGATGCGAGTTGCCAAACTCTGCAAGTTCGATCCGAAGCTCCCGATCGTTGAGGATATGGACTTTTTGATGCGAATCATTCTTAACCACGGATACGCCATTCTTAATCGAAACCTCTACGCATATAACGAATACTCTGCGGTCACCCTGCAGAAGCTCATGGATGGAAGCCACTTTGCCCGTCAATCTTTCCAGAAGCACCGTGCGAAGTTCCCGCTACAGTGCAGAGCTAACAATCTCAAAGTGTTTGCCAAGTCTGTGGTGCATCGCGGGGCATTCTCACTTAACTGCTCCGACTGGCTCGTGCGGCGTCGTTTTCGACCCCCTACGTCTGAAGAATTCAAAGAATTTCAATGGGCCCACGGGACAGTTGCCTCAAAGGTTGAGGAGATTTTCGGGATTTCTGAACCGGTCGAGCGGAAACTGCATTCATCCGTGGGCGCGCTGTCGTACACGAAAGAGAGAGAGAACGCTCCCGCATGAGCAGCTTCGTCCGGAACAGGCCAGGCCCGCGCATCGCCTACGTGGGCACCTCCGACATGGCGGTGAATCTCTTTGAGGGGCAGAGCGTATTCCTGGCCGCCAACGGATTTGACGTGGATGCAATTTGCAGCCCTGGACCGCGCCTTGAAGCGATGCGTCGGAAAGGGATTACGCCCTGGACCGTGCCCATGGAGCGCGAGATCTCTCCTGCGCGCGATTTGGTTTCTCTGTGGCGCTTGTGGCGGCTGTTTCGGCGTATCCGGCCCGACGTGGTTGTGGCCAGTACTCCGAAAGCAGGCTTGCTGGGCACCGTTGCCGCGCGTCTCGCTGCCGTGCCCCATGTGCAGTACTTTCTGCATGGCTTACGGCTGGAGACGACGACCGGGATTAAGCGCTGGATCCTCATGGCCGCGGAGTGGACTGCATGTCACGCGGCCGAGAGTGTTCGCTGCGTGAGCCCAAGTTTGCTTGCGCGTACGGTCGCGCTAAAGCTAGCGCCCGCGGCTCGCTGCACGGTGATTGGCAACGGCTCAGCCGACGGCATCGCAATGGAGCGGTATACAGCCGGGGCGCAAGCCAAATTCGAAGCAAAGCAGGCGCGATGCGAACTTCGCATTCCGGCCGAGGCTCCAGTGATCGGCTTTGTCGGGCGTTTGACGCGCGACAAGGGGATTCGAGAACTATACGAGGCTTTCACGCGGCTGCAGAGCCGGTATCCTGATTTGCGGCTGCTGCTCGTGGGCGATTTTGAGACCGGTGATCCTGTTCCCGAAGAACTGAGGGCGCGAATCGGGGCCGACTCTGCCGTTATTCATACCGGATTCGTTGACAACGTAGAGCACTTCTATCCGGCGATGGATGTGATGGCCCTGCCTACTTATCGCGAGGGTCTTCCTACGGTTCTTCTTGAGGCTCAGTACGCTGGGGTCCCTGTGGTGACCACGAATGCCACTGGCGCCGTGGACGCAATCGTGGACGGGGAGACCGGCTTGCATGTTCCCGTTGGCGACGCTGGCGCTCTGGCCTCAGCGCTTGACCGGCTGCTGGGTGATGCAGAATTGCGCTCCACAATGGGTGCGGCGGGGCGAAGCTGGGTGGAGAAGAATTTTCACCGCGAGGATTTGTGGCGCGAGCTCCTGGTCTACTACCGCTCGCAATTACGGTCTCCCCATGACGGAGCGATTTCCCTCTTGTATTCCGGTAACTCTCGGATCTCGATCTTCAAGAACATCGTGGATCGCAGTCTCGCTGCTGTGGCCCTTTGCCTCTTGTCGCCGCTCTTTTTGGTGCTTGCCTGCCTGATTTGGTTGCGGTTGGGAAATCCAGTCTTACTTCGCCAGACCAGAATTGGCTTCAGAGAAAAGCCATTTACGATTCTTAAATTTCGGACGATGACCGACGACTGCGATTCCCGAGGAGCGCTTTTACACGACACGCTCCGCATCACTCGACTCGGCCGATTCTTGCGGGCCTGGAGCCTTGATGAGCTGCCTCAACTGTGGAATGTCCTCCGTGACGACATGGCGTTGGTGGGTCCTCGTCCGCTGCTGCATGAATACCTGCCGCCCGACCACTCGTGCCGGAGCCGCCGGCACGAAGTAAAGCCCGGAATGACCGGATGGGCTCAGGTCAACGGCCGAAACGAGCTCACTTGGGAAGTGAAGCTCATTCTCGACGTCTGGTACGTTGATCATCGCAGCCTGTGGCTCGACGTCAGGATTCTTGGTTTGACGGTGCTCAAGGTCTTTCAGCGAGAGGGAATCGGACAAGATACGTTTGCGACCGTACCCGAGTTCACCGGCGACAGACCAGTCGCGGGGAGCCACGATTAATCTCTTCATCACGCCGGTCTGCTGAAACACATAATGCCGCTCCGAGAATCCCGAAAACACTAAAGCGAAAGACGCTCATCGCCAAGAAGTCCGATAAATAGTTGTCCTGGACAAAAAGGCCACGTTGCACCTTGAAAGGAGCGACGTGGCCTTTTTCTCGTTTAATCGCCTCTTTTAATCGTTAAGCCAAATGGCGGACTAACTAGCGTCGTGAACCTTGCCAAAGAAATGTCGTGCCGCGTTACGGTTTCGCAGTCTGCAGGTTCCAATAGCGATATGCATCGCTGGACGAGAGGTCGGACCTGGCGGGAGGCTTCTTCAGGACTTCGATATCTCCGTGCCCAACCTCAAGCGAAAAGCACTGCTGTACAGCGGCCAGGGCAATGATCACCTTGCATTGCTGGCGGAATTCCATCACTACTCCCTCGACGCCTTCGAAGATACCGGCGCGGATCCGCACCCTTGCTCCAACAGAAACATTGGGGTGAGGACGCAACAGGAGTCCGCTTGCCAGCCCCTCCCGGATCTTGTCGAGGTCCGCGCTGCTCACCAGATTTCCACCCTCGTCGCCCAGTAAACGCGCGACGCCCGGCGTGCTGATTACTTTGATCCTGGATTCAGGCAGGAATCGGACGAATACATATCCAGAGAAGAGCGGCCGTTCGGTAACGACGATTCTGTCAGACCACTTTACGCGCTCCTGGTAGAACGGCAAATAGTGTTCCACAGCGCGCACCGTAAGATGCTGCGCGACTCGTCTTTCAAAATTCGAGCGTACAAGCAGGACATGCCATGGCATCTCTTGCTTGGTTCGTTCCGGGGTAACGCCGACTATCTGAGTGCTGCTTTGCTCTGCACAGAACGCAGGAAGAGAACTCCTCGATTCAGTCATTGGAATCACCTTGAATGCTACGGCTGAATATTAATAGGCGCGTCAGCAAGGCAGAATGACGTCCGCGACCGCCGCGAATCAGGCTGCCAAATTCAGTCATGCAGACTGAGGACTACTTTTTAACATACGATTTCGTTGCTGCGTGATGTTTCTTACGCCTTTTCCACAGCCTTTGCGCTTTTTCCACAGGAGCATCACCAAGCCGCGTTCGCTCTGCATTTGATCGGCCTCGGTGAGAAACACGATGCCGCTCAATGGCTAGAGCAGTCCTATCGCAACGGGTCGCTTCGGAGCCTTGGATTTTCATCCGACTCTATACTTAAATCGCTGCAGGATGCAGATTCGACGATCCCGGAGTTCTCCGGGAGCTTCACATTTTGAGCGAATCCAAAGGCCAAACCGGGCGCTGGAGCTGCGCCTTCGCGCCCAGCTATATCAGTTTGGGATGGAAACAGGCTGAGTTTTTGCCGGTTTCTGTCGGCACGATTTCAGGTAAGCAATCAGGTCTTTCAGGTCGCCCGGCTCAAGATCGTCTCCGAAAGCCGGCATGACCTTGCTGCCATAGACGATCTGCTGCCGCATTGCGGCCTTCGATTTCCTTCTTCCCACTCCCGACAGATCGGGCCCCTTGTGTCCGCCGACGTTTCCTATGCTGTGGCAGTGCCGGCATCCGCTCTCGTTGAACACTACGGCGCCGTGCGCCCTTTGGCTGCGGGAAGAAGCAATCGAAAAGGAAGAAAATGCCAGAACAAATGCAGCCAAAGACAGCAGGAACTTCATTGACCAGTCCCGCCGGCATGAGCATTGCCATCTGAAGTCACATTGCTATGAATATGCCAGGGTACGCTCTCCGATGTCACCTCGGGATGCTTGTTGAGGAACTCGAGCGCATAGCTATTCGCCGTCGGATCGTCCTTCTGATCGGCAAAGACTACGGCTTCGCGCGCAGCGTCTTCTTTCATCCCCAGTCGGCGATAGACGATCGAAAGAATGTAATGGGCGGACAGGTCATCGGGATCAATCGACTGCACGGTCTCGTACTCGGTTCGAGCCTCTTGATATTTATGCTGCTGATAGAACGAGAAACCCAGCTCCCGATGAGCGTCACGCGAGCGCGGGAACTGCGTAATCACGTCGAGTAAATCAGCGATCGCGGCATCGGGATGCCCCTGAATGCGCTCTACAAGCGCCAAATAGTACAGCGCGCGAGCATTGTGCGGCGAGAGTTTCAGCGCCTTATCCAGATTGGCTCGCGAATCATCATAGCGTTGCCACGAAAAATCCGCGATGGCGACATTAGTGTAGGCATCGGCATAATCCGGTCGCAACTGAATCACCTGTTCGAAGGCCCGCGCACTCTCCGCATACTGCTGCGCGTCCAGCAATCCAATGCCGTAGTTGTTCCATCGCATCCACGCAGGATTGTCCGCAGGATCGGGCGGCGTCGCAGGATTGGAGCCAAGCACCAGACTCCGCGTGCGCGATGTCATCTCCACTTCGGGCATGTCGTAGTGCTTTCCCATGCCGAAATCGATGAAGTGCTGGTTGAAGCGCCGATAGTTGACCTTGGCCGTAATCGTAATCGGCCCGGTTGCATTTTCCGGGACCTTGAATTGGTAGCGAACAATCTGCGAGCGGCCCGACTGAATGGTGTTGTTATAGGCAATCACCCGCGTGTCCCACACCTGATGCAGATCGTTCAGCGTGCCGCGGACATTCACCAGCCGATTGGTGAAGCTGTGCGCAGTCGGATCGAGCGAACCGTCCGGCCCAACCGCGCCGGAGTCCATCAAAATGTTGCCCGCCGCATCCTTGGCCTGGAACTCAACCCAGCATTCGTAAAAGTCGCGCTGTTCGGGAACTAGAGTGTGGCCGATTCCCTTGTTTTGGATCACCACCGAAACTGTCAAAACGTCTCCAGCAGCAATGTCAAAGGGTTCGGCTCCGAGAGGCGCGATCGGTTTGCCTCCATTGCGCTCAATTCCGAAGAGATCGACGTTGAGAACTCCGTTCTGCAGAAAGGCGATGGTCTTTTGCAGTTGCTCATCGTAGCCGTAATACTTCGATAGCACTGTATTGGCGCCCAGCCAGCGGTGCGACATCAGCTTGCCCGTCTGCGCTCCATAGTCTGGCTGTTCGATATCTTCCTCTGCCATGTGGCAGGTTTGGCACGTGGATACCTGCGGTTTTACATAGAAGGGGAGCGGCGACTGCTTCGCGAATGAAGCCTGCTGCCACTCGTCGGAAAGAAAGAATGCGCGCTGCCACTTGTAGCCATTCAGCATTTTGGGCAACGCAGCCTTGTGGCACGCGCCGCAAAACTCGCTACTGCGATAGAAATCTTTCATCACAGCTTGGGAATGACGATCGAGATGCGCCAGGATCTCCTTGTCTGAAACTTCGCCGTAGATCGGCTTTCCGTCGGCATCTACCAGCACCGCGGGCGCGCCTATTATGTAACTTCCAGTCCCGCGCGCATCCACCTTCTGGATAGAATGGCAAACCGAGCAAGTGATGCCGTCCCCGTCAAACTTCCTGTTCACCGGAGAATTCTGCGTCATCGCGCCGGAAGTCAGCGCGATGGGATTGTGGCACCCTTCGCAATGGCGGGCATACTCAATCCCTTTTCCCTTAATCAGCAGATTCACATTCTTCACGTACCAGGGAGCGCGGAATGAATTCGCATGTGCCGACTGGCGCCATTGGGCATACGCCGCCTGATGGCAATGGCCGCAGTACTTTGCCGTGGGAAAGCTTTGAGGATCGATGAACTCTCCCGTGTCGGTGGTGGCGTTGGAAGGAAGAAAGGGCTGATCCGCTCCGAACCGGAAGTTGTAATGCGAAGCGATGCTCTGCGAGTATTGCGATCGCTGGGTAGCTGCATCGTCCGTCGCATGGGCCGCCGGGGTTCGCCACCCCATCAAAGCGCAGACAACCACGCCCATCAGCAGAACTATGCTGAGAATGCGCAAACTTCGAAAAGCGAAAAATTGGGGAAGCATCCCGCTAGCAATTCTATAAGCTTTCCATCGAACCCCGCATCCGCCCTTGAGCGGAATAGGGCCGCCCTCCACCAAAAGGATGACCTGGCAATCCTCCTATAAGACGAAGACAAACGACGATCTGTCATTAATGATGAACTGTACGCCAATCGAGTGCTTCCCCTGATTTTGGTTGGAGTTAGCGGTCTTTTAGGCGCTGAGCACAGCTCGGCCGCCGCTTTTCCCTGCGCCACAGCATTTTGAAACTGCTTTTGACAACGACAGCGCACGCACAAGACGCGAGAGCCTTGCGCGCAATGAATCGATGTCCGGCCGGAAACGACTCGCACACATCCGGCGGATGACCACAACCCTAAGGAGAGCCCCCAAGGAGTGCCAATGACCAGAAAGATTTTCCCGATTTTCGCCTGCCTGTTCGCGGCTGTATTTGCCGTTCAAGCCCAGAGCAATTACGCCGTCGTGAGCGGATCGATTCTCGATCCGCAGCACCGCGCGATTGCAGGAGCGCAGATCCACGTTTTGAGCCGCAGAACCGGGGCCACGCGCGAGGCTGTGTCCAATGAGACCGGACTTTATCAGATCGCGGGCCTGGAGCCGGGCGCATACACGCTCACCGTTGACAATCCCGGATTCAAGCAAGCCACCCAATCGGTAAACCTCGAGGTGGGCCAGCAGGCCACACTCGACTGGCAATTGAGCCTTGGTTCCGAAAAACAGAGTGTTACAGTTCAGGCCTCGGGCGAATTGCTCAAAACCCAGGACGCCAGCGTGGGCGAAGTAGTGGATCAGCACTCGGTCGATTCACTCCCTTTGAACGGCCGTATGTTGATTGACCTGGTCCTCACCGTGCCTGGATCTCACATGAGTCACGGCGCCGCAACTGGCGACATGAATGCTCTTTACTGGCGGCCCGGCCAACGCTCGGCGGTGAGCATCGGCGGAAGCCGCCCCAACGCGAATTACTTTCTGCTGGACGGGGCCACCAACACTGACCCGACCTTCAACACCCAGAATCTGAGCCCCTCGCCGGATGCGGTGCAGGAATTCGAGGTCGAGACCGGAAGCTATTCGGCCGAGATGGGCGGCGCCGGCGGCGGCCAGATCAACATCGTCACGCGCTCCGGATCGAGCCATTTCCACGGCGCTGCTTACGAGTACCTGCGCAACGGCGACATGGACGCTCACTCATTCAATCAGATGGGCGGTTCGAATTTTCTGGTACAGAACAACTTCGGCGCTTCGCTCGGCGGCCCCATGAAGCTCACTGGCAAAACTTTCTTCTTCATAAACTATGAAGCTCTGCGCCATGTTGAAGATGACACCATGGTCGACACGGTGCCGACCGCCGCCGAAGACTCCGGCGATTTCAGCCAGAGCGGCGTGAACATCTACGACCCGAATACCACAACGGCAAACCCCAGCTACAATCCCAGCTTGCCGCCGAGCCCTTCGAATCCGCAGAACATCCGCCAGCAGTTTTCCTACAACGGAGTGCTGAACGTGATTCCGCCCAGCCGGCTAACCCAGCCAGGCTCGATCGCTGCGTTGACCATGCTGAACAAATACACTCCGCTGCCCAACACGATGAATATGGGGGGCATGACCATGATGGGCCAGCCCACCGTGGTCGGCGCGGGCAACGACGCGAACAATTATCTTGAGACACTGAAGGAACGCATGACCGACGACCAGGGTACGGCGCGCGTCGATCACAGCTTCGCCAACGGCGATACTGCCTTCGTTCGCTACTCGCTGGGAAGCGAATACGGATTTATGCCGCAGGGGCTACCCGGCTTCGGCTTCAATCACGACAACTTCGCACAGCAAGGCGTCCTGGCCTGGACCCACATTTTCTCGCCGCACATGGTCAACCTGGCCTCACTGGCTCTTTCCCGTCTGGCCATGACGCATACGACGGAAAGCGCCTACAAGAACGACATCGTCTCCCAGCTCGGCATCACGGGCCTGGTCGGCTACCCGCAGCAATGGGGCGCACCTTACTTCAACGTGCAGGGATATTCGCCCTTTGGCGACAACTGGCTCGCGACTCCCATGGCAGTGTGGGACACTCTTGCCGAGGGCCGGGACTCGCTGAACTGGCAGGTGGGCCGCCACAGCGCCAAATTCGGCGGCGTGTATCAGAAATTTATCTGGCCGATGTTGGCCTTCGTGCAATCGCGCGGCTATTACCAATACACCAACGGCTATACCACCCAATACGCGCTCAACGACGGCGCCACGGGATCGTCCCTCGCCAGTTTCCTGCTAGGGTTGCCCGCGGTCCGCCAGGCGCAGACCACCGCCATTCCCAAGATGCAACTGCGCCAGTGGAATGCCGACGGCTTCGCGGAAGATGCCTGGCGCCTCACCAATTCGACCACGCTGACCTACGGCCTCCGCTATGAGTTCATGAGCCCGCTCGTCGATATCGACTACACCAACAGCAACCTCGCAATCACCAACGGCGTGCCCCAGATCTTCATCGGCGGTCAGGACGGCTATCCGGCCGGCCTGATGTATGCCAACCACCTGAGGTTCGCGCCACGCCTGGGACTGGCGCAGAGCATTCCGCGATTGGGCCTTGTGGCGCACATCGCCTACGGCATCTTCTACACTCCGGTCGACATGAACACCTGGTGCAACCAGCGCCACAACGTTCCTCTTGTCTTCCCCCAGACCTCGCAGAGCGATCCCTATATTCCCTCGATCACCTCGCTCAACTTCCCTTCGCCTGTGATCGGCACAACTGTAACCAGCTTCACTGCCCTCCAACTGCACGCGCCGCCGCAGTACATCCAGCAATGGAGCGTATCGCTCGAAAAGCAGTTGGGATCTGAAACGACCGTCGAGATCGGTTACCTCGGCGCCGGAGGATTCCACTTACAGCGCGCGCATCTCATCAACAATGCGCTGCCCGGGGCCGGCCTGATACAGCCGCGGCGGCCGTTCCCCAAGGTTAGCTTCGTAAACAACACCACTCTCCCGTCCACGGTTGCCGTGGGCCCCACGTTCAACACGGATCACCTCACTCCTTTAAGTACCATCAACCTGCTCGAAAACTCCGCGCAGAGCTGGTATGACGCGGGCTACGTCAACGTTCGGCACCGCTACGCACACGGCCTCAGTTTTCTGGCCAACTATACCTTCGCCAAAGAACTCGATAACGCGCCAGACTTTCGCTCGCCGATGTTCGAGGCCGCCATTCCGCAGAACGACAACAACCTGAATGCAGAGAAGGGCCCAGGCTGCGATGTCCGTCAGCGCGTCTCCGTGAGCGCCATTTACGCGTCATCGGCAGTCGGCGCCAACCTCCTGGTTCAGGAACTCACCCGCAACTGGCTCGGCTCGCTCGTCTATCAGGTCCAGACTGGCTTCCCCATGACCATCTCCGTCTTCGGCGACACGGCCAATGCCGGAACCGTGGTCGGAGAGAACCCCATTCGAGCCGATGTCACCGGCCAGAAGATCTTCCCATCGGGCACCCGGAACGCGACCACATGGTTCAACCCCAACGCATTCGTCGCGCCGCCTGCCTATACATATGGCAACGTCGGCCGCAACACAGTGTATGGCCCCGGAATGCAAACAATGGACCTGGCGTTGGACCGCAGTTTCAATCTTGCTGAGAAGACCAGATTCGAAGCTCGCGCCGAGTTCTTCAACGCTTTCAATCACACCAACCTTGGAACACCCAACCGCTTCGTGAACACGGCCAACTTCGGCAGTATCACTGAGGTCACAACGCCGGGACGCGAGATTCAATTAAGCGCGCGCCTCTCGTTCTAGACCATCGGATCGAGCGATTCCGCGTGAGGTTGTTTTTAGTTGCGGCTTCAAAAAGAGAGGTTCCCTTACCAGAAACATCTTGACCGGGAACCTCTCTTGCTATTTCCCCGACCCCTCCCCGTGCCCCTCTTCGATCGTCACGATGCGATCTACCCCCGGAACGGTGAAGTGCTCCACCTTGCCGCTCGGCCAGTGCACTTCGATGTCGTCGACTTTGGTCGCCTGCCCCAGCCCGAAATGCGGTCTTGGATCGTTGGTTGAAGCGTAGCTGCCGCCGCTCAGCACGTCTTCGCGTTGCCTCATGCTGTTGGCCGTCAAATACACAGTGGCCCCCACCGCGTCGCGCGGGCTCTTCGGCCCTCCCACCAGCTTCATTTCCAACCAGTGATTCTTATCTGGCGATACATTACGCAGAAGCACTGGGTGGCCGTCCATCACGTTGATCACAACATCCAGCTTCCCGTCGTTAAAGAGATCGCCCTCTGCCATCCCTCGCCCGGCGATAACGTCCGCAAGTCCGGAACCCTCGACGGCCGGCACCGCCTCGAACTTCTTGCCGCCCATGTTGTGGAAGAGCATCGGCCGCTCCGCCCAACTCGTCCCCCACGGGTGCTGATCCACCTGCGGATAAACGTGCCCGTCGGCCATCATCAAATCCTTCCACCCGTCGTTGTCATAGTCCAGGAACGCATCGCCCCATCCGAGAAACGGCACCGAAATCTCGGCGATGCCCATCTGGTAGCTCACATCCGTCATGTTCGCGTCGCCGTCATTGCGGTAGAGCACTTTGTAGTCGTCGGAGAAAGTCGTGTTAAAGATGTCCTCGTTGCCGTTGTTTTCAAAATCCCCCGCCGCGATGCCCATCGACGCAGTCTCTCGCCCGGCCTCGTCCAGCGCGTAACCCGACGAGTAGCTGTCGTCCTCAAACGTCCCGTCCCCTTTGTTGATGTAGAGATAGTTTGGCGTGGAGTCGTTGGCCACCAGCAGATCCACCTTGCCGTCATTATTCAGGTCCACGAACAGTGAGGCGAGCCCGTAGTAGCCGGCTTTGTCGGCCACGCCCGCCTTTTCGCTCACATCGGTAAATGTTCCGTCGCCGTTGTTGTGGAATAAATGGTCTGGCTCACCCTTGAGCCCTCTTGGTCCGCAAATCACTCCCACTCCGCGGAAGGTACAGAAGGTATCGGGGACACCATTCTCACCGCCTGAGGGCAAATGGTCGCGGTCGAAATGAACGTAGCCCGGAACAAACAAATCCAGGCGTCCGTCGCCGTCATAGTCTCCCCACGTGGCGCCACTCGACCAATTCCCTAACTGCACGCCCGCTTTTTCCGCAACATCGGTAAACGTTCCGTCGTGGTTGTTGTGATACAGGCGGTTCTTGCCCCAGTTGGTCACGTAGATATCCGGCCAGCCGTCGTTGTCATAATCCGCGATGGCCACGCCGATGCCCCATCGGTCGTTCGTCACGCCGGCCTTGGCTGCCACATCCGTAAAGGTTCCGTCGTGATTGTTATGGAACAGCGCCGCGTGGGGCGGCGTCTCCTTGCCATCCAGCGCGTCGAAGGTCGAGCCGTTCACTACATAAATGTCGAGCCAGCCGTCGTTGTCGTAGTCGATCAGGCCAATGCCCCCGCCTTTGGTCTCGATAATGTACTTCTTCTCCTTGGTCCCCATCTTGTGGGTCCAATGAGTCAGTGCGGCCTTCTCCGATATGTCCTCAAAGATCACCGGCCCGCTTTTCACAAAGTCACCCGCAGTGATCGGCCGGTGCTGCTCATCGAACTGGGCCGGTGGCGGAGCGCCGCTGCTGATGCCGCCCGGCGACGGAGTTTGGGCGGGCGCGGAAGTTGGTTGGGGTTGTTGCCCCGAGGGAAGAGTGGCAGAATTTGTAACTTGCGCGAAAACCAACGCGGGAATCCCCCCCGCCAGTAATCCGCAGAGAGTGGCATTGCGCAGAAACTCGAACATGGAAGCAAGTATACGGGGCGGGATCGAGGGAAGTATCGACCAAAAGTTGGAGTGCGCCGCTGAGCCGGATCGGGAAAAACTCCTTATAAAAACCACTTGCAATAACTCTTGGACGGCTCGCAAACTCCCGTGAGGAGCCTCTCAACCCTCCTCTATCGGTCGCCCACTTTATAAGGAATCCCAAACCGCCCGATCTGGATCAGCGACTTGTCGCCCGGCGGCCAGATGTGCAAACTCTCCACCCTGCTGGACCCGGCGATCCTGTGCGCATCCGTGGTCCCCACCAGCGCTCCCGTCGCCGCCTGGTTGAAGTGCACGGTCAGCAAATCTCCGCCGTCTTCCCTGCTCCATCCAAACGCATACTCGCCCGGCTTCAGCCGAACGCCGCCAATCACTACCGGCGCTTGCACGATCAGGTAGTGCGAGTACTTGCCCTCTGCGGAATAGCCCGCCGTAATCAGCACCACGCCTGCGATAAAGTGCCCGTGCTCATCCACAATCCCTGATGCCGTCCGCATCTCCGTCTCGATGTGCTCGCTTTCGACCGGCGCCCGCGACGGCAGCACCGATGCCAGCTCCGCCGTTGTAGCTTGCCGCCACACGCTCTTTTGCGCCTGCGCTGCGAGCGCCAGCACAGGCAGAAAAACCCCGCACACGATCGCGCTTCTCATGGTTCTCATCGTCATTGCTTCGGCTTTCTCAACGACTCGAGCGGAACAATTCCCCGTTGGATCGCGGCTGTTGCCGCCTGCGTACGGTCGGTCACGCCCAGTTTGCTTAGCAGGCTGTTGATATGTGTCTTTACCGTCGCTTCTGAAACCTCCAGCTCGGCCGCGATCTCCCGATTGCTCTTGCCATATACGATCTGCTCCAGCACATCGAACTCGCGCGGAGTCAGATCCTGTGAGCCCATGCGCTCGGCGAGCCTCTCGGCAATCGCCGGCGGTATATGCGACTTCCCTGCGTGGACCGCTCGAATCGCGCCGATCAGTTCTTCGCTCGTCATTCCCTTCAGCAGGTAAGCCCGTGCGCCGGCCTTTAACGCGCGGTAAATGTCTTCATCGCCATCGTAGGTAGTCAGCACGATGAACCGGGCCTGGGGCGTCTCCATGCGGATGCGCTCGATGACGTCGACGCCGCTCATCCTTGGCATCCGCAGGTCGATCAGCGTGATGTCCGGCTGGTGCTTGCGAAACTGAGCGATTGCCTCAACTCCATCCGCAGCCTCGCCGACCACCTCAAGGCCGCCCGCCACATTCAGCAGCGCCACCAGCCCCTGGCGAACCACGTTGTGGTCTTCGACAACCAGCACGCGGATCGATTCCGTTGTCACTGCTTCACCTCCGCCTGTTCGCGCGCTTCACTTCGCGCCGGTACATTCAACCGTATCGTAGTCCCCTCGCCCGGTGCGCTGCTCGCTTCCAGCGTCGCGCCGATCGCTGCTGCACGTTCTCGCATCCCAGTCAGGCCAAAGTGACCCGGCGAAGTCTCCGCCTTCCGCTCCACTGCGCCTCCCCGTCCATCGTCACTGATCTCGAGCGTAACCGCTTCCGATCGGTACTCCAATTGAACCGAAAGTTGACTGGCCCCGGCGTGCTTCTTCACATTGTGGATTGCTTCCTGGGCGATGCGTGCTACTTCGCGCTCGGTTTCCGCAGGCAGCGGGCGATAAGCCCCGAAAAGGCTGAACCGCGCCGTCAGCCCATCGCCGCCGGCACTTTCCGCCAAGCGCCGCAGCTTGACTGGCAATGTCGTCTCGCTCGCATCCTGTGTGCGTAAAGCCCAGATTGACTGCCGCGCGTCAGCCAGCCCGTGGCGCACATAGTCGCGTGACTGGTCGAGCTGTTTGGCCGCATCCTCCAGCTTTCGCTGGCGCAAAAGCTCCGCCAGAACCTCCAGTTGGACCGAAACGCCCACATACCCCTGGGCCAGCGTATCGTGAATCTCGCGTGCGATCCGGCTGCGCTCGCCCAGCACCACCTTGAACTCGCGCTCTGCCACGTACAATCTCCGCTTGAGCACCAGCAAGACCGTCCCTGCCAGCGCCAACAACAACAACGCATAGAACCACAGGGTCTGATAAAAATGCGGCTGCAACTCGAAGCTGAGCGCCGCGCCGGTCGTGCTCCAAATTCCATCGTTATTCGCCGCTTGCACGCGGAACGTGTACCGGCCCGGCGGAATATTCGTGTAATAGGCGGCGCGTCTCGCTCCTGCATCGGTCCAGCCGCGGTCAAAACCATCGAGCATGTAGCGGTAGCGCACTTTTTGCGGCGCAATAAAGCTCAACCCGGCATAGTCGAACTCAAAATGAACTCGACCCGCCGCAACTCTCAACCGAGAGTCCGCTCCACTGAGTGGCTGCGTTACATCGTCCACCTGAAGCCTCTCCAGGGCGACGGGAGGCGGAAGCATGTTCACGGGAAAGTGCGTCGGGTCCACCTCCACCAGCCCCTTGGGCGTGGCGAACCACAAGTGCCCGTCGCGCGATCGCCACGCCGACGGATGGCTGTTGGTTGCCGTCTCCCTGCTCTGCAGCCCGTCTGCGGTCCCAAACTCCATCCAGTGCGAACAACTCTCTGCCGAACCTGTTCCCCCCATCTCACTCGAATCGCAGCGCGCAATGCCGTCGCCCGTCGCAAACCAAAGGTGCCTCGTCCCATCGTCCAAAATGGCGTGAATCGACGTCTGCGCCATTCCGTTTTGCGTCGCCATGGAGAATCTGTTTCCATCCCAGACGCCCCAACCGTGGTCCTGCGTCCCAATCAAGAGTGTCCCATCCGCGCGCGGCAGCAGTGCCGTTACCACATTGCTCGAAAGCCCATCCGCAGCCGTGAAGTTGGAGATCGTGTTGCCGTGCAGCCGCGACAACCCGGCCAGCGTCGCCACCCACAGGTCGCCCCTTCTGTCGCGAGCCATTGCGCCCACCAGATCGCTGCCCAACCCGTTCTCCTTCGTGTAGGTTTCCATTCCCACGCTGGAACCTGACTTACTCAACCCGATCTTACCCACTTCCCAGTGCGTCAACCCGCGCCTGGTGCCGATCCAAAGTGACCCGTCGGTGTCGATCAACAATGAGCGCACAAAATCGTCAGGTAGCCCATCGGCTGAGGTAAAGGTGTCCACCTTGTTTCCGCGAATCCGATTCATCCCATCCGGCGTGCCCACCCACAAGTCGCCGTTGGGTGCCGCGGCCAGCGACAGAATCACGTTGCTCGCAAGGCCGTTGCTCACCGTAAGGCTGCGCACGGCAAGCAAGCCGGTCGAGCCTGGGTCATGCCGCAGCGCATTCAATCCATCCTCCTGCGTCCCCACCCATAGCGTCCCGGTGCTGTCTTCCACAATCGTCGTCACCCGGTCGGACGTCAACCCGTCTCGCGCGTCAATCGTCCGGAATCGCTGATCGCGCAGAATATCCAGGCCGCCGGTTTCTGTCCCGACCCACAGATTGCCCTCGCGGTCTTCCGTCACCGCGAGAATTGACGCCGTCGAAAGAGGATCGGTAATCGGAAAGCGCTCCACGTTGCCTTTGGCCCATCTCACCAGCCCCGCGTTTGTGCCGATCCAAAGCGCGTTCTGTCTGTCGGCAAAAACCGCTTGAATGCGGCTGCCCGGGAGCTCCTTGCCCACTTCCAAGTCGATTGAGTCTCCCGGAGAACCAATTCCGAGGCGATATGAAGCTAAACGTCTTCTACTGCCCAAGAATGACGCGCCGTCTGGCATCTTCGCGAGAAATACATCTGACGCTTCTGGATACTCTCCAGCCGACGGAAGCGTGGTGTGCGGAAACGCGTCCACCGTTCTCACCGCCTCGAATCGGTCTCCCGCCTGCAGGGCTATGCCTTTTTCGGTCCACAGCCAGAGCTTCCCGTCCTCCTTTTCGCCCAGCGTCAGGATCCCGTCCGCCGGCAGCCCGTCCTGCGTCGTGAACGTCTTCGCGGCTCCGTCCTTCCACCGCGCCAGTCCCGCGTTCGTTCCAATCCAAAGCGCCCCATCCGCGGTTGCCAGCAAACAGCGAATGTCGCTGCCCGGCAATGCGGGAGTGGAATTGCGATCGTATGTTTGGAATTCAACGCCGTCAAAGCGCACTAAGCCGGCCTCCGTGCCTAACCAGAGGAATCCATCCTTGGTTTGTGCGAGTGCCTGGACAGTATTTTGCGGCAGGCCATTCTCCATGGCCCATGCCTGCCTGCCATAATTGGCGAGCGGTGTGGAGGGCTCAAGCGCGGCAGTATGCGCCGCCCCGGTTAGAAGCAACAGAGCGGCCGCATACCAGATGATTTTCGGGAGCAGCTTTCTGCTCGCGATAGCCCGCAGATGACGTTTGTCGCTTGGATTCGGCTGTCGCAAGCCCACAGCCTTTCACCTTACCGGCTGAAGTGCACGTAGCTCCGCCCGGCATAAAGGCGGTAGCCGCCGGCTGGAGCATCAGTCACCTCTAAGGGGCGGGGCCGGCTCTTGTCAGCGTCCTTCGCCGAGTGAGCCGTAAGCACGTCATGCCCCCCCAGATCAGTCACCACAAACCGATCGCCATCCAGAAAGCCGAAGCCATACGCGCCCGCAGGCAGAAGCTTCCCTTCAATCTTCAGCGGAACTTCGGCGATCAGGTACCCCTGGTACTTCGCCGCCACTCCCGTCGAGTACCCGCTTGTGTCCACCAGGCTGGCCAGCACGTAATGGCCGTCGGCGAACTTTACGCCACCGGAGTTGCGCAATTGCGTTGGCGCGCTCTGCCCACTGTAAAACACCGTGGCCGGAAACAGCTTTTCCAGGTCGGCCGGTTGCAGTACGGTATTCGCCCCGGACTGCGCCGCCACCCAGCCTGACCCTCCCAGCGCGGCCATGATTGCCGCGCCCGCTAGAACTCGAGCCATCGCCTGTAAACGCATTGTGATCCTCCTGTTTCGCACTGCCCTGGAGTATAGCGCATCCCCCGCGGACTTGACTGTCTAAGCCACGCGATCTCAGCCCTTTTCCCACGTTCGAATCCAGCGGAAACTGCCTCGGAAACTGCGACTCCGGCACGAATGCTGTCGGGTAAAATTTAGGAATGACGGTTCAGTCCTTGTTAAAGACTCTGATTGTGCTACTGGCTCCGCTGTTCCTTGCAATTGGACAGATTCATCCTCAGGGAATGGGGCATCCTTTGACGGGGCCGCCTCCACCTGGAGCCAAGTTCACCAAGTGCACGAAGCGCCCTATACCGCAATTGGAGGACATCACCGCTAAAGCCGGAATCACCTTTACCCATACTTCATCCAAGGAAAAGAAGTTTATCTTCGAATCGATGACCGGGGGCGTGGTCATCTTCGACTACGATCGCGACGGCTGGCCCGACATCTATTTCACTAATGCGCCGACCGTCGATATGGCGCTGGCGGGGCAAACGAGCTTAGGCGTTCTCTATCACAACAATCACGACGGCACGTTTACTGACGTAACCCAGAAAGCAGGATTAACTAAACCGTGCCTGGCGATGGGCGGCGCGGTCGGCGACTACGACAACGATGGCTGGCCCGATCTGTACATCACTTGTCTCGGCGGAAACATTCTCTATCACAACAACGGCGACGGCACATTCACCGACGTCACCGCTAAAGCAGGCGTGGCCGACGGCCGCTGGTCTGCCGGCGCGGCCTTTGGAGACTACGACCGCGATGGTTACGTCGACCTCATGGTGGCAAATTATGTCGACTTCCATCTCAACGATCTGCCGCAATTTGGTAGCTCGGCCTATTGCATGTACCGCGGCGTTGCCGTGCAGTGCGGTCCGCGCGGATTGAAGGGCGCCGGCGACTCCCTCTTCCATAACAACGGGGATGGAACTTTTACCGATGTTTCCAAGCAGGCCGGAGTGGACGATCCCCACGGCTACTACGGCCTCGGAGTCATCTGGGCCGACTTCAACAACACGGGCCGTCCCGACATTTATCTCACCAATGACTCGACGCCGAAGTTTCTCTACCGCAATCTGGGCACTGGAAAATTCGAAGAGATCGGGTTTGAGTCTGGAACTGCGCTCAGCAATGATGGCTCCGAGCAGGCGTCGATGGGCATTGCCGTCGGCGACTACAACCACACCGGACGCCCTTCCCTCTATGTCGCGAACTTTGAGAACGAAAATCCTGACCTTTATCGCAACGACGGAGACTGGAATTTCTCCGAGGTGTCCTTTCCTTCCGGCCTCGCCATGGCGGCTTTGCCTTGGGTCAAATGGGGCACCGCTTTCGCCGATCTGGATAACGACGGCTGGCTCGATCTGATCGCCGTTGACGGGCATGTCTATCCCCAAACCGACTTGATTCCCTCCGATCCGGGCTATCGCCAGCCAAAGGTTCTCAGCATGAATCAGGGCGACGGGAACTTTTGCGATGCCAGCGATCAGGCCGGGCCAGCCCTGGAAGAAAAGCAGGTCTCCCGTGGACTCGCTGTCGGGGACCTCTTTAACGACGGCAACATGGACGTTGTGATCAACAATCTCGACGGTAGCCCTATGTTATTGAAAAATCATGGTGTTCCTGGACGCCATTGGGTCAGCTTCGAGCTCGCCGGAACCAAGTCGAATCGCCTCGCCCTAAATGCTCGTGTCAAAGTTGTCGCCGGAGGAATGACGCAAACTGACGAGGTTCACAGCGGAGGAAGCTATCTTTCGCAGAACGATCTCCGCCTGCACTTTGGTCTCGGCTCGGCCACGAAGGTTGATAGCGTCGAAATCCACTGGCCTTCCGGAGCCGTCGACCGCATCGGCAGCCTGCCTGCGGACCAGTTTTACGCAGTGCTCGAGGGCCGCGGAATCGTTCCCGCCGATGAGATCCGCCCCAAGCTGAAGACACCTCCCGCCGGACCAGTTCACTGATCTCACATCGAGCGCTTATCGACTTGGGCTCTTGTCCTCTGTTGGCGTTCCCGCTTTCACGGCCGGCGTCTGTGAAGCCTTGAGCTGCTCAACAATGCGGCGCTCCTTTTCCGCATCGGCCATCCTGAACGCGCGCTCATATGCGCTGGCCAGTTCCTGATGGTAGCTTGCATCATCCGGCATCAGGCGCACAGCTTTTTCCAGATCCACAATCGCAACCGATGTGCTTCCGCACTGCAACTCGGCCTTGCCAAGAACGTAGTGCGTTTCCGGATCGGCTCCATTGAGCTGGTTGGACTTGTCCAACTCGTCGATGGCCTTTTGGCAGTCGCCTTCAAGCACCCACACTTCTCCCAGCCCGCGATGCACCTCGGCAATCTCCGGATGCGCTGCTTCCAGTCCCTCGAGGCGCGCTTTGCCCAGCGAGACTTGTCCGGTCTTCACCAGCGACTCGGCGTAGATGAATTGCATTTGCGGAATAGACTTCGTCCCTTCGCCGGCTCCTCTTAGAGCTTCGATGCAACCTTGGTAATTGTGCGTCATGAATTGGCTCATGGCCAGCGGACCGCGGAGGCCCGAATCGCCCGGATGCGACCGAACATAGCGGGAAATCGGCGGGACAGCTTCTGAGAAGTCTGCCGCCATGAACGCGGCTCGACCCATATTGTAGTCCAGCCCTTCAAGAGATGGGCTCCACTCCCCCGCCCGCTTGAAGTATTTCAATGCCTCCGCGTAATTCGTCTGCGTGGCCATGATCGCGCCGAGATTGTTGTAGCTGTCCGCGATAGCCGGCGTAAGCTGCTTTTCGAATGTCTTTTGCTTGCTGGCCGCCAAAGGATCGGCGGCGTGAGGAGCGGCCGGAGCCATGGCTGCGGCGTCCAGGCCGGAGTCCGCGCTCTCACCGCTCGTAGGCTTATTGTCGAGCAGTCCGGCAAGTTTGGTCTTGTCCTTCGACAGCGCTTTGTCCGCGAATGCGTGCGCGATCTGCATCTCTGCGTGCGCTTCCTCTTCGTGATGCTGCTGCATCAGAATTCTGCCAAGAAGAAAATGCGCCTTCTGAATTTGATAGTGGTTCCGCGAAATATCCGTCGTCAGTTTGATGGCCTGGTGAAGATCGGCTTCCGCCTCCGTCAGCCGGTTCGTATCGAAGTACATCTGTCCGAGATAAAGAAAGGCATCGGGATTCTTCGCATTCAGCACGACGGCTTGCTTCAGGTACCGCTCGGCTTCTGGATATCTGTGATAACTTGCTTCAATCTTGCCCAGCGCCGCATAGGTCAGAAAATCATTCGGAGAGATGGCTAGTTCCTGCTTAAGCTCCGTCTCCGCCTCTTGCAGCGTCTTCTCGTCTTCGCCTGCCGCCAGCAGAGCCGCAGCCACGGAGTAGTGCGCTCCAGGATAGTGCGGATCTTCCGCAATTACCTTCTTGAACTCCGTCACCGCGTGCGGCGTAAAGTCCGAATTCCCATAAGCTAAGCCAAACTGCATATGGAGTGCGGCGCTGTCCCCGAGTGAAGCTTCCAGCCCGCTGAAGATCTGCGCAGCGCAATTCTCGTCGTCAAGGTCCAGACATACAACCGCGAGGTCGTATTCGTTTGCAACGCTGGGATCGAGCGAGGCCGCCATTTCAAGCTCCTTCCTCGCCTCCTGATCGCGGTTCATCCTGTGCAGCGTGCGCCCAAGAATCTGGTGGGCCTCCCCCAATCCTGTCGAATCACTCGAGGAGTCATTCAAAAGCCCTCGAGCCAGCGTTTCGGCGCGCTTCAGATCCCCGGCCTCCAACGCCTCAGCCGCATAATCTCGTTGCAGCTGCGGCGAGTCGGAATCCAGTGCCAAAGCCTCGTCGAATAGAGCGGAAGCCCGTGCATAGTCGCCAATTTGTGTATGGCTGTTCGCCAGCTCATCAACCGCTTTGGCAAGAAATGCGCGGTACTTTCCCGCAGCCTCACTCAGGTCACCAGTTTTCTGGGATCGCTGAGCGGTGTCGTAAAGGCTCTGCAGCGTTGAGCCGCTTGATTGCGCGCCCTGTGGCGTCCCCTGAACGGCAGCAGCACAACAAAGCGCGACAAGAACACCTGAAACGGCAACCTTGATCATGACCAACCTGGCGCGCCGGCGCGACATCCTGAAATGTCCTCCAGCATGGCGCGGACTTTATCATTTTGTCACAGTGAGCTGGCGAATACTGCGGCGGGGACACATCGGGCCGCCGCCGGCGTGTGAACGCGCACGGCCTCGTGCGCCGTCCGGCGATCCCACGCCATTGACCATTGGCCGCAAAAAAAACGGGAGGCGGCTGATAAGCCCGCCTCCCGCTGAACTGCAGAGTTGTGGTTAGAAGGAGTACTTCACGTCCAGTTCGATGACCCTGGCGTAAGGTAATGCCGACTTGACAGTCATCACACCAAACGCGTTCGCGCCGGTGTTGGCTTGGTTGAAGTGCGGCGTGATGGTCTTGGTGGCGTAGTCCATGTTGTAGTTCACCGTTGTGGGGGTGCCACTGTTGAACGTCATCAAGGAATGGTTCAGCCAGTCGGATGCGGTGACCCGGAGCTGGACCTGCTGTTTTTCGTAAACATGGAACGTCCGGTAGAGCGCCAGGTCGTTGTCGAAATACGGCGTAGCACTCATATAGGGATACGCGAAACCGCCATTCTTGCTGACGGCCGTTCCGCCGCCATTTAACGCCGGAGCTGCGAAGCAGGCGCCATTCAGGACCTGGGTCGGTCCCTTAAGACCACTGGTTGGGTTGCAGGTAAGCACGGGCCGGATCGGGATACTCGCGTCCGTACCGAAGTACGTCGGATCCCCGATAGCCGTTGAAATTCCCGTGTCCGACGTAAAGCTGCAGTTGTTCACATTGTAAGGAACGGTGCCGCCCTTGGTGCAGGACGCGCCTGTGGTGTCCGCCGGCAGACCGGTGTACTGCGCGCCGAAGCCGAAGTTCACCGTGCTGGCAGGAATGTAGCCGCCCTTTTGCCACGTCGAGATGCCGCTGATTGTCCAGCCGCCGCCCAACGCATTCACCAGACTGCTCCCGGTATGGAGCGTGCCGCTGTTGTAGGTGTAGGACGTGTTGAAGACCAGAGGCCGGTCCTGTGCCGTCGGTGCATAGTTGCCGGCTTGCCTAAACGGATCTTGCTGCAGGGTCGTTCCCAGCGCCTTTGACCAGCTGCCGTTCAGGTTGAACGTCAGGTGTCCGGTGGTCTTGACCCATGCAACCTGAAGGCCGTTGTAATTCGAGTATGCGTCGTTTTCCAACTGGAATGTTCCGTTGGTGCCATACGCCAATCCTAACGGACGGTAATCCGCAAGGGTGTTGCCCGTCGGCGTCTCGGTAAGTGCTCCGACGTTCGGATTCTCCGTAACGTTCTGCGGGTTGGTGGAGACTACGCCAGTCTTCGGATCGGGCAGGAACAAGGCCCCGATCGGCATCTTGTTCCTGTTGGTATACTCGGTGTAGCTGCTGCCCGAGATATCCTGGCCGCCAGTCACAAGCTGGCTGGTTGAGCTGCCGACGTAGGCAACCTCGAGCTGCGAGTTCCAGGGCAACCTTTGGTCGATGGTCAGGTTGTACGCCTGGGTCATCGGCTGGCCGTAGTTGCTCGCGTCCAAGCCGAGTTGGCCGCCTTGCACGCCGCATGGCGGAGGGTGAAGTACGGATGGGCAAGCCACAAAGGCCTGGTTTCCGATATTCCGCATCTGCAGCTCGGTAGAGCCAGGCTGGCCATACCCCAACACACCTGCCGCGGTTCCCTGCGCCTGCCCGTTGGCAACGGTGTTCACCTGGGTGACGTAACGATACACGCCCCACCCGCCGCGAACCACTGTGTTGCCCGTGCCGAATACATCGTAGGACAAGCCGAACCGGGCGTCGGGATACACAAAGCGATTGGGTTGCCCGCTCAATGGAACGCCGGCATCGATCGCGTGCCAGTAGTATCCGGGAGCGTACTTGCCGTCAAAGTAATCGGTCAATACGCGGCCCGGATAGAATACCGCGAGTCCGATGTGGTCGCGGTCATACCAGTGGCCCACATGCTCCATGCGGATGCCAAGTTCCAGCGTCAGGCGACGCGTCGTCTTCCACGTATCGTCAATAAAACCCGCCGTCGACTGTTGTGCCACATCGCCGATAGGTGCACCGGCGTTCTCGCTGTAGCCGCTCAGAAGGCCGTTGACGAAGTTCGCGACTCCATTGAACGACGCGCCGATCGACGTTGAGCTGGTGATCGGTGTGCCCGTAGTGGTAGTGCCAATCAGGTCGGGGTGTTGGCCGGCGCTGAAGCTCATGAGACCGGTCTCTTGGTAGTTAAATGAGCTCTGGACGTTGTCCGTGGTCTGCGTGAATCCGCCGATCTTGATGGTGTGCGCTCCCCAGACCTTGGTGAGCGTATCGCCAAATTGCGGGGCTTCCTTCTTCACCTCGTAATGCCCCACGGGGTTCTCGAAGATCGAAGCCTGCGAGAAATCCGGAATGTTTCCATTGCTGTTGTACGAGGGAATGTTGGAAGCCGACGTAGAAAATACCTTGCCGTAGGTGTAGCCCAGTGTTGTCCTGAACGCCGCCGACGGGTTCGGGGTTGTGAACGGATAGCTGCCGAACGCCCATGCCGCCAGGAAGTCGTTAGTCGTTGTGGCGCTGAAAGTATGCACGATGTGGCCGGCCATGACCTTGCCGTAGTTGTTCTCCACTTCGCCGCCGCCGGGGAACGGGATGGCGTTGCCCGGTGTCCAGTAGAGGTGCGCGCCATTGCCTTGCGCGAACCCTGAGCTGAATGCCTGCTCGTAGCTGCCGTAAATCTTCGTGTTGTCGCCCAGCAGGTAATCCATGCGCACGCGGTAGATCCATCCGTTGTCAATATTCACGATCGGCTGGTAGTAGTTGCAACCGTTGCAAACACTAGCGCTCGGAGCGTGGTTCGCCTTGGGCCAGATCTTGGCCAGGACCGCCGCGCCCGGATCGATCAAGGTGCCGGCGGGGAAACTCTGCCCCGCATCCGTGGTGTAGGTGTTGCTTCCGGAAGTGAATGTTCCGGTCGCGGCCGGGGTTGGTAGCGCCGCAGTGTATGTACCGTTGACCGTGTTCGCAAGTACCGCTCCGCCCAAGTCACTGCACCACTGACTGCCGGCATAGCCTCCGGGAGTCGCGCCCTGGAAAAAGCCATTCGGGCATACCGCCTGGTTATCGGCGTTGTTGGTCGAGAAGTTGCCGGCCATCATCTCCGGCGTGGGGATGAAGGACGTCAAAATGTTGGCATTGCCCTGGTTCTGTAGCCACTTTTCGTAGCCGCCCCAGAACAGGAGATGCTTGTGCGTCCCTGGAACCGGTCCGCCAATACCGCCACCGGGATAGTAGTAGCTCTGCGGTCCCAGCGCAGTCCCCACGTTCTTTTGCTGCCAGCCGTTGGCGTTGAGCACGTTGTTGCGGGCGTTGAAGTAGCCTTCGCCGTGATAGCTCGCGCTGCCTGACTTGCTGATCGTGCTGATCACCAACGGGCCAAACGGCTGGTCGGCGCTCATGTTTGAGGACTCCATGCTGACTTGCGATGTCATTTCCGGCGAGATGATCACAAGCGACGATGCCATGTTGCCAATATCGATCGTTTCCGCGCCGTCCACCAGGATCGACGTGCCGCCACGGTAAATCGAGCCGTTGGTGTAAAAGCCGTTTCCTTCTCCCGCTTCATCGACCGTGATGTTCAAGTCGCTGAACGTTGGGGAGGTCTGCGTAAGGCTCCCGGAGGTCGTAACCGTGCCGGGCAGTACCTTCAGCAGCTCGGTAGTGTCGCGACCTGTGAGCGCGAGATTGTCAATATCCGCGGCGCTCAGCACGTCGACGTGCGCGCCGTTCTCGACGGGAATCATCTCCGACGTTGCGGAAATCGTAACTGTTTGTGATTCCGCGCCGACGGTCAGATCGAGGGCGGGAACCGTCTTCACATCGCCGGCATTTAATACGATGTCGGTTATTTCCGTGGCTTTAAATCCTTTTGCAGACGCCCTGATGTCGTAGGTGCCGGGCGTCAGAGATGGAAACGCGTAGAGACCAACTCCATTGCTCGTCTCCACTGTGGCGAATTTCGTTGCTTCGTTGGTCAGCGTTACCTGGGCTCCAGGAATCACGCCGCCTGACTGGTCTTCTACTGTTCCGGTAAGCGTCGCGGTGACCTGCGCTCTAACAGTTGACGGCACGCCGACAACCATTAGCGCCAAAACCAGAAGCGGCAGAACCGCCGTCCACCTTAGCCTCACGCTTGTAAGACCGATTCGATTCATCACTTGTCTCCTCCTAAAGTTCTCGGCTCTCGCAGCACCCTCGAGCCAAGCGCAACAGAATTTTGCCGTTGAAACACACGGCTTCTTCCACGCGTCACGAACTATAGCCACCCAAAAGATTCTTTGTCAATCGAAAAGTTGATTACCCCCGCAAAAAAAGCGATTTATCGATCACTTTATCGGCGTCATATTTCCTTCGCCACTGAAATAAAACCGATTTAGCGGCTAATTGCCTGAATCGCGACAACTTAGCTCGAAACGGAAAACCGATTTATTGTTCGATTTATCCGTAAACCCGTACACGAAATCCGTGGAACCATAGCATCGCCCGCGAATATATTTCAAAGGGGAATTCGCGCCCTGCTCCGCCACGCGCGCCGCTGGATTTGCCATCATCGGGCTGACTCGACCGCTTCAAAATGCTGCGCTGTTGTCGCTCAGGGTTCTCCCCTGATTCATGAAAAGGGAAAGCCGGTCGCGGCAGACTCAACTCAAAGAGTTGATTGGACTGGGTCCCTGCTTTGAGTCGTCGTCAACCTCAACGCGCTTCAGGCCGCCGTTCGCCCCATTCAAATGCGTTCTCAAAATGGAAAAATTCCGGCGCCTCTCCCGGCAAAAGGTAAACACTGATGACGTCGAAGCGCGCTTGCGGAATGGTTTCGCCCGGTAGCTGGCGCACATATTGGCGAGCCAGCCTTCGCAGCGTTATGCGCTTCTGAGTGTCAATCGCAGCCTCGGCAGGAGACATATCGTGTGCGGTCCGTGTCTTCACTTCGATGAAACACAGCAGAGATCCCTGCCATGCGATCAAATCCAGATCGCCGCGCAAATTCCCGCCCGACCAGCGGCGCGCCACCACAATGTAACCGTTGCGCAGTAAGTGCGAACAGGCCGCGTCCTCACCTTCGATGCCGGTAAGCAAATGTGCAGGTGCGGCTGCGCTCCGGCCTCGGCGCTCGGCAACCCAATCCAGGCCCGCCAGCACTCGGTCAAATATTCCTGCTCGCACGCGTGCCGTTCGCTCCATCTGCATCCCCACCGGCAACAATTGTCGGCCCCAATGCCGGAAACATCAAATCGCTCCGCGCAAAATCGCTCCGCAATAACATTGCTTCGCGGCCGGCAATTCGCACAAGCTTGCCGAACAGTCCGCCGCCGCTACGCCGTCGCAGCCGTCGCCATGCCCTGCTCGACTTCCTTCTCCACAAACGTCAGCGCATCTTCCAGAATGTCGAGCGCGACGGTCGCTTCTTCTTTGCTCACGATCAGCGGGGGCGAGAGCCGCAGCGAAGTCTCGCCGCAGCCCAGCATCACCAAACCGCGCTCGAATGCCTGCGTCTCAATGCGATTGCGCAGCTCTACCGCCGGTTCTCGCGTCGCCTTGTCCTTCACGATCTCGATGCCGATCATCAGTCCTCGCCCGCGCACATCGCCCACCAGCGGATGGCTCTTCGTCCAGCCACGCAAGCGCTCCAGCATGAACTCTCCTACGCTCGCGGCGTTCGCAAGTCCCTCGCGCTCGATAATGTTCATCGTCGCCAGCGCCGCCGCAATTGACACCGGATTCCCGCCGAATGTAGACGCGTGTGACCCCGGCGCCCAATCCATGATCTCGGCCTTCGTCATGCAGATGCCCAGCGGCATCCCGCTCGCGATTCCTTTTGCGATGCAGACAATGTCCGGCTCCACGCCCGACTCCTCAATCGCCCACCACTTCCCCGTGCGTCCGCATCCGCACTGCACCTCGTCCGCAACCAGCAGAATCCCATGCCGATTGCAAATTGCGCGCAGCTCGCGCAGAAAATTCGCCGGCGCAGGCACAAAACCGCCTTCGCCCTGAATCGGCTCAACGAATATCGCGGCCACTTCTTCGGCCGGCAGTATCGTCTTGAACAGCTTCTCCTCGATGTACCGTGCGCAGCCCAGGCTGAACGCCTCCTGCTCTTCTATCCCGCCGGTGCAGCCGCGATAAACGTACGGATAGCGCACATGCGTCACGCCAGGCATCAGCGGCGAGAACCGGCGCTTCTGCTGCGGCTTTGAGCCGGTCAAAGACAACGCGCCCATCGTGCGTCCGTGGAATGCGCCGAAGAACGAGATGATCTGCTGGCGTCCCGTGTGATAGCGCGCCACCTTCAGTGCGCACTCAATCGCCTCGGCCCCGGAGTTGCCGTAGAAAAACCGGTGCGGCCCCGGCATCGGCGCTACGGCCGACAACCGCTCCGCAAGATCCGTCAGGTGCTCATCATAGAAATCGGTGCCCGAAATGTGGATCAGCTCTGCCGCCTGCTTCTGGATCGCCGCCACTACCTCCGGATGACAGTGCCCCGTTGAAACCACAGCAATTCCCGACGCGAAGTCGAGAAATTCGTTCCCATCCGGGTCCTCCAGGCGAACTCCACGCCCGCGCTTGGCCACCATCGGATATGACCGCGTATAGCTTGGCGAAATAAGCCGATGATCGGCTTCCACGGCAGCCCTGCTCTTCGGTCCCGGCAGCGGACCAACCAGCTTCGGTCCAAACTTCGCATGCATCTCTTGCTTGTTCATCGCATGTTGACTCATTGAATTTTCTCCTCGACAGATTCCGTTGTCGTGGCCGGGCGCCAAACTCGGTTGCGCGCGAAAGACTGGATTGTTTTTCTGCTCCGCATTTTCCGCTTCCGATGCGACACAGCCACGGATCCCGGGAATGGGATCGCTCATTTCTGCGAACCCGCTTGGGGTCCAACGCAAACGAGGGTCTTCGGCGGAGTGTTGCTAATCGCCGCCGAAGAGGCTAGGTCGAGTGCGGATCGGCAGCACGCGCAGGTGTTTCCGAGGGCACATGCGCTGCGGGCGCGACCGCGACCAGCGCTTCGTGGCTGGCGCTTGCGGTAACTCCCGGCTGGCGCGCGTTTGCATGGTTTCTCCGTTAAAGTGGAGAATACCATGTGTTCCCGAGGCAATTCCAAGGAACGCATTGGATCATCGATTCTCGTGATGCATTCCGCTTTCTCAGGGCCGAACCTGCCGGGACCAGGGACCCAAGCGATTCGTAGTAAGGATCTTGTTCGATAAGATGACCGGAGGATGGAATCGAGGAGAAGGCGGTGGAAAATCTCATTTGGTTCTCAGCCCCTGGAGCGGTTCTTGCGATCGCTATAATCTGCACAAACCCGGGACTGGTAAAGACGGACGTCAGTGGATTCCTTGCCGCAGTTGCCGTGCCCGTGCTCGGCTTCGGCATTCACCAGTTCTATCGACTGCTTTTTGAAATGACCGGCGGATTTGCACGCAAATCCAGGCCAGCACTCAAGCATATTCAGAACGTCATCGCACCCGAAAACGGAATTGAGAACTGCGATCGCGAAAAGGCCTTTCTAATTTGGGAAACCACGTTCTATTCCGATGAATTTCCATCCTCCTTTCGCGACCATAATAGAGGTGCTTGGCATTACATCCTCTCGTTTCAGAGTACCGCCCTTGCCGCTGTTCTCGGGGCCAGCTGGATTGGCGTCTCATATTGCATCGGGTCAAGACCATCCCACCCAGCAGAATTTGTGCTTGGAGAGGTCGCCGCCGGCATAGTCTTTGCCCTCAAAGGGCACTACACATACCAATCACTAATGAAGCAGGAGCTCGCCTCCACATTCGCGTGGTACAGCTTGTTTGCTAAAACGAGCGAAGCGCTTCAAGAGATGCCTGACTCTTTCAACGGCTCGATGAAGTCTGCGGCGCATAAGTAGCGCCCGCCTCAACCGTCACGGGCCACCCCAACGCTACTTCAGAAAGAAAGCCGAGGCTGACGCCGCCACGCCCAGCGCCGAAACTGCAAGACCTATGTGCCAGTAGACGCGGCTCCGCGTCAGCAGCGTGATCGACACGATCACCAGCCCGATCTCCAGCAACACCTCGCCCAGATCGAAACGGTCTGCCTTTGCTTCTCCCTGGTCCACGCTGGTTTGCAGCGCCAAGGCAGTCGCCTGATCCTGCTTCAACTCATCTGCCCACTTCTTCTCGTGGTCGGCATAGCCCTTGACCAATTTGGCGGTGGCATCTTTGTTGTCAAGCGCGACAACGCTCAGCAGATCGGATTCCAATTGAGTTGCATAGTCGCGAATTTTTTGCGCTTGATACTCATTCCACTGGTCGGTGGCCTTGTT